>WHTH01000053.1 GCA_009377865.1 Pseudonocardiaceae bacterium | reverse complement strand
CATCACCCGCACCATCCCCGACGGGCTGCGGCGCGCCGTCGCCGCACGCGACCGCGGCTGCGCCCACCCCGGCTGCGGCCGCCCGCCGTCCTGGTGCGACGTGCACCACATCCACCCCTGGGAAGACGGCGGCGAGACGAAACTGTCCAACTGCGTGATGCTGTGCAAGCTCCACCACCGCCTGACACACCACTCCGGGTGGACCGTGCGCATCCACGGCGGACTGCCCGAGTTCATCCCACCCGCCTGGATCGACCCAGACCGACAACCCCGCCGAAGATCGCTGCCACACCTCGCGGCGTGATCCGGGGCAGGCGCCCCTCTTATCTCGGCAGGCTGTGGCCACTGCGTTCGTTCCCTCGACCTCGCGCGTGATGCCCCGCGCACGAGGTCGGTGACCGGTGCGCGGGGCGGTGAATGGGGACAACCGGTGGCATCAGAACAGCCCCCGTCGTCCTTGGCCTTCTTCGCCTTACCTGTCGATCGACGCCCACGACTGGCCTCGGCCATTGAACCGCCGCTGAGCAGCCACAAGCTGCAGGGAAACCTGCGCAGCAGCCCGTACAACCCCGCCCCGCGGCCTGCGACCCTTTGCCCGATGGACGCCGTTCGTGCGCGCTGCAGCGCCGTTCGTGCAAAACCTCTTCCCTGGATTGGCCAGCGCTACCAGGGTGAACCCAGAGACAGGCTGGCCGAGAAGCACCCCGGGCCGGACCGGTACATGCGGTCGATGATGCGACGAGGAACCGGACTGCTCCGGGTTGTCCCAACACGAGGAGATGGCATGGCTATTGACTTCACCCTCACCGCGCAGCAGAAGGAAGTTCAAGCGGCAGCTCGCGACTTCGCGCAGAACGTCCTCGCGCCCATCACGAAGAAGATCGACGAGGAGCCCAATCCCTTGGCCGGCTTCCAGCTCGCCAAGCCAGCCTATGCGGAGGCGTGCCGGAGGGGACTTGCGTTCTCCATGCTGCCGAAGAAGTACGGGGGCGGTGGACTGTCCAACGTCGACTTCGTGCTCGCCGCCGAAGAGATCCAGGCAGTCGACCCCGGTTTCGGAACGACGGTGCTGGTCAACGGATTGGGTCTGATGCCGGTGTGGTACTACGGAACCGAGGAGCAGAAGGAGCGCTTCATCCGGACCGCGACCACGGATCAGAGCGAAGAGTTCATCGTTGGCTACGCCGCAAGCGAACCACCGGGATCGCCGGGAGGTACCGCCAACTTCGACGCCCCGGCGGTGGGCGGGGCCGGCATGGGAGTCACCGCGACACTCGACGGTGACGAGTATGTCATCAATGGCCGCAAGTACTGGCCGTGCAACGTCGGGGGTTGGGACAACCAGGGGGCGAATCTCAACCTCGTGGTCGTGCGCACAGACCCCTCGGCTGGTGGCACCTCGGGCTTGTCCGCGATCATCGTCGAGCGCGGCACTCCCGGCATCACCTACAACTCCATCAGCACATCCGCCCAGCGCAGCGCTCCGAACTGCGAGATAATCTTTGACAATGCACGCGTACCCGCGGCTAACATGCTGGAAGGGGCCAAGGGAAACGGTGACCTCCTGATCAACCGCAACTTCGCGTGGTCGGGCCCTGTCGCCGGTATCGGTGCGGTCGCCGTGGCACGGGCCGCGTACGAGGATGCATTGGAGTGGGCAAAGACCTACACCGCTGGTGGACCGGAGCCCATCATCAACTACCAGTATCCTGGGTATGTTCTGGGCGACGTGGCCGCGCAGATCGAGGCTGCGAGGTATTTCTGCTGGAAGGGTGCGCATTACCTGGATCAGCATGACTATCACGGCGAGATGCTCGGCGCCATGTGCAAGATCCACTGCACGGAGATGCTGTTCGACTGCGTGTACAAGTGCATGCAGGTGGTCGGAGTCAACTCGGTGGACAAGAAGAACAAGTTCGACCGCTATCTGCGGGAGGCCGCGCTGCTCCCGCTGTACGACGCGGGCAACTTCGGGATGCAGCGCCGACGTGTCCACGGTGTCATGGCCGACCCGTCGTTCAACCCGAGGGCCGTCATGGATGACGAGGCCGTCGAGTTCACCAAGGCGATGGAGGCGATCGACACCATTCCCGGGGCCAGGATGGACGAGGCACTCACCAAGGCCCCCTGAGGACGAGCAGCCTGACCTGGGACCGGCTGGCCACCCGGCCGAGGGTGCACCGGGGGCGCTGGAGGGCGCCACATCGGGCACCGTCGGCCGGGCGGGTGACAGCCGCCGCGCGGCGCCGGTATTCACCACAGAACGTTAGGAGACATCTTGGGTAGCGGTATCGCGCTCTTGCCAGCGAACTCCGTCCTCCCATAGCGCAGGTGATTTCGATGCAATTCGCGACGATAGCAGCCGCCAACGGTTACTGGCGCTGACACCGAGGACAGAATCATGCAAGCGTTCGTCCGCCTCCTTCGCCGAGCGTTTCGGCAACAACACACTGCGACCTTCCCTGTTGGGTCTACGATCCCGGCACATCCGGGGTCGAGGCTGAATCTGTCAAGGCGATCCACGCGAAGGTACCAAGCAAACGACTATGAAGTGCTTCCCAAAGCGCTGTATCGCAACCAAGGAGCCAAGTTCAGGCCGGTTGATGCAGGCCAGGTGGCCGTCGGGAGGGGCGCACCAGCGCGGGCTGGAGAAGTCCCGTGCATAGCGCGGTCAATGGCCCGGGAATCAGACGAACATCGCTGGCGGGACGGCAGTCGACGAGAGGCCGCCCACGCCACAGTCTTCCTGAAGAAAGATGAGATGAAAGGAATCGAAGATGTCGGATATCGGCTTGTCAGAAGCTGACGCGATTGTAGCTGCCGCCGCGCAAAAGGCCACTGACCTAGATACTCTCATGGACATCACAGTCGTGGACAAGGGTGGCAACCTGAAGGCGTTCGCGCGCATGGACGGCGCGTGGATCGGGAGTATCGATATCTCAATAAAGAAGGCGAGGACTGCTCGGCTTTTCGACATGGAGACCGGTGAGATAGGAAAACTCTCGCAGCCAGGAGGCCCACTTTACAACATCGAGGTATCGAATGAGGGTTTGATCACGTTTCCGGGGGGCGTTCCTCTCAAGGATCGCAGTGGCGAGATTGTCGGCGCGATCGGGGTGAGCGGCAGCACGGTCCATAACGACCACGCGGTTGCGGTCGCGGGCGCTAACGCCCTTGCATAGCTCTACGGTGTGGAGTGAGACCCTGCAGATGCCTACGGGATCCGTTCGGCGCCGGTGTTCGACTGCGTTCGGTGTCGAGCGCATCGACTATCCCATGTTGGAAGTTCCGGATGACGTGGGGAGGGGCGCTGGGATCAAGCGCCAGCTCCCAACACAGCGATTCTCAAACCCGCCGCGACGAATAACCTGCGGCAGCGACCCGCACATGGTGCGTGGGCGAACGACGGCATCTGTCGGGGCAGACGCTCGGGCACGAGATCACCGGCGAGCTACATCCCGGGGTACGTGACCGGTCCCCCGGGTGCTGCGGACGACAAGGCCAAGATCGGGCCCCAGCTGGGCGTGCGTATCGGCCAGGGTTGGGCGAAATCGCATACATTCGCCACGGGACAGTTCCCCGTCAAGCGATGCAACCGGCAGCTGATGGCGATGATCCTGTCAGGCAAGGCCGCAATCGCCAAGGCGGTCAATGCAAGGGAGTACGTCCTCGACCCACACTCCGTGATTGCCGCCTTGAAGGAACGGGATAACCGGCACGCCCAGGCTACCGCATGACCTCCTTCCCAGGTCATCAACGACGCCACGCTGGCCAACTCGGCGCGTCACAGACGAAGGTGGCCCGGACCGACGGCTCGGGGGCCCTTTGAGACTCACAGGCCGAGCTGTCCCCGGAGCTTGGGCGCCCAGCTGCGCGAGACCGGGATCGCTTCGTTCTTTCGAAGGTCAGTGCTGATCGACAACATTCCCTTGCCACAGTGGCTGACTTCGCTGATTCTGGACACATTGACGACAAAACTCCTGTGGACGCGCATGAACCCGAGTGGTTCGAGTTCTCGCTGAACGTTGTCTATCCCCTGGGTCAGGGCACGCAAACGGCCCTGGTCGGTCATGAGCCAGACGTCGTGACGCGCTGCCTCCGCATATCGGATCTCTTCCGGGAGCAACAGCAGCATCCGCCCGCCCTGTACAGCCGGTATCCGCCGGGGAAGGGCGGGCGCGCTGCGCGCGTCGGGGTCAGAATTGATGACCTCTGCATCGTCGCAGAGGTGCTCGTTCGAAAGAAGTAGACCGATGACTCCGTCTGCTGAGATGACCGGAGCGACATCGAACATCTGATCGTGCCGACCGAAGAGAAAACCGAGGTCTGCCGCGCTTGCGCACCGGGACTGGCACTCGATGCGCAGCGCGGACTTTCTGGCTATTTCGCTCAACTCCTCGTGCCCCGACCGCCAGCGACCGGCAGGATCGATCCTGAACTCTTCCGGAAGATCGTTCAGCAGGATCCGGGCTGTGTCGTTCGCAGCGATCACGCTACCGGCGACGTCGATGGCTATCAGCGCACCGCGCGTGTGCCGGTCGGCTTGGACGAAAGCACGTGCCACTTCTACGGCATCCCTGAGGGCGCGCTCGCGAAGACCCTGACGGACGGGTTGTATTCTAGCGTTCAGTGCGCTTTCCAGCAGCGGGACTTCCTGCTTCCAGCTCGACACGTTGAGTGCGGCAATAGGATGCTGCGTTACCCAGTCGTATACGGCGACTCCCATGCAGTCCCAGCTGTGTAGAGCGTGGCACCAGTGTTCCGGTCCTCGGACCGATAGCGGCCTGTGCTCGGCGAGGGCCGTACCCATGCCGTTGGTGCCGACTGCTGACTCGGACCAGGCAAAAGAGGGTGACAGGTTGTTCTCCGCCGCCTTTCGCATGGTGAGGCCGGCTCCCCACGAGGCAAGGATCCGGCCATCGCCGTCGGTGACGGTCGCCAAGCAATTTTCGCTACGTTCGACGATAGTGGTAGCGATCCCACCGAGCTGAGCGAAGATACCATTATGTAACGGCGGGTGGTTGCCATGATAGGTGGCCCGTGGTGCGCCGCTGAGGCGTGGGTCGATCTGATACACATCGCGGCAACGGTGCCACGAAAGCAGTACCGGTGAAGGTATTCCCCGCACGTCGTCCTCGCCAGACGCAAAACGCTCCCAAGCTTCCGCGACTCGGCGACGATAGTGACTGACTTCTCTTCGTCTGAGTGCTGGCCGAGCGACTGATCCGTGTTCCCTGTCGACGTCGATCCGTTCGGCATCCATATGCCGCTCCTTCGTATCGCAAGGTCGATCCTTGCATCTCGCAGTCACAGGCTCAAGTACCGAGCCGGGAGGAGCAGACCCCGCCGACCTGCGCCACGTCCACACCCTCCACGTCAACGGCTCCGGCCTGTCCTTCGAGGCTCGGCAGTGGATCGGCGAACCCGCCAACCGCGAACCTGACAAGTGCTCCGCCGTCCGCTGGTCTCCCCTCGATGCGCTGCACGACCAGCTCATCGACTATCCCGCCGCCGGTATCCGTGCCTACCGAGCCGGCGTGCCCTTCAGTGTGCACGGCTGGGCTCCACGCGCCGTCCTAACAGGATCGCCCGGCTGATACTCGGGTCGTCCACGGCACCATGGACGGCATGGTGCTGCTCGCCGACGTGGTCGCCACCTCGCTGGCGGTCACCGCGACCCGCTCGCGCAAGGCCAAGACGCAATCGCTCGCGGAGCTGCTGGCGGCACCGTCGGACCCCGACGAGCTATCGGTGGTCGTCGGGTTCCTGATCGGCGAGCCGCGGCAGGGCCGGTTCGGCATCGGCTGGTCCACGCTGTCCGCGCTCGAAGGCCCCGCGGCCACCGCCCCAGGGCTGACTGTGAGTGACGTCGACGATGCGCTGCAGGCGCTGGCGCAGACCACCGGTGCCGGTTCGGCCGCCCGCAGACAGCAGCAGCTCGCCTCGCTGTTCTCCCGCGCGACCGCCGACGAGCAGCGCTTCCTGGTCGGCCTGCTGACCGGCGAGTTGCGCCAGGGCGCGCTCGAGGGCGTCATGCTCGAGGCGATCGCGTCGGCAGCCGGGGTCCGTGCCGAGGCCGTCCGCCGCGCTTTCATGCTCTCGGGACGGTTGCCAGCCACCGCGGTCGCTGCGCTGACCGGTGGGGAGACCGCGCTGGCGGCCTTCCGGCTCGAGCTGGGCAGCGCGGCAGCGGCCTCACTGTCGCCCATCGACGGGATCCGGTAGCCACCGGCCACCTGGACCCGCACGCTGCGCGAGATCACCGACAGCGTGCCGGAGCTGGTGGAACTGGTGCGCGGGTATGCCGCCGGCCGGCGTGGCCGCGCCTGGCAGAAGGTCAAGCCGGCACACACCCTCGACCTGGTCGTGCTCGCCGCCGAGTGGGGCCACGGCCGGCGCCGCGGTTGGCTGTCGAACCTGCACCTGGGGGCGCGGGATCCCGACGGCGGCCCGCCGATCATGGTCGGAAAGACGTTCAAGGGCCTGACCGACGAGTTGCTGACCTGGCAGACCGAACGGCTGCAGCAGCTCGCGACGCACACCGATCGCTACACCGTCCACGTCCGCACCGACCTCGTCGTCGAGATCGAGCTCGACGGGGTACAGACCTCGACCCGCTACCCCGGCGGTGTGGCACTGCGCTTCGCCCGGGTGCTGCGCTACCGCCCCGACAAGGATCCCGCCGACGCCGACACGATCGCTGCCGTCCGCACCCTGACCGCCCGATAAGCAGGGGTTACGCGGCGCCGCCCGCCAGCATCTCGGTGACCAGCGCGGCGATCGGTGACCGTTCGCTGCGGGTCAGCGTGATGTGCGCGAACAGCGGGTGGCCCTTGAGCTTCTCGATCACTGCGGCCACCCCGTCGTGGCGGCCTACCCGCAGGTTGTCGCGCTGCCCGACGTCGTGGGTGAGCACCACCCGCGAACCGGTGCCCAACCGGGACAGCACGGTGAGCAGCACGTTGCGCTCCAGCGACTGCGCCTCATCGACGATGACGAAGCTGTCGTGCAGCGACCGGCCGCGGATATGGGTCAGCGGCAGCACCTCGAGCATGCCGCGGTCGATCACCTCGTCGATGACGTCCTGGGACGCCAGCGCGCCGAGGGTGTCGAAGACGGCCTGGCCCCAGGGCCCCATTTTCTCGTTCTCGTTGCCGGGCAGGTAACCGAGCTCTTGGCCGCCGACGGCGTAGAGCGGCCGGAAGACGACGACCTTGCGGTGGGCCTTGCGCTCCATCACCCCCTCGAGCCCGGCGCACAGCGCCAGCGCCGACTTGCCGGTGCCGGCCCTGCCGCCGAGGGAGACGATGCCCACCTCGGGATCGGCGAGCAGGTCCAGCGCGATGCGCTGCTCAGCGGAGCGGCCGTGCAGGCCGAAGGTGTCGCGGTCGCCGCGGACGAGACGCACCCGCTTGTCGGCCGTCACCCGGCCCAGCGCGCTGGCCGTTCCGGCGAGCAGCCGCAACCCGGTGTGGCACGGCAGTTCCCGCGCCGCGTCCGAGTCGGCACTGCCGTTCTTGTAGAGCGAGTCGATGACGTCGGGGCCGACTTCGAGGTCGGTCATCCCGGTCCAGCCCGAGGGCACGACGTCCTGCGCGCGGTACTCATCGGCGGGCAGGCCGACGGCACCGGCCTTGACCCGCAGCGGCATGTCCTTGGTGACCAGTGTGACCGCCCTTCCTTCGGCGGTCAGGTTCAGCGCACACGCGAGGATGCGCGAGTCGTTGGTGTCGGTGCGAAATCCCGCGGGGAGCACCTCGGGGTCGGAGTGGTTGAGCTCGACGTGCAGCGAGCCGCCGTGCTCACCGATCGCAACGGGGGTGTCGAGGCGGCCGTGCTCGCGCCGCAGGTCATCGAGCAGACGCAGTGCCTCGCGGGCGAAAAACCCCAGTTCCGAGTGGTGCCGCTTGCCTTCCAGCTCCCCTATCACGACCAGCGGGAGCACGATGTCGTGCTCGTCGAAGCGGGCCAAGGCCCACGGGTCGGACAGCAGCACCGACGTGTCGAGCACGTAGGTCCGCTGCGCTGGGGATGTGGAGTCAGACGAGCGAGAGGCGGGACGTCGTGCGTTCACGGCTACTCCCTGGCAAGCGCGGCACCCGCGCCAGCGTCTCGGTGGGCCGGCTGGCCCTGGCCGATCGATCCCGCTGCCACCCCGGAGGGTGTCAGCGGCACCGACCTCGAGGGCCGGGTGCCGGCCCCCTCGCGCTGTCCGTGAGCGGTGTGTCCGCCCAACCGATCCAAGCCACGACCAGGGCCTCCCGTAGCAGGCCGCCTCCGGCACGTCCCGCCGCCTGGAACGCTACCGGTGAGACGCCGTTTCTGGGATGGCACCACGTAGGTGAATCGCTGAGCTGCATGGCCGCACGCTCGTCAGGATCTGCCTATTCGGGCGTGACCAGCAGGTCGGCACGGTGGGCACCCGCGACGATGCGTTCGGCGTTGCGCTGGTCGGGGCCGTCCGCCCAGGCCGTCGCAACGCCGGGAGCCCTGCCATGAGCGATATGTCGCGCGATGAGGCGGTCGCGCCGCGCACGCTCGTCCACCTCGACGAACCAGACCTCGTCGAGCAGCGCGCGAACCTGGTCCCACGGCGGCTCGCCGTCGAGCAGGTAATTGCCCTCCGTGATCACCAGCGGTGTCGACGCAGGAACCGGTATCGCGCCGGCGACCGCGGTCTCGGCCTGCCGGTCGAACCGGGGCACGTAGACCACCGGTTCGTCGGCGGCCCGCAGCCGGCGCAGCATCGCGACGTACCCGTGCCCGTCGAAGGTGTCCGGCGCGCCCTTGCGGTCGGACCGGCCGAGCCGGCTCAGCTCCTCGCCGGCCAGGTGGAACCCGTCCAGCCCCACGCACACCGCGCGGTGTGCACCCAGCTCGCCTGCCAGCCCGGCGGCCAGCGTGGACTTTCCCGAGCCGGGCGCACCGGCGATACCGAGTATCCGCCGCCGTCCGGTCGCCAGCCGCTGCGCGCGTCGGGTCAGCTCGGGACCTCTCACGCGGCGAGTTCAGCCCGGATCGACGACGGGGTGAGCGGTTCGTCGAGCAGCCTGCGGTAGCGCTCGCCGAGCGACTCGCCGTCGGGGCGGGCATCGAGCCAACCGCGCAGCAGCCGGTAACCCTCGACGTAGGTCGTGGTGTAGGCCCGCCAGAGCGGATCGGACAGGAACCACAGCATCTGCCGCGCCCGTGGCTCGGTGACCAGCAGCCACCGTTGCAGATAGTCGACGACGTCGGACGGGTCGGCGCCCCGGTCGTGCAGCAGCAGCGCGGCGTCCTGGCGCACCCCGATCAGCGCCACGGCGGCGGCCTCGAGCCGCTCCGCGAGCTCCCCGTTCATCCGCAGTCCCAGGTCGGCGAAAATCTCCTGGGCCCACTGGCCCCAGCCGGCGCCCACCATGCTGTGCAGCCCCAGGTCGGCCAGCCCCTCGGCCATCAGGCACTGCGGTGTGTTGACCAGAAACAGCGTCTGCTCGGCCTGGTCCTCGGTCGCCACCAGGCCGGCCTCCTTGCGGCAGTGCTCGGTGTGATGGCCCGGATAGGACTCGTGCGCCACTAGATGCGGCAGGTTGGCCATCCGGTGCCCGAGGTCGGCGTTGATCGCCACGGTCGAGCTGAAATCCCCGAGGTAGTAGTTGAAGCCGCTCCACGGCTTGTCCGAGACGACCTCGTAGCGCACCGTCTCCGTCGCCGGCAGCGGGTAACGGGCGCGTACCCGGTCACGTAGCGCACTCGACAGCGCCGCCACCGCGGGCTCGAGCCGTTCCGGATCGATCTCGTCACGGCCGCGGTGGGCATCCAGGCGTGCCGCCGGCGGGCCGGATCCCGGTAGCAGGGCGTCGAGCTCGTCATGCGCCGCCCGGTAGGCGTCCTGGTCACCGCTGGTGATGTGCACCTCGAAGTAGGCCCCGACCTCCGCCACGAACCCGACCGGCTCACCTGCCAGCGCCTGACCACTGCACTCCAGCGCCCGCAGCTGGGCGTCGAGGAACTGCAGCCGGGGCACGGACAGCGCCGTGCCGGGCAGTTCGGCGCGCAGCTCGCGGGCTCGCCGGGCCAGTGCGAGCGGGTCGGGCCGTGGCTCGTTGTCGACCTGCCTGCGCAGCGCCGGATCGCCGATGTACGCGTCGACGAAGCCCTGCATCAGCCGGTCGAATCGCAGCCCGAGCAGCAGGTACTCACGAACCGGGTCCACTGGTCAGGAACCGAAGCGGCGGTGGCGGGCCGCGTAATCGCGCAGCGCGCGCAGGAAGTCGACCTTACGGAACTCCGGCCAGTAGGCCTCGCAGAACCAGAACTCCGAATGCGCAGACTGCCACAGCAGGAAGCCGGACAGCCGCTGCTCGCCGGAGGTCCGGATCACCAGATCGGGGTCGGGCTGCCCGGATGTGTAGAGGTGTTCGGCGATCTGCTCGACATCGAGCACCTCGGCCAGCTCCGCCATGCTCGTGCCGGCCTCGGCGTGCTCGAGCAGCAGCTTGCGCAGCGCATCGGCGATCTCCTGCCTGCCGCCGTAGCCCACTGCCACGTTGACCGTCAGGCCGGTCCGATCGGCGGTGCGAGCGGCTGCCCCGCCGAGGCGGACGGCCATGTCGGCCGGCAGCAGGTCGAGCGCCCCGACCACCTGCACCCGCCACCCGGTCTTCGGGCCGGACAGCTCTTCCACGACACCGGTGATGATCTCCAGCAACGGGACGAGCTGGTCCGGGGGGCGGTTGCGCAGGTTGTCCGGCGACAGCAGCCAGAAGGTGACCACATCGACGCCCGCCTCCTGGCACCAGCCGAGCAATTCCACCATCTTCGCCGCGCCGACCCGGTGACCGTCACTGACATCGGTGAATCCGGCTTCCTTCGCCCAGCGCCGGTTGCCGTCCATGATCACGGCGACATGACGAGGGCGCTGCGCTCCCGACAGCTGCCGCCGCAGGGTGCGCTCGTAAGCTGCGTAGACGAGGTCGACCAGCCCCACGTTCCATGAGGCTACGCCCGGCCGGTCGAGCACCATCACACCGCCGTCGCAACCGCCGGGAGGTAGCTTGTCGTAGCCTGGTGTCCGTGACGGCTGAGACACTCCCCTCAACCGCGCCCGCGAAAGGGCACAAGCCACGACTGCGCGGCTGGATCCATCTCTGGTCGCTGATCGCCTCGCTGGCTACCGGCGCCACCCTCGTCACACTGGCGGCGTCGACCGTCTCGGCCCGCGCGGCGCTGGCCACCGCGGTCTACTCGGTCACCGTGTCCAGCCTGTTCGGCGTCAGCTCGCTGTACCACCGCCGCAGCTGGGTCCGCCGCCGTACCGAGTACTGGATGAAGCGCCTCGACCATTCTATGATCTTCGTGTTCATCGCGGGCTCGTACACACCCTTCGCCACGCTCGCCATGCCACCGACCACCGGCATGATCGTGCTGGCCGTGGTCTGGGGCGGGGCGCTGGCCGGAGTAGCGATGAAGATGCTCTGGCCGCGAGCCCCCCGCTGGGTCGGCGTGCCGATCTACCTCGCGCTCGGCTGGGTCGCCGTGTTCGTGCTGCCCGACCTGCTCGCCCACGCCGGGTTGGCGGCCCTCGTGCTGCTGATCGTGGGCGGCGCGCTCTACAGCATCGGGGCGCTGATGTACGGGCTGCGGTGGCCGGATCCGTGGCCGGCCACCTTCGGCTTCCACGAGTTCTTCCATGCGGCGACCGTGCTGGCCGCGATCAGCCACTACATCGCGGTGTGGCTGACGATCTACGCCACCTGACGCTCGCCGCCTAGAGTTCGGGGCCGCGGGCGCGCAGGTCATCGACCCTGGCCATCGCCTGCTTGAGCCCGTCGAGCCAATCCTGCGCGTGCTCCCCGACCAGCCGGACCGCCCAGGCCAGCGCCTCGGAACGCGATCGGGCCACCCCGGCGTCGACGAGAGTGTCGAGCACCAGTCGTTCGGGCTGGCGCAGCCGGGTCATCACCGGCACCGACAGTGTGGTGAACATCTCCTCGGCGCCGCCCAGCCGCGCGCCCCACGCCACCTTGCGCCGGTAGCGGTGCTCGGCCTGCCGGGCGATGTCGATGCGCTCGTCGCGGGTCTCCTCGCGGAACCGCGCGATCCGACCCGCCTCGGCCGCCGACCGCGCGGCATCGTCGGCGAGGTCCTCGTCGAGGTCGGGCAGCTGCCCGACGACGACGATCTCCTCGCGGTCGACCGTCACGTCGGCGGCACCGGTGAACCAGCCCTCCGGCAGCCTGCCCCGCAGCCAGGCTGCGGCATCGTCGGCCGGCGGCAGGTCGGACTGCTGCCAGCCGCCACGGCCCTGACCGCGGCCGCCGTGGCGCAACCCGTGTGACCGTCCCACCATGGCTCACTCTCCTCGCTAGGCAGATCCGTTACTGCCATTACAGCATTACGGCGGTCCGAGGTCGAGTCCCGTTGCGGGGGAAACCGGTTACGAGGCGCGCAGCCGAGCACGCAGGTCGTCGGGCGAGGAGACCGGACGTTCGCAGACGAAGCCGTGGCAGACGTAGGCGGCGGCAGCACCGTCGACCAGGCCGCGGTCGGCGAGCATCGCGGCCTCCGAGCCCGGCTCGCCGGCCAGCAGCACCGCGCCGCCCGGAGCCTCCTGCCGGGCGGTCGACACGAGATCGCTACGTCCGGGATCACCGGGCGGGCCCACCACGGCGACCTGCAGCGGCCCGTGCTGCGCGGCCTCGGCGGCGGACAGCCAGTGTCCGGCGGCCCGCGGGGCGCGGGCCGGCAGCAACCCGGCACGGGTCAGTGCCGCGTCGGCCGCATCCCGGTAGCCCGACGACCCGGTGATCGCGGACGCCGTGAGCAGCGCCCCCGCCAGCGAGGAGGCACCCGAGGGGACGGCACCGTCGGTGGAATCGGCGGGGCGGCGGAACAGCGTCTCGGCGTCGGAGGGTGTGTCGAACCAGGCACCCGGGTTGTCGGGGTCGGCGAAGCGCTCCATCGTCGCATCGAGCATCGGCAGCGCCGCGGTGAGCCAGCGGTCCTCGCCGGTGGCCTGGTGCAGCGCCAGCAACCCGTCCACGAGCCAGGCGTGATCGGCCAGCACGCCGTTCGCATCGCCCACCGCGCCGTCGCGCGACGAGCGGCGCAACCAGCCGTCCACCAGGTGGACCGACAGCAGCAGATCAGCGATCTCGCCCGCGGCCTGTATCCACCCCGGGTGGCCCAGCGCGCCGCCGGCCTCGCACAGCGCGGTGACGGCCATCCCGTTCCACTCGGTGACGACCTTGTCGTCACGAGCCGGTTGCGGACGGGTGTCCCGAGCGGCCAGCAGTACGGCGCGCGCCTGAGCCCAGCGCTGCGGGTCGTCGGGGTCCGCTCGCAGTTGCAGCACCGAGCTGCCGTGCTCGAACGTGCCCTGCGGCGTGACGGACAGCAGCTGCGCCGCCCAGGCACCGTCGTCGGATCCGAGCACCTCGGTGAGCTGCTCGGGCGTCCACACGTAGGTCAAGCCCTCCTGGCCGGCGGTGTCGGCGTCCAGCGAGGCGGCCAGCCCGCCTTCCGGCGTGCGCAGACCGTCGAGCAGGAACTCCGCCGTCTCGCCGGCCACCCGACTGGCCAGCGGTGAGCCGCTACGCCGCGCCAGATGCGCGTAGGCACGCAGCAGCAGCGCGTTGTCGGAGAGCATCTTCTCGAAGTGCGGGACCACCCAGCCGACGTCGACACTGTAGCGGGCGAAACCGCCTGCCAGCTGGTCGTACATCCCGCCCCGGGCCATCGCCTCGCAGGTCGACTCCGCCATGGTCAGGGCCGGCTCCGAACGGGTGCGCTCGTGGTGGCGCAGCAGGAACTCCAGCACCATCGACGGCGGGAACTTCGGTGCGCCGCCGAACCCGCCGCGCTCGGCGTCGAACTGGCTACCGAGCTGCTCCACCGCGGCGTCGAGCACGGCCGTGTCCACAGTCGACTCCGGCAGCGGCGAGGCGTGCTCGGCAAGCTGGCTGACGATGCGCTGCGCCGATTCACGCACCTCGTCGCCGCGCTCGGACCAGGCATGCGAGACAGCCTCGAGCAGCTGGGTGAAGCCGGGCATCCCGGGCCGCGGCGTTGCCGGGTAGTAGGTGCCGCAGTGGAACGGCTCGCCGGCCGGGGTCAGGAAACAGGTCATCGGCCAGCCGCCGTGACCCGTCATGGCCTGGGTGGCCTCCATATAGATGGAGTCGACGTCAGGGCGCTCCTCGCGGTCGACCTTGATGTTGACGAAGTGCTCGTTCATGGTCGTCGCGATGGTGTTGTCCTCGAACGACTCGTGCGCCATGACGTGGCACCAATGGCAGGCGGCGTAGCCGATCGACAGCAGCACCGGGACGTCACGCCGGTGGGCCTCGGCGAAGGCCTCCTCGCACCACGGCCACCATTCGACCGGGTTATCGGCGTGCTGCAGCAGGTAGGGGCTCGTCGCGGAAGCCAGTCGATTCGCCATGCGCCCATCCTCGCGCGCCACCCCGCCCCCGCGCAGCTCCGGCCCCGTCGCTACCGGTCGCCGGGGGCCGCGGACCCGGTGTCGTCGTCGGGCCGGTCCTGCGGTGGGTCGAACGACTCCGGGATGCGTTTCAGGTGCTTGTTCATCGACCGCGCCAGCAGCGCCACGGCCACGAAGAACAGGAGCATCACCACGAGCGCGACCGGGGAGGACTTGCCGAATTCCTCCCCCTGCCCACCCGGGTCCTCCGGCGGCGGTTGCTGGGCCAGCGGCACCGCGCCGGCAGGCGGGGAGAACTCCGGTGGCAGCGTCAGATTCATGCCATCACCCGCTCCCTGACGCCGGAGAACAGGTCATCCTCGGGCACGGTGGTGTCGACCAGCGAGCGAGCCAGCTCGTACTCCTCGGTGGGCCACAACTCCCGCTGCACGTCGAGCGGGACGCTGAACCAGCGGCTGGTCGGGTCGATCTGGGTGGCGTGGGCGCGCAACGCCTTGTCGCGAAGCTCGAAGTAGCCGGCGCACGCCACCTGCGTGGTGACCCGCTCCATCACGTCGGGACGCGACGGGTCCCATTTGGTCAGCCATTCCGTGAAGGGCGACTCCTCGCCCGCGGCCAGCAGCGCTTCGTGGAACAGCTGCATCCGCCGCCGGGCGAAACCGTGCGAGTAGTACAGCTTCAGCGGCTGCCACGGCTGCCCCGCATCCGGGAAGCGGTCCGGGTCGCCGGCCGCCTCGAACGCCGCCATCGACACCTCGTGACAGCGGATGTGATCGGGGTGGGGGTAGCCGCCGTTCTCGTCGTAGGTCACCACGACGTGCGGGCGGAACTCCCGCACCACCTCGACGAGCGCCTCGGTGGCGGTCTCCAGCGGGACCACTGCGAAACAGCCCTCGGGCAGTACCGGCGTGGGGTCGCCCTCCGGCAGACCGGAGTCGACGAAACCCAGCCAGTGGTGGCGCACGCCGAGGACCTCGGCCGCCCGGGCCATCTCCCGGCGGCGGACATCGGTCATCGCCACCGGGTCGGACGCCAGATCGGCGGGCTCGAACGACGGATTCAGTATGCTGCCCCGCTCACCTCCGGTGCAGGTCACGACCATGACGTCGTGACCCTCGGCGCTGTAGCGGGCCATCGTGGCCGCGCCCTTGCTCGACTCGTCATCGGGGTGCGCGTGCACCGCCATCATCCGTAGCTGCTCGGCCATAGACGCCCGCTGATCCCTCCTCCCCACATCGACTCCCGAGCGGGAGCAGCGGGGATACTCGCTCAAGTGCCGAATCGCCTGCCGATCGGTCGTGTGTCGATCGGCATTGTCTCCGGCAGCCCGACAGTCCTGCCCTCGGAGGTGCGAACACCGTGACAGCCCCGCAGCTTCCCGAGGGCCGCTACGGGCGCCGGACCCCGGTACCCCGCTGGGTGCGCCCGCTGCTGCTCGGTGTGGTGGTGCTGGCCGGGGTGGTGGTGGCTGTCGTCGGCTACCGGAACCTGGCGGCGGTGCCGATCGAGGGCCAGCGACTGGGCTTCGAGCTGCGCGACGGCAACGCGGTAGAAGTGCGCTTCGAGGTGGCGCGCGACGAGCCCGGCCGTCCCGGCGTGTGCATCGTGCGTGCCCGGTCGCTTGACGGCACCGAAACGGGTCGGCGGGAGGTCTACGTGCCGGCCGCCCAGGGTCGGCTCGCACTCACCACCGTCATCCGGACGTCTCGCCCGCCGGTCACCGCAGACGTCTACGGGTGTTCGCTGCGGATCCCAACGTATCTGCAACCCTCGCAGCAGCCGGGGTCCTGAGGCTGAGCAGCGACGATGCCTGTCCGGCGCGGATCTGGTCACTCGGAAAGCGCAGGCCTACTCCGCCACACCGTGTTACGGTGGTGGTTTGCACGGCCCCTGTGGCGGGCCGTGTTTTTTCCGTTCCAGGTGTACCCGGAATGGTCCGACCCGCAGCAGCGGCCACGGAGCAGACGAGGAGTGATGACCGTGAGCGAGACGCAGGTGACCTGGCTGACCCAGGAAGCCCATGACCGCCTCAAGCACGAGCTTGACGAGCTGGTCGCCAACCGTCCGGTCATTGCCGCGAAGATCAACGATGCCCGGGAGGAGGGCGACCTCAAGGAGAACGGGGGGTATCACGCCGCGCGGGAGGAGCAGGGCCAGCTCGAGGCCCGCATCCGTCAGCTGCAGGAGCTGCTCCGGGTCGCCAAGGTGGGTGAAGCTCCGACCGAGTCCGGCGTCGCCCAGCCAGGGACGGTCGTGACAGTGCGCTACGAGGGCGAGGACGAGACCGAGACCTTCCTGCTCGGCTCCCGCGAGGAGGGCGCGCACGGTGATCTCGAGGTCTACTCGCCGAACTCGCCACTCGGCAAGGCCATCATCGGCGCCGGGGAGGGCGAGGACCGCGAATACGAGCTACCCAACGGTGGGTCGATGAAGGTCACCGTGGTCAAGGCCGAGCCCTTCCTGGGCTGACGGCGAGGCGGGCGTGGCGTCGGCCGTAGAACCCGTATATCGCCAGTCCCGCGACCAGCCACACGGCGAAGCGCAACCAGGTCTGTACCGGCCCGACTGCTGGAGCCTGCACGGGTTACTGGTCAGTAGTACTGTACGGGTATCGATCCATGAGGGTGGCGTCGGAGAAAGGGCGTGACGATGACCAGCGCGGACCGCACCGGGCAGCAGGGCAGCACCGCCGGCGGAGGAGTCAGCGAGCGGCAGGCGCGGCAGGTCGCCGAGGCCGCGCGCGAGACGCAATGGCACAAGCCCAGCTTCGGCAAGGAACTGTTCCTCGGCAGGTTCAGGCTGGATCTGGTGCATCCGCACCCCCGGGGCGACGCCGCCTCAGTCGAGCGCGGTGAGGAGTTCCTGGCACGGCTGCGACGATTCTGCGAGACCGAGATGGACGGTCCCACCATCGAGCGCGACGGGCTCATCCCCGACCAGGTCGTCAAGGGGCTGCGTGAGCTCGGGGCGTTCGGGATGAAGATCGACACAGCATACGGCGGCGTCGGGCTGTCACAGGTGTACTACAACAAGGCCCTGATGCTGGCGGCTTCGGTGCACCCGTCGGTGGGAGCGATGCTGTCGGCCCACCAGTCGATCGGGGTGCCGCAGCCGTTGAAGATGTTCGGCACCGAGGAGCAGAAGCGCACCTGGCTGCCGCGGTGCGCGCGCAACCTCACCGCGTTCCTGCTCACCGAGCCGGATGTGGGCTCCGACCCGGCGCGGATGCAGGCCACCGCCACCCCGACCGACGACGGCTACCTGCTCGACGGGGTCAAACTGTGGACCACCAACGGGGTGGTGGCCGACCTGGTCGTCGTGATGGCGCAGGTACCCAAGACAGCGGACCGCCGCGGCGGCATCACCGCGTTCGTGGTCGAGGCCGACTCACCCGGCATCACGGTCGAGAACCGCAACGCGTTCATGGGACTGCGGGGCATCGAGAACGGCGTGACGCGGTTCCACCAGGTCAAGGTGCCCGCCGCCAACCGCATCGGCAAGGAGGGACAGGGCCTCAAGATCGCGCTGTCCACGCTCAACATCGGGCGGCTCTCGCTGCCCGCGGTGAGCACCGGAAGCGCCAAGTGGTGCGCCAAGATCGCCAGGGAGTGGTCCGGGCAGCGCGTGCAGTGGGGCCGGCCGGTCGGCAAACACGAGGCGGTCAGCGGCAAGCTCGCGTTCATCACCGCGACGGCCTACGGCCTCGAGGCCATGCTGGAGCTGTCCAGCGAGATGGCCGACGAGGAGCGCAACGACATCCGCATCGAGGCCGCTCTCGCCAAGCTCTACGCCTCGGAGATGGGCTGGCTGGTCGCCGACGAGCTGGTGCAGATCCGCGGCGGACGCGGGTTCGAGACGGCCGACTCGCTGGCCGCCCGCGGCGAGCGCGGCGTGCCCGCAGAACAGGTGCTGCGCGATCAGCGGATCAACCGGATCTTCGAGGGCTCGACGGAGATCATGCACCTGCTGATCGCCAGGGAGGCGGTCGACACCCACCTGTCGGTGGCGGGCGACATCATCGATCCCGAGGCGGATTTCAACCGCAAGGCCCGCGCTGTGATCGGGGCGGGCAAGTTCTATGCCCGCTGGCTGCCGACCCTCGTCGCGGGCAAGGGCCAGCTCGCCACGTCGTTCGCAGAGTTCGGCCCGCTGGCCAAGCACCTGCGTTACGTGGAGCGGGCCAGTCGCCGGTTGGCTCGCAGCACCTTCTACGGCATGTCCCGCTGGCAGGCCAAGCTGGAGACCCGGCAGCGCTTCCTCGGCCGGATCGTCGACATCGGCGCCGAACTGTTCGCCATGAGCGCGAGCTGTGTCCGTGCCCAGCGCGACCCCGAGGGCGGCACCGCTGTCGAGCTCGCCGATGCGTTCTGCCAGCAGGCCAGGGTGCGGTCCGAGGAACTGTTCACCCGGCTGTGGACCAACAGCGACGACAGTGACCGGACGCTCGCCCGCAGGGTGCTCGAGGATCGCTACACGTGGGTCGAGGAAGGCGTGCTCGACCCGTCCATCGAGGGGCCCTGGATCGCGGAGCAGGCAATCGGCCCGTCGACCAAGGAGAACGTGCACCGCCCGGTGTAGCGGGTGCCGTGACTGCCGGTCCGGGCGGCGGCCTAGAAGAGATGGCGGCGTCGTGGCCGGCTGCTCAGCCAGCTGCGGACCAGGGCGGCGAAGACCCCGGCGCGCGCCAGCGTGGCAACCACGACCGGCGTGGCAAGCCCGTCGGGTGGCGCGGGCAGCACCGTAGCGGCTCCTGCCGCGGCGATGTCACTGGGCCGCCCCTGGCCGTCCCGGGAGCCGAGCATGCCGAACTCGGGCGCGTGGCCGGCGGGAACCGACGGCAAGCCCGGCGGCCTGGCGCCGAAGTCGACGGCGGTGCCGGGCATCGGAACCGCCTCGCGGAAGGGCGGGGGTGTGGCAGGTTGCCGCTCCATCCCGACCGCCGCAGCCCGCGCAACAGGCGGTGCGGGTGCGGGTGCGGGTGCGGGTGCGGGCGTAGGGGTAGGCGTGGTGGCAGGCGCGGGGGTGGGTGTGGCACTCCGCTCGCTCCCGTCGGCGGCGGCAGCCGGTGGGGCGGACGCGGTACCCGGTTCTGAGGCCGGGCTGCTTCGCGGCGACCGCTCGGGTTCCGTGCTGGGTTCCGGCTCCGCGCTGGGTTCCGGCTCCGCGCTGGGTTCCGGCCGGCACGCCTCGACGAGTTCCTCGAGGGTCACGTCGGCAGGCAGCCGGGCGTCGCCCTCGACGAGGTCATCCACGACCGGGCACAGCCGCTCCATCTGCTCCGCCGTCGGCGGGACCGCCCAGGCTGGTACCTGGCTGAGCAGGACGAGCACGCCTGCCAGGCCGGCGGAGGCCACCGCCGATGCGATTTTGTCCGATGGTGAGCGCACTGTGCGTGACTACGACGTCGGCCCGGAGGACCGTCCCGAGGAGTGCCCGGACGGAAACCCGCGTCGACACATGACGCCCATCGTGCATGGTGAACCGCGAAGTTCAAACCCCTCTAGCCGGGATCGTCACGCGCTGTGCTACGACGGATCACTCGGTCGGGCTGGCCGGGTCAGCGGCTGCGCGAGACGGTGTATCCGGCGGTGTGCAGCTCGTCGACCAGTGCGGAGCAGTGCTGCGGCCCGCGGGTCTCGAGGCTCAACGCCACCTCGACGTCGCCCAGCGCCAGGCTGCCCACGATCCGGGAGTGCGCGACATCGACCACATTCGCGCCGAGATCCCCCAGCCTGGCCAGCAGCGCGGCCAGCTCACCGGGCCGATCCGGCACCGTCACCCGCAGCGTGAGGAACCGGCCCGCCGCGCCCAGCCCGTACTGGATGACGTGCATGAGCAGCAGCGGGTCGACGTTACCGCCGGATAGGACCGCGCACACCGGCGCCGGGAATCGCCCCGGATGGTCCAGCACTGCCGCGACCGCCGCCACGCCGGCCGGTTCGACCACGAGCTTCGCCCGCTCCAGGCACAGCAGCAGCGCCCGGGACAACGACTCCTCGCTCACCGTCACCATGTCGTCGACCAGCTTCGAGACATGGGCGAAGGTGACCGGTCCTGGCTGGCCGACCGCGATGCCGTCGGCCATGGTCTGTGTCGAGGCAAGCGCGACCGGGTGGCCGGCGGCCAGCGAATCCGGCCAGACGGCCGCACCCTCGGCCTGCACCCCGACCACCGTCACGTCCGGGTCGACCCCCTTCACCGCCGCCGCGACGCCGGCGACCAGGCCACCGCCACCGGCCGGGACCAGTACCGAGCCGGCGCCGGGGAGCTGCTCGAGCACCTCCAGGCCGACGGTGCCCTGACCCGCCACGATGTCGGGATGGTCGAACGGATGGATGAACACCGCACCGGTGTCCTCGGCGAAGGCCTGCGCCGCGGCCAGGGTCGCCTGCAAGTCGTCTGCCAGGTGCACCTGCGCGCCGTAGCCACGTGTCGCGGCCAGCTTCGGCAGCGGCGCCCCGGCCGGCATGAACACCGTCGCGCCGATCCCGAGCAGGTGCGCCGCGAGCGCGACGCCCTGCGCGTGATTCCCTGCGCTGGCGGCGGCGACGCCCCGGCCGCGCTCGGTGTCGGACAGTCGCTGCAGCCGGACGTAGGCGCCCCGGATCTTGAACGACCCGGTACGTTGCAGGTTCTCGCACTTGAGCGCAACCGGGTCGCCGTAGCGCTGCTCGAGCACCCGGGACGCCTCGACGGGGGTGTGCCGGATGACGCCGGCCAGCAGCTCCCGCGCGGCACGGATGTCCTCGACACCGACCAGTCCCATGACCCCGGATCCTGCCAGCACGAACCCGCGCGTCGGCGACCCGCCGCACCCCTTGCCGCCGTCACGCGCTGCTGCCCCGCTGCGGGTAGCCTCGACCACACGGCACGAATCGACAGGCGCGGGAGGTCCGGGGGATGGCTGGCAGTGCGCGCTGGATGCCAGTGGCGGCGACCGCCGCGGTAGCCGCCATGCTCACTGGTGCGGCTGCGGTCACCGTCGAGCGGGCGGGTTGTGACGACCCCGGGACCTGGGTCTTCAGCGCCGAGGGGCCACAGCTGGTCGGTGGATGCCTCGACAGCGAGGACCTGCCCGTCGTGCCGCCCCCTGCGGAGCCGGGACCGGCACAGCCCGCGCCGCTCGGAGACTGACCTCAGCCCAGCGCCTGGCGTAGATCGGCGACGAGGTCGTCGGCGTCCTCGATCCCGACCGACAGCCGCACCAGGTCGTCGGGCACCTCCAGCTGCGAGCCCGTCACCGAGGCGTGGGTCATCCGCCCCGGGTGCTCGATCAGCGACTCGACCCCGCCCAACGACTCCGCCAGGACGAAAAGCCGGGTCCGGCGGCAGACCTGCAGCGCAACCTCGATCCCGCCGCGAACCTGGAACGAGACCATCCCCCCGAACCGGCGCATCTGCTTGGCAGCCACCTCGTGGCCGGTGTGCTGGGGCAGCCCCGGGTAGCGCACGCCGGCCACACTGGGATGCACGCCGAGCGCGTCGACCACCCGCTCGGCGTTGTCGCAGTGGCGCTCCATCCGCACCGCGAGCGTCTTGAGGCCGCGCAGCGTCAGCCAGACGTCGAACGGGCCGGGCACCGCACCGGCGCTCTTCTGCAGGAAGGCCACCTGCCCGTCGAGCTCGCCGTCGTCGGTCACCAGCGCGCCGCCCACGACGTCGCTGTGACCACCGAGGTACTTGGTGGTGGAGTGCACGACGACGTCGGCGCCCAGCGCGAGGGGGGTCTGCAGGTAGGGCGAGGCGAAGGTGTTGTCGACGACCAGGCGCGCGGCTGCATCGTGCGCGACCCCCGCGAGCGCAGCGATGTCGGCGATGCCCAGCAACGGGTTGGTCGGCGTCTCGCACCACACCAGCCTGGTCGTGGGCCGGATGGCGTCGCGGACGGCGTCGACGTCGTCCAGTGGCACGGCGGTGTACTCGATGCCCCAGTGCCGGAACACGCTGTCGATCAGCCGGTACGTACCGCCGTAGGCGTCATCCGGGATCACGATGTGGTCGCCGGGACGGCAGGTGGCGCGCAACACGGCGTCGGTCGCCGCCATGCCGGAAGCGAACGCGCGGCCGTGGCGGCCGCCCTCGAGCTCGGCGATGCACGTCTCGAGCGCGGACCGGGTGGGGTTGCCGGTCCGGGAGTACTCGTAGCCGTCCCGCAACCCACCCACACCGTCCTGCGCGTAGGTCGACGTGGCGTGGATCGGCACGATGACCGAGCCGGTGGTCGGGTCGGGTTCCTGCCCGGCGTGGATCGCACGGGTGGAGAAGCCTGTCACCTGGCCAAGCGTACTGACCAGCGCCTCGGCGGCCGTGGCGGGTCAGCTATCCGGCCGATCACCGATCGACGTGCACCACTACAGTGCCGACGATCTTGTCCGCGAACGTCTGCTTACGGTCGTCCCAGAGCGGCCACAGGTAGCCCAAGAACAGCGGGATGCCGTCCAGGATGTGACAGAGGTAGCGCACGAACGACATGCCGAACCCGATGGGTTGCTCGGTCGTACTATCCAGCAGCCTGGTTTTCGCCACCTCCTTGCCCAGGCTCTGACCCGTGGTGCCCTGTTTGTAGCCGTAGTTCCAGACGATGAACGCGAGCACCGCGATGTTGGCCACCGGGTTTATGACCGCGTTGAGCGCCGGGTCGATGATCGTGGCAACGACGATGAGCAATGACACCACCATGCTGGGCGCGATGATGTCGATCAAGAACGCGAGTGCGCGGGTGCCCCAGTTGGCCAGTGACCCGGAGGGCAGGGCGAAGCTCGGCGGCGCCCCGTAACCCGGTTGGCCGTAGGGGTCGCCCGCCCACTGCTGCCCGGGGGGCCGTAACCGGGCGGGTTCGGGTCGCCGTAGCCGGGCGGTGGTGCGTAGGGGGGCGCGCCGTACTGTGCATGCTGGTGTGGCGGGCCGTACTGCTGGCCGGGGTACTGCTGGCCGGGGTACTGGGGGCCCGGGGGCGGAGGACCGTAGCCGGGTTGGGGGTAACCGGCGGGTGCGGGGCCGGACTGAGGATAGCCAGGCTGGGGGTAACCGGGTTGGGTGTACTGCGGTGGCGGACCAGGGGGGTATCCGGGAGCGCCGGGTGGCGGTGGGAACCCACCCTGCTGAGTGCCGCTCCAGCCCGGCTGCGGTGGCGCACCGTACTGCTGGGATTGCCCCGGCGGGGGGCCGTAGGACGGCGGTCCGCCGGGACCCGGGGGCGGTCCCGCAGGCGGCGGTCCGCTTGGGCCCTGGGGTGGCCCCGCAGGCGGCCCACCGGGCCCCGCAGGCGGCGGTCCCCCAGGCCGGGCGAAACCCGCATCCCGTGCTTGCTGCGGCAGCTCGGGCTTCGCCGGGCCAGACGGCACGACCTGCGTGACGTCGGGATTCGGCGGCTCGGGCTGCGCACCGGGGGGCACCGGCGTGGACGTGCCCGAGGAGTCGTCCGCGCGCTGGCTGCTGTCCTGCTCGGGCTCCAATGCCGACGACAGCCCCGAGCTGACCACCTGAGTGGCATCCGGATTCGGCTCCGGCGCGGAGTCCGTCGACTCCGTCGAGTCAGCCCTGCGCTGCTCCTGGTCTCGGTCGTAGGGCGATTGCGGAGTCGTCATCGACCCCCCTCTGCTGGCCGGTCTGCGTCGTGCGGGGCACGCTACCCCCGGCTCATGCCCTCACGGCCGGTGACTCCCGCCCCCGACCCCCGGCCGCCCCTGCGCCTGACAACAATTCGGAACCGAATCGGGGTTTCCGGACCCCCTCCGACCCCGTTTCGGGACCGAAACGGGGTCGAAGGCAGCTGTCGCGCAGCACGAGCACGTTCGGAACCGGACTGCGCGGATCAGCGTCCGGCGAGGAACCCGAGCACGTCCTGCCGGGTGACCACGCCGGCGGGCTTGCCGTCGACGAGGACCAGCGCGCCGTCCTGGTAGGCGAGCGCTGTCATCGCCGCTCCAACGGGCTCCCCGGCCCCGATGGTGGGCAACGGCGGCGACATGTGCCCGCCCACCATGTCGGCGAGCTGCGCCTGCCCGGTGAACAGGGCCTGCAGCAGGTCCCGCTCGTTGACGGCGCCGGACACCTCGGCCGCCATCAACGGCGGCTCCGCAGCCACAACCGGCATCTGGGAGATCGCGAACTCCCGCAGGATGGTGACGGCCTCGGCCACCGTCTCATTGGGGTGGGTGTGCACCAGCTCCGGAAGCGTGCCGTCCTTGCGGCGCAGCACGTCGCCCACCGTGGCGCCGGAGGCGTCAGGCGACAGGAAACCGTAGGACGCCATCCAGGAGTCGTTGAAGACCTTGCCGAGGTAGCCCCTGCCGCCGTCGGGCAGCAGCACCACCACGACGTCGTCACGGGCCGCCTGCCGCGCGACCCGCAGCGCGGCGACGACCGCCATCCCGCACGACCCGCCCACCAACAAGGCCTCCTCCTCCGCGAGGCGGCGCGTCATCTTGAACGAGTCGGAATCCGAGAT
>WHTH01000023.1 GCA_009377865.1 Pseudonocardiaceae bacterium | reverse complement strand
CGTGCCCGACCTCACCGACGCCATCCGACGGTTCATCGACGGCTGGAACGACCGCTGCCAACCCTTCACCTGGACCAAAGACGCCGACACCATCCTGTCCAAAGCAAACCGCAAAACAACTTCAAACACGCGACACTAGGTACTGCTCTAGGTGTGGTGGCCGCTTGGAGGCGGGGGAGGCGCAGGGACGTAGGAGTGCTCGCTTCCGTCATCTTCCTCGACTCCACTCCGATCTTCTGGCTCGGCATGCTCTTGCTCGGGATCTTTGCGGTGCAACTTGGCTGGTTCCCGGTCTTCGGGGCAGCATCGGCGGTCGAGGACAGCGTCTTCTCCTTGGACGCCCTGCAGCACCTGGTGCTCCCGGTCGTCACTCTCACCCTCGGCACGCTCGGTGGAGTTTTCCTCACCGCCAGGTACGCCATGGTCAGTGCCCTCAACGAGGACTACATCCGCATGGCCGAGGCCTCGGGCCTGTCGGACCGGCGCATCCTGTTCGTCCACGCCATGCCCAACTCACTGTTGCCGGTGGTGACGGTGATCATGCTCAACATCGGATTCCTGTTCAGCGGCGCCGTTGTGGTCGAAACCGTGTTCTCCTATCCCGGACTCGGCCGGCTGATGTTCGAGGGCGTCTTGGCGCGCGACTACCCCTTGTTGCAGGGCGTCTTCCTGCTGCTGGCCGTCGGCGTGGTGGTCGCCAACCTCGCAGCCGACCTGCTCTATCCCGCGCTCGATCCCCGCATCCGCCGCCCGCAGGCGGCTTCGGTCAGCCAATGATGGGTACCAACGGGAATGACACGACAGGCCCTGCCGGCATTGGGGGACGCGCTGCCGTCAGGGGAGGGCGTTTCAGCGGCTGGCTGCGACGAGCATGGAGCCGCTCGAACGCCTCTCGCCTGGGAATGGCCGGTGGGGCGATCCTCGTGTTCGTCGTCCTGATGGCCCTCTTGGCTCCGGTGCTGACGCCCTACGAGCTGGACGCCCGGGGTGGTGCGCCATTCCGACCGCCCAGTGGTAGTCACTTGCTTGGCACCAATGACGTAGGACGGGACATACTCACAGACTTGGTCTATGGGTCACGCGTCTCGGTGGTGGTGGGCTTCGTCGTGGCACTGGTCGCCACCGTGACCGGTACCCTGGTGGGCACCGTCGCAGGCTACTTCGGGGGCGCCGTCGACAATGTGGCCATGAGGTTGGTTGATCTGTCGATCGCCCTTCCGTTTCTGCCCCTGTTGATCGTGCTGGCAGCGTTTCTCGGCACCAACCTCGGAATCACCATCTTCGTCATCTCCTTGGTCTTGTGGGCCCGTCCGGCCCGAGTGCTGCGCTCCCAGGTGCTGTCCGTCAAGGAAAGGGGCGACGTGCAGGCGGCGCGGGCCATGGGGGGCCGCCCCCGGCACATTCTCCGGCGCCACGTCCTGCCCGGGATCGCGCCGTTGATCATCGCCCAGTTCGTTCAGGCTGCCACCATCGCCATCCTCATCGAGGCATCGCTGGCGTTCCTCGGACTTGGTGATCCCACTCGTATCAGCTGGGGGACGATGTTGTACTACGCCTCTTCTCGGGGGGCGTTCCTCACCGACGCCTGGATGTGGTGGGTGGTCCCGCCCGGGCTCGCCATCTCCGCGGTGGCCGTGGGTTTTGCATTCGTCGGCTACGCCCTCGAGGAGCTGGCCGACCCGAGACTTCGGAATCACCGCGTGCCCGCTCTGGTCCAGCTCAACGCTGACCCGGCCGGCCGCACCGCCCTGTCTGGGAGTGCGCGATAGTGACCCCGGATCCCACCGAGACCAGCGGGTGGCAGGCGACAGCGACACAGGCCGAGGCCCTCCTGACCGTCACCGACCTCTCCACCGCCTATCTCGGGGACCGGGAGCCGGTCCGGGCAGTCCGCGATGTCAGCTTCGAGTTGCGTCGCAGTGAGGTCCTCGGGGTCGTCGGCCATTCCGGCTGCGGCAAGACGACGCTCGCCATGTCGCTGCTGCGGCTGGTCAAGCCGCCAGGAAAGATCACCGCGGGGGACGTGGACTTCGACGGGGAGAAGCTGTTCCGTCGACCACGAGCCCGAATGTCGGGGATCCGGGGCGTGCGTATGTCACTCATCCCGCAAGCGGCGATGAACGTCCTCGACCCGCTCCGGACCGCCCGGGCGTCGGTAGCCGAGATCATCACCGCGCACCGCGACACCTCGCGATCAGCGGCCAGAGAACGGGCTGGAGCGCTGCTCGGCTCGGTCGGCTTATCCCAAGATCGTTTCGACGCCTACCCACATGAGCTCAGCGGGGGGATGCGACAGCGGGTGGTGACGGCGATGGCGTTGGTCAACGAGCCCGTCCTGGTCATCGCCGATGAACCCGTCACCGGGCTCGACGTGATCGTGCAGGCCCAGATCCTCGAGCTGCTCTCCGAGCTCAGAGCTCGGGATGCGCTCTCCATCTTGTTCATCTCCCACGACCTCGGCGCGGTGGCCAAGCTGGCGGACAGGATCATGGTCATGGAGGCGGGGCGAGTCGTCGAGCTCGGACCCACTGATCAGGTGATCTGCGCCCCAGTCCATCCCTACACCAGGCGCCTGGTGGCAGCGACGCCTCGGCTCGACGCTCCCGCTGCCCCGCCCGGCCCGTCGAACGGCCCGGCACCCGGCGCTCCGGACCGCGTGGACGCCCCGCTGTTGCGCCTCGTCGACGTTCGGAAGCACTTCTCTGGAGGTCACCGGCTTCATCGTCGAAAAGCCGTGGTCAAGGCGGTCGACGGTGTATCGCTCAATGTCGCGCCGGGCGAGATCGTGGGCATCATTGGCGAGAGCGGCTCGGGGAAGTCGACGGTTGCCCGGCTCATCCTCGGCCTGATCCGTCCCGACCGCGGCCAGGTCGTGTTCGACGGCAGCGACATAGCCCGGCTTCCTGAGAACCGGCTTCGAGAGATGCGCCGATCCATGCACCTCGTCTTCCAGGACCCCTACGACTCGCTCAGCCCGAAGATGCGTGTGCGGGAGCTGGTGGGCGAGCCGCTGGTGATCCATGGCTCCGTCGGTGGTGGCGGGCTCCACGACAGGGTGCTGGAGGCGTTGGAGGAAACCGATCTGCGCCCGGCGATCGAGTTCGCCGAGCGCTACCCCAACGAGCTGTCCGGCGGGCAGCGCCAGCGGGTGGCCCTGGCCCGGGCACTGGTGCTCCGGCCTCGCCTCATCGTCGCCGACGAGCCCACATCCATGCTGGATGTGCCGCTGCGGGCCGGCTTGCTCGCCACCATGCGGTCATTGCGGAGTCGCCACGGCGTGACGTTCGTGTTCATCACTCACGACCTGGCCCTGGCAAGGATCTTCTGCGACCGAGTCGCGGTGATGTTCCGTGGCCAGATCGTGGAGCTCGGCCCAACCGACCGCATCATCGCCGCGCCCGGCCATCCGTACACCGAAGCCCTGCTCACTGCGGCACGCGATCTGCGGCCCGTGGTCGCGGCCAGCGGTCATGACCAGGCACGCGGCCCTCTCGACGACGCGGCCACCGGGTGTTGCTACCGCAGCCGGTGCCCAGCGGCGAACGACATCTGTGCCCAAGCGCCGACCCTGCGGGCCGTCGAGGAGGCTCGGTCCGTGGCGTGCCACATGGTCGAGCCGACGCAGCAAGGTCAGCCGGCGGGCACGGGGGCGGACAGGACACACCAACCGGAGGTCGACTGAACATGAAGCGCCACTCTCGAGGTCTTCTCGCCCTGCTGGTGTTGGGCATGGTGGCGGCGGCCAGCGGACCCGCTGTCGCGCAACAGGACGACGAGCCCACGACCCTGCGGATCGCGATCGCTGGTGATGAGAACAACCTCACGCCCTATGGCATCACCTTCGCGAGCGGCAAGACCGTCGATCTGATCAACCTCGTCTACGACCCGCTGTTCTACTCGCCCTATGAGCAGGATCCGGAGCCCGTCCTCGTCGAAGAGGTCGAGACCAGCGACGACGACCGCACCTGGACCTTGGGCATCCGCTCCGATGTCACCTGGCACGACGGCGTGGCCCTGACCGCAGAGGACGTCCGGTTCACCTACGAGTACTTCTTCAACAGCGAGCAAGGCTTGTACTCCCACCACGTCAACGACCTCCCGTTCATCGAGTCCTTCGAGCTCGTCGACGACGACACCGTCCGCTTCACGTGTCAGGAGGCTTGTCCGACCTTTCCCGTCGATCCCGGTGCCCACATCCCGATCATCCCGAAGCACATCTGGGAACGGGTCACCGAGCCCCAGACGTTCACTGAGGAACTTCCGGTCGGTTCCGGGCCGTACCGGGTGGTCGAGCACGTTCCTGACCAGCGGTACGTCCTCGAGGCCAACAACGAGTACTTCGGCGGGAGCCCGTTGGTTGACCGCATCGAGATGCCGATCATCCCGGACTCCTCGGCGATGTTCCTTGCGCTGCGCAGCGGCCAGGTCGACACCGTCTCGAGGGTGGTTCCCCCGGAGAGCATCGCCGAGCTGGAGAGCGCCGGGCTCGAGGTCGTACGCATGCCCGACTACGGATCAGTCCAGATCAACCTCAACAACCAGAGGCCGCCCTTGACTGACCCTGGCCTTCGCAAGGCGATGAACCTCGCCGTCGACACCGAAGAGATCACGCGCACGCTGCTCGCCGACCGCGGTCAGCCAGGCGTCGAGTCGGTGCTCGATCCCGACTCCCCGTTCGCCAACGCTTCCCTGCGCCACACCTACGATCCCGACGAAGCCCGCAGGCAGCTCGACTCCCGCGGCTTCACCGACCGAGACGGTGACGGCGTGCGTGAAGCGCCCGACGGCGAACCTCTCGACTTCGAGATCCTGGTGTCCTCGGTCGAGGCCCGAGAGGTCCGGGCCGCCGAGCTGGTGGGCACCCAGTTGGAGGAGGTGGGGCTGACGATCACGGTGACCCCGCTCGACCCGGTCACTCTCAACTCCCGGCGGCAACCGCCGAACGCCGACGATGTCCGTGTCCCCGAAGCCACGCAGACCGGCGACTACGACATGTACGTCACCAGCTATTCGGGGGGCCACTTCCACTTCGACCCTGACGGACTGCTCTACCTTCTCCACTGCCCAGGCGAGACCGGCTTCGGCGCCTACATCAGCGGCTACTGCAACCCACGGTTCGACGAACTGGTCGAAGGCGCCGCCTCGCAGGGCTTCGAGCAGCGAATGGACAAGCTGGCAGCGGCCCAGGAGATCCTCGTCGACGATCCACCCATGATCTCGCTCTACTTTCCCCAGGGAACCTACGCCTACCAGCCGCAGGCCTTCGGCGGCTGGCTCCCCAAGGTCGGGCACGGGATCATCCATCGACAGTCGTTTCTCCCGGGGGAGCGTGATGGCGTGCCGGCGGCGCCCGACGACGCCCCGGGGGAGCCTGGCGGCGACGGCGGCAGCTGGGTGGTGCTTGCGGTACTGGTCGGAGCGCTCCTCGTCGCCGGGGCGGCGGCCTTGACGTGGCGCCGGTCCAGGGCGACGACGACGGGCAAGGGGGCCGGGCCGCAGGGGCCAGAGATCGACTGAGACCGCCTATAGAACGGGAGCATGCAACAGCCGGCCGGTGCGGCGGCTCCGGGTCGCCGCACCCGAGCGGCGACCGCGTCGTCGACCGTCGAGCGGCCGCCCGGATCGTCGACTCCTTCAGCCGGCTGCCCAGCGCGCACGCCGCGACGGTGGGCAGCCGGATGGGCGATTCATCCGGGGCATGCGGGGCGAGCGGAAGCGGGAAGTTACCATTGGCACGGCCATGGATGACCCTCGGGTCGCCGCCGGCCAGCACAGCATGACAGTCCGGACGAGCGCTCGACGCCCAGCCAGGAGGCAGTTGTGACGGCCGTTGCGCCCCAGCCGATCACCACGCGTCCCACGGCCGCTCCTCGGCAGCCCCGGGGGTCGCAGTTGCTCGACTACCTGAGCACGACCGATCACAAGAAGATCGGGATGCTGTACATGGTGACCTCGCTGGCTTTTTTCATGATCGGCGGGGCGATGGCCATGCTGATCCGCGCCGAGCTGGCCCAGCCGGGGCTGCAGCTGGTGTCCAACGAGCAGTACAACCAGCTGTTCACCATGCACGGCACGATCATGCTGCTGCTGTTCGCGACCCCGATCCTGTTCGCCTTCGCCAACCTGGTGCTGCCGCTGCAGATCGGCTCCCCGGATGTCGCCTTCCCGCGGCTCAACGCCTTCTCGTACTGGTTGTTCCTGTTCGGCGGCCTGATGGTGCTGAGCGGTTTTTTGACGCCGGGGGGTGCCGCTGACTTCGGGTGGTTCGCCTACACGCCGCTGTCGGGCGCGGTCAGCTCGCCTGGAGCGGGGGCCAACCTGTGGATCTTCGGGCTGGTGATCGCCGGTCTGGGCACCATCCTGGGCGCGGTCAACATGATCACCACGGTGATCTGCCTGCGGGCGCCGGGCATGACGATGTTCCGGATGCCGATCTTCACCTGGAACATCCTGGTCACCAGCCTGCTGATCCTGCTGGCGTTCCCGATCCTGACCGCGGCGCTGCTGGGCCTGGCCGCCGACCGGCTGCTCGGCGCCCACGTGTTCGACCCGGCCAACGGCGGCGCGATCCTGTGGCAGCACCTGTTCTGGTTCTTCGGCCACCCCGAGGTCTACATCGTCGCGCTGCCGTTCTTCGGGATCGTGTCCGAGATCTTCCCGGTGTTCAGCCGCAAGCCGCTGTTCGGCTACAAGGGGTTGATCTTCGCCACGCTGAGCATCGGCGCGCTGTCGGTGGTCGTCTGGGCGCACCACATGTACGCCACCGGCGCCGTGCTGTTGCCGTTCTTCGCGTTCACCACGTTCTTGATCGCGGTGCCCACCGGCATCAAGTTCTTCAACTGGATCGGCACCATGTGGCGCGGCCAGCTCACGTTCGAGACGCCGATGCTGTTCAGCATCGGGTTTTTGGTCACCTTCCTGTTCGGCGGATTGACCGGGATCCTGCTCGCCGCCCCGCCGCTGGACTTCCACGTCAGCGACACCTACTTCGTGGTGGCGCACTTCCACTACGTGCTCTACGGCACGATCGTGTTCGCCACCTTCGCCGGCATCTACTTCTGGTTCCCCAAGATGACCGGGCGGATGCTCGACGAGCCGCTGGGCAAGCTGCACTTCTGGGCCACGTTCATCGGGTTTCACCTGACGTTTCTGGTGCAGCACTGGCTGGGCAACGAGGGCATGCCGCGCCGGTATGCCGACTACCTGCCCACCGACGGGTTCACCACGCTGAACATGATCTCCACGGTGGGGGCGTTCGTGCTCGGGGCCTCGACGCTGCCGTTCCTGTGGAACGTGTTCAAGTCCTACCGCTACGGCCAGCCGGTCGACGTGGACGACCCCTGGGGTTTCAGCAACTCGCTGGAGTGGGCGACGTCGTGCCCGCCGCCGCGGCACAACTTCACCGAACTGCCCCGCATCCGCTCCGAGCGCCCGGCCTTCGAACTGCACTACCCCGCAATGGCCGAGCGGCTCCGGTTCGAGGCACACGTCGGTGGCAATGAGCACCCGGCGGCGCCGTCGGAGGTGGGGGCGCACACGGTCGTGGGTGACGAGACCAGCGACGAGGATCCGCGAAGCAAGTGAGCGCGCCGGTCCGCACCTCGGTCCTCGTCACGGTCACCGGGACGGACAAGCCGGGCGTGAGTTCCGTGCTGTTCGCGGTGCTGACCCGGCACGACGTGGACCTGCTCGACGTCGAGCAGGTGGTGATCGGCGGCCAGCTCGTGCTCGGCGTGCTCGCCGCGACCCGCGAGGACCCCGAGAGCCTGCAAGAAGGTGTCGAGCAGGCGATGGCCAGCATCGGCATGCAGATCGACGTGGCGATCGGTGCCGACACCGTCGGTTCGCCCGGACGGGACTCCACGCACGTGGTCATGGTGCTCGGCCGCCCGGTCGCCGCGCGCTCGTTCACCGAGGTCGCGCGGGCATTCGCCGGCCTCGGCATCAACATCGACAACATCCGGCGCACCGCCGACTACCCGGTTACGTGTCTGGAGCTGCAGGTGTCGCTTCCAGCGGACACCGACGACACCGAGGCCGCCGATGCCGAGATGCGCTCGGCACTGATCGAGGTGGCCGCGCAGAGCAAGGTGGACATCGCCGTAGAACGCAGCGGCCTCGCGCGCCGGGCGAAACGGCTGGTCGTGTTCGACGTCGACTCGACCCTGATCCAGGGCGAGGTCATCGAGTTGCTGGCGGAGAAGGCCGGCTGCGCAGCGCAAGTGCACGAGGTGACCGAGGCCGCAATGCGCGGTGAGCTGGACTTCGCTGAGGCGCTGCACCGCCGGGTCTCGCTGCTCGCCGGGCTGCCCGTCACCGTGCTCGACGAGGTCGCTCGCGGGCTGGAGCTCACCCCGGGCGCGCGGACCACGATCCGCACGTTGCGACGGCTGGGGTTTCACTGTGGTGTGGTCTCCGGTGGTTTCTCCCGGATCGTGCAACCAATGGCCGACGAGCTGGGCATCGACTTCTGCACCGCCAACGAGGTCGAGGTGCGCGACGGGGTGCTCACCGGGCGGGTGCTGGGGTCGATGGTGGATCGCGCGGAGAAGGCCCAGGCGCTGCGCCGCGCGGCCGAGGAGTTCGGCGTCCCGCTCGAGCAGTGCGTGGCGGTCGGTGACGGTGCCAATGACATCGACATGCTCTCGACGGCCGGGCTGGGGGTGGCGTTCAACGCGAAGCCGGCACTGCGCGAAGTCGCGGACACCGCGATCACGCAGCCGTTCCTGGACATCGTGCTGTTCGTGCTCGGCATCACCCGCGACGAGGTGGAGGCCGCCGATGCCGCCGACGGCGTGCTGCGCCGCGTCCCGATCCCGTGATGGCCTCCCCCCCGAGTGTGGTGAGCGATTTTTGGTGCTATAGCACCAAAAATCGCTCACCACCGGCGTAGCCGGCGCAGCGCGGCTCGCACCACCTGCGGGTCGGAGGTGGGCCAGTACGGCGGCAAGGAGGCGCGCAGGAAGCCGCTGTAGCGGGCGGTCGCGAGTCGCGGGTCGAGGACGGCCACCACGCCGCGGTCCTCGGTCGACCGCAACAGCCGCCCGGTGCCCTGCGCGAGCAGCAGCGCCGCGTGGGTCGCCGCGACGGTGAGGAAGCCGTTGCCACCGCGGGAGGCGACGGCGCGCTGCCGGGCCGACGCCAGCGGGTCGTCAGGCCGGGGAAACGGGATGCGGTCGACCACCACGAGTGACAGTGACGGCCCGGGCACGTCGACCCCCTGCCACAGTGACAGTGTGCCGAACAGGCAGGTCGCTTCGTCGGCCGCGAACTGCCGCACCAGCAGGCCGGTGGAATCGTCGCCCTGGCACAGGATCGGCATGGCGAGCCGGGTCCGTAGCTCGTCGGCGGCCTGCTTGGCTGCCCGCATCGAGGAGAACAGCCCGAGGGTGCGGCCGCCGGCGGCGGTCACGAGTTGGGTGAGCTCGTCGAGGTAGGACGGGGCCAGCCCGTCACGTCCCGGCGGCGGCAGGTGCGCTGCGGTGTAGAGGATCCCGGCGTGGCGGTGGTCGAACGGCGAGCCCGCGTCGAGCCCGGTCCACGCGGGGTCGTCGTCGTCCGGCGGCGGTTTCTCGGTCGCCGTGCCCTCTGCGGGGGCGGCGACCGGCTTCGAGGGAGGCAGGCCCCAGTGCCGGGCAAGTGTGTCGAACGTGCCGCCCAGGGTCAGCGTCGCTGAGGTGAGCACCACCGTGCGCCGGGCGAACAGCCGGTGCCGCAGCAGCCCGGCGACGGCCAGTGGCGCAACCCGCAGCACCCGGCCGCGCACCGGCTCGTCGGCCAGCCACACCACGTCGACCCGATCGGCCTCCTGCTCGGGAAACGCCCCGAGCAGCCGCTCCGCCGCGCCGTGGACCTGCTCGAGCAAGGCCAGCGCCACCCGGCGGCCTGCTGCCGCTTCCGGGTCCTCGCGGCGCTCGCCGCCCAGCGCGGTGATGCAGCCGTGCGCGGTGTCGCGGATCGCCGCGAGTCCGCCGGACAGTTCGCGTTCCAGCGTGTCCCACCGCCCCAGCGTCGCCTCGCCCAGCAGCAGGGCGAGACCTTCGGCCGCCTCGTCGAGCCGGTCGGCGAATTGCTGGTCGACGAGCTTGCCGCAGCGGCGCGCCGCGGTGGCGGCCATCGAGGAGGTCAGCTCCTCGGTGGCCACGCCGGTGACCCGGTCCACGAGGTCGTGCGCCTCGTCGATCACCACGACGTCGTGCTCGGGCAGCACCGGGTGCTCGCCCATCGCGTCGATCGCGAGCAGCGCATGGTTGGTGACCACGACGTCGGCCCGCCCCGCCTCGCCACGAGCGCGCTCGGCGAAGCAGTCCAGCCCGACCGGGCAGCGGTGGGCTCCCAGGCATTCCCGGGCGCTGACCGACACCTGCCGCCAGGCCCGCTCGGCGACACCGGGTACCAGTTCGTCGCGGTCGCCGGTCTCGGTCTCGCCCGCCCACTCGTGCAGCCGTGCCACCTGCTTGCCCAGCACCGAGGTGGGTGAGGCGAGCGAGGCCGCCTCGAACAGGTCCTCGGGGCTGTCATCCCCGGCGCCGGTGTGCAGCCGGTGCAGGCACAGGTAGTTGCGGCGGCCCTTGAGGATCGCGAACCGCGGCTCCCGCCCCAGCCGCGGCGCCAGCGCGGCGGCGAGCCGGGGCAGGTCGCGGTCGACCAACTGGCGCTGCAGCGCGATGGTCGCGGTCGCCACGACGACCGTGGTGTCCTTCGCGACGGCATGCCGGATCGCGGGCACCAGGTAGGCCAGCGACTTGCCGGTGCCGGTGCCGGCCTGCACCGCGAGGTGCTCCCCGGTGCGGATCGCCCGGTCGACCGCCTCGGCCATCCGCAGCTGCCCGTCGCGCTCGGTGCCTCCGACTGCCCGCACCGCGGTGGACAGCAGCGTCGGGACGTCCGGCAGGGTCGGTGCGGTGGCGGGCACGGCCAGCCACGCTACCGCTTGACCACGTCGACGCCGGCGCGCTGCATCTCGGCGATCGCGGCCTCATCGTCGCCGGGCGCGAGGTTGACGAACCGTGTCGCGGCCAGTGGCACCGTCACGTCGTAGCCGAGCCGGACGGCGTCGAGCGCGGTCTCCTTGACGCACACGTCGCCGGCCAGCCCGGTGACGACCACCCGACGCACACCTGCCTGCTCGAGCAGCGTGCCGAGCCGGGTGGCCGACTCGGTGCCCGAGACCGGGTCACGCACCGAGAAGCCCGAGTAGCCGTCCTCGCCGCCGGTACCCTTGCGCACCACCGGGCCGTCTACCTGCAGCTGCGGGTGCAGCTCGGCGCCCCAGGTCTGCTGCACGCAGTGCACCGGCCAGGTGCCGCCGTCGCGCTCGAAGTGCGGTGTGGACGGCGGGTGCCAGTCCTGCGTGTAGAAAACCGGCGCCGCTGCCTGCCGGGCCGCAGTGACCTCGACGTTGACGGTCTCGACGACCTGCTCACCACCGGGCACGTAGAGCCCGCCGTCGGGCTCGGCGAAGTCGTTCTGCACATCGACGACGAGCAGCGCCGTCGCCGGGTCGTACCGCGGCATGGGTCCTCCTCACCTCTCGAACACGGTCGGGATGACCGGCTCGCCCCGGGAGAGCTTGAGCCCCTCCCACGGCACGCTGACCAGCGCCGCGCGCAACCGTTCGCGGCCCTGCGCGAGCGACGGCAACCCGTCGACCCGCTGACCGTCGCGCAGCAGCGGGATCGGCAGCAACCGGTCGTGCGCGCCGAGCTCTGGGCGCTGCCGGGAGCCGAAGACCACCTCCTCGACGGCGGTGCCGGTCGGCTTGTGGCGGCGCAGCGCGCTCTTGATCCCGCCGCGCGACTCCTTGTGTTCGCTGCGCTTGGCGACGGGATGGCCCGCGACCTCGACCAGCTTGTAGACCATGCTCGCCGTCGGGGCTCCCGATCCCGTCACCACCGAGGTGCCCACCCCGTAGGAGTCGACGGGTGCCGCCCGCAGCGTCGCGATGGCGTACTCGTCGAGGTCGCCGGATACCACGATCTTCGTGCCGCGAGCGCCGAGGGAGTCGAGCTGCTCGCGGGCCTGCCGGGCCAGCTCGCCCACATCGCCGGAGTCGATCCGGATGGCGCCCAGCCCGGGGCCGGCGACGTCGATCGCGGTGGCGACGCCCGCGGTGATGTCGTAGGTGTCGACCAGCAGGGTGGTGCCGGTGCCGAGCGCCTCGACCTGGGCGCGGAACGCGTCGGCCTCGCTGTCGTGCAGCAGCACGAAGGCGTGCGCCGCGGTGCCCATCGTCGGGATGCCGTAGCGGGCGCCTGCCGCCAGGTTCGAGGTGGCGGCGAAGCCGGCGAGGTAGGCGGCCCGCGCGGCGTGCACGGCGGCCCGCTCGTGGGTGCGCCGTCCACCCATCTCGGCGACCGGGCGTGCCCCGGCCGCCGTCACCATCCGGGCGGCGGCGGCAGCCACCGCGCAGTCGTGGTTGAGGATCGAGAGCACGAGCGTCTCGAGCACGACGGCATCGGCGAAGCTCGCGGTGACGGTCAGCACCGGCGAGCCGGGGAAGTAGAGCTCGCCCTCCGGGTATCCGTCGACGTCGCCGCCGAACCGGTAGCCGGCGAGCCAGTCGACGGTGCGGCGATCGAAGACGCCGGTCCGTTCGAGGGCGGCCAGCTCCTGCTCGCCGAACCGGAAATCCTCGATCGCCTCGATCACCCGTGCGGTGCCGGCCATGACCCCGTAGCGGCGGCCGTCGGGCAGCCGGCGGGCGAAGACCTCGAAACTGCACCGCCGCTGCGCCGACCCGTCGGCGAGCGCGCCGGCGAGCATGGTGAGCTCGTACTGGTCGGTGAGCAGCGCCGTGCTGCCGTCCCCGGACATGCGCCAACCCTATGGGTAGCCGGCGGGGTGCGCGGGTGGCGTCGCACCTGAGATTATGGGCGCATGACCACACCCGCCGAGCTGGAACAGACCCAGGTCGACCCAGCTGCGGACGAGGTCACGGCAGCAGACCGGCCGTGGCTGACGATCGTGTGGAACGATCCCGTCAACCTCATGTCCTACGTCACGTACGTCTTCCAGCAGCTGTTCGGCTACAGCCGTGACGAGGCGACGAAGCTGATGCTCGACGTGCACGAGAAGGGCCGCGCCGTGGTCACCCGGGGTTCCAGGGACAAAGTCGAGGGCGACGTCGCGAAGCTGCACGGCGCCGGCCTGTGGGCCACCATGCAGCACGACACCTGAGACCTGCTTGCAGGGTCGAAGCATCGATACTGAGCGACACGGCAGCGAGGAGGGTCGGTGAAAGGCTGGAACCGCCGTCGCGGGCACCTCGTCGCGCAGTTCGAGCAGCCCGAGGCGGCGCTGCTGCGCGGCCTGGTATCGCAGCTGCGCGAGCTGCTCGGCGCCCGCGCCGGCGAGACCCCGCAGGACGAGCTGGCGGAGCTGACCGGGATGACCGCGGGCCCGTCGACACCGCCGGCCGACCGGGTGCTCGCCCGGCTGCTGCCCGACTTCCACCGCGAGGACGCGTACCTGTCGGGTGGGATGCGCTCGCTGCACGAGCCCGAACTGCTGGCTGAGAAGGACGGCGTCGCGGCCGTCGTGCTCGACACCTGCCCGGCTTACGGCGGGACGGTGCGGCTGTCCGAGGAGCAGGCGCACGCCTGGCTGTCGGCGCTCAACGACGTCCGGCTCGCGCTCGGCACCGTTCTCGAGATCGACGAGGACATGCCCGACGAGCTGCCGCCGGACGACCCGCGCGCCGCGCACCTGCCCGTCTACCACTGGTTGACCTGGGTGCAGGAGTCACTGATCCAGGCCGCGACGCGATGAGCGGGCACAACGCGATCACCGACGTCGCCGGGGTACGGGTCGGCCACCACCACCGCATCGGTGACGGCTGGCTGACCGGGACGACCGTGGTGCTCACGCCCGACGGCGCGGTCGGGGGAGTGGACTGCCGCGGTGGCGCGCCCGGAACGAGGGAGACCGACCTGCTCGACCCGTCGAACCTGGTCGAGCGGGTACAGGCCGTGTGCCTGACCGGGGGCAGCGCCTACGGGCTGGCTGCGGCCGACGGGGTGATGCGCTGGCTGGCCGAGCGCGGGCTCGGGTTCCGGGTCGGTGCACAGCCGCACGAGGTCGTACCGATCGTGCCCGCCGCGGTGCTCTTCGACCTGCCGGCCGGGCAGTGGGGCAACCGGCCCGATGCGGGGTTCGGGTTCCTGGCCTGCGAGGCGGCGACCGACGAGCAACCCGCACAGGGGTGCGTCGGCGCCGGTGCGGGCGCGATCACCGGAGGGCTGCAGGGTGGGATCGGCACTGCCTCGGTGGTGACTGCTTCGGACCACACCGTCGGCGCGCTGGTCGCGGTCAACGCCGCCGGCTCGGCGGTCGACCCCGGCAGCGGGATGCCGTGGGCCGCCGACCACGAGGTCGACGGCGAGTTCGGGCTGCGCTCGCCGGAACCCCGCGATGTCGGCGCCGCCGCGGGCTCACCGCTGAACACCACGATCGGGGTGATCGCCACCGACGCCGGGCTCGGCAAGGCCCAGTGCCGCCGGCTCGCGGGCGCCGGGCACGACGGGCTGGCCCGCGCGGTGCGCCCGGCGCACACCATGGCCGACGGCGACACGCTGTTCGCGCTGGCCACCGGGACCGAGCCGGTCACCGATCACCGCGTGCTCGACGAGCTGTGTGCCGCGGCCGCCGAGTGCGTGGCCCGATCGGTGGTGCACGGCGTGCTCGCCGCCACCGCCGTCCCGGGTTCGGACGTGCCCGCCTACCGCGACCGCTACCCGCCTGTGGGCAGCGCGGGGTGTGGCCGCGGCACGTAGGATGGGGGCGTGCTGTGGATCCGCCGTGACCTGGTCGATGCGATGGTCGAGCATGCCCGCCGGGACCACCCGGACGAGGCCTGCGGGGTCATCGCAGGCCCGATGGGCACCGACCGGCCCGAGCGGTTCGTCGAAATGGTCAACGCGGAGCGCTCGCCGACGTTCTACCGCTTCGATTCCGCCGAGCAGCTCAAGGTCTGGCGTGAGATGGACGCCGCCGACGAGGAACCGGTGGTGATCTACCACTCGCACACCGCGACGGAGGCCTACCCCTCGCGCACGGACATCTCCTACGCCTCCGAGCCGGGCGCGCACTACGTGCTGCTGTCGACTCGCGACCCGGAATCCGACGAGCTGCGTTCCTACCGGATCGCCGACGGCGAGGTCACCGAGGAGCCCGTGGAGGTCGTCGAGCACTACATGTTCTCCCACACGGGTGCCGACGACATCCCGGACTCGCCGTGAGCGCGTGCACCTGCGGGAATGCCGCGGGTGCGCGCTGCGTCCTCACCTGGGTCATCACCTGGTAGACCCGACCGTACGCACAGGAGGATCCGAAACATGGCTGTCACCGTCTCCGTCCCCACGATCCTGCGCACCCACACCGGGGGCGAGAAGTCCGTCGAGGCGTCGGGCGCCAACGTCGCCGAGCTGATCGAGGACCTGGAGAGCCGGCACTCGGGGATCAAGTCGCGGCTGGTGACCGACGGATCGCTGCACCGTTTCGTCAACGTCTACGTCAACGACGAGGACGTACGCTTCGCCGGCGGTCTGGAGGCTGCGGTGAACGACGGCGACAACGTCACGATCCTGCCCGCGGTCGCGGGTGGAGTGCGCTGACGCGCGATGGCCCGCTACGACTCGCTGCTCGACGCACTCGGTGACACACCGCTGGTCGGGCTGCCACACCTGTCGCCGTCGCCGGACGTGCGGCTGTGGGCCAAGCTCGAGGACCGCAACCCGACCGGCTCGGTGAAGGACCGTCCGGCGCTGGCGATGATCCAGGATGCGGAGCAGTCCGGGCAGCTGTCCGAGGGGTGCACCATCCTGGAACCGACGTCAGGCAACACCGGTATCTCGTTGGCCATGGCGAGCAAGCTCAAGGGCTACCGGCTGGTGTGTGTGATGCCGGAGAACACCTCGATCGAGCGGCGGCAGCTCCTCGAGGCCTATGGCGCGGATATCATCTACTCCCCCGCGGCGGGCGGTTCCAACCAGGCGGTGGCGCGGGCGAAGGAACTGTCGGCCGAGCATCCCGACTGGGTCATGCTCTACCAATACGGCAATCCGGCCAACGCCGAGGCGCACTACCGCACCACGGGTCCGGAGATCCTGCGTGACCTGCCGTCGGTGACGCACTTCGTCGCCGGGCTGGGCACCACCGGCACCCTGGTCGGCGTCGGACGCTATCTGCGGGAACAGAAGTCCGACGTGCAGGTCATCGCCGCCGAGCCGCGTTACGGCGAGCTCGTGTACGGGCTGCGCAACCTCGACGAGGGATTCGTCCCCGAGCTCTACGACCCCGAGGTGCTCACCGGGCGGTTCTCGGTGGGCTCCTACGACGCGCTGCGCCGTACCCGTCAGCTGCTCGACAACGAGGGCATCTTCGCGGGCATCTCCACCGGCGGGATCCTGCACGCGGCGCTGGCCGTCGCAGAGAAAGCGGCGGGCACCGGTGAGTCGGCCGACATCGTCATCGTGGTGTGCGACGCCGGCTGGAAGTACCTGTCCACCGGCGCCTACTCCGGGGATCTCGGGGAGGCCGCGGCCCGCCTCGACGGCCAGCTCTGGGCGTAGCTCGACGTAGCGTTGGCGGCCGGTCAGGCGATGTACTCCCGGGAGCGGGCGTAAAGCGACCGGAAAGCGGGTCCGGCAACGATACTCGCTGGACGGTTCCCCGTTCGCTTCATGCGTGACAGTCCGTACCCGGTCTGTCACGCGAGGCCTGTGCGTGCGGGCGAGGTGGAGGCTTTCGATGATTGCGCACCTTTCATCACCGGTCGAGGAATTACAGGACCACTACGAAGTGCTCGTGATCGGCTCCGGCTACGGGGGAGCCATCGCCGCGTCCCGTCTCGCTCGCGCGGGGCGGCAGGTGTGCCTGCTGGAGCGTGGTAAGGAGTTCCAGCCGGGCGAGTACCCGGACACGGGGCCGGAAGCCCTGAAGGAGATGCAGATCGACTTCCCGGATCGTCACGTCGGGCCTCGGACCGGCCTCTACGACATGCGGGTGAACGATGACCTGAACGTCTTCATGGGGTGTGGCCTGGGTGGCACGTCGCTGGTCAACGCCAACGTCAGCCTGCGTGCCGACGAGCGGGTGTTCGACGACTCCCGCTGGCCCGAGGCGCTGCGCGGCGACCTGGCGACCCGTCTGGAGGACGGCTACCGCCGTGCCGAAGAGATGCTCAAACCGACCCTGCTGCCCGACAGCGTGACCGACTTGAAGAAGCTCAAGGCTCTCGCCGATTCGTCCAGCGTGCTGCGCGGGCGTTTCAACCGTGTTCCGATCAACGTGAGCTTCACCGACCACGTCAATCACGTGGGCGTGTCGCAGCCGGCGTGCACCATGTGCGGGGACTGCGTTTCCGGGTGCAACAACGGGGCGAAGAACACCGTGCTGATGAACTACCTGCCCGATGCGCGCAACCATGGCGCGAAGATCTTCACCAAGGTGGCCGTGCGTTCCTTGGAGCGCAAGCACGACCGCTGGCTGGTGCGTTACCAACTGCTGGGTACCGGCCGGGAGCGCTTCGATGCCCCGCCGCTGTTCGTGGCCGCCGACATCGTCGTGCTCGCCGCGGGCTCGCTGGGCTCCACCGAGATCCTGCTCCGCTCAGCGGCCAATGGACTGCCGCTCTCGGCCAACGTCGGGCGGCGGCTGACCGGCAACGGCGATGTCCTGGCTTTCAGCTACAACAGCGACCAGGAGGTCGACGGGGTCGGTTGGGGTCACCGCGGCGACGGCCGACTCGGGCCGGTCGGGCCGTGCATCACCGGCTTCATCGACGATCGGGGCGAGTCCGAGCTGGACCAGGGCATGGTGATCGAGGAGGGGTCGATTCCCGGCGCGCTTGCAGGCTTCCTGCCACGTTCCATGGCCGCTGTCTCGAGGGCTGTCGGCGTCGACACCGACCCCGGACTGGCAGACCGGGTCAAGGAGATAGCCCGGGAGTTGGAAAGCCTGGTCCACGGTGCCTACCACGGTGCCGTACGTAATACCCAGACCTACCTCGTCATGTGTCACGATGACGGGAACGGCACCGCCGTCCTCGAATCCGACCGGCTGCGCATCCGATGGCCCGACGTCGGCGCCCAACCCATCTTCGGGAAGATCAGCGAGGCACTGCAACGCGCGACCGAGCCACTCGGTGGCACCTATGTGAGGTCGCCGATCTGGACCGAGGTGCTCGGCCAGCGGCTTGTCACGGTTCATCCGCTGGGCGGCTGCGTCATGTCCGAGGACGCCGAGCACGGGGTGGTCAACCACAAGGGCCAGGTATTCTCGGGAGCTTACGGTGGCGATGTCTACGAGGGCCTGTACGTCTCCGACGGTTCGGTGATACCCCGGCCGCTGGGTGTCAACCCGTTGCTCACCATCTCCGCACTTGCCGAAAGGTGCGCCACGTTGCTGACCGGCGACCGCGGCTGGACCGTCGACTACTCGCTGCCCTCGGCGCCACCGCGGCCGGCGGCGCCGCGGACATTGGGCATCCAGTTCACCGAGACCATGAGCGGTTACATCTCCACCGAGGTGACCGATGACTACCGCGCCGCCGCCGCGCGGGGTGAGGAGACGGATTCACCGTTGTCCTTCACCCTGACCATCATCAGCGACGACCTCGAGCGGATGCTGGCCGATCCGGCCTGCGAAGCGCGCATGGTCGGCACCGTGGCGGCTCCCGTCCTCTCGCCCGACCCCATCACCGTGACCGAGGGGGTGTTCAACCTTTTCATCGACGATCCCGAACGGCCGGGCGGGCGCCTCATGCGCTATCGCATGAAGCTGACCACCGAGGCGGGCGCACACTACTATCTCTCCGGGTTCAAGAGCATCCACAACGATCCACGCCTGGACGTGTGGGCCGACACCACGACGCTCTATGTCACCGCCTACCAGGGTGACACCGCCGACGGGCCGGTTGTCGCCAAGGGAATCCTGACCATCCGTCCCGCGGATTTCGCCGTCCAGCTCACCACGCTGGAGGTGCTGAACGCCACCAACGTGGCGCAGCGTCTGGACGCCACGACCCGATTCGGGAAATTCTTCGCCGGGTCCTTGTTCGACGTGTTCGGCGGCGTCGTCGCCCCGCTCGACCGATTCGACTCGAGTGCTCCCGCCCGCAAGAGGCGCCCGTTGCGGGTCACCGCGCCTGAGGTTCATCCGTTCGTCACCGCAGACGGCGTGCGACTGCTCCTCACCCGTTATCGGGGGGGCGCGAAGGGACCGGTCATCCTGTCGCACGGACTGGGCGTCTCGAGCCGTATCTTCGCCATCGACACCATCGAGACCAACCTACTCGAGTTCCTCTACGCGCACGGCTACGATGTCTGGCTGTTCGACTACCGCGCGAGCATCGAGTTGCCTGCTTCACAAGGCCGGTTCGACGGCGACGACATCGCGAAGTACGACTACCCGGCGGCGGTCGCCAAGGTTCGCGAGGTCACCAAGAGCCCGACGGTGCAGTTCGTGGTGCACTGTTTCGGAGCGAACACGTTCTTTATGGCCATGCTGGAAGGCCTGCCGGGTGTGCGGTCGGTCGTGTGCTCGCAGGTCGCCACTCACATGGTCTGCCCGCCCATGACGCGGCTGAAGTCGAGCCTGTACCTCCCGCAACTGCTCGACAAGATCGGCGTCGACTCGCTGACCGTCTACACCGACACCGATGCCAGCTGGTTCAGCCGGCTGTATGATCGCGTGCTGGACGCCTTCCCCGAGGACCGCGAGGAGAAGTGCAACAGCGCGGTGTGCCATCGCATCACGTTCATCTACTCCCTGCTCTACGAGCACGACCAACTCAACACCCCCACCCACGACAACCTGCACGAGATGTTCGGCATAGCTAACATCGATGTCCTGGAGCACCTGGCTGTCATGGTCAGGGCCGGTGGGCTGCGAACCGCAAAGGGTGAAGACACCTACCTTCCCCACCTGGAGCGGCTGGCCGTGCCCATCACATTCATTCACGGGCAGGAGAACGGCTGCTACCTCCCCGAGAGCACCGAGAAGACGGTGCAGATCCTGCGGCAGCGCAATGGCAGGCACCTCTACCGGCGCCACGTCATACCGGACTACGGTCACATCGACTGCATGTTCGGACGGCGCGCTTCGCGCGACGTGTACCCGCTGATCCTGGAGCACCTGGAAGCGACCCGTTAGCGCGCGCCACCCGACAGCAGCACCGTTACTTGAAGGGCGATGGTCGTGGCAACTACGAACGCACCGGGCCGGTCCTCACGCGACAGCGAATCAGGGGCTGGTTGGCTGGACTGTTCCGGGCCCGGTGTCTGGTGCGACGATGTACCGGACGGTACGAGGTCGCTGTCGTGGCTCCGGCCGTCGGTGCTGTGGCAGTCCCGCAACGACGTGGTGGCGACGACTCTCGCCGACCCGACACCGGCGGCACGAGCGCGCTGGGTGGAGCTCGCGCGACAGCGGGCAGGAGAAGGAACGGCGGTCGCCGACTTCGTGATCGCCGGGCCGGCAGGTGACTCGGTGTCGATGCTGCTCGTCGGAGATCCCGGCGAAGGGGATAATGCACAATACGCCGTCGCGCACGAACTGGCTGAGCAGTCGAAAAGCGCGGACTTCGCGGTGATCTGCAGCGATGTGATCTACCCGGCGGGAGACCAGGCCGACTACGGGCGGAAGTTCCACCATCCGTACCGCAACGTCGGGGTGCCTATCTATGCGCTGCCGGGAAATCATGACTGGTACGAAGGCCTGCACGCGTTCATGCACTACTTCTGCAAGCTGGATGACCCGGGATACGTGCCGAGGTTCGGCCGCGGGCCGGCGGCGTGGCTGGCCAGCAGGCTCTGGCGCAAGCCACAGCAGGACTCTGGGACGGCTGGTGGTGCGGACGGCGTCACCGTCGCAGAGCGGCCGCCGCCCGACCCTGTGCAGCCGGCGCCGTACTTCGCGATCGACGCAGGGCCGGCGCGGTACGTCGGGATCGATACGGGTATCAACGGCGAGGTCGACGCGGCGCAGTACGAATGGCTGCAGCGGGTCTCGCTGCAGTGCCCTGAACGTCCCAAGATCCTGCTCACCGGTAAGCCGATCTACGTCGACGGGACGTATCGTCCTGGGCGGGTCATCGGTTCCCGGCAGACCGTCGACCAGGTGGTCACCGATCCGCGTGCGAACTTCGTCATGGCCATCGGCGGGGACATCCACAACTACCAGCGGTACCCGGTGAAATTGGCGGACGAACGGACCATCCAGTATGTCGTGAGCGGTGGCGGCGGCGCATACATGCACGCGACTCACGTTATTCCGCCGGTGTACATCAACGGGGTGACTGAGTCGGACTTCCGCTGCTACCCGTTGCGCCGCGACTCGTTGGCCCGGTTCTCGCAGATCGTCGACAGGCGGCTGTTCGGCGGTTTGCTGCGCACCTCGATCGAGCCGCAGTCGGCCGCGAGGTACTACGCGGATCGAGGCATCGTCTCCCGGGTGGATCGGGAGCTGGCGGACCGATTGTCACTCGGTGTGAGGCTCAAGGCGGCGTTGGTTCGCCGCATCCCGGCGGGGCGCTTGTTCCACCGGTTCGGCTCTGAGGCGTTCGCCTTCGACTCGCCGCCGTTCTTCAAGAACTTCCTGCGCGTGGATCTCGAACGGACAAGCGCCACGGTCACCTGCTTCGGGGTCACCGGGTGCGCCGGTACCGAGCACACGCCGAGTGTCGAGGACCGGTTCACGATCACCTGGTAGCGGGCAAGGATGTGCAGGGCAGGTAGCCTCGGCAGCATGCGGACCGAGCCCCAACCACGGTCGAGGGCGTTCCCGGCGCGTCCAGGTCAGGCCGCGGTCGTCATCATCGCGTTCACCTGCCTGCTGTACGTCGTCGAGGCGTTCGACACCATGCTCGGCGGGGCGCTCGAAGACGAGGGCATCGACCCCCGGTCGTTGGACGGGCTCGACGGGGTGCTGTGGGCGCCGCTGCTGCACGGCCCCTGGTCGCACTTGGTGAGCAACACCGTGCCGGTACTCGCGCTGGGTTTCCTCGTCCTCGCCAACGGCCTACGGCAGTTCGTCGGGGTGACGGCGGTGATATGGCTCGTGGGAGGCGCCGGCACGTGGCTCATGGCGGGAGGAGCAGGCGGCGGCGTCCATATCGGGGCGTCGATCCTGGTGTTCGGGTGGATGCTGTTCCTGCTGGCCCGTGGTTTCTATACCCGGAGCGCGGGGCAGATCACGCTCGGCGTGACGCTGTTCCTCTTCTGGGGCGGGCTCTTGTGGGGTGTGCTGCCGACGACGCCAGGGGTGTCCTGGGAGGGCCACCTCTTCGGCGCCATCGGAGGGCTGATCGCCGCCCACTTCGTCGACCGCACCGACCGCTCGCCCCGCCGATGAACCCATCCGGCGCGCCGATCGGGGTGTTCGACTCCGGCGTCGGTGGCCTGACGGTTGCCCGCGCGATCGCCGACCAGCTGCCACGCGAGCGGCTGCACTACGTCGGGGACACCGCGAACGGGCCCTACGGCCCGCTGCCGATCGCCGAGGTGCGCAGCCACGCGCTCGCGGTGGCCGACGATCTGGTCGATTCCGGGGTCAAGCTGCTCGTGGTGGCGTGCAACACGGCGTCGGCGGCCTGCCTGGCCGATGCCCGCGAGCGCTACGACGTGCCCGTGGTCGAGGTCGTCCGGCCTGCGGTGCGGCGCGCGGTGGCGACCACCCGCAACGGGCGGGTCGGCGTGATCGGCACCCGTGCCACGATCGGGTCCCGCGCCTACGAGGACGCCTTCGCCGCCGCTCCCGACGTCACTGTCACCGGCGTGGCCTGCCCCCGGTTCGTCGACTTCATCGAGCGCGGCATCACGTCCGGCCGCCAGGTGCTGGGGCTGGCGCAGTCCTACCTCGAGCCACTGCAACGTGCCGGCGTCGACACCCTGGTCCTCGGTTGCACGCACTACCCGCTGCTGACCGGCGTGCTGCAGATCGTCATGGGCGACGAGGTGAGCCTGGTGTCGAGCGCGGAGGAGACCGCGAAGGACGTGCTCCGGGTAATGACCGAGCGCGAGCTGCTGTGCGAAGGTGGTGACGGGTCCGTCCCCGAGCACCGGTTCACCGCGACCGGTGATCCGGCCTCGTTCGCCCGCCTCGCCCGGCGATTTCTCGGGTCGGCGCTGGCTCCGGCCGGTGTGCCGCCGGCGACGAGGGTGTGAGCGGAGGGTCTGGATGCGCCTGACGGTGCTGGGCTGCTCGGGAAGCGTGCCGGGCCCCGACTCGCCGGCATCGGGTTACCTGCTGCGGGCCGGGGGCATCGCGGTGGCGCTGGACCTGGGAAACGGGACGCTTGGCGCGCTGCAGCGCGTGCTCGACCCGTTCGACCTCGACGCGCTGGTGCTCTCCCACCTGCACCCCGATCACTGCGCGGACGTGCCGTCGCTGGTGGTCTACCGGCGCTACCACCCGGAGCCGCCACACCGCAGACGGCTGCCGCTGCACGCGCCGACCGAAGCGCCGACCCGGCTAGCCGCCGCCAGTGCGACCAGCGCCGCCGAGCTTGCGACCACCGACCTGTTCGACGTGTTCGACTTCCGCCCGCTGGGTCCCAGGACCATCCACATCGGTGGGTTCGAGATCGTCACAGCCGAGGTCGCACACCCCTGCGAGGCCTACGCGATCCGGGTCAGCCACGGCGGTCACTCGCTGGTCTACACCGGCGACACCGGTCCGTGCGACCATCTCGCAGGCTTCGCCGCCGGGACCGACGTGCTGCTGGCAGAGGCCTCGTGGCCGCACCGTGCGGACAACCCCGCCGGCGTGCACCTGTCAGGCCGGGAGGCCGGAGAGCTGGCCGCGGCGTCGGGCTCCGGGCGCCTGCTGCTCACCCACGTGCCGCCGTGGACCTCTCCGCAGCAGGTCCTCGGTGAGGCGCGAACGGCGCACGACGGGCCGGTGGAGCTGGTGCAGGCAGGCGCCGACTACCAGATCTGATCACCGTCGATGGGGGCGGACACCACGTCGACGGCCAGCGGCGGCTGCGTAGGCTGGGCGGGTGGCAGCGGAACGAGCAGACGGCAGAAATGACGACGCGCTGCGGGAGATCCGGATCACCCGCGGCTACCAGCAGTGGCCTGCGGGGTCGGTACTGATCGAGTTCGGGCGCACCAGGGTGCTGTGCGCAGCGAGCGTTGTGGAGGGCGTTCCCCGGTGGCGCAAGGGCTCCGGGCTCGGCTGGGTCACCGCGGAGTACGCGATGCTGCCGTCGGCGACGCACACCCGCAGCGACCGCGAGTCGGTGAAGGGACGCATCGGCGGTCGCACCCACGAGATCAGCCGGCTGATCGGACGGGCGTTGCGCTCCACCATCGACCTCGCCGCGCTCGGCGAGAACACGATCTCGCTGGACTGCGACGTGATCCAGGCCGACGGTGGCACCCGCACCGCGGCGGTCACCGGTGCCTACGTCGCGCTCGGCGACGCGGTCACCTGGCTGCGCGCCGCGGGACGGCTCGCCGATCCGCAGCCGCTGTCCTGCTCGATCTCCGCGGTCAGCGTGGGAGTGGTCGACGGCCGGGTGCGGCTGGACCTGCCCTACGAGGAGGATTCCCGCGCCGAGGTCGACATGAACGTCGTCGCCACCGACAGCGGCACCCTCGTGGAGCTCCAGGGCACCGGGGAGGGCGCGACGTTCGCGCGCTCCACGTTGGACCGGATGCTCGATCTGGCGCTGGCCGGCTGCAAGGAACTCGCCGCGCAGCAGGCCAAGGCGCTCGCGGAGCCCTACCCGGGTGAGCTGCGCCGGTCCCGATAGTGCCCACACAGCTGTTACTGGCGACGCGCAATTCCGGCAAGCTCGGCGAGCTGCGGCGCATCCTGGAGATATCCGGTGTGGACGGGCTGCAGGTGGTCGGCCTGGCCGATCTGGCGTCATTTCCCGAAGCCCCCGAGACGGGCGCGACGTTCGAGGACAACGCGCTGGCCAAGGCACGCGACGCCGCGGCCGCGACGGGCCTGCCTTCGGTCGCCGACGACTCGGGGCTCACGGTCGACGCGCTGGGTGGCATGCCCGGCGTGCTCTCCGCCCGCTGGGCCGGTCGCCACGGCAGCAGGGACGAACGAGACGCGGCGAACCTGTCGCTGGTGCTCGACCAGCTCGCCGACGTGCCGGACCCGAGGCGCGGCGCGGCATTCGTCTGCGCGGCCGCGCTCGTCACCCCTTCCGGTGTCGAGCACGTCGCCCGCGGCGAGTGGCACGGCTGGCTGACCCGGGCGCCGCGGGGCAGCAACGGCTTCGGCTATGACCCGATCTTCGTCCCCGAGGGGCAGCAGCGGACGTCGGCGGAACGCGACCCCGCCGACAAGGATGCGGTGTCGCACCGGGGGCAGGCGCTGCGGGCGTTGCTGCCCGCACTGCGCGAGCTCACCGGGACGCTGTAGCGCGCGCTACGGCACGACCTCGACGACGTCGCCGGGCTCGAGGTCGTAGAAGTAGGTCCGCGCGGCGTCGTGCGGCAGGCGCACGCAGCCGTGTGACTGCTGGTCCACGCTGCCCTCGTGGAAGGCGATGTCGCCGTTGAAGAACACCGAATAGGGCATCGGCGCGTCGTAGATGCTGCTGTGGTGATCCCTGTTCTTGAACGACATCTGAAACACGCCGGGCGGGGTCTCGTAGCCGGGCTTGCCGTGGCTGACCGGCACCGGCCCGAAGGTGACGTCGCCGTCGCTCATCAGCCACGACAGGTTCTCCGACAGGTTGATGCACGCGTCGGCCGCGGGCCCGCACGGCGGGTCGGTGTGATCCGCCGCTGCCGCACCGGGCAGCAGCAACGTCATCGCGGTGCCCGAGATCACGACGGCACACGCCGCGGCAACCCGTCGGCCGATCGGCTGCAGACCCATGGTGAGGACCCCTCGTCGCGGCGCGGACTGTGTCGGTGCGCTCACCCTAGGAGATAGGTGGGCCGGCGGGAGGTTGCACCCGCCCATCAGAACCATCCTGACGGGTGATGCTGGCCGGCCTGCCGGGTCTGGCGCGCGGATCGCGGCTTGTGGTGGCCCTGCCCGGTGGTCCGACGGCGACCGGGCACCGGGCAGGACGCCCACCCGCCGTGGTCACCGAACCTCGGCGGTGCCCTCACCGCTCTTCGGCTGGATCGGGTTCTGATGGTGACGTAGCCGGACCCCGCGCGTTGCCCCTCACCGCCGAGCTCCCCCGATCGTGGTGCCGCTTCCTGCCCTGGCCACATGGCTGCCGAAGCGTCGGTTCGCCGGATACAAGGTGACCTGACGGCGCCCCTACGCTCAGCGCCATGTCCGACTACCTTTTGCCTCTGGCCTCGTCGTGATGATCGGCGTCGTCGGGGCACTGGAGCGACTGAAACGCCCTATGGCGTCGGATCGCTCATCGCTTGTTCGCCATCGCCGCTAGCACAGGGATGGCAGCAATCTGCTCTTGTCCGAGATTCGGCCATACCAACCCGGGAGGCCGGTAGGCCGGGCTACAGGAGATGATCTTCTCAGGCGTCACGATGTAGTCCACCGTGAAATCGTGCTCGTCTTGAGGGAGCGGCTCGTCGATGACTTGCAGTTCGTGCACGGTCGTGACGATGATCGTCGCCGGCCCGATCAGGCCGGCCTCGGCCAGCAGCCCGACCTCAATGTCGGAGTAGCCAGCACCCTTGCCGATGCGCACGCCGTGGCGATTGACCGCCACGGTGCCGCAGACGATCAGGTCGACCGGTCGCATGTCGGCCACGGCCGTCTTCGGGGCCCGCTTGGCCGCCACGCGGTGGGCAGCGAGTGGCTCGGCCTCGTCGCCGAGTTCAGCCGGGTCGAGCCGGAAGAACGGCAGCGGGTCGGCCAGCTTCGGCACCGCCATGTAGACAAGCTTGTCCTCACGCAGTGCCCGCACCCGCACCGGCAGCTGTGGCTGGTCGGGATTGGCCTTGAGGACGCGTGCCTGCTGCCAGGCAGGCAGCTCGGCGAGCCGCCCGGCGGCCGCCGCGGCGCTCTCGAAGTCGGGGATCCGGCCATGTGGGTCAGTGCTGGCTTGGGCCTGCGCCAGGCGTGACCAGACCCGCTCGCGGATGGCCTGCTTAGCATCGGACTCACTCGGCACACGCATGTCTATTCTGCACACGGCTCAGGCGCGCGCTACGAGGGCGAGCAGGCGGTCGTGGACGTCTTGCACTGCGGGCTCGGCTCGCCAGGGGTAGAGTTCCCGCCCCGCGCTGAACACCACGGTCATACCGCCACCGCCGCGGCTGTCTTCGAGCAGGTCGATCGCATCGTGCAAGGTAGCCGTAGCAGCGTCGAGTTGGCGCTGTCGAAGATAGGCCAGCGCCAGATTGCTGAGCACGAGTGAGCGCGTCTTGGAGCGATCCTGAACTGCGTCGGCTGTCGCGGTGAGGATCGGCACCGCTCGCTCCGGATGTCCGAGGGACAGATAGCACGAGCCGGCTAGTCGCCCAAGTTGCGTCGGCGAGAAGAACTCCGTTCCGGGGTCGTCGCTGCCGATCCGGTTGAAGCGGCTCTCGGCTTGGTTCAGCGTCTGCTCGCAGCGACGGTGCTCACCGAGCATCGCGTAGGCCTCACCCACGTGCAGCAGGCTGAGACCAGCGAGGGCGTTGCTCACATCCCGGCTCTGCTCGGCAGCAATCTGGGCAGAGGCCAGTCCCGTTTTTGGGTCCCGGACGTCAGCCTGCCCGTAGAGCGCGGCGAAGCTCTTGCGGAGCTCAGCGTGGGCGCCCGCGATGGCGTCACCGTGCTCGCGGGCGTGTTCGATGGCCACGTCGCAGTAGGCGACGGTGGTGCTGTAGTCACGACGCTGCGAGGCGTCCCAAACGAGCTGGCTCATGAGGGTCGCCGACGATGTCGCCGCAGCGTGCAGTTCCATCCGATCGACCTCGCGCCTGGTTTGAGTGAGTAGCCACTCCACCGTGGCGTGGCATTGCCCGGCGTCTGCCAACAGCGACGCGGACGGCTCCCTCTCGTATGCAGCCGCCACGTGCCGAATTCGACTTCTCCAATGTCCGGCGACCTCAGCATCTGCCTGGGCGGGCCGTGCGAACATGCGATCGAGGCGGTCTTCACCGTCTCGGCGGTCAGTGACCACGTCAACCAGCAGCTCCGCGAGAACGTCTGTCGGAATGCCGAGGGCCTTGGACAGGCGGGGACGGAGCCACGGCTGTGGTGCAGTCTCTCCCCGCTCCCATCGCACGACCGTCGACCGTTCGACTCCAAAGCACTTCGGCGAGCTGCTCCTGGCTGTAACCAGCCATCTTGCGGTGATGCGCCAGGCGCTCCCGCTTGCGTGTCATCCGCTTCGCCCTCCTGCGGCGACGATCACTGGCACCGTACACGCACGTCAGCGCGGTCGCCGCGCCGCTTCTGCGACAGAACCGCGCCGGTTGCGCTCTGTCATCGATGATCCTGTCTCGATGGGCTTGTCTGCGGCCCCAACGTCGGGACCTGCGCAAATCTGGCGTCCCCTCCGGACGGCTGCATGTCCGGCCAGCCTGCTGCTCTCGACGCTGGGTGCCATCCAAGTGAGTCGAGCATGGGAGCGAGGTGGCGGGACATGGCAGGCGAGCTCGACGCTGACGCCGGACGAGATGCGGATGGCGATGAAGATCCTCGCGACCGGCTCGACGCACTGCGGGAGCGCATCCGCAGCGGTGATCTGTCCGGCGTCGAGCGTGACCAGCTCGATCAGCTGGTGTTCGGGGTCGCCGTGGCCGACAGACGTGCCTGCACGGCGGCACGCGACTTTCCCGGCGAGGTCGCCGTGCAGCGAGCCGTGTCGGCGGGGGCGTGGGCCACCGTCGCGACGCAGCTGCGCGTGATGCTCGGCCAGCGGACCGGGCGGCTGGACGGTGACCCACCACCCGCTTCCGGCAGGGCAAGGTCGTGATCCGCGAAGACCGCGAGCTGCTGGCCGAGCTCGCCCGGGTCAATACCGACGTGGTGCCGCTGGCCATGCGAGTCATGGACGACAGCGCTACAGCCGAGGAGCAGCAGCAGATGGCCGGCCGGCTGACCGATCTCGGGCAGCGGCTGCGTGAGCGAGCAGGCCGCGCAGCGCGCGTCATCGAGGGCCGGGTTGTCGCTGAGGCCGCTCATGTAGCGCGTGGCGCGGTGCCGAACCCGGAGTCGTGACGAACGTGTACCAGGTGCGGTGGCGGGTGCTGCGGCAGCAGCTGGAAGGCACGCTTGCTCGGGCCCAGCAGTGCCACGATGACGACTTGGCCAGGCTTGCAACGCTCGGGCTGGCGCTGCTGGAGCGCCACGCCGTGAACGCGACGGGCCGCTGTCGATACTGCCGGGCACAGCGGAGGTGGTGGCGACGACGGCCTCGACGGTGCCTGGTGTTGCCGATGATGAGTTGGTACCTGGAACAGCCCAGCACGGTGGTGTCGAACCGGCACGGCTGACTGAACGATCGGTGCCGGCGGTGGGATTCGAACCCACACTGACGGGTTCCTAGGACCCGGGCCTCTGCCAAGTTGGGCTACGCCGGCCGCGTGCGCACCACGTGTCTGTGAGTGCGTGGCAGTTCGGACACAGGATACGGAGGTTCTCCAGCCGGTTGTCCGTGTGGTCGCCGTTGATGTGATCGAGGGCCAACGGGAGCGGCCGGCCGCGCCACTCGCGCAGGCCACACGCCTCGCAGTGGTCCGGCTTGAGGCCTGCTGCGATGAGACGCTTCCGCAACTGAGAGCTACAGCCGTAGGTCGAGTTGGCGACCAGTACCTGCTCGAGCGGGATCGCACCACGTCCCGAATCGAGGGGTTACACGCCGAGATCCTTGCGGAGTTTGGCGACGTGGCCGGTGGCGCGGGGTTGTCGGTCACGCCGTCCGACGGTACCGGCGTGCCTGGCCGCGACACCGATCGGAGCGTGATCTACCGTGTGCCGCACGTAACCCTGTGCGAGGAGGAACCGTGGCCCGCGACACCGACAACATCGAGCGTGAGATCGAAGATGCCCGGGAGGCGCTCGCCTCCACCCTGGATGAGCTGGGCTCTCGAGCCAACCCCAAGCACATCGTCGATCAGGGCAAGCAGCAGCTGCAGTCGACGGTCGATCAGGGCAAGCAGCAGCTACAGGCAGCATTCGATGACCCGAAGAAGCGGCCCTGGCTGATCGGCGGTGGCGTGCTGATCGGGCTGTTGCTGCTGCGCAAGCTCGTCCGCTAGGCACCCGAGGGCGGTGACAGCCTGCCGGGCTCGGCCACGCGCAGTACGGCGAAGGACTCGGCGGCGAGCAGCACGCCGCGGGGGGCGGCCTCGGCGTCGCCGGTGGCCAGCAGCAGCCCGGCCGGGTCGCCGTCGAGCGCCACGGTTGTGGCCCGCGGCCCGAGATTGACGGCGACCCGTAGCCCACCGCGATGCAGCACGATCGTGCACGCCTCGGCGTCCACGTCGACGCCGAGGCGGTGCAGCCGGGGGTCGGACAGTGCCGGATGGGCACGGCGTAGCGCGATCAGCTCCCGGTAGGTGCGCAGCAGGGCCGCGTGCGGCTCGCCGTCGGGTTCGGACCAGTCGAGCTCCGAACGCCGGAACGTCTGCTCGTCGTTGGGGTCGGGAACCTGCTGCTCGGCGTCCCAGCCGTGGTGGGCGAACTCCTCGAAACGCCCCCGCCGGATCACGTCGCGCAGCTCGGGGTCGGGCATGTGCGAGAAGAACTGGAACGGCGTCGACGCTCCCCACTCCTCGCCCATGAAGATCATCGGCGTGTACGGCGAGCAGAGCACGAGCGCGGCGCCGCAGGCGAGCAGGCCCGGCGACAGCGTGGCCGAGATCCGGTCACCGGCGGCACGGTTGCCGACCTGGTCGTGGTTCTGCAGGTAGGACAGGAACGCGGAGCCGGGCAGGTACTCGGTGTCCACTGGGCGGCCGTGGCTGCGGCCCCGGAACGACGACCAGCGCCCGTCGTGGAAGAACGCGCTGCGCAGCGTGCGGGCGAGGTCAGGCAGCGAGCCGAAGTCGGCGTAGTAGCCCTGCCGCTCGCCGGTCAGCGTGGCGTGCAGGCAGTGGTGGATGTCGTCGTCCCACTGCGCCGTCAGCCCGTAGCCGCCCGCAGCCCGGGGGGTCACCAGGCGGGGATCGTTGAGGTCGGACTCAGCGATCAGCGACAGCGGCCGCCGCAGGTGGGCGGCCAGCGCATCGACCTCTGCCGCCAGCTCCTCGAGCAGGTGCGTGGCGCGGCGATCGACCAGCGCGTGTACGGCGTCGAGCCGCAACCCGTCGACGTGGTAGTCGCGCAGCCACATCACGACGTTGTCGATCACGTAACGGCGCACCTCGTCGGAGCCCGGGCCGTCGAGATTGAGCGAGGGACCCCAGATGGTGCTCCCGGCGAAGTAGGGCCCGAACCGGTCGAGGTAGGCGCCGGACGGGCCGAGGTGATTGTACACGACGTCGAGCACCACGCCCATGCCGTGGGCGTGGCAGGCGTCGACGAAGCGTTTGAAGCCGTCCGGCCCGCCGTAGTTCTCGGTGACCGCATACCAGCCGACGCCGTCGTAGCCCCAGTTACGCGGGCCGTCGACCGCGTTGACCGGCATCACCTCGATCAGGTCGACGCCCAGCTCGACGAGGTGATCCAGCCGGTCGATCGCCGTGTCGAAGGTTCCGCCCGGCGTGAACGTGCCGATGTGCAGCTCGTAGACCACGCTGCCGGCCAGCGGCCGCCCGGTCCACGCCTGGTCGGTCCAGCCGAACGTGCCGTGGTCGTAGACCCGCGACGCGGCGTGCACCCCGTTGGGCTGCCACGGCGACTGCGGGTCGGGCAGCGCAGTGTCTCCGCTGGCTTCGCCGTCCCCGTCGTCGAGCACGAAGGAGTAGTCACTGCCCGCGCCGGCATCGACGGTGGCCCGCCACCACCCGGCTGCCGCCGGCACCATCTCGTGCTCGGTCCCGTCGACGGTCACCCGCACCCGATGCCGCTGCGGCGCCCACACCTCGAAGTCCATTGCCACCGATTCTGTCGGACCCCTGCGGGATCCTGCTGGGCATGACTATCGCAAGGGGGCATCATGGGGGTGTGGGAGCACCGACAGCATGCGGCGCGGCGTTCACCGTCGACGACCTCGAGCGGATGCCTGCCGACGGCCGCTACACGGCGGTCGGCCGGGCGAGCGGGACGCAGCAGTGGGTGGCGCAGCGGCCGGTCCCGGTCACCGTCGGCCCAGCCGACCTGGTGTCCGGTCTGCGGCCCGAGGGCTGAGCGAACGAGAGACGTGCGCGCCGATCTGCTCGGGTTCCTGGAGTGCCCGCACTGCCACGGCGCGCTGCGGCTCGACGGTGCCACGGTGCGCTGCGAGAACCGGCACGCCTTCGACGTCGCGCGGCAGGGCTACGTCAGCCTGCTGACCGGTACGGCGCCCACCGGTGACAGTGCGTCGATGGTGGCGGCGCGGGCGGCCTTCCTCGGCGCCGGACACTACGACCCGATCGTGACGGCGGTGTGTGATGCCGCCGAGCTCGTGCTCGCCCCCGGGCCGGGTGGCTGCGTGCTCGACCTGGGGGCCGGCACCGGCCACCACCTCTCGGCAGTACTCGATCGTGTTGAGCACCGGTGGGGCATCGCACTCGACTCCTCCAAGCACGCCGCGCGCCGGGCCGCCCACGCGCACCGGCGGCTCGGGGCCGTCGTGTGCGACGTGTGGCGGCGGCTGCCGGTGCGCACCGGCGCCGCGGCACTGGCGCTCGACGTCTTCGCGCCGCGCAACGCCGCGGAGATGCGGCGCGTGCTGGCGCCCGGCGGGGCGCTGGTCGTGGTCACACCGGCACCGGACCACCTCGCAGAGCTGGTCTCCGAGATCGACCTGCTGTCCGTCGACGAGCGCAAGCACCACCGGCTCTACGACCAGTTCGGTACCCCCGGCCGCACCGTCGCCTGCGAGTACCGGATGGCGCTGCCGCATGACGACGTCGAGGCGCTGGCGGCGATGGGGCCGGCAGCGTGGCACACGACTGCCGAGCACCGTCGTGAGCGGATCCGCTCGTTGCCCGACCCTGTCACGGTCACCGCCTCGGTCACGGTCTCCACCTACCTGCTTCGCTGAACCCCGTTTCGGAACCGAAACGGGGTTCAGATACGGCAGTTGCCCCCGTTTCGGTTCCGAAACGGGGTTCGAACGGATCAGTCGCGCAGCAGCAGGGCGACCGGGTAGCGCGCCAGCAGGTCGGCGAGCCGCGCGGCGCCCTCGGCGGATGTGCCGGTCAGCGCGTCGACCCAGCGACCCTCGGGCAGGGCGAGCGCGGTGTCGTCCCAGCCGCCACGGGAGTCGAGGCCGACCGGCAGCCGGGTGGCGACGGCCATCACGCCGCGGCGCTCGAACGCGACGACGTGGTCGGCGGCCGATCCGGTGGCGGCCAGCGGGGCGTAGCCGGTGAACCGCTCGGGATGGTCGCGCCGCGCCCGCAACGCCCGGGAGACCACCAGCAGCTTGGCCGCGCCGGAGGCGTCTACCGGCGGCAACCAGCCACCGTCGAGCGCCGACAGCAGCTCGCGCCGCGCGGCGAAGTCCACCGGCCGCCGGTTGTCGGGATCGACCAGCGAGTAGTCCCACAGCTCGCAGCCCTGATAGGTGTCGGGCACCCCGGGCATCGCGAGCTGCAGCAGCGTCGCCGACAGCGAGTTCGACCACCCGTACGGGGTGATGTCAGCGACCAGCGCGTCGACCGCGGCCCGCAATGCGGCATCGTCGTAGCAGGCGTCGGCGACGGCGTGCATCGCGGCCTCGAACGCGGCATCCGGCTCGGTCCACGTCGTCCGGGTTCCGGCCTCGCGGATCGCCTTGGTCAGGTAGCCGTGCAGTCGTTCGCGGGACAGCGGCCACGCACCGGCCACGGTCTGCCACAGCAGGTGCCCCAGCGACGGATCGGGGACCGGGGCGCCCGCCGCCGTCGCCAGCGCGCCGAACTCGTTCACCGTCGACGCCCACCGCGAAGGCAGCTCGGCGAGCACCGCCAGCCGGGCGCGGACGTCGACCGCGCGCTTGGTGTCGTGGGTGGACAGTGTGGTCATCCCGTGCGGCGTGGCCTGCTCGCGCTGGACCTGCGCGGTATGAAAGGCGTCGACGCCGAGCCCGAAACGGGCCGGGTCGCCGCCGACCTCGTTGGCGGCGACGAAGCGCGTCCACCGGTAGTAGGCGGTGTCCTCGACCGCCTTGGCCATGACCGCGCCCGACGTCTGCTGGAACCGGACGGCGAGCCGGTCGAACGGGTCGTGCAGCCGGGTCGACAGCGCGTCGACGGCGGCACGCAGGTCCGGCCGCCGCGCCCGCGCCGCCTCCAGCGCCGCGTCCAGGTGCTCGACGTGCGACGGCAGCTGCGGGTGCAGGTAGGAGCGGTACACCCCGAGGCACGCCAGCACCTCGGCCAGCGGCGCCGCGGCGTCGCGCAGCTCGGGGGCCAGCGCGGCCAGCCGGCGCAGCTCGGGGCCGAGCATGCCGGTCGCGATTTCGAGCTTGCAGTCGTGCACCAGATTGGGCCACGAGGTCACGAGGCCGGTCAGCTTGGCGTCGAGCTCGGTGAACGCGGGCTCGCCGGCGGGATCGACGAGCACGCCGTCCACCTCGGCCAGCGCGTCGTATCCGGTGGTGCCCGACACCGGCCACCCGGCGGGCAGCCGCTCGCCGGGCTCGAGGATCTTCTCCACCACGATCCACGCGTCGGGAGCGTGCTCGCGAAGCCGATGCGTGTAGCCGGTCGGGTCGGCCAGGCCGTCGGGGTGATCGGCCCGTAGCCCGTCGGCATCGCCCTCGGCCACCCAGCGCAGCACCTCGCGGTGGGTCGCGGCGAACACCTCGGGGTCCTCGACCCGCACGGCGGCCAGGTCGCTGACCGCGAAGAAGCGCCGGTAGCTCAGGTCGGAGCGCCAGGATACCAGCCGGTAATACTGGGCATCGTGGACCTGCTGCGTCGAGCCCAGCTCGGCCGTGCCGGGGGCCAGCGGGAAGGCGTGCTCGTGATAGCGCAGCTCCCCTGCATCGACGCCGTCCTCGACGCGCAGCTCGTCGAGCGCCGCCGGGTCGTCGGCCAGCACCGGGATGCGCAACGGCCAGCCGGTGATGTCGAACCAGGACGCGTAGCCGGAGTCGGGGCCATGGGTCAGCAGGTCCCACCAGGCGGGGTTGGCGCGGGCATCGGCGACCCCGACATGGTTGGGCACGATGTCGACCACCAGCACGAGCCCGTGCGCGCGGACCGCGTCCACCAGCTGCCGGCGCCCGGCCTCGCCGCCGAGGACCTCGGAGACCCGGGTCGGGTCGGCGACGTCGTAGCCGTGTTCCGAACCGGGCATCGCGGCGAGCAGCGGCGACGTGTAGAGCGCACCGACCCCGAGCGAGGCGAGATAGTCGCCCAGCGCCGCGGCGTCGTCGAAGCGGCAGTTCGGCCCGAGCTGCAGCCGGTAGGTGGAGGTGGGGATGCTCACGACGTGTCCCCGGTGCGCTGCAGCACCACCACGGAGCGGGCCGTGACGTCGAGCGTCTCGTCGCCGTCGTAACGGCGGGGCGCTTCGGCCGGTGCTCCGGGCGACTCACCGGTATCGGTGTCGATCACCACCGTCCACTGGCGACCGTAACCGTTGCCCGGCAACCGCATTCCGATGCCCTCGTGATGGGTGTTGAAGCACAGCAGGAACGAGTCGTCGGTCACCCACTGGCCACGCGGATCGCGGTCCGGGATGGCGTCGCCGTTGAGGAACACGGTGAGGGACCGGGCGGAGGCGGCTTCCCAGTCCTGATCGTTCATCTCCTCACCTGCCGGTGTGAACCAGGCGATGTCGCGCAACTCGTCGCCCCGCCGGATGGGCCTGCCTGCGAAGAAGCGCCTGCGCCGGAACACGGGGTGCTCGTGGCGGAATACGGCCACCGCGGCGGTGAAGCTGATCAGATCCTCGTCGACGTCCGTCCAGTCCACCCAGGACAGCTCGTCGTCCTGGCAGTAGACGTTGTTGTTGCCCTGCTGGCTGCGGCCGAGCTCGTCGCCGTGCAGCAGCATCGGGGTTCCCTGCGACAGGAACAGCGTCGCGAGCATGTTGCGGCGTTGCCGGGCCCGAAGTGCCCGCACCTCGGGGTCGTCGGTGGCGCCCTCGACGCCGCAGTTCCACGACCGGTTGTCGTCGGCCCCGTCGGCGTTGCCCTCGCCGTTGGCCTCGTTGTGCTTCTCGTTGTAGGACACGAGATCGGTCAGCGTGAACCCGTCGTGTGCTGTCACGAAGTTGATCGAGGCATGCGGCCGGCGGCCGTCGTCCTGGTAGAGGTCCGACGACCCGGTCAGGCGCGAGCCGAACTCACCGAGGGTGCCGGGCTCGCCGCGCCAGAAGTCGCGGACGGTGTCGCGGTACATACCGTTCCACTCGGTCCACAGTGGAGGGAAGTTGCCGACCTGGTAGCCACCGGGACCGACGTCCCACGGTTCGGCGATCAGCTTGACTTGGCTGATGATCGGGTCCTGCTGGACCAGGTCGAAGAAGGTCGAGAGCCGGTCGACGTCGTAGAACTCGCGGGCCAATGTGGAGGCGAGGTCGAACCGGAACCCGTCGACGTGCATGTCGGTGACCCAGTAGCGCAGCGAGTCCATGATCAGCTGCAGGGTGTGGGGGTCGCGCACGTTGAGCGAGTTGCCGGTGCCGGTGTAGTCCATGTAGTACCGCGGGTCGTCGTCGACCAGCCGGTAGTAGGCGGCGTTGTCGATTCCGCGCAGCGACAGCGTCGGGCCCAGGTGGTTGCCCTCGGCGGTGTGGTTGTAGACCACGTCGAGGATCACCTCGATGCCGGCGGCGTGCAGCTCGCGAACCATCGACTTGAACTGGCTGACGACGTCGTGCGCGCGGGATCCGGTGGTGCCGGTGATGGCGTAGCCGCTGTGCGGCGCGAGGAACGCGATCGTGTTGTAACCCCAGTAGTTCGTCAGCCCACGCTGCGCCAGCTGGTGCTCCGTGACGGCCTGGTGCACCGGCATCAGCTCCACGGCCGTGACTCCGAGCCGGGTCAGGTGATCGATCATCACCGGGTGGGCGAGACCCGCGTAGGTACCGCGCAACTCCTCCGGGATCTTCGGGTGGGCGATGGTCAGCCCCCGCACGTGCGCCTCGTAGATCACCGTCTCGTGGTACGGGGTGCGGGGGTGGCGGTCGTCGGTCCAGTCGAAGAAGGGGCTGACCACCACCGACTTCGGTACGTGCGCCGCGGAGTCGTCGTCGTTGCGCCGCCTCGGTGCAGCGAAGCGGTAGGAGAACAGCGATTCGTCCCAGTCGACCGTGTGGCCGCCTGCCGGCGTCGCGACCGCCTTGGCGTACGGGTCGATGAGCAGCTTCGCCGGGTTGCAGCGCAGCCCCGCCCGCGGCTCGTGCCGGCCGTACACCCGGTAGCCGTAGTGCTGCCCGGGACCGACGTTGGGCAGGTAGCCGTGCCAGACGTGGCCGTCGACCTCGGGCAGCCGCACCCGGGTCTCGCTGCCCTCGTCGTCGAACAGGCACAGCTCGATCCGATGGGCGACCTCCGAGAACAGCGCGAAGTTCGTGCCGGCGCCGTCGTAGCTCGCGCCCATCGGGTAGGCCTGACCGGGCCAGGGTTGCACGGCAGCTCCTTGCGATCCAGGTTCGGTCGTTTCGATCAGGAGGCGAGCCGCAGCGCGGTCTCGCGCACCTCCGCCTCGTCCGCGCCGGCCTCGACCAGCCTGCGGTAACGCATGACCGGTCGCGGTGCGTGGAAACCCAGCGCGGCGACGAGCCTGCCCTCGGCGAAGTACCCGCCGACGGTGCCCTTGAGCGTTCCAGGGTCGTGCAGCACCTCGACCCGCTCGGCCAGCTCGGGCCGCCCGACGAGCTGCAGTTTGAGCCCGTACTGGTCGGACCAGAAGTAGGGCACCACGTCGGCCTCCCTGCCGATCTCCGCGCCCGCGATGCGGCGGGCCACGACCCTGGCCTGCTCGGTTGCCGATGTCCAGTGTTCGAGCCGCAGCACGTCGCCGCGGGCGAGCTGGCGCCAGGCGGCGACGTCGCCGACCGCGTACACCCCCGGCGTGCCGTCCACCAGTCCCCGCGAATCGCAGCTCAGCGGCTGGTCGGGAGCCAGGCCCAGGCCGGCCAGCCAGCCGTTGTCGGGCACCGTCCCGATCCCGACGACCGCGCAGTCGGCTGACAACTCGGTGCCGTCGACCAGCCGCACTCCCACCCGGTCTCCGGCGTCGATGAACCCCTCCGGGCGCACGCCCGCTCGCACCGTGGCGCCGTTGTCGCGCTGCAACCGCGCGCACAGCTCGCCCATCTGCTCGCCCAGCACCCGTTCGAAGGGTAGCGGCAACGCCTCGACGATGGTCACCTCGACACCGGCGGCGCGGGCGGTGGCGGCCACCTCCGCGCCGATGAAGCCGGCGCCGATGAGCAGCAGCGAGTGCGCCGCGGCCAGCGATGACCGCAGCGACACGCAGTCGTCGAACGTCCGCAGCATGTGAATCTTCGGGTGCTCCGGCTGGAAGGGAAGCCGGCGGGCGTGCACCCCGGTGGCGACCACCAGCGCGTCATAGCCCAGCCGGGTGCCGTCGGACAGCTCCACGGTTTCCTCGTCCACGCCGGTGGCGGCCACCCCCAGGTGCACCTCGACGTCGAGCTCGGCGAGCCCGGCCGTGTCGCGCAGCGTCGCCCGCTCGTCCGGCCACTTCCCGGCGAGGATCTCCTTCGACAGCGGCGGCCGGTCGTACGGCGGGTGCGGTTCGGCGCCGACCAGGCTGATCCGCCCGGCGTAGCCCTCGGCACGCAGCGTCTCGACGGTGCGCAGGCCTGCCAGCCCGGCTCCGACGACAACCACGTGACCGGGGACGGTAGCGCTACTCATGGCTCGACCCTGGCAAGCAGGTCTCGCTACTCATCGATGGTCCTTCCTGGCGCGGGCCGGCCTCATGTCTCGTCGCGCAGCTCGGATCGCAACCGGGCCAGCGTCCGGGACAGCAACCGCGAGACGTGCATCTGGGACAGCCCGATCTGCTGTGCGATCTGGCTCTGAGTCATCCCGCCGAAAAACCGTAGCTTGAGGATCGCACGCTCGCGGTCCGACAGCTGCTCGAGCAGTGGGGCCAGCGTGGTCCGATACTCGACCCGATCGAGCTCGGCGTCGGCCTCACCCACCACACCCTCGAGCGCGGCGGTGTCCTGGTCGGCGGTGAGCAGGTCGTCGAGCGAGGAGCTGCGGTAGGCCGATGCGGCCTCCAGCCCTTCGAAGATCTCCTCCCGGGGGAGGTCCAGATGCCGCGCGAGTTCTGTCGCTGTCGGTGCCCGGCCCACCCGCTGCGAGAGCTCGGAGATCGCAGTGCCGAGCGAGACGTGCAGATCCTTGAGCCGGCGCGGCACCCGCATCGCCCAGGCATGGTCGCGGAAGTGCCTGCGGACCTCACCGGTGATGGTGGGGACAGCGAAGGACAGGAAGTCGCTGCCCCGGTCGGGCTGGTAGCGGTCCACGGCCTGGATCAGTCCGAGGATGGCGACCTGCTCGAGATCGTCCTGCGGCTCGCCGCGATGGGCGAAGCGGCGCGCGATGTGGCGGGCGACGGGCAGGTGCCCGGCGACGAGTTCGTCGCGGAGCTTGGCGCGCCTGGGGTCATCGGCCGGCAGCGACACGAACTCGGTGAACAGTGGGGCGAAGGCCTGGTAGTCAGGCACATCCGATGCCACTGACCCCTCCGCTGCGGTCACCGGTCGAATGTCCCCGCCGCCGAGCCGTGCTGGCCCCGCTTCTTGCGCAACGTGATCCCCAGTCGGGGCTGGTCACCCTCCCTACCGTCGAGCACGCGCACCTCGTCGACCAGGGTGGTCAGCACACGCCAGCCGAAGCTGTCGCGCCGCAGCATCGCCCCCGCAACGACGGGCACCGACACCGTGACCTGCATCTGGTCGTCGTCGACGAGGTAGCTGCCGGTGAGCAGCGCTCCTGGTGCCGCGACGGCGATCAGCTCCGCGGCCGACTCGTCGACGGCGAGCCGCAGGTCGGCGACCGAATCGAGATCGAAGTCGGCCCGGGTGGCCAGATCGGCGACGACACTCCGCAGTGGTGGCAGGTGCACCGGTGCCGCACCCACCCGGACCTGCACGGTGCGCTGCACGTCCTCACCTTGGTCTGTGTCGTCGTGGGCGGGTTCGGCGACGTCATCGCCACCCGGTGCCGGCACCGTCATTGGCCTCTCCTCCTGCGCTGCGGCTACCCACACAGCATGCCGGTGCAGGATCCGGGTCGTGCAACCGGCCCGGTGCGGCGTTCAGCTCGCGACCGGGTGCTGCGCTCCGGTCCAGAGGTCCCGGCGCTCCTCCTCGGTCAGCCCGCCCCAGACTCCGTAGGGTTCTCGCGTCGCCAGTGCGTGGCGCCGGCACTGCTCGATCACCGGGCAGCGCTGGCAAACGGCCTTGGCCCTGCTGGCGCGCCCTGCGCGCGCCGAGCCTCGCTCGCCGTCGGGGTGGAAGAAGACACTGCTGTTGAGCCCCTGACAAGCAGCGTCGAGCTGCCAGTCCCACTCCTGCGCGACCGGCTTGGGCAATCGTCGCGTGTCGGTCATCGCGCGCTCCATCCTCGCTGCTGGTGGCCGCCGGCCCTGCACGCTGATTGGTACCCCGACCTCAGGCCTACCAAACCTTCTGACGCGATCTTCTGACGCGATCTTCGGGATGCGGGGTTGCAGGCGATGGCGGAGAATGACCCGGTTGAACGACCGACACCACGGGAGCCTGTGCATGAGCAGCGACGTGATCGACCTGATCCTGTCCGACCACCGGCGGTTCGAGGACCTGTTCCGCGGACTGCGGGACCGCAGTTCCGACCGTTCCGGCCTGCTCGGTGAGCTTTCCGACGTGCTCGTCGCGCACGCGAACGCCGAGGAGAAGGAGGTGTACCCGGCGCTGCGCCGCTTCCGCAAGGTCGACGACGAGGAGGTTGAGCACGGCGCCGAGGAGCACGCCGAGGGCCACCAGGCACTGCTGGCCCTGCTCGAGGTCGACGACACCGAATCGCAGGACTGGGAGGACCAGCTCGAGGAGCTCGTCGAGACCATCAACCACCATGTCGACGAGGAGGAGCGCACCATCCTCAACGAGGCGCGTGAGGCCGTGTCGGAGGAGCGCCGCGCCGAGCTCGGTGAGGCGTTCTCCGCCGCCCGAGTCGGCGAACTCGACGATCACCCGGGTCGCCTCGACCGCGTGCGCGAGCTGGTCAGCAGGACCCACAACCGGGTGGACTGACCCCGGCGGACAGGAGGTGAGCGCGGCGTGGCCGAAGGCTTCACCGACCGCCGAGACGCCGGACGCAGGCTGGGTGCGGCGCTGATCGATCAACACCTCGCTGCGGACCCTGTTGTGCTGGGCCTGCCCCGAGGCGGCGTGCCGGTGGCCTACGAGGTGGCCGCAGCACTCGCTGCCACGCTCGACGTGTTGGTGGTGCGCAAGGTCGGCGTCCCGGGTTACGACGAGCTGGCGATGGGTGCGGTGGCCGCCGGCGATGCCGTCGTGCTCAACGACGACGTCGTCGCACGCGCCGGTGTGGATGAACCGGAGCTGCAGCAAGCTATCGAGCGCGAGCGCTGCGCCGCGGCTGAGCGGGAGGAACGCTATCGGCGCGGCCGGCCCCCGACGCCGCTCGAGGGCCGCACGGCGGTGCTCGTCGACGACGGCCTGGCCACCGGCGCATCGATGCGGGTGGCCGTGCTCGCCGCCCGCAGGCACACTCCTGAGCGGGTCGTCGTCGCCGTCCCGGTGGGCACGGCCGCTGCGTGCACTGCGCTGCGCGAGGACGCCGACGAGGTGTTCTGCCTGCTGCAGCCCCATGTCCTCGACGGTGTCGGAGCCTGGTACCGCGACTTCCGGCCGACCGACGACGCGGAGGTGCAGGAGCTGCTCGACACCGTGAGCCGTTGATGACTACGCCGAACCTTGTCGGGCTGGGGGCGCACCCGGCGCGGAGTTGGCTCGCGTCGGAGTCCATCGCCTCGGTGGTGGCAGCGGAGGACTGCCCTTTCGCGGCCGCTGAGTACGAGGAGCGCCTCGACACGGTGCGTCGACGGATGTCCGAAGCGTCGATCGACGCGATGATCGTGTTCCGGCCGTCGAGTATCGAGTATCTGTGCGGCTATCACACGGCGGAGACGGCTCCGCAGCCGCTGCTGGTGACCGAGTCGGACACGTTCCTCTACATCCCCGACCTGGAGGTGGGGCGCGCGCTGGCCAGCTCTCGTGCCGGCAACGTTGTCTACTGCGGTTACGCGGACGCGCTCCGGGGACTGGAATCGTTCCTCGATCACGTGGTGAGCGTCCTGCCACGCCGGGCGCGCGTCGGGATCGAGCTCGGCCACACGTCGACACCCCCGCAGGCGGTGGCGCTGCTCCGGAGCAAGGACGTCGACCCTGTCGATGGGCACCATCTCGTCGAGAACGTACGGTTGATCTTGTCCGCAGCCGAGGTCCGCTGCGTGGAGCAGGCCGCGATCCACACCCAGGCGGGCGTCGAGGCGGCAGTTGCTGAAGCCGGTAAACCGGATGCCACGGACTCGTCGGTCGCCGGGGCGATCGCGGCGGCGTTGTTCGACCGCGCGAACTCCGCATCGGCGTGGGGTCCGGTCGTGGCCACCGGCCGGCGGGGCGGCATCCCGCACTCGAGCTGGATCCATCGACCACTGAGCGCGGGCACGACGTTCCTCGAGTTCGCCGGTGCGCACGACCGCTACCACGCGCCGGTCATGCGCACCCTGTCGCGGGGCCGGCCGGATGCGAACGGCCGGCGGCTGGCGGACCTGTCGAAGACGGCGCTCGCCGCTGTGCTGGAGCACGCCAGGGCTGGGGTGACATGCGCGCAGGTCGCCGACCGGGCCGTCGAGGCGCTCGGCCGGCTGCCCGAGGACATCGTCTTCCACCAGCTCTTCGGCTACCCCGTCGGGCTGGCCCACAAGCCGCACTGGATGGACGGAGCGCCGTTCTACCTCACGCCCGACAACCACGAGCCGTTGCAAGCAGGGATGGTCTTCCACGTGCCGGCGTCGTTCCGGTCCTTCGGCGACTCCGGGGTCGGGCTCAGCCAGACGTTCGTCGTGGCGGATGGCGGGGCCAGGGTCTTGACGCACGGTGCGGCAGCACTCATCGAGCTGTGACGGGCAGGTGGCAGCGTCCGCGCCACGCGCGCAAGTTCTCGCGCCGCGCGCGTAGCTTCGCGCGCGGCGGTTACAGACCGCGCGCGAGGGTGACCGCGATGCGATGCGGCTGAGGCGCTGAAGCGCTACAGCTGATCGGGCACTTCGATGCCGAGCAGACCGAGACCGGTCGCCAGGATGCTCGCAGTCAGCGCGCACAGCACCAGCCGGCTGTCGCGTACCGGAGCTTCGGCTCGCAGCACCGGGCACCGCTCGTAGAATCCGGTGAACGCGGTCGCCAGCTCGAACAGGTAACCGGCAAGACTGTGGAACTGCATGCTCTGCTCGACCTCGCCGATAACGCGGGCGAACTCCAGCACCGCGAACGCAAGGGAACGCTCGGCGGGATCGGTGATCACTACCTGCCCGACGACGTCGGGCGGCTCGATCCCGGCGCGGCGGAAGATCGACCGGATACGGGCGTGCGCGTACTGCAGATACGGACCGGTATTGCCGTCGAAGGACAGCATCCTGTCGTAGTCGAGGATGTAGTCCTTGTTCCGGTCGGTCGACAGATCGGCGTACTTGACCGCACCGATTCCCACTGCGCGTGCCACGGCCTGCTGCGTCGCGCCCTCGAGATGAGGGTTCTTGTCGGATACGACCGCGATCGCACGGGTGACAGCCTCGTCGAGCAGGTCGATCAATCTGACGGACCGGCCGGCGCGGCTGCGCAGCATCTTGCCGTCCTTGCCCAGCACGGACCCGTGCGCGACGTGTTCGGCTCGCGCAGGAGGAGTGAGCCAACCTGCCTCGCGGGCTGCCTGAAAGATCATCTCCAGGTGCTGGTGCTGCGGCGACCCGACCACGTAGAGCAGCCGAGCTGCTTCGAGACTGCGCAACCGGTGGCGAATGGCGGCCAGGTCGGTGGAGGCGTAGCCGTAACCGCCGTCGCGCTTGCGCACGATGAGCGGCAGCGGTTCACCCTCCCGCCCACTGAAACCGTCCGGAAACACACAGAGCGCCCCGTCGCTCTCCTTGGCCAGCCCCAGATCCTCCAGCTCGGCCACGACTGGCGCGAGGTCATCGTTGTAGGCGCTTTCGCCGGCGAAGTCGGTAGCGGTCAGCCGTACCCCGAGCTGGCCGTAGACGGTCATGAAGTACTTCTGGGACTCACCGATCAGCAGTTGCCACAACCGCAGGGTCTCGGCGTCGCCGCGCTGCAACGACACGACGCGGCGGCGTGCCCGCTCCTTGAATTCGTCGCTGTCGTCGAACTTGATGCGTGCGGCTCGGTAGAACCCGTTGAGGTCACCGATCGAGAGTTCGTGCGCGGCCTCGTCCTCACCGAGATCCAGCAGGTGCTCGATCAGCATTCCGAACGGAGTACCCCAGTCGCCGACGTGGTTCTGCCTGATGACGGTGTGACCGAGCCATTCGAGCAGGCGTACCGCCGCGTCACCGATGATCGTCGAGCGAAGGTGCCCGGCGTGCATCTCTTTCGCGACATTCGGCGCCGAGTAGTCGACGACCACCGTCTCCGGGGTCGCCGGCGTATCCACACCGAGCCGGTCCGCGTGCACGACGTCGACCACGAGCTGCACCAGAACGTCGTCGCGGACGGTCAGATTGATGAACCCTGGGCCGGAAACCTCGACGGTGCTGCACAGGTCGTCGAGTGCGGCCTGCTCCGCGATGCGGGTCGCGATTTCGCGGGGGTTGGACTTCAACCGGCGAGCGGCCGCGAGCGCGCCGTCGGCCTGGTAGTCGGCGTGCTGCGATCGGCGGACCATCGGGTCCACTGCGGCGCCGACCACCGTCTCGAACGCCCGCGCAAGCCGTTGTGCCAGCAGTGCCTCCGGGTGCATACCCGCAGCCTACGACGGTTCAGCACGACCACCCGCGACGTGGGTCGACCTCGACCGCCTGGAACAGCTGGGCAGGCTCGATGCAGTGGGGGTGCCGTGATGGTCTTACTCACGAGCGATGCAGTCGGCCTGAGGCGACCAGTTCGGCGCAGCCGACCACGGCGACGGACTGGGCGGCGAGCAGCGCGAGCAGGACGAGCAGCTGCACCGAACCGGCCTGCACCGCGGTCGCGCCGCCGAGCAGCATCCCCACGAAGGCACCGGGCAGCGTGACCAGCCCGACGGTGCGGGTCTGATCCAGCGCGGGCAGCAGCGCCTCCGCAGCGGCCGGGCGAGCGATCTCCAGTCGCGCTTCGCGGTCGGTCAAGCCGATCGCCATCCCCGCCTCCACCTCACCGCGCCGCTCGTCGACGGCGTCCAGCGCGCGCCGCGCCGCCAGCGTCGTGGCGGTCATCGCACCGCCGATGACGATCCCGCCGATCGGGACCACCGACACCCCGCGCAACGGCACCACTCCGGAGGCCAGGATCAGCACGAGGACGGGCAGCGCCCCGGCCGCCAGCGCGACCCCGACCCAGGCCCCCGAAGTGCCGGCCCGAGTGCGCCGCGCGCTGGTCGCGACCGCCACCGCGAGCATCAGCGCCACGAACGCCGCGGACGTCCCCAGCCCGGTGAGCACCACCGCGATCAACGCTGACACCGCTGCAAGCTGAACGGCCGCCCGCAGCGCGGCACGTACGACGCCGGCCGCATGCCCGAGCCGTCCCGCCGCGCTGACCGCCGCACCGATCGCGACCAGGACCACCGCCACCACTGCGAGCCGCAACCCGGGCTCGGCCACCGCACCACCCATGCCCGGATTCTGGGTCAGCGGCACGGTCGCGCCCCGCCGGGTGGCGGACAACCGCTACATGCGGCCCGCACTTAGTGCAGCTTTATGGTGATCGCTACGCTGTGCCGCCTCACTTCACTAGAGCGGGAGAGGTCGTGCGACATGCGTCGACTCGCAGTCTCGATGTTCGCGTTCATGGTGCTGCTCGTCCCGGCGTGCAGCGGCACCGATGGTCCGGCCGCTCCGTCGGCCCCGCAGCAGCTGACGGTGGGCGCCGGCGAGGACAGCTATGTCGTCGAGGAGCCCGAGGCCGACGTCGGCTTCGAACCGCGCGGGATCTTCGAGGGGCTGGTGCAGATGAGCCCCGACTACGAGATCGAGCCGCTGCTCGCGACCAGGTGGGAGCTCATCGAGCCCAACACCTGGCGTTTCCACCTGCGTGACGGCGTCACCTTCCACGACGGGACCCCGTTCACCGCTGAGGCGGTGAAGTACACGTTCGACCGCCTCGCGGAGGCGGGCGGCGGCGCGCTGCACCTCGGCCCGGATTCGACGAAGATCGTCGACGAGCGCACGGTGGACGTCACCGCCACGGTGGAGAACCGCCGCCTGGTCGAGCAGCTCGTGCACCCCAGCAACAGCATCATCGCGCCTGACTCGAAGCCGGGGGAGAAACCGGTCGGCACCGGCCCGTTCCGCTTCGTGGAGTACGTGCCCAAGCAGCGGCTGGTGGTGGAGCGCAACGGTGACTACTGGGGTGAGCAGGCCAGGCTGCAGCAGATCACCTTCCGGTACATCCCGGAGGCCAACGCGCGCCGGCTCGCGTTGGAGTCCGGCGACATCGACGTGATGCTCGACGTGCCGCTGGACGCGGTCACCAGCCTGGAGTCGAGCGGGTTCGTGGTCGACAGGCCAGCACCCGGCCTGTACGAGGCGATGTACGCCAACATCAGCGGGGAAGCCGGTTACACAACCCTGCAGGACGAGAACGTCCGCAAGGCGGTTGCCTACGCTATCGATCGGAACGAGCTGCTGAAGGGTGTGTTCGACGGGCTCGGGGCCGACGAGCAGACAATGGTCCCCGCCCGGTTGCTCGGATCCGCCGCTGACACCGTCGAGGGTTACTCGCACGATCCTGAACGGGCGGCGCGGCTGCTGGAGCAGTCCGGCTGGCGGCCCGGCGCCGACGGCATCCGGGTCAAGGACGGCAAGCGCCTCAGCTTGGAGCTGGTCAACGGCTTCCCGTCGTCGCAGGAGCACGGCGCGGTGGCGGAGTTCCTGCAGGCCCAGCTGCGCGAGGCCGGCATCGACGTCAAGATCATCACGACCCCGGATTCCGGCGCGTACGAGGAACGCCTCAACTCGTCCCAGGGCGACTTGTGGCTGGAGCGGGGAAACCAGAACGATGCCAACCCGGCGTTCCTGCCGGCGCTGCTGTTCTGGGAGGAGGGCCTGTTCGGCAACATCGGCTACCAGCCCGTGTTCGCCCCCGGCTGGCCGCCCGACGTGGCGCAACCCCGGGTGGGCGACGGAGCGTTCGACCGCACCATCGTCGAGGCACTCGCCGCGCCGGACAGCACGCAGGTCAAGGAACTGACGGCGGAGGCGATGCACCTGCTCGTCGACGAGCACGCCATCATCGTCCCGCTCGCCGGGCTGGTCCGCCCGCTCGCGGCCCGGTCCGAGGTCAAGGGCCTGCCCGCGCACCCGTCCGGAATCCAGACCCGTTTCGATGACGCGTTCGTCGCGGGCGGCTGAGCCGCCTCATCCCGTGCCGCCGGGCGTGCGGTGATGCTGGCCTATGCGGGCCGGCGGGTGCTCTACCTGGTGCCCACCTGGCTGGGTCTGAGCCTGCTGGCGTTCGTGATCGGCGACCTCGCCCCCGGTGACCCGGTGCGAGCCTATTTCCAACGCACCCAGGGGCGTCCACCCACCGAGGCCGAACTCGCCCAGACACGCGTGGAGTTCGGCGTCGACGGCTCGCTGCCGGAACGGTACCTGGACTGGGTGGGTGGGGCGGTGCAGGGCGACCTCGGCAAATCGTTCTCCACCGGCCGGCCGGTGCTCGACGAGCTGCTCTCGCGGCTTCCCGCGACCCTCGAGCTCGCCGGGGCGGCGATGCTGGTGGCCCTCGCGATCGCCGTGCCGGTGGGGACCGTGGCGGCCCTCTACCGCAACCGCCTGGCCGACCAGGTGCTCCGGATCGCCTCGCTGCTGGGAGCCTCGCTGCCGGGGTTCTTCCTGGCCTACCTACTGATCATGCTCTTCTCGCTGCAGCTCGGGCTGCTGCCCGCGCTCGGCTACGGGGACCTGCGGCATCTGATCATGCCGGCGCTGGCGCTGGGGCTGGCCGAGTCGGCCGTGCTGGCGCGGCTGATGCGCTCGAGCCTGCTCGAAGTGCTCGGCGAGAACTACGTGCGTACGGCCCGCGCCAAGGGCCTGCCGGAATGGCAGGTCGTCGGCCGCCACGGGGTGGGCAACTCTCTCAATGCGGTCATGACGGAAGCGGCGCTGGCCTTCGCGACGCTGCTCGCGTTGTCCGCCATCATCGAGCAGATCTTCGTCTGGCCCGGCATCGGCCGCCTGGTGCTCGAGGCGATCAGCCAGCGCGACTACTCGGTGATCCAGGGCTTCGTGCTCTTCGCCGGAACCGTGTTCGTGCTGATCAACCTCGCCGTCGATCTCGCCTACCGGTGGCTGGACCCGCGAGTCACGCTGCAGTCCGAGCGGGCCCGGACAGCGGTGGGTATGCCGTGAGCGAGCGTGTCGACGCCACCCCCGCGACGAGCGCAGCCACCGCCTCCGCCGCCGGCGGCGAGCTGCAGGACGCGCCGCCGGCGGCGCTGCGGCCGTCGCTGCTGCGCCAGTTGCTCGGGGATCGCACAGCACTGCTGGGGCTGCTGATCCTGGTGGTGCTGGGCCTGCTGGCGCTGCTGGCGCCGTGGCTGTCACCCCACGACCCGATCGCGCAGGACGTGCTCAACCGGTTCGCACCGCCGAGTGCCGCCCACCCGCTGGGCACCGACCATCTCGGCCGCGACGAGCTGTCGCGGCTGCTGCACGGTGGTCGTACCTCGCTGCTCACCGCGGTGGCCCTCGGTACGGCGATCCTGCTGATCGGTACCGCTGTGGGTCTGGTATCCGGCTTCGCAGGTGGCAAGGTCGACGGCCTCATCATGCGGGTCATCGACGTGCTGCTGGCCTTCCCGAACTTCCTGCTGGTGCTGGTGGTGGTCGGGGCGCTCGGCCCCGGCATGGTCAACTTGGCGGTCGCGTTCCTGGTCGCGGGTTGGGTGGGCTATGCCCGCGTCGTACGCGGGCTGGTGCTCGTTGCACGGCACCAGCCCTACGTCGAGGCGGCGCACGCGCTGGGCTTCGGCTCGGGCCGGATCGCGATCCGGCACCTGCTCCCCAATGTCTACGCGCCCGTCATGGTGCTGTGGACGTTGCGCACAGGGCAGCTGCTGCTGGCCTTCGCGGCACTGTCGTTCCTCGGACTGGGCGTCCAGCCTCCGACGGCCGAGTGGGGCGCGATGCTCAACGAGGCGCGCGAGGCGTTCGTCCGCGCCCCGCAGCTGATGATCTACCCTGGAATCGTGATCACGGTGGCCGCGCTGGGATTCAACCTGCTCGGCGACGGGCTCCGTGACGTGCTCGACCCCAAGCTGCGATGACCCGACCGCTGCTGGACGTGCGCGATCTCGCCGTCACATTCCCCACCGATTCCGGGCCGATCCACGCGGTCCACCGCATGTCGTTCTCGATCGGTTCCGGCGAGCGGGTGGGCATCGTCGGCGAGTCCGGCGCGGGCAAGAGCGTGGCGGCGCTGGCGATCACGCGGCTGCTGGCCCCGTCGGCCCGGCTCTCCGGGCAGGTGGCCCTCGACGGGACCGACCTCCTTCAGCTGCCGCGCAGCCAGCTGCGGCACGTGCGCGGCGAGCGGATCGGGATGGTCTTCCAGGACCCGGTGACCTGCCTCAGCCCCCGCATGTCGGTCGGCGACCAGCTCGTCGAGGCGATCCGAGCCCACCGTGGCGTCCCCCGCCGGGCTGCTCGGGACCGCGCGCTGGACCTGCTGCGCAGTGTCGGCATTCCGGACCCGGTGCTGTGGGCCAAGGAGTACCCGCACCGGCTGTCGGGTGGCATGGCGCAGCGCGTCATGATCGCCATGGCGATCTCGTGTGATCCGGAACTGCTCATCGCCGACGAGCCCACGACCGCGCTGGACGTCACGATCGAGGCGCAGATCATCGACCTGCTGGTCGAGCTGAGCGAGGAGCGCGGTACCGCGGTGATGCTGATCACCCATGATCTGGCACTGCTGGCTCGCTTCGCTGAGCGGATTCTGGTGACCTACGCGGGCAGCATCGTCGAGCAGGGGACCGTCGGCACCCTGTACGGGCGCCCGAGCCACCCCTATACCTGGGGGCTGATGCAGTCGGTCACAGGCGTCAACGAGCAGCGGCGTCGCCGGCTGACGGCGATCCGGGGCGCTCCGCCGTCCGCGCGCGCCATCCCGCCCGGCTGCGCGTTCCACCCACGTTGCCCCTATGTCCAGGAGGTTTGCCGCCGCGAGGTTCCCGAACTCATGGTGCACGGCGGCGACGACCATGCCAGCGCTTGCCACTTCGCCGGCCAACTGGCCCGGCCCGAGGAGCTGCGGGAGGTCAGGCCGTGAATCGTCAGATCAGCGACGGGCCGTTGCTGAGGGTGGAGCAGCTCGCCAAGGTGTATCCGGTCGCACACGGGATCTTCGGTCGCCACCAGGACGTAACGGCGGTCGACGGCGTCTCCTTCGCCATCGATTCCGGCCACACCCTGGGGCTGGTCGGCGAGTCCGGGTGCGGCAAGTCGACCGTAGCCCGCTGCCTGCTGCGGTTGACCGAGCCTTCCGGTGGCAGTGTGCGGTTCTTCGGCGAGGACGTCGCAGGCTTCGGTCGTGGCGAGCTGCGCCGCTACCACCGTCAGGTGCAGATCGTGTTCCAGGATCCCTCCGGGACACTCAACCCGCGAATGACGGTCGAGGACCTGCTGGCCGAGCCACTACGGGTGCACGGGCTGGTCACCGACCGCCTCGCCGCTCGCCGGCGGGTGCACGAGCTGTTGGAGCTGGTAGGTCTGCGGCGTGAGCAGGGCGCCCGGTACCCGCACGAGTTCAGCGGCGGGCAGCGGCAGCGCATCTCCATCGCCAGGGTGCTGGCGGTCGAGCCCCGAATGCTCATCCTCGACGAGCCGGTGGCGTCCCTGGACGTGTCGATCGCCGCGCAGATCCTCAACCTGCTGGCAGACCTGCAGGAGCAGCTCGGCGTGGCCTACCTGCTCATCTCCCACGACTTGTCGTTGGTACGGCACGTCGCTCATCAGGTTGCGGTGATGTACCTGGGAGAGATCATGGAGCTCGGCGGTGTCGACGACATCTTCGCGGCGCCGCAACACCCCTACACCCAGGCGCTGCTGTCGGCCGTGCCGTTGCCCGACCCCACCGCCGAACAGCGCCGGCGGCGCATCCGCCTGGCCGGTGAGCCCCCCAGCCCGCTGGCGATACCGCCGGCCTGCCGATTCCACACCCGCTGCTTCAAGGCGGAATCGGTCTGCTCTCGCGAGAAGCCACGGCTGCAACCGGTTGCCGAGCGCGACCACTGTGCCTCGTGCTGGTTCGCCGAACCGTTGCAGGTGTTGTGACGGTGTGGATCTTCGGCGGGCGCCCGGCGCAGCGACGGTGTCACACCTGGACTGTCCGGGTCCCGTGCCGGATTGGCTTTTCCAACGTGAGGAGCCTGCCGTGACCGCCCTTCCCCAGCCTCCGGTGCACCTGCTGACCGTCGCCGAGTACGTCGAGCTCGATGAGACCGAGTCCGGTTACACCGAGCTGCTGGAGGGGCGGCTGCTGATGTCTCCGAGCCCGGCGTCGCGACCAGCATCCGGCAAAGGCGTGGCGCAGTGGCTCGGGTTTGCCGATTCCGGAAAACGGGTCGTGTAGGACGTCGTCGATGAGGCGATTGAGCCGCTTCAGTGTCGCCCGGTCGGTGGTCACCCAGTGCGTACAGTCCTGCCAACCGTTGGGGGTGAAGACTAGTCTCACCGCGACAATGGGCGTTCCTGGCGCTCGCCACCCTGGGCTTGCGCCAAGCTCTCCTGCAGCCGCCGGGCATTGGGCGGGGACACACCTGCTCCACCTGCCGCACCCCGCTCGACCCGACGACGTCACCACCCACTGTCTCCTGTCCGGGGTGCGGCACGGCGCGCGCGACGTCCGCGGCGCAGTTCGGTCTCGAGCGCGTCGAGACGGCCCGCGGGCCCGCCATCGCCGGAGTTCGGTTCTAGCATCGTTCCCGCAGGGCTCTCCGAACCGCAGGGCTGACGACGGGTGGTTGGGGGTGGACGATGAGTGGCGACTCTGCCGTGGTCGACGATGGGGTGTACGCCGAGCTCCTCGCGATCTGGGATGACTGGACGCGGGCGATCGTGTCCAACGACGCGGAGCGAATCGTCGGCTGCATGACGGAAGACTGGGTGATCGTCTCCGAGTCCGGGGTTACGTCCATGGAGGGGTTCCTCTCCGTCGTCACGTCCGGGCAGCTGACTCACTCGGCAATGGACCGTGTCGGTGACGCCCGGATCCGGTTCTACGGGGATACCGCGGTCCTCACCGTGCGGGCGACGAATACCGCACACTTCGAGGGTCGACGGTTCGACGCCGATGAATGGACGACGGACGTGTTCGTGAGGCGAGATGACCAGTGGCGCTGCGTGCTCACTCAGATCACTGCAGCTGCCTCGGCCTGACTCGCACTGCTGGCCCGTCGCGCACTGTCAGCGCCGCCGACGGGATCGACAGCCCGCTACGCAGCCAGCTGCAGCAACCTTGTGCTGATCAAGGCTGCTTCTGCGGCCTCGGCACGTAAGAGGCCCAGTCCACCCGCGAGCGTGTCGCCGGGGTTGGTGCGGCGCCAGGTTCAGATGCAGATGTCCGGTCGCCCCGGCGTTCCCGGAGCACAACAACGTGCGGCTGGAGGCCGGTGGCCTCGCCCTCGCCGCGGCGGACTTCGGCAACCGCCACCTCGATCCAGCCTGGTACTGCGGGTGCGGACATGGCAGTGTCCTCCTCCTGGTCGTCAAACACCGTGGCAAGGGGGTGCGCAAGCGCAGCGCGCGCCTGATACAGGCGGTTCTTCACCGCGCCGACCGAGATTCCGAGCTCGGCGGCGACCTCGACGTCAGGAGTCTCTTCCGGATAGCTCGTCACATCCGACAGGACAAGCCGTCGGCGCTCTCGGAGGCAGCGACGCGCCAGGTTCAGGGTGATCCCGCACAGCCACGGGCCGAAGCGCGCCGGGAAGTGCAGCCGCGTCAAGCTCAGGTAGGCCAGCAGCGTGCCCTCCTGCACCGCCTCCGCTGCCAGACCACGGTCACTCAGCATTCGCACGGCCAGCTGCCGAGCTCGCGGGCCATGACGCCTGATCAGCTCGCTGAACGCATCCTTGGCCCCGGCCCGGGCCGCTTCGACCAGCTCGGCGTCGTCCCCGTGTCCTCGCTCCCCATCGCTGCTCACACCGAATAGTGCACCGCGTCGGTCAACAGGTTAGACCAGGATCGCAGTATCGTCTCGAACGGGTGGCGTCGTCTCAATAAAGGATCGACGTGCGACGGTGCCGATGCCGTCTGCACCCCTGCAGCGATACGCAGCCTCGTCGTGGTTTCAGCCCCTCACGAACCACGACAAGTGCGCGTATGGCGGGCAGGTGTCGGATGGCGGGATCCGACCGTCGGCGCGGCATCAGCGGGTGATGAAGCCCCGCGTCGTGCGATGAAAGGCGTCCGGGTCTTCCAGCCACGGGAGGTGGCCCACCCCCTCGAGGACGACGAGCTCGGCGCGGGGCAGCGCCTCGGCCAGCCGCTGCACGGCCCACACTGGTCGAGGATCGCTGGCACCATGCACGATGCGCACCGGAACGTCGAGCTCGCAAGCGGCTGTCAGCAGGTCGGCCTCGACGGTGCCCTTCTCCTCGTCGTTCAACGCTGCGTTGCACGCGAAGTTGATCGCATGCGGCACGTCGGCGAAATCGGCCGCCAGGGCAAAGGCGTGCCGCGAGTCGGCGAAGTCGGGTGCATACGTCAACGTCCGCCACTCCCGTTCCTCGGCGGCGCTGCGCTGGCGCTGCTTCAACTGGTCGCGGCGTCGGCGCTGCCGGGGCGTGAGCCGGCGGTCGACTTCGCGGTGGTAGGCCTCGCGCCACGCTCGGCCGAATCCGGTTCCGGAGACATACAGCACGCCCAGCACCCGGTCGGGATGGATCAGCGCGTACCGCAAGGCCAGTCCCGCGCCCCACGAGTGCCCGGCGACCACCCACCGCTGGTGGCCGAAGCGGCGGCGCAGGAACTCTAGATCCGCGACGGACCGCGCGACAGAATAAGGCCCGGTCCGATCCGAGCGGCCGCAGCCCCGCTGCTCCCACCGGTGCACCCGGGCCACATCGGCCAGCATGGCGGCGACCGGCTGGAGGTAGTCCCACAAGCCCGGCCCACCGTGGCACAGCACCACCGATGTCGGGCCGCCGCCGGCGGTCGCGGTCCAGAGCCGGACGCCGTCATCGACGCGCACCCACTCCTCGAGCTCACCCGGGTCGGCTACGCGTCGCTGGCCGGCGGAACCCATCCCACCTCCTGGGCCAAGTCGTCGACGCAATGGATGATCTCCCAGGTGTAGGGGACCTTCGTCGACGCCGTCGATGAGCTCGCGGACGATCACTCGAATGCCGGCCTCCGGATCATCCTCATCGCACCGTAAGGGCTCCGTGTCACGGCCGAATGTCTCACAGAACCAGCCGTACTCAACGGCGCCAAGACGCTGCATCAGACCCAGCAGGCTCGTGCGAAGGCTGATCCTCTCATCGCCGGTAACGGGACTCCCTGGGCCATGCAAGAAGTGTGATCGCTAGTGAGGGTGGCGGCCGATGAGGCCCAGCAGCCGATCTTGCAGCGGAGCGTCCTCGGGAATCGGCACCTCCGGCCCGAACACCTCCACACCCGGGCCGAACGCGCCCGGGGTCCGATACTTCTCCATCAGGTCGACCGGGATCGCCATGGTGATCGACCACAGCCGTTCGACGTCGTCGCGGTCCATCGTGTCGTCCTGTGCAGTCGCGCGGGCGAGGTCCCAGCCGTGGAGTACGAGGTCGTCGCTGACGACCTCGTCGATCTGACGCTCGACGGGTCATCCTGCCATTGGGCGTGTCGCATGCGGTGCCGGCGAGCTCGGGATTGTCGAGCACCGCCTCGACGTCGGCGCGGGCTGCCTTGAAGGCGCGGAGGGGATCCTCGTGCACCGACGGTGCCGGGCTGAGCACGCCGTTCACCGGTCGCAGCATGTGACCGTGCATGGAGACGATGTGGGCGACAATGTCTCGGGCGCTCCAGGCCTCGCACGGTGACTGGTTGGACCATTGGTCGGTACGGACGGCCGCGGCCTTCCGTTCGAAGGCGTCGGCGTGCCTGCGATACCGCTCCGCGACCGTGCTCATGAGGCGGATCCCTACTGCTGGGCGGGTGAGCCTGCCTGTACAGACTCCGATACGACCGCGAACTCATCGGCCGGTGAGGCGTCCCCGGCGTCCAAAGAACTGTGCCGAGCACGTCACCAGGCTCGGGCGACGGTCCTGGCCTAACCCGCCGGTGCGATCTGCTATCGTCGATTATCGATGGAAGAGTCGGTACTGTCGCGGGGCGTCGCAGAGCTGTACGCGGAGTGGTTCCGCGCGCTGGCCGATCCCACGCGGGTGCAGTTGCTGGCGTGGCTAGCGCAGCAGCCCGGGCCGGTGTCGGTGGGCGAGTTGACGAACGTGCTTCCGGTCGGACAGTCGACGGTCAGCCATCACCTCGCCGCGCTGGCGGAGGTGGGGTTCGTGCACCTGCAACGCCGCGGAACGACTTCGCTGTACGCGGTCAACCCCCGCTGCCTGGACTGCTTCCCCAGCGCCGCGGACGTCGTCATGGGCCGGCGTCCGCCCGACCCACTCCCACCGCCGACCCCCACGCCACAGACGACGGAGAACTGATCATGACCGAGCACACCGAGATCCGGGAGACCGTCCGAAGGCGCTACGCCGCTGCCGCGATCCGGTCTGCGGCCGGGAACCACGAGCAGGCCCGCGCCCTCGAGAGCTCCCACTGCGGGGCGACGCCCGAGTCCACTGAGCACGGCCGGGTGGTGTTCGGCGCTGAGCTCTACAGCCCGGATGAGACCGAGGACGCTTCCGAACCCGCCGTGGCGGCCTCGCTGGGGTGCGGGGTCCCGACCGCCGTCGCCGACCTGCACCCCGGCCAGACCGTCCTTGACCTCGGCTCCGGCGCCGGCGGCGACGTCCTCATCTCCGCCCGCCGAGTCGCGCCAGGCGGGCGGGCGATCGGGCTGGACATGACGGCGGAGATGATCGATCTCGCCCGCCGCAATGCCGCCGAAGCCGGCGTCACCAACGTCGAGTTCCTGCAGGGCTACCTGGAGGACATCCCACTGCCCGACGGCAGCGTCGACGTCGTCATCTCCAACTGTGTCATCAACCTGGCCGCGGACAAGCCCACCGTGCTGCGTGAGGCGGCCCGGGCGCTGCGCCCCGGCGGCAGGTTCGCCGTCTCCGACGTGATCGCCGACGCCGACATGGACGATGCGACCCGCGCGGACCTGCAACAGTGGACGGGCTGCATCGCCGGGGCGCTGACCCGGCGGCAGTTTCACGAGGCCCTGACCGCCGCCGGGCTGGTCGACGTGGAGATCACCGAGACGCACCGCGTCCATACCCACGCCGCAGCGGCGATCGTCCGCGCCCGCAAACCGTGACGCGGTGACGGATGACGTAGCTGCGCCGCTTGCAATGCCACTGTGCTGAGAGGGTCGCCGTGAGCATCGAGTTCCTGTTGACGACGTTCATTGTCGTCGCGACACCCGGCACCGGCGTCCTCTACACCCTGGCGGCTGGTCTGTCGCGCGGTGCCCGCGCAAGCGTCGTCGCCGCGGTCGGTTGCACACTGGGCATCGTTCCGCACCTGGTCGCGGCGATAACAGGTCTCGCAGCTCTGCTGCACACGAGTGCGCTCGCGTTCCAGATTCTGAAGTACGTGGGTGTGGCCTACCTGCTCTACATGGCGTGGAACCTGTTTCGCGACGAGGGTGCGCTCGCTGCGCACGAGGAGGTCGGCCCCCGCTCGGCGGTCAAGGTCATCACTTCCGGCGTCCTCATCAACATCCTCAACCCGAAGCTGACGATCTTCTTCTTCGCATTCCTGCCGGTGTTCGTGAGCACCGGTGAGCCGAATGCGTTGTGGCACATGGTGGAGCTGAGCGCCGTCTTCATGCTCGTCACGTTCGCCGTCTTCGTGGTGTACGGGGTGTTCGCCGCCACGGTTCGAAACCGCATGATCTCGAGCCCTCGCGTGATGACCTGGATGCGTCGGGTTTTCGCCGGTTCCTTCGTCGCGCTCGCGGGCCGGCTCGCGTTCACCGATCGGTGACGATTCCTCCGACGCGGGCCAACACGACCTCAGTTATCGCCTCTCCCTCGTGACGGTCTAACCCGGGCCACCGCTCGACGCCGATGCCGCCGACTTCATCTGGCGTCAGCTCGACAAGGGCCAGATGGGCGGGCTCGGGCTGAGTGTCGACGACTGCCGCAAAAGACCTACGACGAGCTCAGCGCCAAGGGCGTCACGTTCCTGCAGGAGCCATCGGACCGGCCGTACGGGGTCGAGGCCGTCATGCGGGACAACTCCGGCAACTGGCTGGTTCTGGTGGAGCCCAAGGCCTTCACGCCGGACGACTTCGCCTGACCCGCAGCAACGTGACTTCGTCCTGAGCACGTCAGCGGCCGCGGTAGCGCCGGTGCGCCGCCAATCACACCTCGGCAACGATGGGAACTGACCCGAGATGGCAGGTGAGCAGTGGCCCGAGATCGTCCGCCGCGCGACCCGCGACGACATCGCCGGCCTGGCCGCGACGCTCGCACGCGCGTTCCAGGACGACCCCGTCCGGTCCCGCCCTGTACGGCATGTGGCTCCCATGCGGATGACAGACGGCTCCGCAGTGCCTCCTCGACCGTGCAGGTGGTCACCATTAGGCGGCGAGGTGTGGCAGCGATCTTCGGCGGGGTTGTCGGTCTGGGTCGATCCAGGCGGGTGGGAAGAACTCGGGCAGTCCGCCGTGGATGCGCACGGTCCACCCGGAGTGGTGTGTCAGGCGGTGGTGGAGCTTGCACAGCATCACGCAGTTGGACAGCTTCGTCTCGCCGCCGTCTTCCCAGGGGTGGATGTGGTGCACGTCGCACCAGGACGGCGGGCGGCCGCAGCCGGGGTGGGCGCAGCCGCGGTCGCGTGCGGCGACGGCGCGCCGCAGCCCGTCGGGGATGGTGCGGGTGATG
>WHTH01000005.1 GCA_009377865.1 Pseudonocardiaceae bacterium | reverse complement strand
TCATCGTCGCCAGGATCTCCTCGGCGCTGTCGTCGGCGCCGATGGTGACGGCCTCGCCCTGGGCGAGCTCGCTGGCGTGGATCGACCGGGGGTCCTTGTCGTTCGCGAGGATCTTCACCACGATGTCCCGATCAGTGATCACCCCCTTGAGCTGGCCGTCCTCGCCGCAGATGGGCAACGAGCCGACGCTGAGCTCGGCCATCCGCCTGGCTGCCTCGCGCACCGAGTCACTGGCCGCGATGGAGACCGGGTTCGAAGACATGATCTCGCGTGCGGTGGCCATTCCTACCTCCTCAATCAAATCGAGTCCTAACCTCTGGTCTACCCCGGCTCTCGCGGTAGGAAACCCGGCTGGGTCACGGCTGTTCGGGCTCCACCCAGTGCGCGCCGCGCAGCGCGGCGATGAACCGGCACGCGATCTCGTTGTGCACGGCGTCGTCCATGTCGTCCTAACTGGTCGCACGGGTGCCGGTCGGCAAATCAGCTGTCGTGGTCGAGCACAATGGTCCGTCGCGGTGTCGAACCGGCTACCTGGCCGCCATCGTCGAGCGGTTCCTCGCCGGTCCCATCCGGCAGTGCACCGGCCCGCCGGACCCGTGCCGGAAAGACGAACCACAACGTGACGAACACCGCGCCAACCGTCAGGCTCAGCACGAAACCCGCGACCCGCCCGACGGCCTCGTCGACCGCGAGCAGCAGCGCCCCCACGACGGCGACCACTAGCACGAGCAGACCGAGCCGCAGCAGCCGGTGGGCAGCGACCACCAGTTCGACCTTGCGGCCTCGCTGAAACAGCGAGCGGTGGTAGGCGACCGGGGCGATAAGCAGTGCAGTAGCCACCGCGGCGCAGGTCAGCGTGGCGACATAGACGGTGCGTTGGAAGACGTCCGCGTCAGCGAACGTGCTGGTGAACGCGATGGTGAGCAGCAGCCCGAACAGGATCTGCACGCCGGTCTGCATCACCCGCAACTCCTGCAGCAGGTCGATGAAGTTGCGGTCGGCGCGCTGCTGCGGCCCCTCACCCCGAACGGAACGATTCCACTGGTCGTCGCGGTCCGGCCGCCGCCGGAGTCGTATCAGCATCACGCCACCGGCGCCAGTGCGACCTTCAGCCAGCCCGGCTCACGGCGATCGAAGATCCGGTAGGCCTCCAGCACATCGTCGACGGGTCGCGTCTGGGTGAGTGTCTGCGCCGGATCGGACACCCCGCTGGCCACCATGTCGAGGAGCTGCGGGATGACCGCCCGGTGCGGGCAGTTGCCCATCTTGATGGTGAGGTTCTTCTGCATCGCCGCGCCCATCGGCCAGGTCTGCACCGTCGGCGGGTACACGCCGATGATCCCGATGGTGCCGGCCTTGGCCACCGACTCGACCGTCCACTGCGCGGCCTGCGACGGAGCGCTGCCGTGCTCCCATGCGGTCTCGCCGCCTCCGGCGGCCTCGGCGATCTCGCCCTCGCGCTCCTCGTCCGGCTGCCCGGCGTAGGAGTCCACCCCGACGGCGTCGATGACCCGATCAACACCGATGCCGCGAGTGAGGTCGCCGATGACGCTGACCGGGTCCTCAATACCGAAGTCGACCGCCTCGGCGTGCTGGTTACGTGCCATCTCCAGCCGTGACGGCACGTCATCCACCGCGATCACCCGACCGGCGCCGAAACGCCACGCCGCTGCGATGGCAAGCTGGCCCACCGGCCCGCAGCCGAACACGGCGACGGTGTCACCGCGAGAGACCTCGGCACATTGCGCGCCGAACCACGCGGTCGGGTAGATGTCGGACAGAATGATCGCTTGCTCGTCGGTCACCGCATCCGGCAACGGGACAAGGTTCACGGCGGCGAACGGGACCCGCGCGTAGGTCGCCTGCAGGCCGTTGAACGGTCCGGTCGACTGCGGACCGCCGAAGAACGAGGTGCCGGCCGCTGGTCCGTTCGGGTTGGCGTTGTCGCACTGCGAGTAGTAGCCGGCCCGGCAGTAGGAGCAGTTGCCGCAGCCGATGGTCGAGGGGATCACCACCCGGTTGCCGGGCCGGAAGCCGCGCACCTCGGAACCCACTTCCTCCACGATGCCGACACCCTCGTGCCCGAGCACGGTTCCCGGCACCATGCCCGGCATCGTGCCGCGGATCATGTGCAGGTCGGTACCGCAGATCGCACTCATCGTCAAGCGGACCACGGCATCGCTGGACTGCTCGATCCGTGCGTCGGGCACGTCCTGCAGGTCGATCTTGCCGGGACCTTGCCACACCACTGCCTTCATCGCGACACCTCCACTGGTCGGGTCTCGTTGTCGGGTATCCCAGACAGGCGAGGCCCAATCACGGGGGGCAACACCTAGGGTTGGACGGTCGAGTACCGAACCGCTGAGGGGTCGGCGGGCGAAGCCAACCTCGGGGCGGTGGCTGGCGCACGCCGTTGGTCCGACGCCTGCTACGACCCGAACGCCGCGACTACCGACCCAACGCGACTACGCTGAGTCTGACGCCCACGACGTGACGAGGAGTGCCATGAGCCCGTTCCCAGAGACTCCCGCTTCCGGCAGCCCTGAAAGTAGCGGTACCGCCGTTTCCGCCGAGGCACGGTCGGACCAGCCGATCTCCCTGAACGTGCGAGCGCTCGATGGCGGCGTTGCGGTCATCGTTGCCGGCGAGGTGGACATGGTCACCACTCCCCCGCTGCGGGACTGCGTGCAGGAACAGATCGGCGAGCAGCCCGGCGTCCTGGTGCTGGATCTGTCCGGAGTAAACTTCCTCGGATCCAGCGGCCTGGCAGTTCTGGTGGAGACGCTGGAAGAGTGCCGCGCCCAGGAGATCGGACTGCGGCTGGTGTGCAGCTCACGGGAGGTCGTGCGTCCGATGGAGGCCACCGGTCTCACCGAGTTGTTCGAGGTCTACTCCGATCTTGAGAGCGCCATCGCCTCCATCTGATCGCCAACCTCAACCCTCCACTCCCCTGCACCCTCGGCCCCGATACCGCGCGATATCGGGGCGACGTGGCGCGGGCAACCCCGCCTGGTGAGTGCCGCCAGTCCGGATGTCATACTGGTCTGCCGGTTCGCGGTGGAACCCGACCGGATCACCGTGACGGCCACGATCGCGGTCGCCGGACAGGCGGTTTGCCGCGACAGCTTCGGCTGGCGGATCCTCACCACACTCGCCGACGAGGTCGAGGTGCTCGGGTCCGATGGGTCGGAGGGAGCGTCGTCCACGATGGGGTTGCGGTTGCGCAAGCTGCACAGGGTGGTTCCGGAGTGACCACCCAATCCATGTCTGACCAGCACAGTACCGACACCAGCGCCCCCCACGGTTCGCGCCGCGGTGAGACCACCGACTACTCCCACTTGATGCCGCTGTTCCGTGACTTCGCCGGCCTGGGCGAGAGTGGTCACCGGCGTGCGGCACTGCGCCAGAAGCTCGTCGAGGGGCACCTACCGGTCGCCAAGCACATCGCTCGACGTTTCGCCCAGCGCGGTGAGCCACTCGACGACCTGGAGCAGGTCGCCACCGTAGGGCTGATCAACGCCATCGACCGGTTCGATCCCCACCGCGGGGTGGACTTCCTGTCCTATGCCGTGCCCACGGTCACTGGTGAGGTGCGTCGGCACTTCCGGGACTTGGGCTGGGGGATGCGGGTGCCGCGACGCCTCAAGGACCTGCATGTCACGCTCGGCGCTGCGAGCTCCTCGCTGTCCCAGAAGCTCGGACGCGCACCCACCGCGACCGAACTCGCCAAGCATCTGCAGCTGCCGAAGGAGGAGGTCGTCGAGGGCCTGGCAGCGGCTAATGCTTACCGCGGCACCTCGCTGGACCGCCTCACCGACGAGGACGGCTGGGGCAGCATCGCCGACATCGTCGGCCAGGCAGACCACCAACTCGAGCAGGTCGAGTACCGTGAGTCGCTCAAACCGATGCTGTCGCGGTTGCCCGAGCGCGAGCGGACCATCCTCATGTTGCGCTTCTTCGGCAACATGACCCAGACGCAGATCGCGGACCGCATCGGCATCTCCCAGATGCACGTCTCACGGCTGCTCAGCCAGACCCTCGCGTCGCTGCGCGACGGGCTGGGCCGCGAGTGAGCACCCCGCACATCTCGACGGCGGAGACCCACTCCGGGGCTGTGGTGTTCCTGGGCGACCGTGCCTACAAGCTGAAGAAGCCGGTGGATCTGGGCTTTCTGGACTTCTCGTCGCGGCAGGCCCGACAGCGGGCGTGCCACCGGGAGGTGGAGCTCAACCGCAGGCTCGCGCCCGACGTCTATCTCGGGGTGGTGGACATGCACGACCCCGGCGGGCAGCCCTGCGAGCATGCGGTGGTCATGCGGCGGATGCCCGACGAGCGACGGCTCGCCGCCCTGCTCGACGAGGATCCGGGGCTGGTCAGCGACGCCCTCGGCGAGATCGCCCGGATCGTCGCCGAGTTCCACTCCGCAGCCGAGCGGTCCGAGGAGATCGCCGCCGAGGGTCGCCGTGACGCGGTACGGGGGCGGTGGCAGCAGCACTTCGACGACGTCGAGCCGTTCCGGGGTGAGGTTCTCGACGACGGCGTGGTGGCCGAGATCGCGCGCCGCGCCGGGTGACTTCCTCGCGGGCCGGGAACCGCTGTTCGATCGCCGAATCGCCGAGGGCCGGGTCCTCGACGGGCACGGCGACCTGCTCGCCGACGACATCTTCTGCCTCGACGACGGGCCACGGGTGCTCGACTGCCTCGACTTCGACGACCGGCTGCGCTGGCTCGACGGGCTCGACGACGTCGCCTTCCTGATCATGGACCTCGACTACCGCGGGCACCCGGAGCTGGCGCACCGCCTCGCCGGCACCTACACCGACCTCGCCGCCGATCCCGCGCCGGCCGCGCTGCGCCACCACTATGTGGCCTACCGCGCGCTGGTCCGCGCCAAGGTCGACTGCCTGCGACAGCAACAGGGTGACGAGTCGGCCGTGCCCGACGCCCGACGCCACGCCGAGCTCGCCCGCGACCGGCTGCGCGCCGCGACGGTGCGCCTGGTGCTCGTCGGGGGGTTGCCGGGTACGGGGAAGTCGACGGTCAGCGAGGCGCTGGCGCAGCGGCTGGGGGCCGTCGTGCTGTCCAGTGACCGGGTTCGCAAGGAACTGGCCGGCATGGACGCCGAGACCGACGCGGCCGCCGGGTACCAGCAGGAGCTCTACAGCCGCGAGCACACCGACCAGACGTACGCGACGCTGGCAGACCGTGCGGAGACGTTGCTGGCCCACGGCGAGTCGGTGGTGCTCGACGCGTCCTGGACGCACGCGCAGCACCGCGACGTCGCGGCCCGGGCCGCGACCCGCACCAGTAGCGAACTCGTCGCACTGCAGTGCTCGGCGCCCTGCGAGGTCGCCGAGAGCGGATGCGCGGCCGCACCGGCGGCGTCTCCGATGCCGACCGGGCCATCGCCGCGGCGATGGCCGCCGACGCCGACCCATGGCCGCAGGCCGCCACCGTCTCGACGGCCGGTTCATCCGACGACGCGGTGCGCCAGGCGATGTCGCGTCTGGAGCCCGGGAACGAATGAGCCGGCTCAGCCCGGCTCGCCGCGTCGCTTCCGGTGCAGCACCCAGGCCAAGTCGACGGCTGCCACCATGGCCAGCACGGCCAGCAGCACTCCGAGCCCGATCGGCTCGGTGATGAACAGCAGCACGGCGGCGACCGCGCAGAACACCAGCCCGAACCCGGCGAGCCAGGCGCGCAGTGTCAGCGCGCTGCGGCCGGGGGTGGAGCCGGCGTAGCCCGCGGTCGGGTCGTGGTAGCCGGGCAGCCCTCGCTCGTAGTCCGCCCGGCTGCGACGGTTGCCGGAATCATCCTGACTCGACATACCGTCGGGGTTCCCGCTCCGCTGCCCGGTCAATCACCGCCGGTTGCATCAGGCCGTGCGAAGGGTTCGATCCGGCCGTCCGGCAAGATGAGGTACACCGTCTGCTGATGCAGGAACGCTTCCATCGCGTCCGAGCCCAGGGCTACGGCGGCGAGCAACGTCCCCCCGATCCGGTGCACATCTTGTACTACGCCGACGCTGAACAGCGCGCGCGTTTCGTTGATGACTTCGCCGCGTCCCGCCCGGAGGATCGTCCGAAGGTCCTCCTGCATACCCAGGGCGGCCACGGCGATCGAGATGTTCTCCACCTCTTGGCTTGTGACTGCCGCCAGCGCTTGCGCACGCCCGAGCGAGAGCCGCCTGAGAAGGAAGTGGCTCGCGCCTTGGCCGATGACGACAGGGAGCCCGTAGTTCTTCGCCCGGGCGACGTTGTAGCGGTTCGGGTTGCTCTCGACCGCAAGCACGGGTACGCCGAGCTCGCGCAACAGCAGAGCCAGGCGTAGCCCGACCTGGCCGAGGCCGACAACAACCACGTGGTCCTTGCGCGGGACCACCCGCGAGCCGACCAGAGCGGTGAGCCGCCGGTCGAGCAGTCGGTTGACGAGGCCCGCAGTAAACACTGCGGTCAACGCAAGAGCCGCGAGCATGGCTACGGAGGAGACGATTTTGAACCAGTCGGGGCCCGCGTCGATGGCCGGGTTCGGTCCAACAGTGACCATGACCTTCGTCACCGCATAGAAGGCATCGACGGACGCCAGGTCGAGCACGAGTGCTGCCGCCACGGTTTCGAGGACGAGGATGAGCAAGAACCCGAAGAGCCAGTGGTCAAGATCCGGGCGGTGGGCTCGAACGGTCGAATGAGCGAGCCAAGGTTGGCAAGCAGCCGGCCGCGGTGGGCGCCGGGTGTCTCGATATCGACGAGCCGCGGCTGGCCGTCGTCGGCCCGCACACCGAAGAAACCCTCCGGTCGGCGCGTCACTGTGAGAAGGCCAGCGTCGAGGCAAGGTGCGGCCAGCGTGGGAGCGACGATCTCGGCCATCGACGTGACGCGGATGTTGAGCACGGCAGCTTGCAGTTGGTCGGCGACGATCCGGCTGTGAACGGTGACGATCAGGGGCACCCCTGGCCGAATGTTCTCCACGACGAGCGCTAGCCGGAGCGCGATTCCATCGTCCCTCGAGGTCACGACCACAGCGTCGACCTGCTCGGTCAGTGAGCTGCGGATCTCAGCATCAGTGGGATGCGTCAGACGGGTCACCCGCGCTGCAGCGGCCTCGAGGGCGCGCTGCGTGGCGTCGGGTAACTCGTCAGGCCCGATGAGAAGGACGCTCCAGCTACTGGAGCCGGCGCCTGAAGGCCGGTTCTCCATTCCTGTTCCTCCCTGCCTCAGATGCCCGTAACTCCTTGGTTCAGTCGCTCGCCTTGTGAGTCCACTGCTGGTCTGCACCCTTGTACTACGCGACTGGGATCGGTTCGGCGCCGGGCCGCATGCGGGACAAGTAGCGCTTGCCATCGAGCTCGGCGCGACCGGCCGTGTCAGGCCGAAACGGCGGCGGTCGGACGCTCCCAGGCCCGGTGTCGACCTAGTGCGGAGCAGAACGAGTCGACGAACTCCGGTGGCAACGAGCCGTCGGTCCCGGATGCGCTGATCACGCCCCGGTCGGCGGTCACCCCGTCGCCGTCGGCAGCCACCCGGGCCGATCCGTTGGAGACCCGTTGCACAAGCGCGGTGCCGGCACCCAGTGCACCGACGGCCTCGGCGTGCTTGACGGCCTCGGCGACGAAGTGCACCGCGTAGCCGTCGCCGGACAGCATCGCCACGCTGTGCTCCCCGCCGGGGACGACGACGGCGTCATAGACCACCGATGCCATGGTGTTGATCGCGCGATCGACCGCGACGTCGGAACCATCCATCCCGCGGACCGCACCGTCGGTCGGCGCCAGCAACTCGGGCATCGCGCCGCGTTCGCGCAGCGCATCAGCGAGCGCGGTGGCACTGGAATCCACGCCGTCGGCCACCAGGATCGCGACCTTGCGGGTCCGCAGCGACCCGAAGGTGGTGTTGACCTGGCTTCAGCGCCGGCGAGCTGCGCCCGTGGTTCGGCTGAGCCGGCGCGGCGGGCGGCTTGACCCCGACGCCTTCGGCGACCGCGACAGCGAGGTCGTGGTCGATGTGATTGAGCTGCTCGATCTGCTGCTCCCGGACGTGCATGTGGTCGCACTTGCCGAGCTCGAACCGATAGGCGGCGACGATGTGCTCGCGCTCCAATCAGCCATGCTGTTCCAGAACAGCGTGGCCTGGCTGTAGTACTCCTGGAAGCTGCCGGCCCGCTGGCGGATCTTGTGGCCCTCGACCTTCTCCTGGTAGTGCCGGAACACGCCCTCGTCGGCGATCGCCGCAAAGTGTTCTTGTCGTCCGTCCCTTGTGAACCTGCATCTGCATGAAGCCGTCACGCTGGTTGTTGCTGACTTCCGCCACCGCAGGCGCTGCCATCATGGCCAGTAGCGCACCCAGCGGCCGCGGCACCGGTTACGGGTCAATCAGGCCACGGCCGGGCCGACAGCAGAGACCCACTCCGGGGCGGTGGTGTTCCTGGGCGACCGTATAGCTGGCACAGCCCGGCTGGCCCGGGCTCCGGGCCGTCGCGAACGGGACCTTCGTGGCAATCCCCGTGCAGCCGGCAGGCCGGCAAGCCCGATCACACCGCCGCTGGAGTGCGCCGACCGAGCAGCTGCAACGCTGCCGCGGCGATCGCTTCGGCGGCGATGCCGGCGGCGTGCAACAGTTCGGCCGGCGTTCCCGAGCTGGGCATCTCGTACACGCCTAGCTTGCGCAGCGGAGGCCGCTGCGGGTGCTCGGCCAGCGCGCCCAGCACCGCATCGCCCAGACCGCCTTCCGGCCAGTGGTCTTCGACGGTGACGATGGCGCTGGTCTGCCGGGCGGCGGTGGCGAGCGTGTCCGCATCGATGGGTTTGATCGAGTAGCAGTCGATCACCCGTGCCCGCACGCCCTCGGCGTCGAGCGCGTCGGCTGCCTTGTCGGCCTCGTCGACTGTCATCCCGCACGCCACGAGGGTGATGTCGTCGCCCTCGCCGGCACGCAACACCCGGCTGCCGCCGATCCGCACGTCCTCGTCCGGCGATGTCCGCACCGGCGTCTTGCCGCGCAGAGTGCGCAGATACGAGATCCCGGGGCGATCGGCCATCGCGGCCACCAGGCGGGCCGTCTGATTGGCGTCGGAGGGGTGCAGCACCGTGCTGCCGTGCACCGCGCGTAGCGCGGCGATGTCTTCCAGCGCCATCTGCGACGGGCCGTCCTCACCGATGGCGACACCGGCGTGTGACCCGGCCAGGCGGATGTCTGCGCGGGACACCGCCGCCATGCGGACGAAGTCGTAGGCGCGGGTGAAGAACGCCCCGAACGACGAGGCGAACGGGACCCACCCCCGCACCTGCATGCCCACCGCCGCTGCGACCATCTGCTGCTCGGCGATGAACATCTCGAAGTACCGCTGCGGGTGCGCCTTGGCGAACAGCTCCGACTTGGTGGAGTTGGAGACCTCCCCGTCGAAGGCCACCACGTCCGGCCGCATCCCGCCGATCGCAGCCAGCGCCGTGCCGTAGGCCTCCCGGGTCGCCACCTGCTCGCCGACCGGCCAGCTGGGCAGCTCGCCGCCCTCGGCCGCGAACCGATGTGGCTCGGGCCGCTGGTCGGGCGTCGCCACCCGGACCGTCAACGACCGCTGACCGCCGAGTTCCTCGATGGCGGCGTCGGAGTCCTCCAGCGGCTTGCCGTGCTTGTCGGGCTGGTCCTCGACGGCCTCGACACCGCGGCCCTTCCTGGTGCGGGCGAACAGCACCGTCGGGCGTCCGGTCGTGGCGAGGGCCTCGGTGAAGGCGGCGTCGACGGCGTCGGGGTCGTGCCCGTCGACGACGATGGCATGCCAGCCGAAGGCGCGGGCGCGCTCGGCGTAGCCGTCCATGTCCCAGCCGAGCATGGTCTCGCGGGTCTGCCCGAGCCGGTTCACATCCACGATGGCGGTGAGGTTGTCCAGCTCCGCCCACGCGGCGTACTGGAACGCTTCCCAGATCGAGCCCTCGGCCATCTCGGAATCCCCGCACAACGCCCACACTCGGTACGGAACCTGGTCGAGTCGCTTGCCGGCCAGCGCGAGACCCACAGCCACCGGTAGTCCCTGGCCGAGCGAGCCGGTGGCGACGTCGGTCGGGGGGATCCGGGGAGTGGGGTGGCCCTCCAAGCGGCTGCCGAACTTGCGGTAGGTGAGCAGTTCCTCGTCACTGATCGCGCCAGCGGCCTTGAGTAGTGCGTAGTACAGCGGCGACGCGTGGCCCTTGGAGAAGACCAGGTGGTCGTTGCGGGCGTCATCGGGGTGCTGGAAGTCCAGCGTGAGGTACCCGTCGAGCAGTACGGCCATGACATCGGCGGCCGACATCGACGACGTCGGATGGCCCGACCCGGCGATGCCCGCCGCGCGGACCGAGTCGACTCGGAGCTGCTGCGCGAGTTCGCGCCGGAAAGTCACATCAGCCATACCGCAGTTTACCCGCACCTGGCCACCTGTATGCAGTCTCAGCGCAGTTGCCCGGCATGCGCGTCAGCCTCCTCGAGGCGGAAGCGCTTGAGCAGCCGCAACCGCCCCCGCTGGCTGACCTTCGGTCGTCGCTGCCCTCACGTGGGGTCGGCGGGCTGTACCGTGCTCACGTCGAACGTCAGCCCGCCGTCCTTGACGTCGATCCGCACGTGCTGCCCGGCGACCAGCCTGCCGTCGAGAAGCAGCGACGACATCTGGTTGTCCACCTCGCGCTGGATGGTGCGCCGCATCGGGCGGGCACCGTACTCCGGCTGGTGGCCCCGGCTGGACAGCCAGTCCACCGCCTCCTCGGTGAACTCGACACTGATGTCCCGCGAGCGCAGCCGCCAGCGGGTCTCCTCGAGCATGAGATCGGTGATCCGCCGAAGCTGCTCGGCGTCGAGCCGGCGGAAGATGACGATCTCGTCGATACGGTTGAGGAACTCCGGCCGGAACGCATCGCGCAGCCGCGGCATGAGTCGCTGCTCGATCGACTCGTCCTCGCTCTGCCCACCCGAGGTGAAGCCCAGCGAGGTGCTCGTACCGATCACGTCCGAGCCCAGGTTGCTCGTCATGATCACCACGGTGTTGCGGAAGTCCACCGTGCGGCCCTGGCCGTCGGTGAGTCTGCCGTCCTCGAGGACCTGGAGCAGCATGTTGAAGACGTCTGGATGAGCTTTCTCCATCTCGTCGAGCAACAACACCGAGTAGGGGCGGCGGCGAACCGCCTCGGTGAGCTGCCCGGACTCGCCGTAGCCCACGTAGCCAGGGGGTGCCCCGATCAGGCGGCTGACGGTGTGCCGCTCGCCGTACTCGCTCATGTCGAGCCGGACCATCCGGTCCTGGTCGCCGAACAACGCCTCTGCCAGCGCGCGGGCGAGTTCGGTCTTGCCGACACCGGTCGGCCCGAGGAACAGGAAGCTGCCGACGGGGCGAGCGGGGTCACCCAGCCCGGAGCGGGAACGCCGCACTGCTTCGGCGATGACGGCCACCGCGTCGTCCTGGCCGATCACCCGCTGGTGCAGCTGCTCCTCCAGCCGCAGCAGCCGCTCCTTCTCCTCCTCGGTGAGCTGGCTGACGGGGATCCCGGTGGAGCGCGACACGACCTGGGCGATGTCCTCGACGCCGACCTCGGGAACCGCGGCACCACCACCGGCGCGCGCGGCCTCGATGCGCTCGCGCAGCGCGGTGATCTCGTCGCGCAGCGTCGACGCTCGCTCGTAGGCCTCGTCGGCGACGGCCTGATCCTTGTCCCTGGTCAGCCGCTCGAGCTGCTGCTCGAGGTCGCGCACGTCGGCTGTCGGGGTGTGGGTGCGCAGCCGCACCCGGGCGCCGGCCTGGTCGATGAGGTCGATCGCCTTGTCCGGCAGGAAGCGGTCCGAGATGTAGCGCTCCGACAGCTCGGCGGCCGCCACCAGCGCGTCGTCGGTGAAGCGCACCTGGTGGTGTGCCTCGTAACGGTCGCGCAGCCCGTGCAGGATCGAGATGGTGTCCGCGACGCTGGGCTCGGGCACCAGGATGGGCTGGAAGCGCCGCTCCAGCGCCGGGTCCTTCTCGATGTTCGTGCGGTACTCGTTCAGCGTGGTAGCGCCGATGACGTGCAGCTCGCCACGGGCCAGCGCCGGCTTGAGCATGTTGCTCGCGCCGATGCCGCCCTCGCTGCTGCCGCCCGCGCCGACGACCGTGTGCAGCTCGTCGATGAAGACGATCAGCTCGTCGCCGTGCTCCCGGATCTCCTCGATGAGCTTGGTGATGCGCTCCTCGAAGTCCCCGCGGTAGCGGGTGCCCGCGACCATGCCGGACAGGTCCAGCGCGATGACGCGGCGGCCGGCTAGGGTGTCGGGGACCTCGCCGTCGACGATCCGCTGCGCGATGCCCTCGACGATCGCGGTCTTGCCGACACCGGCCTCGCCGATCAGCACGGGGTTGTTCTTGGTCCGCCGGGACAGCACCTCGACGGTCTGCTCGATCTCCTCGTCGCGGCCGACGACCGGGTCGAGCTTGCCCCCGCGGGCCAGATCGGTGAGGTCCTCGCCGAACTGGTCGACGGTCGGGGTGTTCGACGAGGTTTGCCGCTGCTGTTCGGCGCTGCTGCCACCGCCGCTGCCGCTGCCCGCCGCGGCCTCCTGCAGCGACTGCGGTGTGACCCGGGCCGCGGCCAGGATGCGGCCCGCCGCCGACTCGGGGTTGGCGGCCAACGCGAGCAGCAGGTGCTCGGGGCCGATGTAGGTCGAGCCGAGCGCGCGCGAGATCTGGTGCGAGTCCAGCAGCGCGCGCTTGGCTGCCGGGGTCAGCGCCGGCGGGGTGTGCCGTGGCTCCCCCGCCGGGGACAGCCCGTCGACCTCGCGGGCGATCGCGTCGGCATCGGCTCCGGCGCGGCCGAGCAGCTGACGGGTGGGTTCGGACTGGGTGGCCCCCCACAGCAGGTGCTCCGCGCCCAGGTCGGTGCCGCCGCGCTCGGCGACGTGCTGGGCCGCGGCTGTGACCAGCTCGCGGGCCTGCTGGGTGAGCAGGCGGCCGATGTCGACCCGCTGCATCTGGCGGCGCGGGTCGGTGCCGCCGAAGAAGCGGGCCAGGAATTCGTCGAACGGTCCCGGGCCCAGATCACCTGGGCCGTAGTAACCGCCGGCCATGTGCGCCTCCCGGAGTCTTCGAGCAGTTTCGTCAGGTTAGTTGCGTCAGATTCACTCAACTCTGCCCGGGTGCAACACAACCTCGGCCCAGCCTTGTTCCCGCGCTTGTCCGGTCGATGTCGGGGCCGGCATTCGACTACCCGTCGGCCGTCAGGACGAAACGGCCGCACGAACGCCTGCAGCCGCCGGCACAGCTGCGAGCGGCCCACCACCCGGTAGGTGGTGGGCCGCTCGGAGCCGGGCGCCTCAGCCGAAGTGCACGTACTCGTAGTCGAAGGGCTTGCCGTTGATTCCGTTGCGCGGCGGGGCGATCCAGCTCGCGATCCTGCCCCGCTCGTGCACCAGCTGCATCAGCGATGAGGCTCCCATCGACAACACCGTCGACGCTGGCACTGCCGTCGGTGAGCAGGTGGTCGTCGCGGCGGCGTTCCTCCTGCCACCGGCCCTTGAGGCCCGCCGTGAAGTAGTTGGCCGCGTTGGTCGACGTCTCGCTGCCGAACAGGTCCAGCGAGACCGAGTAGTGGAAGTTGATGTACTTCTGGATGATGTCGAGCGGGATGCCGCCCGCCGCGCCCACCTCGTCGCTGTCGTGCTCGCGCATCAGCTCCGCGGTCCGCGTCACCACCCGGTCGATGCCGGTGGTGCCGACGAACATGTGGTGCGCCTCCTCCGTGAGCATGAACTCGCAGGTCCGCGACAGCGGGTCGAAGGCGCTCTCCTTCAGCGTACCGAGCTGGTACTTGCCGTCCCGGTCTGTGAAGTAGGTGAACATGAAGAACGACAGCCAGTCCGGCGTCTCCTCGTTGAACGCCCCGAGGATCCGCGGCGCGTCGTCACTGCCGGAGTTGCGGTGCAGTAGCGCCGCGGCCTCCTCGCGCCCGGCGCGGCCGAAGTAGGCGTGCAGCAGGTAGACCATCGCCCACAGGTGGCGGCCCTCCTCCACGTTGACCTGGAAGAGGTTGCGCAGGTCGTAGAGACTCGGTGCGGTCGCACCGAGCAGCCGTTGTTGCTCCACCGAGGCCGGCTCGGTGTCGCCCTGGATCACGATGAGCCGTTGCAGGTCGGCGCGGTACTCGCCGGGTACCTGCTGCCAGACCAGCTGTCCCTTGTGCTCCCCGAACGCGATGGTCCGGTCCTGGTTGCGCTCGGCGAGGAAGACGCCCCAGCGGTAGTCGGGCAGTGCCACGTGGTCGAAGTGGGCCCACCCCTCGCGCCCGACGGCTACCGCGGTGCGCAGGTACACGTCCCTGGTGTCCAGCGCCGGCCCCATCTCGCTCCACCAGTCGAGGAACCCGGGCTGCCAGGACTCCAGGGCGCGCTGCAGCCTGCGATCACCGGCGAGGTCGACGTTGTTCGGGATCCGCTCGCCGTAGTCGATGGTGTTGCCGGATGCAGTCATGGTCACACCCGCTTCCTGTCGAAGTCGGCCTTGCGTCCGGTGCCGTAGCGGCGCAGCGCGCCCTCGGGGCCGGACGCGTTGGGCCGGATGAAGATCCAGTTCTGCCAGGCGGCGAGCCGGCCGAAGATCCGCGTCTCCATGGTCTCCGGTCCGACGAAGCGGTGGTTGGCCTCCATCCCGGTCAGCGCGTCGGGCGACAGCGCGGCCCGCTCCTCCAGCGCGATGCGCACCTCGTCGGGCACGACCCGGTCCGACACCGTGCAGCGGGACACCGACAGACCGGCGCGCGCACCCGCTGAGAGGTGAGTTGTCAGCGGGTGCGCTCGAAGATCGCGGCGAGGCCCTGGCCGCCACCGATGCACATCGTCTCCAGGCCGTAGCGGGCCTCGCGCCGGTCCATCTCGCGCAGCAGGGTCGCGAGGATCCGCCCGCCGGTGGCGCCGACGGGGTGCCCGAGTGAGATGCCGGAGCCGTTGACGTTGAGGCGGTCGAAGTCGGACTCGGCGAGCTTCCACTCCCGCGTCACCGCCAGCACCTGCGCCGCGAAAGCCTCGTTGAGCTCGACCAGGTCGATGTCGGCCAGCGCGAGTCCGGCCAGGTCCAGCGCCTTCGCGCTGGCCGGCACCGGGCCGATGCCCATGGTTCGCGGCGGCACCCCGGCGACGGCCCAGCTGACCAGCCGGGCGAGCGGCCGCAACCCCAGTTCGGCGGCCCGCTGCGGGGTCGTGACGACGCAGATCGACGCGCCGTCGTTCTGCCCCGAGGAGTTGCCCGCGGTGACGGTGGCCTGTGGATCCTGCTTGCCGAGCACGGGACGCAGCCCGGCGAGCTTCTCGGCGGTGGTGTCGGAGCGGGGGTGCTCGTCGGTGTCGACGACGACGTCACCCTGCCGGTTCGGCACCGTGACCGGGACGATCTCTTCATCGAAGCGGCCGTCGGCCTGCGCGGCGACGGCACGCTGGTGCGACCGCACCGAGAGCTCGTCCTGCTCGTCGCGGGGGATCGAGTACTCCTCGCGCAGATTCTCCGCGGTCTCCAGCATGCCGCCGGGAACCGGGTGGTTCTCCCCGCCGGCGGTCACCCGGCCGCGGGCCAGCGCGTCGTGCAGCTGCACGCCGTCACCGCGCACGCCCCAGCGCATCGAGGTGGAGTAGAACGGCGCGCTCGACATGCTCTCGGCGCCGCCGGCGAGTACCACGTCGTTGACCCCGGTCTGGACCTGCATGGCGCCCTGCAGCACCGCCTGCAGCCCCGAGCCGCAGCGACGGTCGAGCTGCAGGCCGGGCACGTCGGTGCCCAGGCCGGCGTCGAGCGCGACCACGCGGCCGATCGCGGGAGCCTCCATGGTCGGGTAGCAGTGACCGAGGATGACCTCGTCGACCTGCTCGCTGGCCAGGCCGGTGCGCTCGAGCAGCCCCCGGAGCACCGTGGCGCCGAGCCGGTGCGCCGGCACGTCGCGCAACGCCCCGCCGAACCGACCGACCGGGGTGCGCAACGGCTCGCAGATCACCGCTTCCCGCATCAGAAGTAGACCCGCGTGACCCACTCGGCCACGCAGCCGGGCTTGTCGCTGCCCTCGATCTCCAGCGTCGTGCGCACCACCAGCTGCAGCCCGCCCTGCACCTCGTCGACCTCGGCGAGCTCGGCGTTGGCGCGCACCTTGGAGCCGACCGGGACCGGCGCGGGAAAGCGCATCTTGTTCAGCCCGTAGTTGATGCCCATCTTCGCGCCGTCCACGCGGTAGATCTGCGCGACCAGGCACGGCAGCAGCGACAGGGTGAGGAAGCCATGCGCGATCGTCGTGCCGAACGGTCCGGCTGCCGCCTTCTCGACGTCGACGTGGATCCACTGGTGATCGCCGGTCGCGTCGGCGAACGTGTCGATCCTTTCCTGCTCGATGGTCAACCAGTCGCTGACGCCGAGCTGCTCGCCGGTCGCAGACCGCAGGTCGTCGGCCCCGGTGAACACCCTCATCGCTGGTCCTCCTCGCAGATCGTCGGCATGCTGTCTCGGGCCCGAGGCCTCACACCTCAGGACTCGTGTTCGGCGGTATCCAGCAGCTCCCCCAACACCGAGCGGTCGACGGTGCTGGGCTCCATGGCCAGCCATCCGCCGAGGACCTCGGTAACCTGGTCGGCCAGCACGACGGTGACGGGGTAGCCGGACAGGTCGAGTGTGACGGGGCCGGGTGGGCTGGGGTGGACGACGATAAAGCCGCGCACTTCGGCGTCGGATAGCTTGGCCTGCCATCCCATCACCTGCCCGATGAAGTATTCGTGATCTACCGGAAAGATCACCGGGAGGCCCGCGCCGTTGCGGCTGAGGGATCGCTGCCCGGCGGTCGTGGTGTGGGTGTAGTGGCCGGGCGGCCACAGCGTGGTCTGGATCAGGGCCACCCGCCGAGCCGCGACCACGGCGTGGTCGATCTTCGTATGGCCCGGGTAGGGCGCGCCGGGGCCATGCAGCAGCCGTATGGCTGGAACGCGCAGCAGCGGTTCGAGTAGTGACGCGGTGGCGCGCTGTGCGTACTGTTTGTGCCTCGCGGCGCGCTGTGAGACCGGGTCAGATTCGAGTGCGAAGGCCCCACCGGGGGCTCCGAAGACCCGCTGAGACACCATCTCCTCGCCAGGAAGGGCGCGGTCCCGGGCCCGTCGAGCCTGCCAGCGGCCGGCGAGCAGGCGGACGGCCAGCGCTCCACCCTGCAAGCCCAGCAGCCCGGCCAAGATGAACGCTGCGTAGGGGACGCGCTGTTGCACGGCCACAGCGATGGCGACGATCATCGAAACGTTTACCACCAGCGCGAGCACGAATGGCACCATGTCGGCGCGACGGCGAACGTGCCGCAGGAAGCGCCACATCAGAAACACCACCGGGAACGATGCAGCCCAGAACAAGTTGCGCCCTCGTGGGAGACCAGTTCGATGCGGTCCGGGCTGCGCGGATGTGTCCCGGCCCGACCTGCCCGGGAGCCCGGTCCACCACTGCCGAGGCACGGCCAGCACCCCGACCGACAGCATCACCAGCGTCACCACGACCAGCTCCGTCGGGTCCCCAGCGCTACCGATTAGCCCGACCAGCAGCGACAGCCACAGCAACCCCCACACGGCGGTGACCACGATCAGCGCGACCGGTCGCGTGACGGACGGCGGAGTGAGCGTGACCGAAGCGCCCGGGTCGACCCGTCGCCACCAGGACAGTTGATCCGGGTGCAGCCGCGCCACGGCGATCTCCGGATCCTCACTGTGCGACCGCCATTGTGGCACCAGTGCCCGCAAGTCGGGCCTGGCCTCGAAGAGGGTCTCGATGGGAATAACATAGCCGGCCGGGGTCGAGGGGTCGGCGGCGACAACCATGCCCACCACGCCACCGAGTTCGGCGTCCCAGGCGGGGGCACCGCTGAACCCCTTGTCGATGCGGTAGCCGCTCGGATCGGAAAGCTGCACCTGAAGCCACCCGTCGGCCTGCCGCCGGAGCAGCCGTCCCTCGTGCCAGACCCCGGATTCCCGCCCGAGCGGGAACCCGAAGGTAAGCATCGGGTGCCCCTGCACATCCGCGGCCTCGACGATCGCCACCGGCGATTCTCCGGGCGCAGTCTCCGCCAGCCGCAGCACCGCGATGTCATCCTCACCCCGAGCGACCGGGCGCCAGCATTCGACGATCGCCTCGAAGCTGTGGTCTGCTGTACCTGACCCCGACGCCGGGGCCAACGGAAGGTTGATCCCGACACGCGTGCCGACACCGGCTTCACCGGCTGCAACGGCGTTTTCGATCACGTGCGCGCAGGTCATCGCAAGACCGGGGGCGACCAAGAAACCAACCCCGACCGGCGTCCGACTCGAATCGAGCACGGCGAGGATCGAACGTTCGAGTGCGCTCGGACCACCGGCGGTGGGAACGGTCACTTGTTGCGGTTCCAGTTCAGGGTGACGGCGAAGTTCGCATCGGCCGCAGTACTGGCGATCACCACTTCGGCGGTGGCGGACAGGGTGACCCCGAATTGGATGCTCAACTCGTCCGGCGCATCATCCATACTGCGGAACTGCGCGACGAACGTCTCCGCGACGGGGCGCAGCCCGGCGACCATGTCGTCGAGCGTTCGCGACGCGCGTGCCACGACCCGACCAGGCCGGGCGGCGCGCACGACTCCCTCGTCGACATCCTTTACCGCCACCGATACGGTCGCGCTGTCGTTGGTTGGTACTTCAACGAAATAGGTCACTGGTCCGTCCCGTCACCCGCCCCAGCGGGATGTGCTCAGCTGACCGCGAAATCCTCGCTTACCCCGAGCTGATATCACAACAGCGGTCGTCACCGGCGTGCGGGGCGGACCCGCTCCCGCGCGCCCGTCAGCCGGACCTCGGAGACCGGCCCGAGCAGCCAGCGCCTGCGCTGAGGGTGTGCCCGGTCGAAGGTGACTGCCGCACGGCGACCGTCCATCCGAAGCGTGGCGACCGCGTTGCCGAAGTGCGGGCCGCTGATGCGCCGCCAGCTCAGTGCCGGGTCGGGGACACCCCAGCGGCGCGCGATCCGGCGGCCCAACGCGGCCATCGGGCGCAACCAGGACACCCACAGCAGCAGCTTGAAGTGACCCGGCACCGCATGGTGAACCGGTGAGCACACCAGCTGGTAGACTGGCGACCGCGCCGGTTCCTCGAATCGCGCCCGGGCCACGTAGCTGTGATGCACGTCGCCGGAGAGCACCGATACGGTGGCGGGCGCGCCGGGTGCCGCGGCGACCTGTCGCAGGATCGCCGCGAAGCGGTCGAACGAGTCGCGGAAGGCCGGCCAGTGCTCCAGGTCGACGGCCTGACGCAACCGCTCACCGGAAGCGCTGCCGCGGGCGCAGGCGACCTCGTTGGCCGACTGCACGTCGCTGACCGCCGGTGGCAGCAGCCACGGCAACGAGCTGCCGACGAGCAGGTGATCGACGCCGTCGGCCGCCGCGGTGGCGATGCCGTCCTCGACCCAGTCGAACTCGGCGTCGTCGAGCATCGCCCTGCGCCCCTCGGTCAGCAGCCGGCCGCAGCGGGTGTCCACCATGATCAGCCGCACCTGATCGAGGTCCCAGCGAAAGCTCCACCTGATGGACGTCGGGTCGGTGTCGGCAGCGTCGGCCATCCGCTCGAGCACCGGCCACGCGTCCCCGTCGGAGTCGAGGACGGCCCGGTAGACCGGGTCCTGCGCCCGGTGCGCCGGGTCGAGGTTCCCGGCGTGCTGGTAGACCCAGTACGAGGCGAGCCCGCCGCGGATCCGGTCGGACCACCACCCGTCGCCGGTCACCCGGCGGCGCCACGCAGCGGAGGTGTTCCAGTCGTCCCGCACATCGTGGTCATCGAAGATCATCGCGGTCGGGATCGTGGAGAGCAGCCAGCGCAGCTCCTCATCCGACCACGACTCGGTGTAGAGCCGGACGTACTCGCAGAAGTCGGCCGCTTCCAGCCCCGGGGGCCGGCGGGTGTCGCGGCGCGAGGCGAGCCAGCGCCGGGTCTGGCTGGTCGGGTCGTCGGCGTAGATCTGGTCGCCGAGCAGCAGCAACGCGTCGGGCCAGTCCTGCTGCGGGGTGCTCGCCAGCCGTGTCGCATAGACGTCCAGCGCATCGATCCCCAGCGGGCCCGACTTCCGGGGCTCGTCGGGCTTGGCGTGCCGGCACGAGCCGAAGACGACCCGCAGCCCCCCGCCCCCGCCCCGGGTGCGGATCCGGCTCGCAGGCCACGCCGAGCCGTGCCGGGGCCAGACCAGGTGCGAGTCGAGGTGCACCTCGTAGGTCGTCGACATCCCGGGCTGCAGGCCGGTGACGTCGACCAGCGCGTAGTGGAACCCGGCGACGGTGAACGTCGACGCCCGGGCACCGAGCACCTCGACCATCGCCGGACGGTCGGTCTGCACCCACACGGTGGCGGTGGTCTCGCCGACGTGCCGCAGCACCGGACCGAGCAGCAATCGCGGTTGAGCCACCGGCAATGCCTACCTGACCCGAGCCCGCGACGCGAACCCCACCGCGCTCATGGAGACATGAGGGGGCAATCCGGGCCAGCATTGCCCCGATATGTCTCCATGAGGGGGTGAGGGGCGGGTGACGGACGACGGGGCGGCGATCCGGATGGGCACCCCCGCCGGTCGGTGGGTACTGCTCGCGACGATCGCCGGATCCGGCCTGGCGATGCTCGACGCCACCGTCGTCAACGTCGCGCTGCAACGGCTCGGGCGCGATCTCGGAGCCGGCTTCCGCGACCTGCAATGGATCGTCAACGCCTACACCCTCACGCTCGCCGCGCTGATCCTGCTGGGCGGGGCGCTCGGTGACCGGTTCGGCCGCCGCCGGGTCTTCGTCGTCGGCGTCGTCTGGTTCGCGGTCGCCTCGCTGCTGTGCGGTATCGCTCCCGACGCGGAGTTCCTGGTGGCCGCACGCGCGCTGCAGGGTGTCGGCGGAGCGCTGCTGACACCGGGCAGCCTGGCGATCATCTCCGCCTCCTTCGAGGGCGGCGAGCGGGCGCGCGCCATCGGCGCCTGGTCCGGACTGGCCGGCCTGGCAGGCGCGGTGGGGCCGTTCCTCGGAGGCTGGCTGGTGGAGCTGGACTGGCGGGCGGTGTTCCTGGTCAACCTGCCGGTGGCGGCATTCGTCATCGCCGTGACGCTGCGCCACGTGCCCGAGACCCGGGACGTCGAGAGCCCCCGCGGACTCGACATCTCCGGCACGGTGCTCGCCGCATCGGGTCTCGGCGGGCTCACCTACGCGCTGACCACGGCCGGCGAGGGCGACGGTGGCACGGCGGTGCTGCTCAGCGGCACCCTGGGGGTCGCCGCGCTGGTCGGCTTCGTGCTCGTCGAGCGACGCTCGCCACACCCGCTGGTGCCGCTGAGCCTGTTCGCCGACCGGCGGTTCAGCTCGACCAACGTCGTGACACTGCTGGTCTACAGCGCGCTGGGGGTGTTCTTCTTCCTGCTGGTGCTGCAGTTGCAGACCGTCTCGGGATTCTCGCCGCTGCTGGCGGGCACCGCGATGCTGCCGGTGACCGCGCTGATGCTGCTGCTGTCGTCGCGGGCCGGGGCGCTCGCCGAACGGATCGGCCCGCGACTGCCGATGACCGCCGGCCCGCTGCTGGCCGCGACCGGGTTCCTGCTGACGCGGCGGATCGGCCCGCAGGCGTCGTATCTGCTCGACGTGCTGCCCGCCGTGGTCGTGCTCGGTCTGGGGCTCTCGCTGACCGTCGCGCCGCTGACCGCCACGGTGCTGGGGTCGGCCGGGCAGCGCCACGCCGGCAGCGCCTCCGGAGTGAACAACGCCATCGCCCGCGCAGCCGGGCTGCTCGCCGTCGCGGTCATCCCGGTCGTCGCCGGCATCTCGGGCGACGACTACACGGAGCCGGTGGCGTTCGACATCGGCTTCGACACCGCGATGACGATCAGCGCGGTGCTGCTGGCTCTCGGCGCTGCCGTGTCGGCGGTTGGCCTGCGCGAGCCGGTTGCTGCCCGGCGCGCCGCGCCGGTGCAGGTGGGCGAGCTGCGGCTGGCGCGGTGCGTGCACTGCGGCGTCACCGGACCGCAGCTACACCCCGACGAGCGGGCCCGGGTGTAGCGGCTCACGACGTCCGCCGCCGCAGCTGGTGCTCGCCCAGGCCCGCGACGTCGACCTCATCCAGCGACGTGACGACAAGATCGGCGTTCGCGGCGGCCAGGAGCTTCTCGTCGTCGGCTCGGGCCAGACCTAACGCCGCCATGCCGCCGGCCTTGGCCGCCTGCACGCCGCTGGCTGCATCCTCCACGACGAAGCAGTGCTCCGGGGCGACGCCGAGCTCGGCGGCTCCGGTCAGGAAGATCTCCGGGTGCGGTTTGCCCTGGGCGAATTCGCGTCCGGAGGTGTCGACGTCGAAGAACTCCAGCAGGCTCAGGCCGGGCCGCAGGAAGTCGTAGTGCAGGCCCTGCTCCGCGGCGAAGGTGTCGAGCCGGATCTGGCGGAGGAACAGTCCAGCGTTCTTCGACGACGACGCCGCCACCACAGGGATTCCCGCGTCGCGCACGGCCAGCACGATACGCAACGCGTCGGGGTAAGCCTCGAACTCGCCGGCTTCGATGAGCTTGATGACCATGGTCTGCTTGTTCGCGGCGTAGGCCTCCGCCCGCTCGGTGGCGTCGGGAACCTCGAAGTACTCCAGGGCAGCCTGCGCTCCGCTCATTCGAGGCTTGCCCGACATCACCTGCTGGTAGACCTGCGGCGTGAAGCGCTCGTCGGACCACGAGGTCTGATCCGCGATGTCGGCCCAGTCGTTGTCCATCAGCTCACGCAGCGAGTCCTGCCAGGCCCGTTCGTGTGGGGAGTCGACCAGCACGCCGTCAACATCGAAGATCGCTCCCTCAAAGCCTCGTGTCGGCACGATCGCTCCTTTCCCCGGTGCGCAGCGGCGCTATCCACTCCTGCCCGGCGGCCAGCTCTCGGACCTCGCCGCCGATACCGATCCGGACGGGCCGGCTGAAGCCCTCGGCCAGGGTGTGCACCGTCAGCTCATCGCCGGAGATGCTGACCCTGATATACGTACCGCGGAACTGCATCGGGAACGTGAGCCCTTCGAGCCGGTCGGTGAGCGTCGGGTCGAAGTGCAGGACCCCATCGCGCACGCTGGCGCCGACGTAGCTGCGCTGCAGGAGATCCAGCGTGCCGGACATGACACCCAGGTGGATGCCCTCCTTGGTGGTGCCACCCTGCACGTCACCCACGTCGCTCTCGAGCGCGGCGAGGAAGCGCTTCCACGAGCTCTCCGGGTCCAGGACGCCGAGCACGGCGGCGTGCGTGACCAGGCTCAGGGTCGAGCCGTGGGAGGTGCGCTGGTCGTAGTAGTCGATGGTTCGCCGTGCGAGGTCGGGGTCGTAGTGGTACCCGAGTCTTTCGAGCAGCTCGCGAAGTTCGTCGTCGGAGAACAGGAAGAACAGCATCACCGCGTCGGCCTGCTTGGCCAGCTGATAGCGGTTGGGGTCGTCGCCCTCGGCTTTGAGGATGCGGTCCAGGCGCCCGATGTTGGGGTGCTCGGCGCGGTAGCGCTCCCAGTCCAGCTCCTCGAGATCGGCGTAGCCCTCGAACTGGCTGACGATGTCTTCCGCGCCTTCCGCACCTTGGGCGCCGTGGAACGGGACGAACATCTTGCGGCTCATCTCATCCCACGTGCGCAGCTCGTCGTCGGTCAGCCCGAGGCGGACCCGCAGTGCGGCGCGACGGCTCGTCGGCAGCAGGTCGAGCACCCGCGGGGCGGTGCCGGCGATCCACGCCGCCATCATGTTGGTGTAGGCGTTGTTGCGCAGCCCACCTTCCTCGGCGCCGGGGTAGTGCTCGTGGAACTCGTCGGGCCCCATCACCCCGTGGATGTCGTATCGGTCGCGCTCGGGGTTGTAGTGCGCGATGGAGGCCCAGAACCGTGCGATCTCGAGCATGAGCTCGGCGCCGTAGTCGCGGAGAAACGCCAGGTCGTCGGTGGCCTGGTAGTAGTGCCAGACGTTGTAGAAGATCGCCGCGTTGACGTGGCGCTGGTTGTGGCTGTGGTCGGGGTCCCACTGCCCGGACAGCGGGTTGAGGTGGACGACCTGTGTCTCCTCGGTACCGTCGCTGCCGCTCTGCCACGGGAACATCGCGCCCCGGTAGCCGGCCTCCCGCGCCGCGGCGCGCGCCTCGGCGAGGCGGCGGTAGCGGTACATCACCAGCCCGCGGGTGATCTCGGGCAGCCGGAAGTTGAGGTAGGGGTAGATGTAGAGCTCGTCCCAGAACACGTGCCCGCGGTAGGCCTCGCCATTGAGCCCCCGAGCCGGAACGCCCGCGTCGTGCCGGGCAGTGTGCCGCGAGCACACCTGCAGCACATGGGAGACGTGGAAGCGCAGCAGCAACTGCACGCGAGGCTCGCGGGGCAGCTGGATGTCACCGACGTCCCACAGCTCGGTCCACGCCGACTCGTGCTCGGTCAGTGCCGCGGCGAAGTCCGGGTAGCACGCGACGTGCTTTCCGGCGGCGGCCAGGGTTTCGGTGATCGCGTTGTCGTGGGAGGTGAACAGCGAGATCATCTTCTCCACGCGCACCGGGCTGCCCTGCTCGACGTCGAAAGCGAGGACCTGCTGGATGTAGTCCTCCATCTGGTAGAGGTTGCGGTGGACGTCGGGCAGGGCGTCAACCTCACCGCCGGGGAAGGCGCGAGTGCGCGCGGCTTCGGCGATGTAGATATTCGACTGCCGGGTCTGCACCTTCAGGGCGATGATCTCCGGGCCGAACGTACGCGGAGACACCGGGTTGAGGTGACGCCCCTCGAGCTCGCGGTAGCGGGCAACCATGTGGTTCGTCACGCGACCATCGAGCCCGGAGATCACTTCCACCCGGCCCGACCAGTTGTCCGGGGTCACCGTCCACTCGATGCCCGCCAAGTGGCTGTTGGCCATGCTCACGAAGCGGCGGCTGCGCAGGGTCGTCTCGCGGCCGGCGCGATCGCCGAACTGGATCTCGCGCTCCACCACGGCGTTGCGGATGTCGTAGGAGTGGCGATAGGAGAGCACCTCGACGTTGTCGAGCCGGATCGTCTCTTCCCCTTCGATCCTCAGCTTCAGGAGCAACCAGTTGGGGAGGTTGACCAGGTCCTCGTTGAGGACCGGGCGACCACCGAGGATGGTCGTCTCCCGATTGAAGCAGCCGTGGGCGTACGTGCCCGGGTAATGGACCGCGTTCGCGTCCTCCCACTCGGCCGCTCCCCGGGTGGCGAAGTAGCCGTTGCCGGTCGAGGTCAGGGCCTCGCGCAGACCTTCCTGCGCGGGGTCGAAGTCGTCGTAGACGAGTGTGAAGTCCGGCACGGGTCCCCTCCCGAAATTGCGACTGTCAGCGGGCCACCGCGTTGAGGAATCGTTCCACCGCAACGGTGGACTCGAGGACGAAGTCGGCGGCGGTGGGCCGGTTCGCCACCTCCGGATCGTCCGGGTGACCGACGATGATGCCGACGCCCCGTCCGGCCAGTGCCTGGAAGGCGTCCTCGTCGGTGATGTCGTCCCCGAGGTACAGCGGAACGACATCGTCGGCGTCGAGATCCAGCGTCTGCAGCAGGTGCAGGACGGCCTTGCCCTTGTGCCAGTCGATCTTCGGCTGGAGCTCGTACACCATTTTCCCGGCAGTGACCTTGAGCCGCCCGGAGTACTCGTCCAGCAGCTCGTCCACCACGGCGGTGACCTTGGCGTGGTGTTCCGGATCAGCGAGCCGGTAATGGACCGCGACCGAGGCCCGCTTCCGCTCGACCGCCGCACCCGGAATCGATTCGACCTCGGCGCGGAGCCGGCCGCTGACCTCGGAGATCAGGTTTTCGAAGCCGGTCGCGGCATCGTGGGCAATGGTGCCCTGGTGCGGACTCCAGATGTCGAAGCCGTGGCTGCCCGCCACCACCAGGTTGTCGATGCCCATCAGCTGCTGCACCACGTGTCGGTCGCGACCGCTGACCACGCACACCGAGCAGCGCTGCGCCAGGGCCTGGACCGCCTCCCGCATGTCGTCGGACATGACTGCGTCCTCCGGACGATCGACGATCGGGGTCAACACCCCGTCGTAGTCGAGAAACACGGCCGGCCGGCGACCGACCAGCTTCGTGGCGAACTGCTCGCCGTCGCGCAGCGCGTCGGGCAGCTCGCGAATGGTCGACGCCTGCATGGTCACGGTCGTCGGCGTGTCGGCGTAGGTGCGGTTCCGACCAGCATCGGCACATGCCTACCTTGCGTAGAGGGTGTCGACTGTGACACAGGTCACCGACGCTAACACGTGCTTGGGCACCAGTGTTCCTGAGTCTTCCGCAATCGCCAAAGAGCCTGTTCACACCCGGCGGCGGACCCGGTCACGGGGAGGTACCACAGCATGATTCCCGATACGACCCTCACCCAGTTCCTGATCGAGGAGCGGCGCCGCTATCCGGGATCGAGTGGGGAGCTGTGTCGGTCAGCGCTGGAGCGCGATTCCGGACTCAAGCAAGGAGTCGACTCCCGACACGCCCCACTCGGTCAGCGTCGCGCGGGTGTGCTCGCCGACCGAGACCGGCGGGCCCTGCACCGCGCTGGGTGTGCGACTGAACCGCGGTGCCGGTGCGGGCACGGTCGTCCCGTCGACGTCGACGAAGGTGCCGCGGGCGGCCAGCTGCGGGTGCGACGGCGCCTCGGTCATGCTCAGCACCGGAGCGACGCAGGCGTCGGAGCCGTCGAAGATCGCCGCCCACTCGTCGCGGGTGCGGCGCTGGAACGCCGATGCGATCCGTTCCCGCAGCGCGGGCCAGCCTGCCTGGTCGTCGCGGTCGGCCAGGGACGGGTCGAGGCCGAGCAGCGAGACGAACTCCGCATAGAACTTCGGCTCCAGCGCCCCCACCGCCATGTGCCCGCCGTCGGCGGTCTTGTAGACGTCGTAGTACGGGGTCCCGGTGTCGAGCAGGTTGACGCCCCGTTCGTCGCACCACGCCCCCGCGTCGAGCATCCCGTACATCGCCGTCATCAATGACGCCGCGCCGTCGACGATCGCGGCGTCGACGACCTGGCCGCGACCCGAGCCGCGGGCCTCGACCAGCGCGGCGAGCACCCCGGTGACGAGGTACATCGCGCCGCCCCCGAAGTCGCCGACCACGTTGAGCGGGACCTGCGGCGGCCCGCCGGCCCGGCCGATCGCGTGCAGTGCGCCGGTCACGGCGATGTAGCCGATGTCGTGACCCGCCGTCTGCGCCCACGGCCCGTCCTGCCCCCAGCCGGTCATTCGCCCGTAGACCAGGGCGGCGTTGCGCTGCCAGCAGTCCTGCGGGCCAAGCCCGAGCCGCTCGGTCACCCCTGGCCGGAACCCCTCGATCAGCACGTCCGCCCGCGCCGCCAGCTGCAGTGCGGCGGCCAACCCCTCGGGCCGGCGCAGGTCGAGCACCACCGACCGCCGTCCCCGCTCCAGCGCCACCAGCCGCAACCCGTCGCTGCCCGGCCGGTCGATGCGCACCACCTCGGCGCCGAGGTCGGCGAGCATCATGCCGGCGAACGGGACGGGCCCGATGCCACCGAGTTCCACGACGCGAACCCCATGCAGCGGCCCCGAGGATTGCTGGCCGGGACCCATCAATCGGTGACGGAGATGGCCTGCACCGGGCAGCTCAATGCGCCTTCGCGGGCCGCGCCCTCGAGCTCCGGGCCCGGCGCGGGCACGAGGACCACCGAGTAACCGTCGTCATCCAGGTCGTAGACCTCGGGCGCGACGGCGTTGCACTGCCCGTGACCTTCGCAGATCTTGGGGTCGACCTCGACACGCATCAGGAGTCTCCTTCCGGTTCCGTGGTGGGGCCTCATCGTCCCACTGGATCGCCGTCACCGGCTGTGGGACTGTTCGACACCGCGTCGTCGGCGTCGGTCAGCGCCTCGACCTCGGCACGGTCGGCACGCACCGACCGCACCGCGGCAACCAGCGCAGCCACCCAGATCGCAGCCAGCAGCAGGTGGACGACGATCATGCCCGTCCCCGTCACGCCGACCGCCTCCAGCAGGGTGTGCACGTTGGTGAGCACGATCAAGCCACCGGCAGCGGTGCCGAGCAGCCGGGCCGGCATCGCCCGCACCAGCCATGCCGCGAACGGTGCCGCGACCACCCCGCCGACCAGCAGGCCCGCGACGGTTACCCAGGAGATGCCGTGGCCGGCCAGGGCGAACAGGAAGCCCACGCTGGCCGCCACCGCCACCACGAACTCCGCAGTGCTCACCGAGCCGACCACCTTGCGTGGCTCCAACCGGCCGCTGGCCAGCAACGAGGACGTGGCCACCGGGCCCCAGCCGCCACCACCGATGGAATCGATGAAACCCGCGGTGAGCCCGAGCGGCGCCAGCAGGCTCTTGCCCGGCCGCACGCTGCCGACCACCGTGGCCGCGACCGCCCGGAAGCTGAATCGCACGAGCACGTAAGCGCCCAGCAGCACCAGCAGCGCCGCCACCCAGGGCGAGGCAGTGGCGACGGGCAGCGACGACAGCACAACGGCGCCGACCACTGCACCCACGGCGCCGGGCAGCGCGATCCAGGTCACCACCGGCCAGTCGACGTTGCCGAACTTCCAGTGCGCCGCACCGGAGGCGAGACCGGTGCCGACCTTGGCGAAGTGCACCGACGCCGAGGCGGTGGCGGGCGCAGTCCCGGCTGCGAGCAGTACCGTGGTCGCGGTCACCCCGTAACCCATGCCGAGCGAACCGTCGACGAGCTGGGCTACGGCCCCCGCCAGGGCGAAGATCACGAAGACAAGCATGAGCTCCTCACGAGCGCTACCGCCGCGATGACGCTGACGGCTGATCGTAAATGCTGCGGGCTGCGGCTGCCGCTGCTACCGACCGCGCGGGTCAGCGGATGGCGGATGGCCGGGTTGATCAGCGACCGGCTCGACACGAGGAGGACGCGACCCGGAGCAGGTCCACATGCAGCCGCTGCACCAGAGCCACTCCCGGGGTCATGGCGTAGATAGTTCCAGACTCGGGCCACGGTCTCCAGCGAGCCCCACATGACGGTGTCCACCGGCTCGCCGATTCGTGGCCTGTACACCGGCCCGTAACCCAGCCGCCGCGGTGTCGTTGTGACCTGAAGAGTCACGAGGAGGTGGTCGGGCGTGGATCGCGCTGTCCGCCGTGCCGTGCTGGAGCGGCTGACGGGACCGGACGACATGCAGACCGGGACGGCGCCGTCAGCACCGCTGGCCCGCACCCAGCTCCGCAGGATCGTCGAGGGTTGGCGCGATCTGCTGACCGGGCACCAGCCTGACAGCAAAGGTCGATGCCCGATGTGCTCCGGCCTGCTGCGCCGCCGCAGGTGGCCCTGCCAGGTCTGGATCACCGCACACCAGCAGCTCATCGGCGAGGGTCAGGCCGAGAAGCAGTCGGCGGCGGTGCCGCGCGGCCCGGCCCGCCCGCAGCGCGACGTCGAGATCATCGCACGGGGGGCCGATGGCCGGCGGCGCGAGCCGGAGCGGGCTGCAACGCCGATGCGCACCCAGGTACACCCCGTCCTGCCCGCCCAGGTGCAGCTCGACAGTGCGCGCATCCATCGGGCCGCGGTGATCGAGCGCGAGTCCACCATGCCGCGCCCGCTGCTATCCCACCGGCCGCGCGGCTGAGTCGAACCCGCCTACCGTGGCGCGGCCTGGCGGGCCCTGCTCGTTGCGGCGTACCCGTCAGGCATCGCGCATAACCTGGCTGCCGTGCCCGAAACCGACACCGCACCACCGACCGGCTGGATCCGCCGGCTGGCCGGCGCGTGCTGGCAGCACCCGCGGCTGACCGTCGCGGCACTGACCGCCTCCGGCATCGGTGTGGGCATGGAGGCGGTGACGCCGCTGCTCACCCGGCTCGCCGTCGACGACGCGATCGCAGGGCGGACGTCGCGGCTGGGCCTGCTGGTCACCGGGGTCCTGGCCATCGCGGTGCTGCGCTTCGGCACCGCGTTCGTGCGCCGCTACCTCGGCGGCCGGTTGTCGCTCGACGTGCAGCACGACCTGCGACGGGCCGTGTTCCGGTCGGTGCAGCGGCTCGACGGCGCCAAGCAGGACGGGCTGCGCACCGGCCAGGTCGTCTCGCGGGCGATCTCGGACCTGCAGCTGGTGCAGAGCATGCTGTCGATGGTGCCGCTGGTCGCGGGCACCGTGGTGCTCTTCGTGGTCGCGCTCGGCGCGATGCTGTGGCTGTCCCCGCTGCTCACCGTGGTCGCGCTGGTCGTGGCGCCGGCAGCCGGGCTGGTGACCCAGCGCAGCAAGCGCGCCCTCTACCCCGCCACCTGGTCGGCGCAGCAACGCGCGGCCGAGATCGCCGAGCACGTCGAGGAGAGCGTCACCGGGGTGCGCGTGGTCAAGGGCTTCGGCCAGGAGACCAGGGCGATCTCGACGCTGGAGGGCCGGGCGCGGCGGCTGTTCGCCGAGCGGCTGCGCGCGGCACGGCTCAACGCGGCGTTCGCGCCGACGCTGAGCCTGTTCCCCTCGCTGGGCCAGGTCGGGGTGTTCGCGCTCGGCGGTGCGCTGGCATTGCGCGGTGACATCACGATCGGCACGTTCGTCGCCTTCGCCTCCTACCTGGCGCTGCTCATCGGTCCGGCGCGGCTGCTGGCCCAGCTGGTGGTCACCGCGCAACTGGCCCGCGCCGCCGTCGAGCGGGTCTACGAGGTGATCGACTCCCAGCCCGAGGTGCGCGAGTCACCCGACGCGGTCGACGTCGCGGACGGGCCGCTGGCGGTGCAGCTCGACGGGGTGCGCTTCGGCTACGCCCGCAGCGAGCCGGTACTCGACGGGGTCTCGCTGGCGGTCGCGCCGGGCGAGACGCTGGCGCTGGTCGGCACTCCGGGTTCGGGCAAGTCGACGGTGTCGCTGCTGCTGCCCCGCTTCTACGACGCGCAGGACGGCGCGGTGCGTCTCGGCGGCACCGACGTCCGCGAGCTGCGGCTGGCATCGCTACGCGGCGCGCTCGGGATGGTCTTCGAGGAAGCGTTCCTGTTCTCCGACACGGTGCGCGCCAACATCGCCTACGGTCGACCTGACGCCACCGGCGACGAGGTCGTCTCCGCTGCCATGGCGGCGCAGGCGCACGAGTTCATCGAGGCGCTGCCCGACGGCTACGACACGCCGGTCGGCGAGCGCGGGCTGACGCTGTCCGGCGGCCAGCGGCAACGGCTCGCGCTGGCGCGGGCGCTGCTGTCGGATCCCCGGGTACTGGTGCTCGACGATGCCACCTCGGCGGTGGACGCCGCGACCGAGTCGGCCATCCACGCGACGCTACGCGCCGTGACGGCGGAACGAACCACGCTGCTGGTCGCGCACCGCCGCTCAACCCTCGCGCTGGCCGACCGCGTCGCGGTGCTCGATGCCGGGCAGCTGGTCGATATCGGAACCCAGGCTGAGCTGTTCGCTCGCTGCCCGCTGTTCCGGGCGTTGCTCGCCGGCCCCGGAGAGGCGATCGAGGACGACGCCGACGATGTGCCGATTCGCAACCACCGCGCGGCCGAGCCCGGGCCGGACGGCACGACCGCCGCGCTGTGGCCGGACCAGGCCGACGAGCCTGCCCCCGCCCGAATGCCCGCAGCCGGCGGCGCCCCGGGCGATGGTGCGGCGCGCCCGATGCACGCCGGCGGGGTGCGAGCCGGCGGGGTGCGTGGCGGGCAGCTGGCCGCCGACCAGCCCGCCACCCCCGAATTGCTGACCTCGGTGGAGGCGCTGCGCCCGGCCACCGCGCAACCCCGGTTTCGTGATGCCGATCCTCGCGACCCCGAGCCGGGCCTGCGGCTGGGCCGGCTGCTGCGTCCGGTGCGGGGCTGGCTCGGGCTCGCGGTGGCGCTGGTCGCCCTCAACGCCGCCGCCACCGTCGCTTTTCCCGCACTCGGCGGCCTCGCCGTCGATGCGATCACCGGAACCGATCCCGGGTTGCTGTGGATCGCGGTGGGCGTCGCACTCGCCGTGGTGGCCGCCGACTGGCTGGTGATGGCGGCGCAGACGGTCGTCGCCGCGCGTGGCGGCGAGACGCTGCTCTACCTGCTGCGGGTGCGCAGCTTCTCGCACCTGCAGCGGCTCGGGCTCGACTACTACGAGCGCGAGATGGGCGGCCGGATCATGACCCGGATGACCACCGACGTGGATGCGCTGTCCACGTTCCTGCAGACCGGCCTGTCGGCCGCCGTGGTCAGCCTGCTGACCGTGCTCGGGATCGCGATCGCGCTGCTGGTGACCGCCCCCGAACTCGCACTCGTGGCACTGGCCGTGCTGCCGGTGCTGGTCGTCGCCACGGTGGTGTTCCGCCGGCTGTCCTCGGTCGCCTATGCCGAGGCCCGGGAGCGGGTCAGCGAGGTCAACGCCGACCTGCAGGAGAACGTGTCCGGGGTGCGGGTCGCGCAGGCGTTCACTCGCGAGCGGCGCTCGGCTCGAAACTTCTCCCGGCGCAGTGACGCCTACCGCCGCTCCCGGCTGCGTGCCCAGCGCTACATCGCCACCTACTTCCCGTTCATCGCGTTGCTCTCCGATATCGCGCAGGCCGGTGTGCTGGGCGTCGGCGCCGCCGGGGTGGCCGCCGGTACCGTCACCCCCGGGGTGCTCGCCGCGTTCCTGCTCTACCTCGGGCTGTTCTTCACCCCGGTCCAGCAGCTGTCCCAGGTCTTCGACTCCTACCAGCAGGCCGCGGTGGGGCTGCGGCGCATCCGCGAGCTGCTGGCCACTCCGACCTCGGTGCCGGCCGCGGCGGCACCGGTGCCGGTGCCGCCGCGGCTGCACGGCGCGGTCGAGCTGCGCGACGTCTCGTTCCGCTATGCCGGCAGCGACGCACCGGCGCTGGACGGCGTGTCGCTGCGGATCGAGCCCGGGGAAACGGTCGCGCTGGTCGGTGCGACGGGTGCCGGCAAGTCCACGCTGGTCAAGCTGCTCGCGCGGTTCTACGACGCCAGCCGCGGCGAGGTGCTCGTCGATGGGACCGACGTGCGGCACTACGAGCCGGCCGACTATCGGCGGCGACTCGGCGTGGTGCCGCAGGAACCGCACCTGTTCCGGGGCGACGTCGCGGCCAACATCGGCTTCGGGCGCCCGGACGCGGCACCGGCCGAGATCGAGGCCGCGGCTCGCCGGGTGGGCGCGCTCGAGGTGGTGGCGGCGCTGCGGCACGGGTTCCGCCACCCCGTCGGCGAGCGCGGTCAGGGGCTGTCCGCGGGGCAGCGCCAGCTGCTCGCGCTGGCCCGCGCCGAGCTCGTGACCCCCGACCTGCTACTGCTCGACGAGGCGACCGCAGCGCTGGACCCGGCGACCGAGGCCGTCGTGCTCGACGCCTCCGACCGGCTGACCCGGCGCCGGACCACCGTGGTCATCGCGCACCGTCTCGCCACGGCCGCTGCGGCGGATCGGGTCGTCGTGCTCGACGCCGGCCGGATCGTCGAGCAGGGCAGCCACGCCGAGCTCATCGCCGCCGGGCGGCACTACGCACGGCTGTGGGAGGCGGGCTCGCCGGATGGTGTCGCGGCGTGATGGCCGCGCCACCCGCGCGGGTCAGATCGCGCAGCCGTCGTCGTGACCCTGGCTGCCACTCAGCTCCACGACCAACCTCCGGAGAAGGACGCCCTTGACGGCGATGTGCAGCTGCGATGCCAGCCCGACCAGCTTGGGGGCGACGAGCACCTCGAGGTCGGTTCCTGTCGCGGCCCGGCGATACGGCGCCAGGTTCTTGCCCTTGACGTTGGTGTCGACCGACACCTCAGCGATCTTGCCTCAACCAGTGGACCGGATGTAGTCGACGGTGAGCGTGCCACCTTTGCGTCGCACCAGCTGCTGGGCTTCGTCCGTGAGTTCGATGAGCACGCGGTCTCCTCTCGACGCCGACCGAGCTTCATGCGGTAAAAGTACATGTCGAGTGCCGTCGTACCCGGTGACCCTGACCAACCGGCCCGTCGTGTGTGACCGAGACGACCAGCGGTTGCGTCGCGCCTGCCCCCACCTCGGGGACTAGCCTGGGTGGTGGTGTGACCGACGACGAGCAGAACGGATAGAGGCGAGCACCAGCCGTGTCCAGCAGCAGTTCCGCACCGGACGACCGAGCCGTGCAGTTCGGCCCGAACGAGTGGCTGGTCGAGGAGATGTACGAGCAGTTCCTCGACGATCCCACCTCCGTCGATCCCGCGTGGCACGACTTCTTCGCCGACTACAAGCCCAGCCAATCGGCAGACAGCGACAACGGCCGGGTGGGCGAGGTAGCCGCCGATGCCACCGCAACCACCGACGACATCACCGCTGACGCGAGCTCGGCCAACGGCACCGCGGCGGCAGTGCAGCCCGCGCGGGAGACCGAGCCGGCCCCAGACCAGACAGCGCCGGACCGGACGGCCGAGAGCCTGTCCCGGCGCGCGGCGGCACCGGCGGCCGACGACGACGTCGAGCGGGCCGTCCAGAACACGCTGCCGCTGCGTGGTGCCGCGGCCCGGGTCGTGTCGAACATGGAGACCTCGCTCGGCCTGCCGACCGCGACCAGCGTGCGCGCCGTGCCCGCCAAACTGCTCGGCGACAACCGCATTGTCATCAACAACCACCTCAAGCGCACCCGCGGCGGCAAGTCCAGCTTCACCCACCTGATCGGCTACGCGGTGGTGCGCGCGCTGGCGGAGCACCCGCAGATGAACTGCCACTTCGCCACCGACGCCAACGGCAAGCCTGCGATGGTCAAGCCCGAGCACGTCAACCTGGGCCTGGCGATCGACCTGCAGACCGAGAAGGGCCGCAATCTCGTAGTGGCCTCGATCAAGGGCTGCGAATCGATGTCGTTCGCCCAGTTCTGGCAGGCCTATGAGGACGTCATCCGCAGGGCCAGGGACGACAAGCTCACGGCGCACGACTTCGCCGAAACCACGATCTCGCTGACCAACCCGGGCACCATCGGTACCAACCACTCGGTGCCGCGGCTGATGGCAGGCCAGGGCACCATCGTCGGTGTGGGGGCGATGGAGTACCCGGCGGCATTCCAGGGGGCCAGCGAGGAGACGCTGGCCGAGATGGCCGTCAGCAAGATCATCACGCTGACGTCGACCTACGACCACCGGATCATCCAGGGAGCGGAGTCCGGCGACTTCCTGCGGCAGGTGCACGAACTGCTGCTCGGGGAGCACGGCTTCTACGACGACGTCTTCGCCTCGCTGCGTCTCCCCTACGAGCCGGTGCGCTGGACTCAGGACATCCCGGAGGGCGCGGTCGACAAGACCGCCCGGGTGCTCGAGCTGATCGACGCCTACCGCACCCGCGGCCACCTGATGGCCGATGTGGACCCGCTGAACTACCGGCAGCGCCGCCACCCCGACCTCGACATCCTGCAGCACGGGTTGACGCTGTGGGACCTCGACCGGGAGTTCGCCGTGGGCGGCTTCGCAGGCGAGTCGCACATGAAGCTGCGCGACGTGCTCGGTGTGCTGCGCGACTCCTACTGTCGCAACACAGGCGTGGAGTACATGCACATCCTCGAGCCCGACGAGCGGGCCTGGCTGCAGCAACGGGTGGAGCGCACCCACGACAAGCCGGACCGGGCAGAGCAGAAGTACATCCTGTCCAAGCTCAACGCCGCGGAGGCGTTCGAGACGTTCCTGCAGACCAAGTACATCGGGCAGAAGCGGTTCTCGCTGGAGGGCAGCGAGACCATCATCCCGCTGCTCGACGCCGTACTCGACAAGGCCGCCGAGCACGAGCTCGACGAGGTCGTGTTCGGCATGCCCCACCGCGGCCGGCTCAACGTGCTGGCCAACGTGGTGGGCAAGCCCTACTCGCAGATCTTCCGGGAGTTCGAGGGCAACCTCGATCCCGGGCAGGCGCACGGCTCGGGCGACGTGAAGTACCACCTCGGCGCCGAGGGCAAGTACTACCGGATGTTCGGCGACGGCGAGACGAAGGTGTCGCTGACGTCGAACCCGTCGCACCTCGAGGCCGTCGACCCGGTGCTCGAGGGGATCGTCCGCGCCAAGCAGGACATCCTCGACAAGGGCCAGGAAGGCTTCACCGTGGTGCCCGTGCTGCTGCACGGCGACGCCTCCTTCGCCGGGCAGGGCGTCGTGGCCGAGACGCTGAACCTGGCGCTGCTGCGCGGCTACCGCACCGGCGGCACCGTGCACGTCATCATCAACAACCAGGTCGGCTTCACCACCGCGCCGGAGTACGGCCGGTCGTCGAAGTACTCCACCGACGTCGCGAAGATGATCGGCGCCCCGGTGTTCCACGTCAATGGCGACGACCCCGAGGCCTGCGTGTGGGTGGCCAAGCTCGCCGTGGAGTACCGGCAGGCGTTCGGCAAGGACGTCGTGATCGACATGGTCTGCTACCGGCGTCGCGGTCACAACGAGGGCGATGACCCCTCGATGACCCAGCCGGCGATGTACGACCTGATCGACGCCAAGCGGTCGGTGCGCAAGGTCTACACCGAGGCCTTGATCGGCCGCGGCGACATCTCCGTCGAGGAGGCGGAGCGCGCCCTGAAGGACTATGCGCAGCAGCTCGAGCACGTCTTCAACGAGGTCCGCGACCTCGGGAAGTACCCGCCGGCTCCGAGCGAGTCGGTCGAGACCGAGCAGATGATCCCGACCAAGCTGTCGACTGCGGTCGACCACAGCGTGATCGAGTTGATCGGCGACGCTCACGTGAATCTACCGGAGGGCTTCAGCCCGCACTCCCGGGTCCAGCCGGTGCTCGACAAGCGCGCCGCGATGTCTCGCGAGGGCGGCATCGACTGGGCCTTCGGCGAGCTGCTCGCCTTCGGGTCGCTGGCCATGGAAGGTCACATGGTACGGCTGGCGGGCCAGGACTCCCGGCGCGGCACCTTCGTGCAACGGCACGCGGTGCTCATCGACCGCAAGACCGGGACGGAATACACCCCGCTGATGAACCTGTCCGCCGACCAGTCGAAGGTCTTGACCTACGACTCGGCGCTCTCGGAGTTCGCCGCGGTGGGCTTCGAGTACGGCTACTCGGTCGCCCACCCCGACGCGCTGGTGCTCTGGGAGGCCCAGTTCGGCGACTTCGTCAACGGTGCGCAACCGGTGATCGACGAGTTCATCTCCTCCGGCGAGGCGAAGTGGGGGCAGCGTTCCGACCTCGTGCTGCTGCTGCCGCACGGTCACGAGGGGCAGGGACCCGACCACACCTCGGGACGCATCGAGCGCTGGCTGCAGCTGTGCGCCGAGGGGTCGATGACGGTGGCGGTGCCGTCGACCCCGGCGAACTACTTCCACCTGCTGCGCCGCCACGCGCTCGACGGGGTGCACCGCCCGCTGGTGGTGTTCACCCCGAAGTCGATGCTGCGCCTCAAGGCTGCCGTCAGCCCGGTGGACGACTTCACCCAGGGCCGGTTCGCCTCGGTGCTCGAGGACCCCATGATCGACGACCCCGCAAAGGTCCGCCGAGTGCTGCTGTGCAGCGGTAAGATCAGTTACGAGCTCAACGTGGCGCGCCAGAAGCGCGGCATCGACGACATCGCGATCGTGCGGGTCGAGCAGCTCTACCCGGTGCCCAAGCAGCGGCTGGTCGAGGCGATCGACAGTTTCCCGAACGCCACCGACATCCGGTGGGTGCAGGAGGAACCGGCCAACCAGGGTGCCTGGCCCTACTTCGGCCTCAAGCTGCCCGAGCTGTTGCCCGACCACTTCGGTCGGCTGCAGCGGGTGTCGCGCCGGGCGATGGCCGCGCCGTCGGCGGGCTCTGCCAAGGTCCACGAGGTCGAACAGGCCGAGCTGATCTCCGACGCGCTCGACTGACCCGGCGTGTCACGACGACTGAATCCCGCTCACCTCACCACGCGTATGCCTCGGGGGCGGGTTTGGCACCGTTGGGGCCGGGCGGCGGGAACAGCTCGTCGAGCCGCGACAGCGTCTCAGCATCGAGGGTGACCTCCACGGCACGTAGCGACGCGTCGAGGTGCTCGGTCGTACGCGGCCCGACGATCGGCGCCGTTACCCCGTCCTGGTGCAGCAGCCAGGCAAGGCCGACGTTGGCCGGGTCCTCGCCGAGGTTGGTGCAGAGCTTCTCGTAGGCCTCGATGCGGTCCCGGTTCGCTTCGAGTGCGGCCGCCGAACGCCCGCTGTTGCCCCGAGAGCCACTGCCGTCGCGCTGCTTGCGCAGCACGCCACCGAGCAGGCCGCCGTGCAGCGGGGACCAGGGGATGATCCCGATCCCGTACTCCCGCGCCGCAGGCAGCATTTCGAGCTCAACCCAGCGGGTCAGCAGGTTGTAGATCGACTGCTCGCTGACCAGGCCGGAGAAGTGCTGCCGCCGGGCGGTCTCCTGAGCCTGCACCAGATGCCAGCCGGCGAAGTTGGACGAGCCGCAGTAGATGATCTTCCCTTGCTGTCGCAGCACCGACATCGCTTCCCAGATCTCCCCCCACGGCGTCGACCGGTCGACGTGGTGCATCTGGTAGAGGTCGATGTGGTCGGTCTGCAGCCGGCGCAGCGAGTCCTCGCAGGCGCGCCGGATGTTGAGCGCGGAGAGCTTGTGGTCGTTGGGCCAGTCGCCCATCGAGCCGTAGAGCTTGGTGGCGATGACGGTGCGCTCGCGACGCCCGCCGCCGGAGCCGAACCAGCGGCCGATGATCTGCTCGGTGATCCCCTTACCTTTCTGCCAGCCGTAGACGTTGGCCGTGTCGAAGAAGTTGATGCCGTGCTCGTGGGCCCGGTCCATGATCGCGTGGCTGTCCGCCTCGGGGGTCTCCGGACCGAAGTTCATCGTCCCCAGGCACAGCCGGGATACCGAAAGGCCACTGCGGCCGAGCTGCGTGTACTCCATTCGGCAAGCCTCGCATTGCACGCACGGCGGGACCAATGCTGTAGCTGCGGGCCGACGCTCGCCCCGGTCCTATCGTTCCTGTGTATCAGTTTACAGTATGTGCTACATTTTGTGATACAGTTTCGGTGTGTCCACCACCATGAGCATCCGGGTCGACGGTGACACCGAGCGTGAGCTGGCAGCCCTCGCGGAGCAGGCGGGGTCGCGCAACGCCGCGGTGGTCACAGCCATCCATGCCGCGTACCGCCAACACCTCCGAGACCAGCTTCGCGCGGAGTCCGCCGCGTTGCGGGACGACCCCGAGTACCAGGCAGCGGTTCGTGCCGCTCGGGAAGACATGGGTGCCGATGAAGCGTGGTGACATCTACCAGCTCCGCGCGAACCCCCAAGCCCGCGGTCACGAGCAACGAGGTCGCCGCTACGCGGTGCTGGTGCAGAGCGACGCGCTGATGCTCTCCACCGTCATCGCGGCACCGACCTCGACCGGTTCCTGGACCAGCTCGTTCCACCCGGAGATCGGGATCGAGGGGCAGCGCAGCAGGGTGCTGCTCGAACAGCTTCAGGCCATTGACCCGCAGCGGCGTCTCGGACGTTACGTCGGGCGCGTCAGTCCTGAGGAGCAGCACGAGATCGATCACGCGCTGAACCTCGTGCTCGGGCTCTTCTGACCTGATCCGTGTCACCGCGTCGGGATGTCGTGATCGGCGTGCTCCCGGTCCGCGGTGCCGGCGTGGCTGAAGGCTTCGGTCAGTAGTTGGCGAACGTGGACGTCGGCGGCGGAGTAGTACACGAAGGTCCCCTCGCGGCGGCCGCGGACCAGGCCGGCCAGCCGGAGCTTCGCGAGATGCTGACTGACCGCGGCCGGCGCGGCCCCGACGAGTTCGGCGAGGCAAGCCTCGCGATCCCGGCGGCCACCGGTTTCGGCTCGGCACCCGGGCGAGGAGTCACGGCCGAGGTCGAGGGCGATGCCGTATCCGTCGGGCATCCCGCCCAGGCGCTTCCCGGCGACGTCTGGTGTTCCTGGTTGTGGGGCCCGCGGTCGACGTCAAGCTGATCGCGCTGCAGACCGGGGCTTTCGGGCGCGGCTTCGCGGCGCGGTTCGCCGGAGCGGCTGCACGACGCACTCGACGTGCTGCTCGACGGTGTCGTGCGGACACGCGGTCGGGTGTGGGTCGCGACCCAGCCGGACGAGGTGCTCTACCTGAAGAACTGGGCAGACACCGAGACCAGCGGATCATCTGCGAACCGGACACCGGGCATGACCCTGCTACCTTTCACTGCGAGTATCCGGTTTGATACTAACCGCCACCGAATGACGATGACACCTACGAGGCGACGGGGTCGACAGGGGTCCGGGCATCGGCGTTGCCCCAAACCACTCGTGCGGTCAAGTGAGGGCAGCGACCGAAGCCGGCCAATGCGCGCTCGGGCGTCCCGACGCTGAGCCGGACGCCACCGTCGACGCCGATCACCTCGGCATGGTCATCGAAGGCGATGCCCCACGCTGCGATCCAGCCGTCCGCCCGGTCTCCCAGTTCCTGCACGACGGCGAACACCCGCGGAGCGTAGTCAGCGACCAGGCTCTAGAGCAGTTCGGCGAACTCCGCCTCGCCGCACAGCGGGCCGGGCAGATCCACGATGTTCGAGCTTTCTTGTGTGGTCATGATGCTCCCTCCCGGCAGGAGACGGGTGTCGCTGTGTGATGCCCGCGTCCCGCATGCGCTAGTGTGCCGCACACGCTGGAGCTTGACATCAAAGATCGTGAGTCCTCATCCGAGTGAATCTTTGATGTGCAGATCGTGCGTGTATGGACACTACACGGGGAGGCAGGCATGGCTGGGTCGTCAGCGCCGCTGCGGCGGCTGGGCGCGGAGCTGCGGCGGTTGCGGGAGGCCACCGGGCGCACCCAAGGCGATATCGGTGCGGCGATCGGTCGCACCCACACGACGCTGGTCAACTGGGAACGCGGCAAGACGAAGATCAGCAAGTCGGACCTGGTGTGCCTGCTGGCCGAGCTCCGCGCACCGGTCGACGTGCGCAAAGGGCTGGAGCAGCTGCGCGACGAGTCCGGGCGGGGAGCCGGCCAGTGGGTGATCTATGGCCTGCCCGACCGGTTCCGGCCATTCGTCAGCTTCGAGGAGGACGCGGTCGCGGAGACGAGCTTTCAACCGGTCATCATCGACGGCCTGTTGCAGACCGAGGAGTACGCCCGCGCCACCCACGTCGCGGCGCACCACGTGGTCGCGGCGAGCGCTGTCGACAACCGGGTCGCTGCCCGGATGCAGCGCCAGCAGCGCCTCACCGGTCCCGATCCACTGCGGCTGCACGCCGTGATCTGCGAGGCCGCGCTGCGGCTGGAGGTCGGTACCCCCGGCGTGATGACGGCCCAGCTCGAACGGCTGCTGGATGCCGCGAGCGCAGATAACGTCACGATCCAGGTGCTGCCCGCGACCCAGGGCCACCACGCGGGCATCGCGAGCAACTTCACCGTGTTGCACTTCGCCGATCCCACGGCCGACCCGCCGCTGGGCTACTTCGACGGTCCGCTCGGTGGGTACATGATCAGCGACGAGGGCGACGTCGCCTCGATGGTCAACATGTTCGACGACCTGCGCCAACCTGCGCTGGACGCTACTCACTCCGCCGAGCTGCTGGCTGCCATACTGGAGGAGTACCGCAGGAAAGGAGGCGACCATGCGTGATCTGCTCGAAGCCGCATGGCGCACATCCAGCTTCAGCAACGGCACCGGAGCATGCGTCGAGGTCGCGCCGCTGGACGATGGCCGGATCGCCATGCGCAACAGCAAGACCCCCGATGCCGGGGTCGTGTTCTTCACCCGCGCCGAGATGGACGCCTACATCAAGGGCGTCAAGGCCGGCGAGTTCGACGACCTCGCGTAGGCGGTAGCAGCTGCTACCACGCAACGGGTTGCCCATCGCGGAAGAAGCCGCCTGGGTGCCGTCGTCGGGTAGCCGACCGCCGCGCCGCCGCCGATTGCCAGGACTGTGACGCCAGCGTGCCCGGCGGCTGGCTGTCAGCTCGCTGGTGCCAAAGCCTCCACGATGAGGTCCAGGCGCATGTTCGGGTCGAGGAGCCGCTCCACGCCGGGGTGCGCGAGCAGGCGCGCCGCTCGGCTGCTCGGTAGCGAACCGCGGACGCGGAACCCCACCCGCCCGGGCGCGAGCGCGGCCGGCTCCGCGAGGCTCAAGGTCAGCTCCAACCCGCCGGTCTTTGTGACCAACCGCCCGTCGACGCGCATGCCACCGTCGCCGGGCCGCAACCACGTCGACGCGAAGTGGATCACCGGGTTGGCGGTGGCGTCTACCAGCCCGGCACCGGTGAGCACCGCGTCCCAGTAGCTGCTGCCGGCGGCTCAGCGAGGCGGTTGCGACGTCGACAGCGATCGTGCTGTCCAACGGGTCCCTACCGACGTCGATCGATCCGGTCACTTGGCGGAAGTGGCCGCGCACGGTGGTCAGTCCCGCCACGCGCACCTCGACACCCAGCCGGGAGCTGGCGGTGTCGATGCACCAGCGCCCAGGGCGCATGCCGGTACCGGCGGAGAAAGAAGCGAGGCCGTCATGACCGATCAGCGTGGTCGAGCGATCCGATCGGCACATCCCACGCCATGCGGAAGCTGGCCTGCGCCGGGCGGCGTAACAACTCGACCAGCCGTACGCATAGCGACGTACCACCAGCGTCGTTTGCGTGTGCTTCATCCGGACCTGGCAAGACTCCGCTACCGCAGCCCGAGGTGGGCGAGCTCCGCCGCTGGGGGCACGGTTGGGTCCGGCCAGTTCGCGGCGAGCTGGCCATCGGGGCGCAGCAGCACCGCGCCACCTGATGCGACGCCGATGCCGGCAGCAACGGATGTGCCGACCGGGTGGGCGGCGACCGGAACCCGCGTGTCGAGCGTCGCCGCCGCCGCGTCCCAGCCTGCCTCGTCGTCGGCAGCGAGCAGGGTGAGCCCGTCTTCGAGCAGGTCAAGGGTGGAGACCGCACAGCCCCTGCGCAGCAGCCAGTGGTGCGCCAAGCGGCCGTTGAGGTCGTGGGGCAGCTCCGCCACCGCCGTCCGTCGCGCCCCTCCCGGGTCGCCGGACCGTTCGACGTTGTGCCGGCCGGCTGGCCGGCGTTCGGCCTCGTAGGAGGCCAGCAGGTCGGGCCCGGCCCAGCCGCGCAGAACCCACGCGAGCTTCCAGCCGAGGTCGTAGGCGTCCTGGATGGCCGTGTTCATGCCGGTGCCGCCGCGCGGGGTCATCCGGTGCGCGGCATCGCCGACGACGAAGCCGCGGCCCACGCGGTAGCGGTCGGCGAGCTGCGCGGCGAAGGAGAAGGCACTGACTCGCTCGATCCGCGGGCGCACGTGGGGCACGCCCGCGGCGGTGCTGATCAGGCGCGCGATATCGTTCTCGGTGGCGTCGACCAGCCGGACCTGCCCCGGCCGCCACTCCCGCGCGAGGGTCCAGCGGTCCCCGAGCCCGCGCGGCGCGATTACGGCAGCGGCGTCCGGATGGGTGACGACGTTGATCCCGTAGCGGCGGGCGCCGAGCAGTCCGGTGAGCGGGGCTGAGAACTGGATGCCGTGATACTCCGCGAGATCGTCCGGCCCTTCCAGCCGGATGCCCAACAGCGCCCTGACCGCGCTGGGTGCCCCGTCCGCGCCGATCACGAACTCCGCGCACACGTACTGGGTGTCCCCCGACGCGCGATCACCGACTACGGCGCGAACACCATCGTCGTCCTGCTCGATACCGATCAGCTCGGCGTCGAAGCGCACCTGCGCGGACGGGAGGCTGCGCAACTGCTCGAGCAGCAGCGGCTCGAGGTGGTCCTGTGGCGCCCATGCGGGCCGGGTCGGGCTCACCGCGGCGGCCTCGGCCGTGGTCGGATAGCCGAGCGGGATCTCCACGCCCTCCCCCGAGGCGAGAGTGGATGTCACCCAGCCGCACGGTTCGACCTCGGCGGCCCCGGCCCGTACCGCCGCCTCGAGCCCCCACGCACGCAGGATCTCCATGTTCCGGGTACTGATCACCAGCGCTCGCGAGAGCGTCGATATCGCCGCCCGTTTCTCCACCACCAGCACGCCGATCCCGTACCGGGCCAACGCGATCCCCGCCACCAGACCCGCAGGGCCCGCGCCAGCGACGAGCACCTGGGGCTGATGAGTTGCCGCCATGGCCATGGGTGCATCCTTCATTCCGGAGCGCGGCGGCCGTACGTCGAGGCGCGCTCCCCCGCCGACGTCAGGTTACCCAGCCCGGGCGGACCAGACCGCTCTCGTAAGCCAGCACGACCAGTTGGGCTCGGTCCCGGACGGCTAGCTTGATCATCGCGCCGCTGACCCGGCGAGCGGCAGGACGAGGGTGGGCAGCAGTCCCGCCCACCAACCCGGCCGCGACACCTTGCGCATGGGCGTCACCGTAGCCAGTGCGCCGGTGCTCGGCGTCCGCTTCCAGGCCTGCCCGGTCGTACTCCTCCGGTCGTACCCGCGATGGGGCACCTACCTCACCGAGCGCAGCAGAGAAGCCGACCGGTGCGGGACGCGGGAACCGGTGGCGGTCGCCACGATTCGTGACATCGATCCAGATCCGTCACAGAAGAGGACATCATGACGAGAAGTGAGCTGCTCTCCCCTGCCGCGCGGATTCACGTCGCCAGCTTGGTCGTGGCGTGCGCCGGTTTCATCATCCTGCTCGTGGCCGGGATGCCCGAGTTCCAGCCCTTCCCGCCCGGAGTGATCGTGTTGCTGGCCGCCGCGGCGGCCGTGGTGTTGCTGCAGCGCCAGCGGTGGGTCCCGCTGATCGGCGCGGCGCTGTGCCTGGCTATCACCGTGGGTGCCTTCGTCTTCTATGACACCACCCTGGAACGCCTGGCCGATCCCGCCGACATCGTGCCGTTCGCCGGCACCGTGATCCAGATGGGCGGCGTGGTCGTGGCGATGGTGACCGGCGTGGCTGCGGCGCTGCGTCCGCAACCCACCCGTCAGCTGACCGCTGACGGGCGCTGAGCCCTGACGAGTCGTTCGAGCGAGGTGGATGACGATGTCGACGCTGAACCGGCCCGCCCCCACACGGGACCCTCGAGGTCGTCGGCTGCGGCCGAAGGCCAGGAAAGCGGCCCTGGTGGTCCACATCGTGGCCGCGGGGGCGTGGATCGGCCTCGACGTGATGCTCGCCGTGCTCGTCTTCACCGGCCTGCTCACCTCCGACCCCGGCACCGCCGCGCTGTGCTACCAGGCGATGCCGCTGCTGATCTGGCCGCTCACCACGTCCGGTCTGACCTGCCTGGCGAGCGGTGTCGTCCTGGGGCTCGGCACCCACCACGGGCTGCTGAGGTACTGGTGGGTGGCGGTCAAGCTGGTGCTGAACATCGTGCTCGTCGTGCTGATCGTGGTGCTGCTGCGACCGGGCCTCCAGGAGGCGGCCGAGTTCGGTCCGCAACTCGACGGCGAACCGGCCACGGTCGACCTCAGCGGGCTGGTCTTCCCACCCGTCGTGTCGTCCACCGCCCTTGTCATCGCGACGATCCTGGCCGTCTACAAGCCGTGGGGCCGGATCAGCGGATCGTCCCGGGCCGTCGGAGGTTGACCGACCCCCGTAGCCAGGTAGCCAGGTAGCCGGGTAGCCGCCCCGGTTTGGAACCGAAACGGGGTTTGAGGCGTGTAGCCGGCCCGGTTTGGAACCGAAACGGGGTTTGAGGTCGTGCGTGGTGTTCAGCACCCGCCTGAGGTAGTCCGTGGTCGGCGGGGACAGCTCCACGTCGCCGACCCGACGACCGCTCATCCATGTACCGCGTGGCCGAGCCCGGCGAGGTACCACCGCGCCGTCCGGCTCCCCGCGCCGAAGGGCATCTCGCAACCGGCCGCTCGGCCCCGTCGACGGCCAGCAGGACGGCCACCGCGGCTAGTCGGCTCGGGGAGTCGAAGCTCTGGCCGAGGGTGTGTCCCGGCACCAGCTCGGTCGACTCGAACAGTACGGCGCCGAGGGCAGTACCTGCACCGTGCCCGGCGGCGCGCCGAGGCCGGGGCGCGGTCACGCGCTGAGCACCTCCGGCTCGTCCTCACGGACGCCGCGGACCCGCCCGCGCCCCCAGGGCTGAGCGACAGCGCGGTGATTCCCGAGGGCCAGTCGGCGCCGTCCACCGACCCGGGCGGCAGGAAGTCAACGTCGCAGCGGGCTGCGAGCCGTACCACCTCGGCCGGGTCCGCGAGGTCGTGGAGCTTGTCGAACAGTTCAACAAGCCGGCCCGCCGGGCTTACCCAGAGAAGCCTGTGCTGTCTCACAGGACGATGAGGTGCACGCGACGCCCGCAGAGCATGCGCATGTCGTCGGCATCGGACGTGAGGATCGCGACCGGGGTCGACTGGCGTAGTGCCGCTTCCGCAACGGTGGCGTCGATCGCATGTTCGTGGCCATGCAAGCCGGCGTCGGCGAGCAGTCGCGCCGCAGCCTTCGCCGCCGACTTCGTCACGGGTTCGGTGTGGACCTGCGAGAGCAGCCAGTTCACGCGGGGCATGTCCGCCTTGGCGTGGGTGACCTCGATGATGATATTCGCGGAGACGACGAGATCCGCGCCCATGTCGAAGAGCTCCTGCAGCGTCGCCATCACTGCGCGGTCCCGGCGGATCCAGCCGGACAGCCCTTCGGAGTCGAGGACGACCGCGTGAAAGACTGCTGTCACGCGGCGTCCGAGCCTTGACCGGTGGCGTGGACGATCCTGGCGCGCGCTGCGGCCCGCTCATCATCGGTGAATGCGCCATGCTCCGCCTGGTACTGGCGTAGCTCCTCGGCGAGGAGCTGGTGGCGAATCTGGCGAGTCACCGCCTCTGCCACGTAACCCGAGACGTTATCGGTCAACCTTCGGAGCTCTGCGACCTGTTCCGCAGGAAGGGTGACCGTGATCCGTGTGGTACCAGCCATAGGGCAAGCATACTACGATATGCACCGTGGATCCCGTTCGCGCTCGACTGCACGATGGCCGGTGGCACGGGCACTATCACTGGGTTACTGGAGTAGGGCTGTAGCTGACGAGCAGGACCTCCAGCCGACAGGGTTCAGGGGACCCAGCCGTAGCTCGACTGGGATGCCGTTGCGAACGGCCCTCGGTCAGATACGGACAGCCCCGTCCTCGCCCACCGTCCAACCGGGGTTGTGGGCGACCTCCCACACGTAGCCGTCAGGGTCGGCGAAGGCACCGGAAGTGCCGCCCCACTCCGCTTGGCCCGCCGGGCGCACAATCGTCCCGCCGGCGCGCAGTGCCTCCGTCAACACCTCGCCGACCTCTTCGGGCGAGCGGACGTTGTGGGCGAGCTCGATGCCCGGCGCGCCGTGGCCACCAAGCGCGGTCCACAGGCCAAACACCATTCCGCCAGCCTGAAAGAAGCAGACCTCGTCGTCAGGTTGCTGCGCACCGGCCCAGCCGAGCGCCTCATAGAATTCACGGGCGCGGGCGAGATCGCCCACGCCGAGGGTCACCAGGCTGATGCGCTGATCCATGGCGACAGCCTCGCACGACTGCGGTCGCGTGGTACAACGCTCATCATGTGTCCCGACGGGCGGCTGGGCGCTTGCGAATTCGGCCCCACGGCTGGTGAACGCCTCGTCGTAACGGGAACCGATCTCATCGAACGGGATCACGAGTCCATCCTGCCTGCCCCGGGCGAGACGCGACGTCGAGTGCGCCACGCCGCTGCAGGCCGGCTTCTCAGGCGACGAGTCGGCGTACAGCGGCTAGGTGCGCCTCGTCCATCCGCTCAGCGCGATCCCGCACGCGCAACGCCTCACCGGCGAGCACCAGGTCAGATTCCACGTCCGGCACTGCTACCCCGAGCTGGTGCCGCATCCACCCGACGATGTCGGCCCACGAGAAGATCCGCACATTCCCGGTACTGACGACTGGCACCGGAAACCCACCTGGACCGCGCTTTCCGTCTGCGAGGAGGCGCATGCTCTCCGCGCTGCGCCCGAGACGCTGAGCGGCATCGCGCAGGGTCACCGAGTCGTCGGATCCGGCACCGATCGCTCGCAGCCCCGGCACCGTGCGGACGTGGGCGGCCACCGAGATCACCGCGTCAAGTAGCGTGTCGGCGACTCGGTCACAGTCGATGTAGCTCGTCTGGCCAGCGCCACCGACGATCACGCTGCAGTCGTCGAGTCCGGCCTCGTACAGCTGGTCGACCTCCTCGTCACTGGGCGCTCGGTTGAGGACCAGTTGGAAGCTCCACGTCTGCATGTCAGCTCCCTTCGTGCTGGTGGCGACGTCCGAAACGAATGATCCGTTTGGCTTCGTTGCCGGTGTTTCGCGGGGTTGACCAGATAGCAATCCGGTCACCACAGGTGCGGCAAGCCAACTATCCCCACCGGTGTTTCCGATGATCCTCCGTTACGAGCAGCCCGCGTGCCTCGATGGCTTCGATGGCGTTAGCGACATCAAGTTTCGGGTGTCTCCCCCTACTGACCATGTCGCATGCTACAAGCAGTGTTGGCTGATCGCAACAGCCCGCCATGAAGGGGCCGACGGCTGGCTCTCGTCAATGGGCGGGTGGGGCTGGCGGGCCGCTACGTCCGCCGGGTGGCGCCGGACCGGCTCGTGTCTCCACTTCTCACGATCCTCTTACGATCAGCGCGCACACTGGCGGGGTGCGCGTACTGGTGGTCGACGACGAACCCGCGGTGCGAGGCTCGCTGGCCCGCAGCCTGCGTTTCGAGGGCTACCAGGTCGAGACCGCGGCCGACGGGGTCGCAGCGCTGGAGGTGCTGTCGCGCTCCCGCCCGGACGCGGTCGTGCTCGACGTGGTGATGCCCCGGCTGGACGGCCTCGCGACGTGCCGGCAGCTGCGCGCGGACGGCGACACCGTGCCGGTGCTCGTGCTGACCGCCCGCGACGCCGTCGCGGACCGGGTGGCCGGGCTCGACGCGGGCGCGGACGACTACCTGCCCAAGCCGTTCGCGCTGGAGGAGCTGCTCGCCCGGCTGCGGGCGCCGCCGGGCCGCCGCGGAACCCGGCGGCGGGCCGGTGCTGGAGCTGGCCGACCTCGTCCTCGACCCGGCCAGCCGCGACGTGCACCGCGCGGCGCGACGCGTCGACTTGACCCGGACCGAGTTCGCGCTGCTGGAGGTGCTGCTGCGGCACCCCCGGCAGGTGCTCACCCGCACGCAGCTCTACGAGGCCGTCTGGGGCTGGAACCCGGGAGCCGGGTCGAACAGCCTGGACGTCTACGTCGGCTACCTGCGCCGGAAGCTGGAGTGCGGCGGCGAGCCACGGCTGCTGCACACCGTCCGCGGTGTCGGCTACGTGCTGCGAGACGACCGGTGACGCTGCGGCTGCGGCTCGGCCTGCTCACGGCGTCGGCGGTGGCGCTGGTGGTGGTGATCGGCTCCGCCCTGGGGTACGCGATGACGCGCAGCGCGCTAATGAGTCAGGTGGACATCCAGCTGCAGGAGCGGATCGCGCCGCAGGCGCTGCGGGTCGAGGTCGCGGGCACGCCTCCACCCGGACCGAACCTGCTCGCCGCTGTCCCCGTCAGTGTCCAGCTGGTCGGCCCCGAGGGGGTGATCGGGCCGGCGCAGACCCCCGTGTCGCTGCCGGTCGGCGCGGACGAGCGCGCCCTGCTGGCCGGCAGGGGCGAGCAGACCCTGCGCACCGTCGAGGTGGCCGGCGCCCGCTACCGGATGCTGTCCGTCCCCGCGCCGGACGGGCTGGTGGTGCAGGTCGCCCGCCCGCTCGCCGACGTCGACGCCACGCTGGGACGCCTCGCGTGGGGGCTGGGCCTGGTCGGGCTCGGTGGGGTGGGCGCCGCGGCGCTGCTCGGTACGGCGGTGAGCTGCGCCGGGCTGCGGCCGGTGGACTGGGTCACCGCGGCGACCGAGCGGGTCGCCGCCACCTCGTCCCTGGATCGCCGGATCCCGGTGCACGGCCGGGACGAGGTGGCCCGGCTGGCCCGCAGCGTCAACGGGATGCTCGACGCCCTGGCGCATGCCCGCGAGCAGCAGCGCAGCCTCGTCGAGGATGCGAGCCACGAACTGCGTACCCCGCTCACCGCGCTGCGCACCAACATCGGGCTGCTGCTGCGTGCCGAGCGGGCCGCCGACCGCGACCTCGACCCGGCCGACCGGGCCGCGCTGCTCGCCGACCTGGAGGCCGAGGCCGAGGCGCTGTCCCGGCTGGTCTCCGAGCTCGTCGACCTCGCCCGCGGCGACGCCGAGCCGGAGCAGCCCACCACGGTCGGGCTGCGCGCCGTGGTCGACGCCGCGGTGGCCCGCACCCGGCTGGTCCGCCCCGACGTCACCGTCGACGTCGCCGGCGACGGCGGGCGGCTGGCGGCCCGCCCCGCGACTCTGGAGCGGGCGGTGGCGAACCTGGTGCGCAACGCGGTGCAGGCGAGCCCGGCGGGCGGGCGGGTGCGGGTGCGGCTGGACCGCGACGACGGCGCCGCCCGCGTCACCGTCACTGACTCCGGCCCCGGTGTGCCCGTCGAGGAACGCGACCGGGTCTTCGACCGCTTCTACCGCTCGCCGTCCTCCCGGCACGGCACCGGATCGGGACTGGGCCTCGCGATCGTCACGCAGGCCGCCGCGCTGCACGGCGGCAGCGTCACTGTCGCCGACGCCGACGGCGGCGGCGGCGAGTTCGTCCTCACCGTGCCGCTCTCACCCGATCCTTAACCCGGCCTGTGGCCGCTCTCATCCGGCCGCCCCAGCCTCGTGGGCACGTCCAACCACGACAGGGAGGCCGATCGTGCGCACCACCCTCGCCGCCCCGGCACTGGCCGGGCTGCTGCTCCTCGCCGGCTGCGGCACCGGCTCCGACCCGGGTGTCGCGAGCGTGTCCGGCGACGCGTCCGCGGCGCCCACCTCCGCCGCACCGCAGGACCCCGCCGACGCCGCACTCGCCTACGGCCGCTGCATGCGGGAAAACGGCGTGCCGGACTTCCCCGACCCGGAGGTGGACGCCGACGGCCGGGTGCGGATAGAGGCGGGCGTCGGGGCCGGCGGTCCGATCGACCCGGCCCAGGCACCGGCGCTGGAGGCCGCCCTGGAGGCCTGCGACGACATCCTGCCCACCCCGGACCTGTCCGAGGAGGACGAGGCCCGGCTGCAGGACGCCGCGCTGGCCTACGCGCGCTGCATGCGGGACAACGGGGTACCGGACTTCCCTGACCCGGACTTCACCTCCGATGAAGGTGGCTTCCACGTCGGGCCCGACGACTCCGGGGTGAACCTGGACGACCCGGCCTTCCGCGCAGCGGACGACGTGTGCCACCACCATCTCGGGCAGGCGCGGTCCGGCGGGGGTGACCGGTGAAGCGCCGCACGCTCCTGGTCGCGGGTTCGGCCGTGGCGCTGGTCGCCGCGGGCGGGGCCGGCCTGGCCGCCGCGCGGTCCGCGGATCCCGACGCGGCGCAGGCCGCTGCGCCGCCTGCCACCGCCGCCGTGACGCGCGGGGACCTGGTACAGACCGAGCGGGTCACCGGCACCCTCGGGTTCGCCGGTGCTCGGACCGTGGGATCCACTGTGGACGGCACGGTCACGGCGCTGCCCGCCGAGAACTCCGTGGTCCAGCCGGGGGAGGCGTTGTACGCGGTGGACGCCGAGCCCGTCACGCTCCTCGCCGGGGACATCCCGTTGTGGCGCGAGCTCGCCACCGGGGTGGCCGACGGGCCGGACGTGCGGCAGCTGGAGCAGGCCCTGGTCGGGCTCGGGGTGGGCGACGGGCTGCGGGTGAACGAGCACTTCTCGTCGGCCACCGCATCCGCCGTGGCGGAGCTGCAGGAGCGGCTGGGGATCGCCGAGACCGGCCGCGTCGGCGCGGAGCAGTTCGTCGTGCTCCCCGGCGCGGTCCGCGTCGGGGCGCACCAGGCCGCCGTCGGCGACCGGGTCGGCCCGGGTGCGCCGCTCTACGCCGCCACTTCCACCGAGCGGATCGTCAGCGCGGACGTACCGGCAGCCCGGGCCGCCGACGTCGAGCTCGCCGGTGCCGCCGCGGCCGTCACCCTGCCCGACGGCAGCCGGGTGGACGCGACGATCAGCTCCGTCGGGGCGGCGACTGCGGACGGCGAGGGCGGCACCGTCGTCCCCCTGACGCTGACCCTTGCCGACCCCGCCGCCGCGGGCGACGCCGTCGGCGCGCCGGTGAGCGTCGACCTCACGGCCCGGGTGGTGCGCGACGTGCTCAGCGTGCCGGTGACGGCACTGCTGGCGCTCGCCGAGGGAGGCTACGCGGTGCAGCTGCCTGCCGGTACCGGCACGCGCCTGGTCGCGGTGGAGGTCGGCGCGTACGCCGGTGGCAGGGTCGAGGTGTCCGGATCCGGGCTCGCGGCGGGCACCGAGGTGGTGGTGCCGTCATGAGCCCGCCGGTGGTGCAGCTGCGCGGGGTGGGCAAGCGCTACGGCCCGCTCCACGTGCTCCGTGACGTCGACCTCGAGCTGGGTGCGGGGGAGCTGGTGGCGGTGGTCGGCCCGTCCGGGTCGGGCAAGTCGACGCTGCTGAACCTCATGGGCACGCTCGACCGTCCCAGCAGTGGGGAGGTGCTGCTCGACGGTGTCGGCGCCGGGCGGCTGGGGGACCCCGCGCTGGCCGCGCTGCGCGCCGGGTGGATCGGGTTCGTGTTCCAGTCCTTCCACCTGCTCGACGGGCTCGACGCCGTCGGAAACGTCGCGACCGGGCTGCTGTACTCGGGCCTGCCGGGACGGGAGCGGCGCCGCCGGGCGGCGGACCTGCTCCGCGACCTCGGCCTCGGCGACCGGCTGGGGCACCCGCCGTCGGCCCTCTCCGGCGGGGAGCGGCAACGGGTCGCGATCGCCCGCGCCGTGCTGGCCCGTCCCGCGCTGCTCCTCGCCGACGAGCCCACCGGCAACCTGGACAGCGCCGCGGGAGCAGATGTGCTGGCCCTGCTCACCGCGCTGCGCGCCGAGGGGACCACCGTCGTCGTGATCACCCACGACCGGGAGGTGGCCGCGACGATGCCGCGGCGGGTCGAGCTGCGCGACGGCCGCGTCGTCGCGGACGTCGCGGCGGGGCAGCGGTGAGCCGCCTCGCGGCCCGCGACCTCGTCGGGCTGGCCGGGTCAGGTCTGCGCCGCCACCCGCTGCGGGCGGTGCTCTCGGCGCTGGGCATCGCCATCGGGGTGGCCGCGGTGGTCGCCGTGCTCGGCGTCTCCCGCTCCGCCCAGGCCGAGCTCGCCGCGCAGCTCGACGCGCTGGGCACGAACCTGCTGCGGGTGCAGGCCGGGTCGGGGATCGGCCTCGGCGACGCGGTACTGCCGGCGTCCGCGGATGCCGCCGCGAGCAGGGTCGCCCCGGTGACGGCGGTGTCCGCGGTGGCCGACGTCGACGCCACCGTCCGGCGCAACGAGCTGGTCGATGCCGCCGAGACCGGCGGCATCGCCGTGAAGGCCGCCCGGGAGGACCTGCTGGGCGTGCTCGGCGGGCACGTCGCGTCCGGCCGGTTCCTCGACGGTGCGCTCGGCCGCTACCCCACCGTGGTGCTCGGGCACATCGCGGCGCTGCGTCTCGGGGTCGGGCCGGGAGTCACCGTGTGGCTCGGCGACCAACGGTTCCTCGTTGTCGGCGTGCTGGACCCGCTGCCGCTCGCCGCCGACCTGGATCGCTCCGCGCTGGTCGGCTGGGAGGTCGCGCAGGCGCGCCTCGGGCTCTCCGGCGAGCCGACCACGCTGTACCTGCGGGCGGCCCCGTCCCAGGTGGGTGCCGTGCGCGACGTGCTGCCCGCGCAGGTCAACCCGGAACACCCGGAGAACGTCGCGGTGTCCCGGCCGTCGGACGCGCTCGCCGCGCAGCTCGCCGCGGAGGACGCGTTCACCGGGCTGCTGCTCGGGCTCGGTGCGGTGGCGCTGCTCGTCGGCGGGGTGGGCGTGGCGAACGTGATGGTGATGGGCGTGCTGGAGCGGCGCGGCGAGATCGGGCTGCACCGGGCGCTCGGCGCCACCCGCGCGCACGTCCGCAGGCAGTTCCTCGCCGAGGCGGTGTTGTTGTCCGCGCTCGGTGGCGCGGCCGGCGTCGGGGCAGGGGCGGCGATCACTGCGGCATACGCGGTGACCCGTGGCGTGGCGGCGGTGGTACCGGTCGAGGCCGTCACCGGCGGACTCGCGGTCGCCTTGGTCGTCGGCGCGCTCGCCGGTCTCGTCCCCGCCGTGCGCGCCGCCCGGCTGTCGCCGGTGCAGGCCCTGCGCACCGCCGGCTGACCAATGCAACCCACCCTCCCTGCTCAGGGTATGTCACGCCACCGAGGGAAACCGCTCTCCTATGCAGGCACCCGCCTATGCAGCCGCCGGTACTGCCCGACGGCGTGGCGCGACAGCGTAGCGACCGAGACGCGCCCAGCCGACGAGTGCGCAGATCAGACCGAGGACGACGGTCATCGGCAGCGCCGAATAGGTACCCACGATGACGTTGGTGATCGTGGCGCCGACCATCGTGACAGTAAGCCCAGCGGCGGCCAGCGGGGTCAGCATCGGCGCGATCCTGGTCGCGGCGGGCAGGATCAAGCCGATCGCACCGAGTAGCTCCGCGATGCCCGCCACCCTCAACAGCACGACGGGGACGCCGGACGCCGCCTGTTGCAGGTCGACCGCCGACGCCAGCACCTTCATCCCGCCGATCGCGGTGAAGGTGAGTGCGAGCAGGATCGAGACGACCCACACGACAACGTTCATCAATCCCTTTCCGGACTGCCCGGTCCCTTCAGCACCTGCCGTGTGTACCGACATGATCATGATCCTTCCTGGCGCGAATTGTTGCGTTCATCGAGGTAGACGAGGCGGCCGAGCGAAACTCATCGAAGTGACGTCGAGCACCGGATCGGCCCAGATCGCCGCCCGACACTCGACGGTGAAACGGCCACGTTCAAGGCGGCGTTGGTTCGCCGCCGCTGACGCGGTAGTCGCCAGCGACGGTCTTCCCGGCGGTCTACGGCAGGCGCGGTAGGCGCCGCCCCGACGGTGCGCCGTGGGGCGTAATCCACGAGCCGCTCCCGGGCGGACGCGCCGCGACCGCCACGCCGCGACGATCGTCATGGCGAGGCGACATCAACCACACATCGTCCGCGGCATCGGCCAGCTGACCGATGTCGGCGACCCCGGTGCGGGTCGACCGTATCCACCGAGATCGTCGTGTCGAACGAGGAGAACTGATGAGCCGGAATCATCCGCCACCGCAGTCGGCCAGGGTCGCTGTGGCCGGCCGGGATGCCAGCGCCGTGAGCGGGAAGGGCGAACCCCTTGTCGAGGTCGCGGGCCTGTTCAAGCGCTACGGCGCGATCACCGCGGTCGACGGCGTCGACCTCACGGTTCGGCGCGGCGAGGTGTATGGCTTCCTCGGCCCGAACGGGGCGGGGAAGACGACGACGCTGCGCATCCTGACCGGACTGATCGCCCCGAGTTCCGGCTCGGTGCGGGTGCTCGGCGGTCTGCCGGGTGACCCGCGGGTGCTGGCCCGAACCGGGTCGCTGATCGAGGCGCCGGCCTGCTACCCGTACCTGTCCGGGCGTAACAACCTACGGGTGCTCGCCCGGCACGCCGGGGCGCCTGCGACGCGGGTGGACCGGGTGCTGGAGACGGTGGACCTGACCGGCCGGGCCGGGGATCGGTTCGCGACCTACTCGCTCGGGATGAAGCAGCGGCTCGGCGTCGCCGCGGCACTGCTCAAGGACCCGGAGCTGGTGATACTCGACGAGCCGACCAACGGGCTCGATCCGGCCGGGATGCGCGACATGCGCCGGTTGGTGCGTGAGCTCGGCACCGGCGACCGGACCGTGCTGCTGTCGAGCCACCTGCTCGGCGAGGTCCAGCAGATCTGCGACCGCGTCGGCATCCTCAGCGCGGGGCGGATGGTCGCCGAGTGCGACGTCGAGGAGCTGCGCGGCGAGCAGGGGCTGCTGGTCACCGCGGACCCGGTCGATCGGGCCCGCGAGCACCTCGCCGGGCTGCTCGGCCCGGGTGCGGTCGGTGAGCACGAGGGCGCCCTGCGGGTCCGGGTGGCACCGGAGCGAGCGCCGGAGATCAGCCGGATGCTCGTCGCGGCCGGTGTCGACCTGTTCGGAATCCGCATCGACGAGCGAGCCCTCGAGGACGTGTTCTTCGAGCTGACCAGCGAAAAGGAGACCTCCGATGTTCGGTAGCTACGCCGCGGAGCTGCTGAAGCTCCGCAACCGCGGCGCCGTGTGGGTTCTCGGCGGCGCCGGCCTGGCGCTCAGCCTCACGTTCGGGTACCTGCTGCCCTACCTCGGTTACGTCACCGGCGACGCGAACCCGCAGACCCAGGGCGTCACACCCGAGCAGGTGCTGGCCGGCGTGCTGCCCGAGGCCGTGGTGGCCAACACGATCGGCGGCTTCGCGATCTTCGCCGGGGCGCTGGCGCTGGTGCTCGGCGCCCTCGTCGTCGGCGGCGAGTACGGCTGGGGCACGCTGAAGACCCTGCTCACCCAGCGGCCCGGTCGACTTACTGTGCTCGGCGCGCAGCTGCTCGCGCTGGCCACCGTGCTGGCCGGCTGGGTGCTCGCGATCTTCGCGGCGTGCGCGCTGGCCGGCATGGGCATCGCCCTCATCGAGGACGCCCCGATGACCTGGCCCGCGGCGGCCGACCTCGCCACCGGGCTGGCCGGCGGCTGGCTCGTGCTCGTCACCTGGGGCCTGGCCGGTGCGCTGCTGGCCACCCTGTTCCGCGGGGTGGCGCTGCCCATCGGGCTCGGCGTGGTGTGGATCCTCGGCGTCGAGACCCTGCTCGCAGGGGTCGTCGCGAGCGTGCTGCCCGACCTGCAGGTGGTGGCCGACGCGCTGCCCGGCGTCAACGCGGGATCCCTCGTCTACGCCGTGACCCAGGCCGCACCCGGCCAGCTACCCCCCGGCGTCACCGACGCCGTCACCGGAACCCGGGCGGTGCTCACCCTGCTCTGCTACGCCGCCGTCTTCATCGCCGTCACCGCTGTCACGCTCCGCCGTCGCGACGTCGCCTGACGCCGTGCAGACCTCACGAACGGGCAGCCGGCAGCCGACGCCCGGCTCACCCGAGCACTGCACGAGCCGCGACTGCCCGGCGCGGGGCCGACTCCAGCCACCCGGAGAGCAGTGCCAGCTCCCGCTCCCGGCCGAGCAGGGCGCCGCGCACCATCACCTCCCGGTGACAATCAGTCTCGATGACGAGCGCAGGCTGCGGAACCGGCGCGCAGGCAATGATCGGGGCCAGGCTGGCGAAGGCAAGCACGTGTTCGATCAGTTCGCGTATTGATCCGCGCTTCGCTGCTGTATACTCCTACACATGGTGCGCAAGCAGCTCTACATCGATGAGAACCTCAACGACGGGTTGCGGGTCCTCGCGGCGAGCACCGGCCGGTCCGAGGCCGACCACGTGCGCGCAGCGCTGCGCGAGTACCTCCAGCGTGGGCACCCCGACCATGCCGACGGCGAGGACGCGCTACTGGAGATGATCGGGCTCGTCGACGACCGCAACGGGCCCGAAGACGTCGCCGCGGAGCACGATCGCTACCTCTACGGCGCCGCGCGGCCGGCGTGAGTCGCACGCTCTACGCGGACACCGGAGCCCTCATCGCTCTGCTCTACCAGCGCGACCAAGCGCACCAGATGATCACGGAGTACTTCCGCGTCCTCCGGGCTGCAGGTGACCGGCTGGTGACCAGCGAGCCCGTCATCGCCGAGACGGTGACCCGGTTGCGCCACGACGCAGGCCTCTCTCGCGTCACCGCGTTTCGCGGCGTGATCGATCGGGCCGTCAGCCAGGGCTCCCTGCTGATCCGCGAGAGCGAACCGGCACTGCGTCGCGTGGCGTTCGACGTGATCGAACGCTTTTCCGACCTGCGCCTCTCCTACGCCGACGCCGTCGGCGCCGCGATCGCCGGGGAGCGGCGGATAGCTGCGGTCTTCGGACTGGACAACGACTTCCGGGTGATGGGCTTCGCGGTCGAGCCGTAGCCGACGCCGCGGACAGTGCCGGCCATCTGCAGGTCCCTAGTACCGTCTGGCACATGGCCGCACAGCAGGCCGAGAACGCAGCCATCGGAGCGCGGGCGCGCACCATCCGCCGCCGTCGAGGGCAGAGCCTGGAGGTCGCGGCAGGGCTGGCCGGGATCAGCACGGGGTTCCTGTCGCGGCTCGAACGAGGCAGCCACCGTCACCGTGGCGACGACCTGCAACACCGCGCTGCGCACTCCGCCCACCAGCAGCGGCAGCGAGCCCGGGAACTCGACCTGCCACAGCCGCTGCCACCTCGTCATGCCCATGCCCGTCGCGGCATCGGCGAGCCGGCCGTCGACGCTCTGGACGCCCGCATAGGTTCCCGCCAGGATCGGGGCACGGCGAGCACGACCAGCCCGACGATCGTGACGAGCACCGGGGTGGACGGGCTGAGCAGGAACAGGAACGTCACCAGCCCGAGGGTCGGCAGCGCCCGCATCGCGTTCGCGATGCCCACCAGCGACACCCCACCGCACCCGGTGTGCCCGACCCACAGGCCGAGCGGCACCGCGATCACCGCGGCGATCAGCACCACCCGGACGGTGAACCACAGGTGCTCGCCGCTCCGCACGAGCAGGCCGTCCGGGCCTTGCCAGTTGGCGGGGTCGGCGAGCCAGCCGAGCGCCTCGAGGAGGATCACGAGCCCACCCCCGCCCGCGCCCACGGGGTCGCGAGCCGACGCAGACCCACCAGCAGCAGGTCCACCGCCAGTGCGAGCACCAGGGTGAGCAGGATCCCGATCACGATCGGCGCGGGATACCGGAGCTCGAAGCCCTCGGTGAACAGCTCACCGAGCCCGCCGATGCCGATCAGGGCACCGACGCTGACCAGGCTGATGTTGCTCACCGACGCCACCCGGACCCCGGCGGCGAGCACCGGCACCGCGAGTGGGAGGTCGACGGCGACGAACCGCCTCGTCGGCTGGTAGCCCATCGCGGTCGCGGCGGCCACGACGTGGCCGGGGACCGCGTCCAGCGCGTCGACCACCGGGCGCCCGAGCAGTGCCGTCGTGTAGACCGCGAGCGAGACGACCACGTTGGCCGGGCTGGTGATCGAGGTGCCCAGGATCCCGGGCATCACGACGAACAACGCGAGCGATGGCACGGTGTAGAACACGCTGGCCGTCTGTAGGGCCCCGGACCGCAGCAGCCGGCTGCGCTGCGCCATCGCACCCAGCGGCAGCGCGACCGCGAGACCGATCAGCAGCGGAAGGACCGCGAGATAGATGTGCTCGCCCAGCAGCCCGAGCACCTTGTCCCGGTTGGTCGGGCTGCTCAGGTAGAACCCGATCTCCCCGAGCATCAGCCGACCCTGGGCCGGTGCTCGCGCAGCACGGCGAGGACCTACTCAGCCACGACCGTCCCGACTGCGGCGCCGCGACCGTCGACGACCACACCCAGTCCGGACGGCGACGACAGCGCCGCGTCCAGCGCGCCCCGCATCGGGGCACCCCGGCGGTGCAACGAGCCACCGGCCCGCAACTGCTCCTCGGTGACGGCACCGTCCCCAGTGCCGGGCTCCAGCCAGCCGCGCGGCCGGCCGTCGTCGTCGACCGCGAGCAGCCACCCGTCGCCCGGGGGCGGATCGCCGAGGCGCACCATCGCCAGCTCGTGCACCGGGAGGCGATCGGAGTCCACGAAGGACAGCCCCCGGTAACCGCGATCCTTGCCGACGAACTCCGCGACGAAGTCATCGGCCGGCTCCGCGAGCAGCTGCCGCGGGTCGTCGTACTGGGCGAGTGTTCCCCCTCGCGCAAGACCGCGACGGCGTCCCCGAGCCGGACAGCATCGTCGATGTCGTGGGTCACGAACAGGATGGTCTTGTCCAGCTCGTCCTGCAGCCGCAGCAGCTCGTCCTGCAGGCCGTCGCGCACCACCGGGTCGACGCCCGAGAACGGCTCGTCCATCAGCAGGATGGGTGGGTCGGCGGCCAGCGCCCGGGCGACCCCGACGCGTTGCTGCTGGCCACCGGAGAGCTGGACCGGGTAGCGGTCGGCCAGCGCGGATTCCAGCCCGACCAGCTCGAGCAGCTCCGCCGCGCGGGCTCGCGCCGCACGCCTGGTGGACCCCGTCAGCCTGGGCACCGTCGCCACGTTGTCGAGCACGGTGCGGTGCGGGAACAGCCCCGCCTGCTGGATCACGTAGCCGATACCGCGGCGCAGCTGCGCCGGGGGGCGGCTGGCGACGTCGCGCCCGTCGATGGCCACGACGCCGCTCGACGGATCGATCATTCGGTTGACCATCCGCAGCGAGGTGGTCTTGCCGCAGCCCGACGGGCCGACGAGAACAGTGATCCGGCCGGCCTCCGCGACGAGGTCGAGACCGTCGACGGCGACCGCGCTGCCGAACCGCTTCGTCACGGCCCGGAACTCGATCATCTGAGCCCGTCCCGGCGAGCGGCCTCGGCGACCGCCTCCGCCACGGCAGGCGCGACCCGGGGGTCCATCGCACCGGGCACGACGTGGTCGGTCGACAGCTTCTCGGCGGCCACCGACGCGATCGCCTCGGCCGCGGCGAGCTTCATGCCCTCGGAGATGTAGCGAGCGTTGGCATCCAGCGCGCCCCGGAAGACGCCGGGGAAGGCCAGCACGTTGTTGATCTGGTTGGGGAAGTCGCTGCGACCCGTCGCGACCACGGCGGCATGCCGGGCCGCGACCTCGGGGGCGATCTCGGGATCCGGGTTCGACAGCGCGAACACGATCCCGTCCGGGCTCATGGTGGCGACGACGTCCTCGGGCACCAGCGCCGACGACACCCCGATCAGCACGTCGGCCCCGTTGCACGCATCCGACAGTTCGCCGGTGCGGCCCTCCGGGTTGGTATGCGCGGCGAGCTCCTCCTTGATTGGATTGAGGTGCGCCCGCCCGGTGTGCAGGATGCCGTGCGAATCCACCACGATGACGTCCTTGACCCCGGCCGCGAGCAGGATGTTCGCGCAGGCGACACCGGCGGCACCGGCCCCGGTGATGACCACCCGCAGCGGCGCCAGATCCCGGGCGGTCGCCAGGCAGGCGCCACGCAACGCGGCCAGCACCACGATCGCGGTGCCGTGCTGGTCGTCATGCATCACCGGGCAGTCCAGCGCCTCGACCACCCGCTGCTCCAGCTCGAAACAGCGCGGCGCCGAGATGTCCTCCAGATTGACGGCGCCGAACGTGGGCCGCAGCCGCACCAGCGTCTCGACGATCTCGTCCACGTCGCCGGTGTCGAGCACCAGCGGGATCGAGTCGAGCCCGGCGAACGCCTTGAACAGCGCCGATTTGCCCTCCATCACCGGTAGCGCCGCACGCGGACCGATGTTGCCGAGCCCGAGCACCGCGGACCCGTCGCTGACCACGGCGACCAGCCGGTGCGCCCAGGTGTAGCGCTGCGCCAGTGTCTCGTCGCCCGCGATGGCCCGGCTGACCTGGGCCACTCCCGGCGTGTATGCCGTCGCCAGGGCGCGCTGGTCATCGAGCGCGAAGGGCAGCCCGGTGGACAGCTTGCCGCCCTCGTGTGCGGCGAAGATCTCGCCCTCGGTGAGGGTGCGCCCGTCAATGCCGTCGGTGCCGTCATCGCCGTCAGTGCCGTCAGTGCCGTCATCGTCGAAGTGGGCAGCCACGTCTGGTCCTCCTGCCAGCAGAGCTGATACGGGTGGGAGAAGTACTTCGGCCGGGGGCGGGGCCAGGTCATGGCACTGCCGCGCGCCTGCGCCACGGGATAGCGGTCAGTCTCGCACACTAGAGTGGCCCGCCGTGCAGGTCCGTGAACTGGCCGTACCCGGCGGGTACGAGTTCTGCCCACCGGTCTTCCCCGACAACCGGGGGCTGTTCGTCGCCCCTTTTCAGGAACGGGCCTTCCGGGATGCGACCGGGCACGCGCTGCACGTCGCGCAGATCAACCACAGCGTCTCGCGACCGGGCGTGGTGCGCGGCGTGCACTACGCCGACGTACCGCCCGGGCAGGCCAAGTACGTCTACTGCCCACGAGGAACGCTGCTCGACGTCGCCGTCGACGTCCGGACCGGTTCGCCGACCTTCGGCGGCTGGGATGTGGTGCGCCTCGACTCCGCGACCTACCGCGCGGTCTACCTCGCCGAGGGCATCGGGCACGCCTTTATCGCGCTGGCCGAGGACACCGTGATGGTATACCTGTGCTCGACGTCCTACGCGCCTGATCGAGAGCACACGGTCAACCCGCTCGACCCCGCGCTGGGCCTGCCGTGGCCCGCCGACGTCGAGCCGGTGCTCTCGGGCAAGGACGCCGGCGCGCCGACCCTCGCCGAGGCCGCCGAGGCGGGCCTGCTGCCGAGCTGGCTGGACTGCCAGGCCCGGTACGCGCAGTTACGCGCGGCGTCGGCGCACTAAGCCCGGGCTGGGCCACAGCCGCAGCCACACCGTCCCCAGCACCTCGGCGGGTCCGAGACCACGGGAGTCGGTGGAGCCGCGCGGGTTGTCGCCGAGCACCCACCAGCCGGTGCCGCAGCGTCCGGTGACCCGTTTCACCGAGAGCTGGCCGGGCCGCGACGGCCACTGCACCAGCGCCACGGTGCCCGGACGTGGGCAGTCGCCTCGCACCACCAGCACGATGTCGCCGTCGCGCAGCACCGGTGACATCGACGGGCCGCGCACCACCGCGCGGCGCATCGGCCAGCAGTCCAGACCCGCGGACCGCCGCATGAGTGATCTCCTCCCCGCTGCTGGCCGCGCCGTTCCGGAGTAAGGTCGCGGCACGGCGGAACACGAACCGTCCCATCGTCGGAAGACAGATCGACCCAGCGTCGGAAGACAGATCGATAGGGAGGCACGATGCGACTGTTGTCGCGCATTCTTCACCACTGCAGCCCGCGCCTGGAGGTCACCGCGCACTGCGACCTCCCGTGCGGCGTCTACGACCCGGCCCAGGCCCGCATCGAGGCCGAGTCGGTCAAGATGATCCAGGACAAGTACCAGTCCAACGAGGACCCGGAGTTCCGCGCTCGCGCCATCCAGATCAAGGAAGACCGGGCCGACCTGGTCAAGCACCACCTGTGGGTGCTGTGGACCGACTACTTCAAGCCGCCGCACTTCGAGAAGTACCCGCAGCTGCACGAGCTGTTCAACAAGGCCACCAAGGCCGCCGGTGCGACCGGCGCCAAGTCGTCGAGCGACCCGGCGACCGGCCAGCAGCTGCTTGACTACATCGCCGAGATCGACAAGATCTTCTGGGAGACCAAGCAGGCCTCCTGATCCGGCGCGGCTCCAAGACGACGCTGACCAGCGTAGACACGTCCGCTGGTCAGCGTCGTCCTTGTTTGTCGAGCACCGGACGCGGTCAACCGGCTCGGCGCTCGCCGCTGATATCGCCGCCGTAGCTCCACCGGGTGACCGGCGCGGAGAACAGCAGCAGCAGCACCGCGACGCAGTACAGGCCTGCGGGGACACCGTATTGCGGCTGCGACGACGGCCCTGCCGCATACCATGCGCTACCCAGTAGCAGCAGCTGCGCCACCACTGCCGGAGTCTTCGCACCGTGCGCCCCGCGCCACAGCGCGATGCCCACCAGCAGCAACGTAGCGGCACAGCCGGCGAGGAATCCGGCCGCCACCAGCGCGGCACCGAGATCGCCGTCGCCGGTGACGGCTAGCAGCACCATCACGAGCGTCACCGCGGCACCGGCGCCACCCTGCAGGCAGACCATCGCCGCTGCGACGCGCACGACCCGTGGCGGCTCCGGATCGGCGGGAGGTAGGGCGTTAGCCACCCGCTCAGAGTAGGCGGAGGTTACGCTGCGACGGTGCGCGCCCTGCTGGTGGTCAACCCCTACGCGACCGCGACCACGCCCGCAGGATGCGACGTGCTGGCGCATGCATTGGCCAGCGAGCTGAAGCTGGACGTGGTGGCGACAAGTTACCGGGGTCATGCGATGCGCGCCGCGCAACAGGCCGGCGAGGACGGCTACGAGCTCGTCGTCGCGCACGGTGGTGACGGCACGGTGAACGAGGTCATCAACGGCATACTGAACACCGACGTCGGGGGTCCCGCGCTGGGCGTGGTCCCGGGCGGCTCGGCGAACGTCTTCGCCCGCGCGCTGGGACTCGCCCGAGACCCGGTGGAAGCGACCCACCGGCTGCTCACCGCGCTCGACACCGGTCGCCGCCGGCGGATCGGACTCGGCAGGATCGATGCCGAATCGGGCGCGAGGTGGTTCGGATTCAACGCGGGCCTCGGCTGGGACGCCGACGTGGTGGCCCGGGTGGAGTGGCACCGGGAGCGGGGGCGCGAGGCCAGTCCGGCGCGCTACGTCCGCTCCGCGCTACGGGCACACCTGCACATGATGTGCTCGGCTCCCCGGCTGACCATCGAGCTTCCGGGCGGGCGCATCGAGCGCGGCCTACGGTCGGTGGTGGTGACCAACACCGACCCGTGGACCTACCTGGGACGGCGCCCGGTGCATTCGAATCCGGGCAGCTCCTTCGACACCGGTCTCGGGCTCTTCGCGCTGCGCAGCATGGCGCCGGTGACCGTGGTGCGTCACATCGGGCAGATGTTGCGCAGACACGCCGACCCGGCCGGGCGGAACCTGGTGCGCGTCGACGACGTTGACAGTGTGCGGATCCACTGCGACAGGCACGTGGGCCTGCAGATCGACGGAGATCATCAAGGGCATCACTCGGTGGTTCAGTTCAGCTCCGTGCCGCACGCGCTCAGCGTGGCGCTGTGACCGGCGACGGGCTGGAACCTGCTGAATCGTTTCGACATGCGGGGGGCACATCACCGTGGGACATTCGTATGGGTGACATCCCCCACGACGATCGCGGATGACCCTTGACATCCCCGTCGATCGTGAAAGCATTCACAAGCCCTACGGGGCAACACAAGATCGAACGAGAACAGCGTGCACACCAGCGCGCTCGACGAGGAGCGAGCACCATGGATTGGCGCCACCGCGCGGCCTGCCGAGACGAGGACCCGGAACTGTTCTTCCCGGTGGGGAACAGCGGTCCCGCTCTACTGCAGATCGCCGAGGCGAAGACCGTCTGCCGTCGCTGCCCGGTCAACGCTGAGTGCCTGAGCTGGGCCCTCGCGTCCGGCCAGGATGCCGGCGTGTGGGGCGGCATGAGCGAGGACGAGCGGCGTGCGCTCAAGCGGCGCAATGCCCGCACCCGGGCCCGTACCGGCGCCTGATCCGCGTACCCAGCATGGTCGAGGGGCCCGGCACCACTGTGGTGCCGGGCCCCTCGGCTGTCGATGTGCGCCTGTCCGGTGCGGGCTTGTCTGCCGGTGGTCACTCGACCACGGCGATGAGATCACCCTCCTGCACGACGTCACCCTCGGCGACGGCGAGCGTGGCGACCGTGCCATCGAGTTCGGTAAGAACGGGGATCTCCATCTTCATCGACTCCAGGATGATCAGAGTGTCGCCGTCGGAGACCACGTCGCCCTCGGCGACCACGAGCTTGAACACGTTGGCCACCATCTCGGCGCGGATCTCTTCTGCCATCGCCTGCCCTCCTCGCTGCTGTCGCGCGACCATCCAACCACGCGCCGTCGCAGCTGGCGTCGAGGAGTGACGATGTAGGGTGGCACCGGGCTGTAATAGCACTTGACAGGCTGTGACCGCAGCCGAGTAGGGCGAGGAAGGAGGAACCGCGTGTCGAAGCGTGCCCGCCAGAAGCGCGACCGTAAGAAGAGCGCGCCGAACCACGGCAAGCGCCCACACAGCTGATCAGCATCCCGCACCGCGAGGGGGGGTCAACGGGCGCCACGCACGGTGGCCAGCCCGTCGGCGGCGCTAGCGCTTCGGCTGTGCCCCGGTCGCGCTGCGCACTTCCACCGTGGCCTCACCGTCGCCGGCCTCCACGGTGACCTGGGCAGTCTGCACTGTCGCGTCGGCCTGCTGCACCACGATCTCGCGAATCGACTCCCGCAACCGCTGCCGCAGCTCGTCCGGGGCGTGGTCGCCACCGCATTTGCGAGCGAGCAACGTCTTGAGGTGCTCGTCGAGCCCGAACTCCTCCAAGCATGGACTGCACTCGTCGAGGTGACGCTGCAGCAACTCGCGGCGCTGGGGGTCGCACTCGTCGTCGAGGAACATCCAGATCTCGGCCAGCACCTCACCGCAATCGGTGTCATGCGGTTCGCCACAGCTCACGACGTCACCTCCTCGCCGCGCAGGAAGCCGCGCTCGCGGGCGACGCCGGCGAGCAGATCACGCAGCTGCCTACGACCACGGTGCAGCCGAGACATCACGGTGCCGATCGGCGTCCCCATGATCTCGGCGATCTCCTTGTATGCGAAGCCCTCGACGTCGGCCAGGTAGACCGCCATCCGGAACTCCTCGGCCAGCTCCCCCAGCGCGTCCTTGACGTCGGAGTCGGGCAGCTGGTCCATCGCTTCCATCTCAGCCGACCGCAGCCCCGTTGCGGTGTGCTGCTCGGCTTGCGCCAGCTGCCAATCGGTGATCTCGTCGGTGGGCTGCTGCGCCGGCTGGCGCTGCCGTTTCCGGTAGCCGTTGATGTAACTGTTGGTCAGGATCCGGTACATCCACGCCTTGAGGTTCGTGCCCTCCCGGAACGACGCGAAGCCGTTGTAGGCCTTGAGGTAGGTCTCCTGCACGAGGTCCTCGGCGTCTGCGGGATTGCGGGTCATCCGCAACGCCGCAGCGTAGAGCTGGTCGAGCAGCGGCATCACATCGCGCTCGAAGCGCGCCGTCCGCTCTTCGGGGGTTTCGGCGGCATCCACCCGCTGCGGGATGTCACTACCCGCACGCACGGAACCGCCGACGGGGGCGCCTGGCACCGCTCTCCCTTCGCGCCGTGCAGGGCGGCTGGCCGCCCAGGCACTGGCAGGACGCGCCCCGGCTTGGTGATCCATCGCCGGGACCGCATGGGTCGGCGTCGAGTTTACCGGTCGCACCACGACACGTCCTGGTGACGCGACGTCACGGACCGCCCGGTCGCCGGGCGCGCCGCGGGGAGCACGGCCGATCACTGCGGGTCGGCGCTGAATCATCTCCACCACGTCGCATCCCAACACCGCTGACCACGGCGGAATTCCACCCTCGGTCGCGGCGCGCCTCAAACCCCGTTTCGGTTCCACAACGTGGTCGCGGCGCGGGTCTAGGCCCGTCGCCGAAGCTATTCGAGGGGGCGCAGCCGCCGTTCCAGCCACTCGCCGACCGCCCGCCCGACGCCGACCGTGTCGGCGGCAAGCGAGTGGTCGCCGGCCAGCAGCACGACTTCGCGCCCCGCTGCGGGTTCCGGGCGGCCGAACGGGTCGCGCTCACCCTGCACCACCAGCGCGGGCACGTCGAGTCCGTCGAGCTCGGGCATCCGGCTACGGTCGGGGCGGCCCGGCGGGTGCACCGGGAAGGCCAGGCACAGCACCGCCGCGGCGGCCCCGCCGGCCGAGGTGCGGCAGGCCACCCGGGCGCCTGAGGACCTGCCGCCGAAGACCAGCGGCAGGTCCGCGAAGACCCCGCCCGCGAGCTCCTCGGCCACCGTCAGCCAGGCGGTGTCGAGCTGCCGCGCCGGTGCGGGTGCGCGCCGCCCGGCGACCCGGTAGGGCTGCTCGACGAGTGCGACGTGCACCCCGGCCGCCACCGCCGCCCTCGTCGCCGCGACCAGGTCGGAGGCCTTCGTGCCGCCGCCCGCGCCGTGCCCGAGCAGCAGCGCTGCGCGGCCCTGCGGGCAGCAGTGCAGCTCGGCACGGGCCTGCCCGTGCGGGGTGTCGACGGTGAGCGTGGTCACGAGTCGAGATCGATCAGGGCGGGCTGATCCGGCTGCTGCGGTTCGAGCAGCTCGGTGCCGTTTCGCCGAACGTCGTTGACCGCCGTCGAGATCGGGCGAAGCTCGAGGCCGTCGACCACGGCAGCCGACGGCGGCGCCAGCAGCGAGCCGGGGTCACGGGAGTCGGGGTCGAGCCAGTCCGCCCAACAGTCCGCGGGCAGCACAAGCGGCATCCGGTCGTGGATCCCGGCCAGCGGGCCGACCGCTTCGGTGGTGAGCACGGCGCAGCTGACCAGCGGCGGGTCGTCGGAGCCGGCCGGGCGCCACGTCGCCCACAGGCCGGCCAGCGCGAGCACCGAACCGTCGGCGGGGGTGAGGAAGTAGGGCTGTTTGCGCGCGCGCTTCGGCTGGGCCTGCTGCGCCTCCTTTTGGGCCTGTCGCTGCCACTCGAACCACCCGTCGGCGGGCAGCAGGCAGCGCCGGCTCGCGATCGCGGTGCGAAAGGCCGGCTTGCCCGCGACACTCTCGGCCCGAGCGTTGATCATCCGCGAGCCGACCGAGGCGTCCTTGGCCCAGTGCGGGACCAGACCCCAGCGCATCACCCGGACACTGCGTTCGGTGCGGCCGGGATCCGGTGTCCCCTCCGCGTCGCGGGGATGGCGGGTCACCACGGCGAGCACCGGTTTGGTCGGCGCGACGTTGTAGTCGGCACCGGGGGCCTCGTCCCCGGTGGCGTCGACGGCGGCGAACTCCACAGCCAGCGTCGCCGGATCGCGGGTGGAGGCGTACCTGCCGCACATGGGCTCCATCGTGGCACGCCGCGCCCACTCTGGCGTGGGTGCGAGATGATAGTGGTCATGACGACACCGACCCGGGCACCGTGGCCGGCACCGGCCGCCGATGGACCCGTCCGCGCCACCGTCACCGTCCCGGGCTCGAAATCGATCACGAACCGGGCGCTGCTGCTGGCCGCGCTCGCCGGCACCGGCGGCATTGTCCGGGGCGCGCTGCGCAGCCGCGACACCGACCTCATGGCCGGGGCACTGCGGGCACTCGGGGTGCCGGTCGACCAGCACACCACCATGGTGATCGTCGGCGCGCACGACGGGCTGCGTGGCCCGGCGACCGTGGACTGCGGGCTGGCCGGAACCGTGATGCGGTTCGTCCCGCCGCTGGCCGCGCTGGCCGACGGCCCGGTCCGGTTCGACGGCGACCCGAGGGCCCGGCAGCGCCCGATGACGACCGTGCTGGACGCGCTGCGAACGATCGGCGCCGCCGTCGACGGTGACGCGCTGCCGTTCGTGCTGCACGGCACCGGATCGCTGCCCGGCGGCGAGGTCACGCTCGACGCATCGGGCTCGTCGCAATTCGTGTCGGGTCTGCTGCTGTCCGGCGCCGGCTACGACAAGGGGATCACCGTGCACCACGACGGCAAGCCGGTGCCGTCGACGCCGCACATCGAGATGACCGTCGCGATGCTGCGCGCCGCCGGGATCGAGGTGGACACGGCCGAAACTGCTACCTCGGTGGCTACCTGGCGGGTGGCACCCGGGCCGGTGCGCGGCGGGGCCGTCGACGTCGAGCCCGACCTGTCCAACGCCACGGTCTTCCTCGCCGCGGCGGCGGCCACCGGCGGCGAGGTCACCGTGCCCGGCTGGCCGCAGCACACCACCCAGGCCGGGGACGCCATCCGCGGCGTGCTGGCGGCGATGGGCGCGTCGGTGGTGCTCGACGACCGGGGGCTGACGGTCCGGGGCCCGGGACGGCTCGACGGGGTGGACATCGACCTGCACGAGGTCGGCGAGCTCACGCCCACAGTGGCCGCACTGGCTGCGCTGGCCGGCGGGCCGTCGACGCTGCGCGGCATCGGGCACCTGCGGGGCCACGAGACCGACCGGCTGGCCGCGCTCGCCCGCGAGATCGGCGCGCTCGGCACCACGGTGCGCCAGACCCCGGACGGACTGACGATCCGTCCCGCGCCGCTGGGCGCGAACCCCGACCGGCCCTGGCGTGCCCACGACGATCACCGGATGGCCACCGCCGGCGCGATCCTGGGCCTGGTGGTGACCGGCGTGACCGTCGACGACATCGGCGCGACGGCCAAGACGCTGCCCGATTTCCCCGGACTCTGGGACGCGATGCTCGCGGGTGGCTCGGGTCCTGGGAGATCAGACTGAGCCCCCGCGACCGGGAGGTCGACCGCTTCGACGAGTCCGACGTCCGTGTCCGGCCGCCGCGGCGGGGGTCGCGGCCGCGCACCAAGCGCCGCCCCGACCACCCCGACGCGGTCACCGGGATGGTCGTCGCCGTCGATCGCGGCCGGTGGACCTGCGTGCTGCACGGCGACCCGGAGCATCGGGTGACGGCCATGCGGGCCCGCGAGCTGGGACGTACCCCGGTGGTGGTCGGGGACCGCGTGGGCCTGGTCGGTGACCTGTCCGGCGCGACGGACGCGCTGGCCCGCATCGTGCGGGTCACCGAACGCTGCAGCGTGCTGCGCCGCACCGCCGACGACACCGATCCCTACGAGCGCGTGGTGGTGGCCAATGCCGAGCAGCTGCTGGTGGTTGCTTCGCTGGCGGATCCGCCGCCGCGGACCGGGCTGATCGACCGGTGCCTGGTCGCCGCCTACGCCGGTGGGCTGGAGCCGGTGCTGTGCCTGACCAAGGGTGATCTCGCGGCCCCGGATGCGCTGATCGAGCGCTACGCCGCACTCGACCTGCCGGTGCTCGTGACCCGGCCGGAGGAGCCGCCCGACGGGCTGCGCCGGCGGCTGGCCACCCGGGTATCGGCACTGGTGGGCCATTCCGGGGTGGGCAAATCCACGCTGGTCAACCGGCTGGTTCCCGACGCCGCCCGGGCCACCGCCGAAGTCAGTGCGGTCGGCAAGGGCCGCCACACCTCGGCATCGGTGGTGGCGCTGGCACTGCCGCGGGGGGGCTGGGTGATCGACACCCCGGGGATCCGCTCCTTCGGGCTGGCCCACGTCAGCGTCGACGACGTCGTCTCGGCGTTCGGTGACCTGGCCGAGGCGATCGGCGACTGCCCGCGGGGATGCACCCACCTGGGCCCGCCCCCGGATCCGGAGTGCGCGCTCGACGGGCTCAAGGGGGCGGCCGGGCGTCGGGCGCTGTCGGTGCGCCATCTGATCGTCGCGCTCACCGAGACCGGCTGACGGTCACCCTCGGCGCTCGTCATGCAATCGCCGCACCGACCGGTACAGCGAGCGGGCCGCCAGCAGGCCGCGGTGCCGACCGGCCAGTTCGCTGACCCGCCACCGCAGCGTGGCCCCCGACAACCGAGGGGCCGGTGCGGCCGCCTCGCGCTCGACCAGCATGCGCACGGCCGCCAGCGCCGCATCGAGCAGATCGGAGTCGGTGACGTCGTCGGGATGGGCCCCGGGATGGGCCCCGGGATGGGCACTGCCGCCACCGACTGCCGGGGTCAGGTCGTCGAGATCGCCCACGATCCGGTAGCCCGCCTCGTTCAGCTCCTTCGTGATCCGCTCGGAGCGCTCGCGCACCCATCCGAGGTCCGCCGCGGGCACGCTGATGCGTGACACCCCGCCGGGCCGACGTGCCAGCACGTCGACGAGGTGGCGGCGCACGGTCCGCTCGTAGACCGGCCACGGCAGCGCAGGGTCGAGCGCCAGGTTGATCCGCCGCAACAGGTGGGCTTCTGCCGGGCCGAGCGACGAGTTCGGCGCGTCCGGTGTCGCATCGACCGCTGCGTGATCGACGCCGAGCAGCGTGGCGAAGCGCTCCCAGAGCTGCGCTGCAGGCCCGCCGGGGGGCGGTACCGTCACCACGTGTACCCGCTCGGGAGGCACCACGCTCGCCCACCGGCGCAGCACCTCCGGCACGTCCTGCATCCGCCAGAACAGGTCGCCCAGCCAGTGACGCTGCCCGGCATCCGTGCGCACCGCGTCGAGGAACTCCGCGAAGCGCAGCGAGTGGCGGTTCTTCAGGTCCTCCTGCCAGACGGCGGGCAACTGCCGGCCGAGATCGCGCACGGTGCACACCACGTGCACCTCGGCGAAGCCCAGGTCGTCGTGCACCCGGTCGATGCGTGCGGTGTCCATCGGGGCGAGCAGTTCATGCGAGATGACCGCGGTGCCGGGCCAGCCCCGGATCTGGTCGAGCAGCCGGTGCCAGGAACCGGGCAGATCGGGAGCTCCCACCTCGTCCGCCGTCGCCCCCTGCAGGTCCATCACGGCCAGGAACTGTGATTGCGGGCGCTGCCCCGGGTAGAGCACGCCGCTGCGACGTAACGTGCGCCGGTTGCACCACAGCACGTCCTGCAGGTAGGTCGTGCCCGTTTTGGGCGTCCCGACGTGCAGCAGCACGACCGGCCGTCCCGCACCACGACTCACGGCATCCTCCTCCGACTCGTTGCCGGACTGTAGGGCCTCCGGGATGTCGGGTTCACAGGGGTCACATGAGTTCGAGGAGGAAGGGCAGCTCCTGGCTGGCGTACCAGGCCATCTCGTGATCCTCCGCGTCACCGAGCGCGAACTCCGCGTCGGGGTCACCGAGGTCGGCGGCGTCGACCACCCCGGCTGCCGCCCGGACCGCTGCCTCCGCCTCGGGGTTGTCGACGTGCACGGCTGCGATGACGGGCATCGAGACGGTTCCGGGCAGGGTGACCGCCGCGTCGTCGAGGTCTGGCCGCAGCGCCACGCCGTCGAGGTCGGCCGCGATCACGGCTCGCCGGGGCACCGCGTCCGGGTCGGCGCCGAGCTCGGCGGACAGCAACCGCAGCGAGGCTCGGGCCGCCTCCAACATCGCCGCGTACTCCAGCTCCTCGGTGTTGCCGGCCGCGTAGGACTCCCGCAGCCGCGGGGTCAGAGCGAACGCGATCCCGGACGGCGGGGACAGCTCTCCGTTGTCGACCAGCTTGCGCAGCATGGACACCGTTGCAGGCAGGTACACCCTCATGCGGGCACCGTCGCGAGCAGCTCCGCGAGCGACTCCTCGATCAGACTTGCCAGCACGTCGAGGTCGGCCATCGCGTCCCGATCGGCGTTGAAGCCGTAGTACAGCCCCCCGTCGTAGGAGGTGATGCCGACCGAGACGGCCTGGTTCATCGCCAGTGGGACCACCGGGTACATCTCCAGCATCTTTGCTCCGGCACTGTAGAGCGGGAACTGCGGCCCGGGCACGTTCGTGATCACGAGATTGAAGATCCGCTGCGAGAATCCGCTGGCGACCCGGGCCCCCAGCGAGTGCATCGTGGGTGGTGCGAACCCGCCCAGCTGGACCAGCGCATCCGCACCCACGGACTGGCCGGACTCCTTGTGTGCCCGCATCGCATGGGCGACGTGATGCAGCCGCAACGTCGGGTTCGACTCGCCCACCGGCAGGTCCACCAGGTACGACGCGACGCGGTTGTCCAGCAGCGAACCGTCACCCTGCTCGCCCGGGTGGACACGGACCGACTGCGGCGCCATCGCCCGGATCGTGGTCGAGACGTTCACCGCCTCGCCGCGCGACAGCAGCCAGTTGCGCAGCGCACCCGCGACGACCGCGAGGACCACGTCGTTGACGTCGCCGCCGAAGGTCCGGCGCACGATGCGGTAGTCCTCCAACCGGGTCCGTGCGATGGCGAACCGTCGCTGCGTGGAGATCGGCACGTTGAGCGGGCCGCCGGGCGAAGGCCGGGCGGCGGTGCGCACGGCGGAGGCCACGCCCTCGAGGACACCGGCCACATTGCGCACCGTGGCCAGCCCGCCGAGCGCGGCAGTACGGGCGTTGTCGACGACCTCGCGGGGCCGTGCGACGGCCTCGCTCACGGCATCCCACACCAGTTCGAGGCCGCTGGGTTCCGGGCGGGGCATCCACAGCTCCTCGCGGGTGTCGCGCGGCGTCGAGGAGACGTCGAGGATCACCTGCCCGATGTCGATCGCGCTGATGCCGTCGATCATGGCCTGGTGCGTCTTGGTGACCACGGCGACGCGGTTGCGGGCCAGCCCCTCGACGAGGTTCATCTCCCACAACGGTCGGGTGTGGTCCAACGGCCTCGACATCAGCCGCGCCACCAGCTCGTGCAGCTGGTTGTCGCTGCCGGGTTTGGGCAGCGCCGAGCGCCGCACGTGGTAGGTGATGTCGAACTCGGCGTCGTCGACCCAGACCGGGCGGGCGAGCCACCCGGGAATCGTGCGCACCTTCTGCCGGTAGCGGGGTACCAGCCCGATCCTTTCCTCGATCAGCGCAACCAGCCGATCATAGTCGAAGCCCGACCGGGGTCGCCGGAACAACAGGACCGCGCCGACATGCATCGGCGTGGTGGCCTCCTCGAGGTACAGAAACGACGCGTCCAGCGCCGACAGCCGATCGGTCATGCCCTGATCCTGGCACGTCTCGAGCCCGGCTTCGCGCCTGAGGCCTGCTCGCAGGGCCGAAGCATCGACACCTGCCATGCTGAGCCGGTGCCCCCGCCCGCCGAGCAGCCGGGCCCGCCGGCCCGCAGCCCGAGACGCGTTCGTCACCGTCTACGGCCGCAAGCCGGTGCTCAAGGCGCTCACCGATCCCACTCTGACGGTCGACAAAGTCGTCGCCGCCGATCGGGCGAGCGGGTCGAGCATCGCCGAGATCCTCGATGCCGCTGCCACGAGCGGGGTGGCGATGCAGCGGGCCTCCGCACACCGGGTCAAGGTGCTCGCCGGCGCTAGTCGCCACCGCCACGAAGGCCTCCTTGGCCGCACGCCCACTGTCACAAAGGCCCCCTAGGCCTCATCAGCTGGGGCGAAGGGCACCTTCGTGACAGTGCTGGAAGCGGCGGTGGTGCGCCCGTGTCAGCCATCGGCGACTCAGCCTTGTTGGTAAGGCTCGTCTACGGCTCGCCGGCAGCACTCGTTTCCACGAGATCATCCAAAACCGAGACGCGGTGCCCCGGTGACACCGATACTCCTCGGCGCCGGGTCCTGGATCCCCCTCCCCCAGCCCGGTGCAGCGCCGTCGCGACGCATCTCACGGGTCCGCGACGGCGGCCGCAGCGCCGTCGACCCAGCCATGTCTGCTATTTGAGGGAGGGCTCCATGACCAGGAGTATCGCCGAACCAGCCGCGCAGGACACAGCCGCGCAGGACACAGCCGCGCGGCCCGTCCTTCGCCGCCTCGCAGAGGTCTTGGCGGCTCAAGCCGAGCGCACCACCACCCCTGCCGATTCCGGCACCACTGCTGCCGGACCCGAACCGGCCTCGCTGCGCCGCATCGACCCCGCCGCCCCCGCCATGGCCGACCGGGTGCTGCGTGCCGCCACCGAGATCATGTGCGGGCGGCGAGCCGCCGAGCAGCTCGCCGCCGTACTGCGGCCCGATCAGCTCAGCTACCTCATCGGGCTGCGGGGCGCTGCCCGGCAGCTGCGGCCACACATCCAGTCGGTGCACTCGCAGCAACCGGCACCCGGGGTCCTGGAGGCGACCGGGATCGTCGTGCTGCGCACCGGGGTACGCGCGCTGTCGGCCCGCTTCGAGGTCCACATCATGACCGGCGGCGCCCGGTGGCAGTGCACCGCCCTGCATCTGCCACTGACCCGCGGTGACGTCGTTGCGGCTCAGCGCCTCCGTTGAATGCGACCGCGTCAGGGAGTCAGGACCGCGCTGCCTCGCTCGGCGCCCCGTGGCAACGCTTGTACTTCTTGCCCGAGCCGCAGGGGCACGGCGCGTTGCGCGACGGCTCCTGGCCGCCGACCTGGGTCGATTCCTCGGCGGCACCGTTGCCACCGCGCTTGCGGGACTGGCCGCGGACCTCGGTACCCCCGTCCTCGGTCGGACCGCTGTAGGTCAGCGCGGCCGCAGCGGGCTGGGCCAACCCCTTGGCGCGCAGCTCACCGGTGGCGCCACCGTTGCCGCGCTGGGCGGGCTGTGACCGCGACGCGGCAGGCGCGGCGGTTGCTGGAGCCGCCGCTGCAGCGGCCGGGGCGGCAGCGACGGCGGTACCGTCCGACGGCGCCGCCGCGACACTGCCGGCCTGCGGCTGATCGGCCACCTGCACCTGCAGGTTGAACAGGAAGCCGATCGACTCCTCCTTCAACGCCTCCTGCATCGCGTTGAACATGTCGTAGCCCTCGCGCTTGTACTCGACGAGCGGGTCGCGCTGGGCCATTGCGCGCAGGCCGATTCCCTCCTTGAGGTAGTCCATCTCGTAGAGGTGCTCGCGCCACTTGCGGTCGAGCACCGAGAGCACGACGCGACGCTCCAGCTCGCGCATGGCATCCTTGCCCGCCTTCTCCTCCAGCTCGGCCTCACGCCGCTCGTAGGCCGCCCGGGCGTCGGCGAGCACGGCCTCGAGCAGCACCTCTGAGGTCAGGTCCCCGACATCGTCACCGACGTCCTCGAACCGGATCGACACCGGGTAGAGCGTCTTGAGCGCCGCCCGGAGCGAGTCGAGGTCCCAGTCCTCGGCGTAGCCGTTGGCGGTGGCGCCCTTGACGTAAGCCGTGATGACGTCGGTGAGCATGTGCTGAATCTGATCGCGCAGATCCTCGCCCTCGAGTACCCGGCGGCGCTCGGTGTAGATGACCTTGCGCTGCAGGTTCATCACCTCGTCGTACTTCAGGACGTTCTTGCGGATCTCCATGTTCTGCTGCTCGACCTGGGTCTGCGCGGACTGGATCGCCTTGCTGACCATCTTGGCCTCGATGGGGACGTCGTCCTCCAACTTGAGCCGGGTCATGATGGACTCCACCATCGGGCCGTTGAACCGCATCATGAGCTCGTCACGCAGCGAGAGGTAGAACCGGGACGCGCCGGGGTCGCCCTGACGGCCCGAGCGGCCGCGCAGCTGGTTGTCGATGCGCCGTGACTCGTGCCGCTCGGTGCCCAGCACGTAGACCCCGCCGGCGTCGAGCACCTCCCGGGCCTCGGCCTTCACGCTGGCGCGGGCCTCCTCGAGCGCGGGCTCCCAGCCGGCCTCGTACTCCTCCGGAGTCGCCACCGGGTCCAGGCCGCGGGAACGCAGTTCCGTATCGGCGATGTGCTCGGGGTTGCCACCGAGGACGATGTCGGTGCCGCGGCCGGCCATGTTCGTGGCCACGGTGACCGAACCGCGCCGACCCGCGTCGGCGATGATCGCCGCTTCCTTCTCGTGGTGTTTGGCGTTGAGCACCGAGTGCGGCACACCGGCCTTGACCAGTGCCTTGGACAGGTACTCCGAGCGCTCCACGCTGGCGGTGCCCACCAGCACCGGCTGGCCGACGACGTGCCGCTCGGCGATGTCGGAGACCACTGCGGCGAACTTCGATTCCTCGGACTTGTAGACGAGGTCGGCCCGGTCCTCGCGAATCATCGGCATGTGGGTCGGGATGCTGACCACCCCGAGGTCGTAGGTCTGCTGGAACTCCGCGGCCTCGGTCTGCGCGGTACCGGTCATGCCCGAGAGCTTGTCGTAGAGCCGGAAGTAGTTCTGCAGTGTGATCTGGGCCAGCGTCTGGTTCTCGGCCTTGATCTCCACCTTCTCCTTGGCCTCGATGGCCTGGTGCATGCCCTCGTTGTAGCGGCGGCCGGCGAGCACCCGCCCGGTGAACTCGTCGACAATGAGGACCTCACCGTTGCGGACGATGTAGTCCTTGTCCTTGGTGTAGAGCTCCTTGACCTTCAGCGCGTTGTTCAGGTAGCCGACCAGCGGGCTGTTCGCCGCTTCGTAGAGGTTCTCGATGCCGAGCTGGTCCTCGACGAACTCGACGCCCTCCTCGGAGACACCGACGGTGCGCTTGCGCTCATCGACCTCGTAGTGGACGTCGCGGCGCAGCAGCGGTGCGAGCCGCGCGAACTCGCCGTACCAGCGGGAGGACTGGTCGGCCGGACCGGAGATGATCAACGGCGTGCGCGCCTCGTCGATGAGGATGGAGTCGACCTCGTCGACGATCGCGAAGCTGTGCCCCCGCTGCACACAGTCGGCGAGGCTCCACGCCATGTTGTCGCGCAGGTAGTCGAAGCCGAACTCGTTGTTCGTGCCGTAGGTGATGTCGGCGGCATAAGCGGCACGGCGCTCCGCCGGAGGCTGCTGGGCCAGTACGACCCCGACTTCGAGGCCGAGGAACCGGTAGATGCGGCCCATCCACTCCGCGTCGCGCTTGGCCAGGTAGTCGTTGACCGTGACGACGTGTACGCCCTTGCTGGACAGCGCATTGAGGTAGCAGGCCAGCACCGACGTCAGCGTCTTGCCCTCACCGGTCTTCATCTCGGCGATGTTGCCCAGGTGCAGCGCGGCGCCACCCATCAACTGCACGTCGAAGTGCCGCTGCCCCAGGGTGCGCTGCGCCGCTTCCCGGACCACGGCGAACGTCTCGGGCAGCAAGTCGTCGAGCGACTCCCCGCCGGCGTGGCGGCGCCGGAACTCGTCGGTCTTGGCCCGCAACTCGGCGTCGCTCAGGCCGGTGACGTCGCCTTCCAGGGTGTTGATGTGGTTTGCGATGGCGCGCAGCCTTCGCACCGTCTTGTGCTCACCGGCACGGAGCAGTCGGGACAGGACCATGCTCTGCGGACCTCACTCACGGTCGTCTCGCGCGGCTTGCGGGATCGGCCGTGCCGGCCGTACCCCGAGGTCGGTCACCCCCATCGTATGCGCTACCCGGCCCGTGACGGGATCTGCCCGGCTCAGCGCTGCACTCTGCTCGCCGTGTGGCCGGGTGGCTGAGACCGCGCAGCGGACCTCAGACGAGACGGATCACGCCGTAGTCGAAGCCCCGGCGGCGGTAGACCACGCTCGGGTACCCGGAGTCGGCGTCGCAGAACAGGTAGAAGTCGTGACCGACCAGTTCCATCTCGTAGAGCGCCTGGTCGACGGTCATCGGCTTGGCTGAGTGCTCCTTGCGGCGGACGATCCGGCCGGGTCCGTCGTCGGCGGACTCCCACCGCTGCGCAGGCACGGTGTACTCGTCGTGATCTTCGGTTCCGGTCTCCTCCCGGTCGAGCAACTGGGTGGGCGCGCTGCGACCGTTGCCGGCCGCGAGCTCGGCGGGCACCAGTGACGACGCCAGCGGGGCGGTCGCCTCGGCGACAGAGGTGGGTTGACGGCGGCCGTGATGCACCTTGCGCCGGTCGCAGATGCGGCGCAGCCGGTTCTCCAGCTTGCCGATCGCGGAGTCCAGCGCCGCGTAGAAGTCTGGACCGCAGGCCTGCGCCCGGACGGGCGGACCACCACCCTGGCCAGTGATCTCCACCCGCTGGCAGTACTTGGACTGCCTGGGATTGGGTTCGTGGAACAGCTCGACCTCGTACCGGATGACCTTGTGGTCGTAACGCTGCGCGCGATTCATCTTGTCCGCGACATGCATGCGGTAGTGCTCGGGCACCTCGACGTTGCGACCCTTCACGACGATCTCCACTTGGGCGACCTCCTGGCGTTGTGCAGCCTGCCTGTGCTGGCGGAACCGCGGCGCCGGGGGGACCACCCTGCCGATCAGCCGATACGTCGGCCGCGCCGGGCGGAAGGAAGGAATCAGCGAACCTCCGGCGCCAGGGACATGGGCTTGTTCGCCTCCTCCCGAACCGAAGGGACCGATGATACCCGCCGACGTTAGCCGTCCAACTTGGTGCCTGCCACATTTTCTGTGCCGCTACCCCACGATTCGAGCCCTTTCGCCCGTAGTGGGTCCTGCCACGTCAACCCGGAGTGATCACCAGCAGCGGCGAGCGCCACGAATGCTGCAACCGGGACACCCGAACGCTGCAGCGTGTCGGCGCAGGCGGCGGCGGTCGCGCCGGTGGTGACGATGTCGTCCACGAGCAGTACGGGCGTGCCAGGCGGCGGAGTCCCGCCCGGACGCAACAGCACGTGACCGGCCAGGTTCGCCCGTCGTGCCGCGGGATCGAGACCGACCGAGTCGCGGACCCCGCGCGACATCCGCAACGCTGCAGCCACCGCTACCGGCCGGCCACTACCGGCCAGCGCGGCGGCAGCAGCAGCAGCCACCGCAGCGACGTGCTGCCCACCCCGACGGGTCGCGGCCCGGTGGCGCGACGGCACCGGCACCAACCACCAGCAGCCGTCGGATCCGGTGGCATCGCGGCGGACTCCTGCGGGCAATGCCTCCAGCGCTGCTGCCAGCCACTGCCCGAAAGCCACGGCAAGGCCGCGACGGCCACGCTCCTTGTAGCCGAGCAGCGCGGCCCGCATCGGGCCACGGTAGGCAGCCACCGCGAACATCGGTGGTAGCTGCCGGTCCCGGCCCGCGACACCGAGCCGCACCGGCGGCCCGGGCCGGGGGCGGCAGCGCGCACACCAGATCGCGCCCGGCTCCGCGCAACAGGCACAGACCGTGGGCAGCAGCAGGTCCAGCAATGCCCGCGGTGCCGCGGCACCAGCCGGAGAACCAGTGGCCATGGCTGCCAGCCTCGTGGCAGCGGCCGCCGGCCGCCGCTGGCCGTGCCGCCGGGCGCCGGTTGCTCCACAACCGCCTGGCTGTCCCCAGCCCCGCCGACCGGGAGTTGCGCTCTGTCGCTGTTCGCGCTGTCCGCGGCGGCTTCGCTGTTCGCGCTGTCCGCGCGGACCGGGCTCAGCCGGGGTAGGCGGGCGCCGCGCCCGGGCCGATACCACCGAGCAGTGGTTCCCACGCCTGCTGGCTCTCTGAGTAGGCCCACAGCCCGTTGGCGTCGGCCACCACCGTCTCGCGTCCCGGGGCTGCCGCGACGCTCGTGAGCGGAGCAGTGAGGTTGGTGCTCGACAGCGAGCTGTACACCGCTCCGTCCACGGAGACCTCGGAGACCTGCGGGCCGGATTCGGACGAGGCCACCATCAGCAGGTCCGCACGCGCCCAGTCGACGCTCGCCGACCGGGGCAGGTTCGCCTCGCCCAACTCCCGCGGCTGACGCAGGCTCACCAACCCCTCGCTGCTCACCACGGTCGCCACCACCAGGCGTCCGCCCACCACGGCGGCCACCCGCATCCCGTCACGGGACAGCCGCAGGTCGGTGATCGGGCCGAGTCCGGCCAGCTCCGCCGCATCGACCTGGTAAGTCGTCGGCTCCCCCGTCTCCGACAGCGCCACCCCGGCGACGGTCCTGCCGTCGATCACCGTCCACACCTCGTTGCCTGACGGTCGCCAGGTCGGCCGGGTCATGGACCCGGCATTCAGCGGCACCCGGGTCATCGCCCGCCCGGTGTGCCCGACCCGCAGCTGCGAGCGACCGTCAGGTCCGTCGACCACGGCGGCCAGCTGCTCACCGTTCGGGCTGGACTGGGTCGCGCTGCGTACCCACAGCTCGCCCGACCCCGCAGGCCCTGCAACCGGATCGCCGTCGAGATCGCGCAGCCGGCCGTCGTAGACGACCTTGCCGAGCACGTCCGGGCTGGGTCCGGCAGCCGAGGTGTAGGGGGCGATGTCCATGGTGCGCCATTCCGGCTTGCCCTCCACCAGCGGCTGCCCATCGGCCAGCAGCCGCAACGGCGAGCGGACCAGGCCGTCCAAGGTGCTGACGAGCTGCGCGGCGACGAGCCGCCGGTCCGCCTCCGACAGCCCGCCCACCCCGGCGAGATCGATGACCGTGCGACCCTGCGAATCGACCAGCACGTTGGACCGCAGCCGCGCGTCCGGTGGCAGCCCCGAGACCACCGCGTCACGTAGCGTTCCGGACGGCCCGCCGAGCAGCAGGTCGAGGACGCGTCCGGCCACCGTCGCATCCGGCCGGGCGGCCAGCCACCGCATGTCGGGCACCAGCGTGCCCCGGCCACGGTCGGCGAAGAAGATCCGGACCTGGCGGTAGTTCTGCTCGAAGGCCGTGCGCTCCACGAGCACACCGGGCCGGGGGTCGGTGATCCGCCACTCGGCGTTCTCGCGGACCAGGTCCAACTGCCGGGTGAGCTGGCCCGCATCCGCGACGAAGCTGCCGTCGCGGTTCACGCTGCCGACGGTGGCGGCCCGCACGACTACGCCGCGAGCGTCGACCGGTTCACCCGCCCCGGTCGCCCCAAGGCCGGATACGGGGGTGTCCGGAGAATCCTCGATCACGGTCAGACCCTGCCCGTCGTTCCAGTCCCGGGCGGCCTGCTCGGTCAGGAAGGCGCGAGCGGCGGCGTGACCGTCCGCAGGATTGCCGGTGGCCTCGATGAAGTCACGGACCAGGCGGAACGGGCTGGTCCCGGGCGCTGGCCCATCCACCGCGAGTGGCTCTGCTGCCGGTACCGAGCGCACCACCTCCACGTCCGAGCTCTCCGGCACGCCGGCGCAGCCGGCAGCGAGCAGCAGCGCCAGGACCAGCAACAGCGCACGACGCAGCGACACCCTCACCTCCTCAGCTCCGACACGTCCTCGGGTGCCGGTTCAGCGTCGGTTCCCCGCTCGCGGTCCTCGGGCCCGTCCCGATCGTCCGGCCCAATGCCGTCGGATGGCATTGGCAGCGGGCTGCCGTGCAGCTCGGTGCCGCGGCGTCGGGGCAGCGTCAACCGGAACGCCGCCCCCTCGCCGGGCCGTCCCCACGCCTGCAGCCACCCGCCGTGCAGCCGGGCGTCCTCCAGGCTGATCGACAGGCCGAGGCCGGTACCACCCGTACGCCGGTTGCGTGACGGGTCGGCCCGCCAGAACCGGTCGAACACCCGCTCGGTCTCGCCGGGCCGCAACCCGACGCCATGGTCGCGGACCAGCACGGCCACTGCGGTGCCGTCCGCGGCGAGCGTCAGCTGCACCGGCCGGCCCTCGCCGTGGTCGAGTGCGTTGGCGAGCAGGTTGCGCACGAGGCGCTCGACGCGACCTGGGTCGATGTCGGCGAGGATCTCAGTGTCCGGCAGCGCCGCGTGCACCGGGCTGCCGGCACGTTCGGCCAGCGCGCGCACCGACTCGACCCCGCGCGCCACGGTGTCGCGCACGTCGACGGTCTCGCCATGCAGCTCCGCGACACCGGCATCGAGCCGGGAGATCTCCAGCAGGTCGGCCAGCAACACCTCGAACCGGTCCAGCTCGTGGACCAGCAACTCGGTCGACCGCGCCAGACCGGGGTCGAGCTCGTCACGGGACTCGAAGAGCACGTCGGCTGCCATCCGCACGGTCGTCATCGGGGTGCGCAGCTCGTGCGAGACGTCGGAGGTGAAGCCCCGCTGCAGCGCGCCGAACTCCTCCAGCTGCCGGATCTGGCGCTGGATGCTGGCCGCCATCTCGTTGAACGCCGTGCCCAGCCGGGCGGTGTCGTCCTCGCCGACGACCGTGATCCGTTCCTCCAGGTGGCCATCGGCGAACCGCTCGGCGATCTCGGCGGCCTGCCGCACCGGTGCCACCACCTGCCGGGTCACCAGGCTCGCGATCCCGGCTATGAGCACCAGCAGCACCAGCCCGCCCACCACCAGGGTCGACTGCAGCAGGTTCAGCGTCTGCTGCTCGGCGGTGAGCGGGAAGATCAGGTAGAGCTGCAGGTCGCGCCCGGAGGTGGCGACCGGGATGCCCACCGTCAGCACGGTCGTGGGGCCGGATTCCCGCGCCACCGTCGTGATCTTGTGAGCGAGCGTGCCGCCCTCGACCGCCTGCCGCAGTCCTGCCGGAACATCCTCCAGCGGACCGACCGAACGGCCGGTACCCGAGACGCCGGACGGGTCGCCACCGTCGATCAGCACCGGCTCGAACGCCCCTGCGGTCGCGGTGGTGTCGTCGCGACCGGTGCCCGCGCTGGTGAGCCGGTCGACAGCGCTGGTCAACCGGCTGGTCAACGAGCCTGCCGAGGGGTCCACCGACTCGAGCTCCAACTCGACGATGGGCTGGCTGTTTCCGACCTGCAGCACCGCGGCCTGGATCTTGGACTCGATGAGCCGTGCCGCGATCTGGGTCTGCAGCACCATGCCGAGCACCAGCACGACCGTGAGCGACAGCGCCACCGTGCTGGCCACCACCCGCAACTGCAGCGAGCGGCGCCACACCGCGGCGGCCTGCGCGGCCAACTCCCGCAGCCCGCGGTAGAGGTACCCGCCGCGCCACCGCCGGAGTCGGCCGTCGATCATGGCTCGACCCGGACCACGCCGAACGTTCGACCCTGCGAGCAGGTCTCACGCAGGTCTCGCGGTGTCATGGTGGCCCGGCCTTGTACCCCACGCCTCGAACGGTGAGCACCACCTCCGGGCGCTCGGGATCGCACTCGACCTTGGAGCGCAGCCGCTGCACGTGGACGTTCACCAGGCGGGTGTCGGCCGCGTGCCGGTAGCCCCACACCTGCTCGAGCAGCACTTCGCGGGTGAACACCTGCCGGGGCTTGCGGGCCAGCGCGACCAGCAGATCGAACTCCAGCGGAGTCAACGGGATGTGCTGCCCGTCGCGGGTCACCTGGTGGCCGGGCACGTCGATCGTCAGGTCCCCGATGCCCAGCTGCTCGGGGGGTTCGGACTCGCTGCGGCGCAGCCGGGCCCGCACCCTGGCGACGAGTTCCTTGGGCTTGAACGGCTTGACGATGTAGTCGTCGGCGCCGGACTCGAGGCCGAGCACCACGTCGACCGTGTCGGTCTTGGCGGTGAGCATGACGATCGGGAGGCCGGACTCCGCCCGTATCGCCTTGCAGACGTCGAGGCCGTTGATGCCGGGCAGCATCAGGTCCAGCAGCACCAGATCCGGTTTGAGCTCGCGCAGCGCCGGCAGCGCCTTGGCGCCGTCCCCGACGACTGCGGTCTCGAACCCTTCGCCCCGCAGCACGATCGTCAGCATCTCGGCGAGCGCCGGATCGTCGTCAACCACCAGAACACGGGCTTTCATGCGCACCATGGTGGCACTCCTCGCTGGGTACTCCCGGTACGGGATGACGAGGCGCGCCGGTAGCAGTACGGTGGAAGTTGAACATTCAAGTGAGACTGGAGATCGTCATGGGCATCCAGCGGCTCAACCATGCAGTGCTCTACGTCCGCGACGTCGGCCGCAGCGTCGACTTCTACCGCGGCGTCCTCGGGTTCCGGGTGGTCCACCAGCTCCCTGGTGCGGCGTTCCTGCAGGCTCCGGATTCGGACAACGACCACGACCTCGGGCTCTTCGAGGTCGGATCCGGCGCGTCCGCGTCGGACGCCGGTCGCGGCAGTGTCGGGCTCTACCACCTCGCATGGTCGGTGCCGACGCTGTCGGAGCTGCGGCGCCACGAGCAGCTGCTGCGCGAAGCAGGTGCACTGGTGGGCGCGTCCGATCACGTCACCACCAAGGCGCTCTATGCCCGGGACCCCGACGGGCTGGAATTCGAGGTCTCCTGGCTGGTCCCCGCTGACCACGTCACAGCGCAGCTGCGCTCGGAGGTCGCGGTGTTGCCACTCGACATCGATGCAGAGGTCGCGCGTTGGGGTAGCGACCTGGTGGGGATGGCCTGACGCGCTCATTCCTCGTCGGGCGTGCGCTGGCCGGGCGGCGCGGGCGTCCGCCGCGGTGACCGTTCGGGTAGCTGGTCCTGCTCGCCGTCGGTCCAGAGCACGATGAGCAAGGAACCGGCGGTCTGGAACAGCACGACACCGAGGATGATCCACCATTCCTCCGCTCCTGCCACGACCGCGACCACGGCAGCTGCCAGCAGTGTCAGCGTCCCGATCCGCAACGGCCGCAGCAGCACCTGCCGGGCGAAGACCGCGGCGGCACAGCGCACGGCCACCCAACAGGACTCGCCGGCCCGTTCTTGGTCGGGTAGGGCCTGCCCGACCAGGGCGGCTCGACCGTTGCGGTCGTGGGAGGTGCCGGTATGCGTCACACCAGGCACATCGCACATGGCCCGGAGTTCGTTTCTCCCGCGCCGGTTCAGCCCGCGGCCAGCTGGTCAACCACCTCCGCAGCAAGGGCGGTCGCGTTCAGCTCGACCCAGGGTGCGAGCCACGACCAGGTAGCCAGGTGGTCGTAGACCGCCGCGCACCGCGCCTGCAGCCCGCCGTCGGACTCGAATGCGTCCTGGGCGCGGGTCGGATCGGTACCGGCGCGGCCGGCCGCGCGGGAGGCCGCCAGCGCGACCGGCACCCGCAACAGCAGCTGCACGTCGGGCACCGGCAGACCGAACCGGTCGATCTCCAGCTCGCGGACCCACCCGACGAAGTCGCCGGTGGCGTCCTGATGCAGCCGGGCCGCGCCATAGGCCGCGTTGGAGGCCACGTACCGGTCACAGAGCAGCACGTCGTGCTGCGCAGTCAGCTCACGCAGCCGGGTCGCCGCGGCACGCCGGTCCAACGCGAACAGCAGTGCCATTCCGTGCACCGAGTCGGCCAGATCACCGAGTCGGCCATACAACGCGTCGCGCGCCAGTTCGGCGTGCACGTCGTGGTCGTATCGCGGGAACGCGATGCGGGCGACGGTCGCGCCGCGTCGCCCCAGCTCGTCTTTGAGGCCGTCGGCCAGGGTGCGCTTGCCCGCGCCGTCGAGCCCCTCGATCACCACCAGCCGCCCCAACACGCCTCCTGTGGACAAAGTCGTGAGTGGTTGATGCGAGCTCTGGCTCGCATCAACCACTCACGGGCGGCGCAGCCGCATCAGTACCGGTAGTGCGGGGGCTTGTAGGGGCCCTCGACGTCGACGTTGATGTACTCCGCCTGGTCCTTGTCCAGCTTGGTGAGCTCACCGCCGAGCGCCTCGACGTGGATCCGTGCCACCTTCTCGTCGAGCGCCTTGGGCAGCATGTAGACCTCGTGGTCGTACTCCTCGTGCTTGGTGAACACTTCGATCTGTGCGATCACCTGGTTGGAGAAGGAGTTCGACATCACGAAGCTGGGGTGCCCGGTGGCGTTGCCCAGGTTGAGCAGCCGCCCCTCCGACAGCACCAGAATCGAGTGCCCGTCGGGGAAGACCCACTCGTCGACCTGCGGCTTGATGCCGATCCGCTGCACGCCCGGCAGCCGCGCCAGCCCCGCCATGTCGATCTCGTTGTCGAAGTGACCGACGTTGCCGAGGATCGCCTGGTGCTTCATCCGGCGCATGTGGTCGACCGTGACGATGTCCTTGTTGCCGGTCGTGGTGATCACTATGTCGGCCCGGTCGATCACGTCGTCGAGCCGGACCACCTCGTAGCCCTGCAGCAGCGCCTGCAGTGCGTTGATCGGGTCGATCTCGGTGACGACCACGCGGGCGCCCTGGCCGCGCAGCGACTCCGCGCTGCCCTTGCCGACGTCACCGAACCCGCAGATCACGGCCTTCTTGCCGCCGATCAGCACGTCCGTGGCGCGGTTGATGCCGTCGACCAGCGAGTGCCGGATCCCGTAGACGTTGTCGAACTTCGACTTGGTCACCGAGTCGTTGACGTTGATCGCCGGCGCCAGCAGCTCGCCCGCCGCGGCCAGCTGGTAGAGCCGGTTGACCCCGGTGGTGGTCTCCTCGGTGATACCGCGGATGTCGGCCGCCGCGCGCGTCCACTTGGCGGCATCGGCCGCCAGCGAGGCCCGCAGCACGTCCAGGATGACCTTGTACTCGTCCGGGTCGTCCTCCTCGGCGGTGGGCACCACGCCGGCCTTCTCGAACTGCACCCCCTTGTGCACCATCAGGGTCGCGTCGCCACCGTCGTCGAGGATCATGTTCGGGCCACCAGGTGCGCCCTCGCCGCCCTCCGACGGCCAGGTGAGCACCTGCTCGAGGGCCCACCAGTACTCCTCCAGCGTCTCGCCCTTCCAGGCGTAGATCGGCACACCCTCGGGCCTGTCCGGGGTGCCGTAGGGGCCGAGCACCGCGGCGGCCGCCGCATGATCCTGGGTGGAGAAGATGTTGCACGACGCCCAGCGGACCTCGGCGCCGAGCGAGATCAGCGTCTCGATCAGCACGGCCGTCTGCACGGTCATGTGCAGCGAGCCAGTGATCCTGGCACCGGCCAGCGGCCGCACGTCGGCGTACTCGCGCCGCAGTGCCATCAAGCCGGGCATCTCGTGCTCGGCCAGCCGGATCTCCTTGCGGCCGAACTCCGCCTGCCCCAGATCGGCGACGGCGAAGTCGGTGCCGTTGCGGGTCTGCAGCTTGTCGCTCCCGGGCGCGACGGTGGTCATGGGATGTCTCCTTCGGGTCGGTGCGGCGCTGCGGCCTGGATGACTCAGCTAGCACCGTACCGCCACCGCCTCGGCGGAGGACCCTCCGCCGCGACCGCCCTGAGCTCACCCGCTGGCGTACGCAGGGCGCGAGGCGCTCATAGACGATCAACTCTGCGCCCAGGATCCCCGCTGCCTGCCGATCACCCGACGCGGGTTTCGTGGCGCGGGCCTGCTCGATACTGGCCAGTTGCCGTGGTCGCCGTGGACCTTCTGCGCCTGGTAGCTGTACCCGACGCTGCGCGGGCCAGCGCCTCCGCGAAGTAGCCTGCGTCGGTAGCTCCACCCGGGTTCGCGCCTTGTCGCGGTGCACCCTGTCCGTGGTGCCCGTCACACGCGAGGAGGGCCGATGACCGGCAGGCCCGAGGAGCTTTTCCGGTCAGCCGCGCCCTACTATGCCCGCTACCGGCCCGGGTACCCGCCCGAGTTCTTCAGCTACCTCCGGGACCGCCTGCACCTCGACGGCACCCAGCGGGTGCTCGACCTGGGCTGCGGCACCGGGCAGATCTCGATCCCGCTCGCCAACCTCGTCGGTGAGGTCATCGCCGTCGACCCCGAGCCCGGCATGCTCGACGAGGCCCGCCTGCGGGCAACCGAACTCGACACCATCGACTGGCGGATCGGCGACTCCACCGCGCTGACGACGATGGGCCTCGGCGCCCTCGACCTCACCACGATGGGCGCCTCGTTCCACTGGATGGACTGCGACGCGGTGCTGCGCGACCTGGACACGATCACCGTGCCCGGTGGTGCCGTCGTCGTCGCCAGCGGCAGCGCACCCGGCATCACCACCGAGTCTCCGCCGTGGGCCGGGGCCATCGCCGAGGTGCGCGCCCGGTGGCTGGGCAGCCAGCGGCGGCGAGGGTCCGACCCGGCGGAGGGCCACGCCGAGGCTCTGGCTCGCTCCCCGTTCTCCCGAGTGGAAACCGTGGGGTGGGCCTGGAGCCTCGAGCGGGATCTCGATGCCCTCGTGGGACTGCAGCTGTCCTACTCCTACTCCACGCCCGCGCTGCTGGGCGACCAGCGTGCCGCATTCGAGCATGACCTGCGCGAGGCACTCCTCGAGATGAGCCCATCGGGCACCTTCACCGAGCACATCCGTACCGAGGCGCTCGTCGGCACGCGTCCATGAAACCCGTTCGGCGCGCCGGGTGGCCGGCTACCGCGCCGGGGCCTCGCTGGGGGTTCTGTCGAGGTCCGGCTCGAGGTAGATCATCCGCGCCTGCGGCACGGCATCCCGCACCCGGCTCTCGGCCTCGTCGATGGCCCGTACGACGTCCGCGCTCGGCAACGAGGCCGCAACCGCGATCTTCGCCGCGACCAGCAGCTCGTCGGGGCCGACGTACTGCGTTTTGATGTGGATCACCCGCTGCACCTCACCCCCGACCAGTGCATCGGTGATCACCCGCAACTCGGCGGGCCTGGCGCCCTCGCCGATCAGCAGGCTCTTCGTCTCGATGATCAGGATGATGGCGATGACACCGAGCAGCAGGCCGATGCCGATCGTCCCGAAGGCGTCCCAGATCGGGTCACCGGTCAGCACCGAGAACCCGACGCCGCCCAGCGCGAGCACCAGGCCGAGCAGCGCCCCGATGTCCTCGAGCAACACCACCGGCAACTCGGGTGTCGTGGCCTGCCGGATGAACTGCCACCACGAGGCGTCACCCTTGACCTTCGCGGACTCGAGGACCGCGGTGCGCAAGCTGAATGATTCCAGCACGAGGCCCACCACCAGGATCACCACGGCGACCAGCGGCGACGTCAACGCCTCCGAGCTCTCGAGCTTGTGGATCCCCTCGTAGAGCGCGAACACCGACCCGAGGCTGAACAGCAGCAGCGCGACGATGAAGGAATAGAAGTACCGGTCCCGGCCGTATCCGAACGGGTGCTGCTGGCTCGCCACCCGCTTCGAGGTCCTCATGCCGAGCAGTAGCAAGCCCTGGTTGGAGGTGTCGGCGACCGAGTGCACCGCCTCGGCCAGCATCGACGACGACCCAGTGATCCCGTAGCCGATGAACTTCGCCACGGCCAGCCCGCCGTTCGCCAGCATCGCAGCGACCACCGCGCGGGTGGATCCCTCTGCCGCCACCGCTACCTCCTCGTCGATGCCGCTGTGTTGAGAAATGTTGAGCCGAAGCAACGTGAGCAGCATAGAAGCTTGGTCAGACGTCGAAATTCGGCGTCGCGCGGAACAGCTGCACCGGGCCGGCACCCGGGCACAGCGTGACCTCGGGGTCGGTCGCGGTCAGCCACACCGACCTGCCCCGGCGCAGCAATATGTCGCGGCCATCATCGGTGCACAACCGCACCGATCCCCGGGTACAGAGCACGATCTGCGGTCCGGGACCGCGCAGCCACACGGGCTGGGCATCGCCCGGGGCCCACTGCAGGCAGGAGAGCCGGAACTCGACGGCCGGGGTGTCGAAGCACGTCTCGCGCGGCCCGCCCCGGCGGCCGCGGCACACGGTCAGGCCGCCGTGGGAGAAGTCCAGCACCCGCAACAGCTCGGGCACGTCGACGTGCTTGGCGGTCAGGCCACCACGAAGCACGTTGTCAGAGTTGGCTTGGATCTCGATACAGGTGCCGTGCAGGTAGGTGTGCAGGTTGCCGGCGGGCAGGTAGAGCGCCTCGCCGGGGGTGAGCACGACGTAGTTGAGCAGGGCCGCAGCGAGCACGCCGGCATCGCCGGGGTGGGCCTCGGCGAGCTGCAGCACGGTCCGGCACTCCGCCGCGAAGTGTGCCGAGGATCCGCGCTCGCGCAGCAGGGTGACGCAGCCGTCGAGCACCGGGGGCAGCAGCGCCTCGATCGCCGGCTGCGGCAGCGTGATCCAGGTGGTGAACAGGGCACGCAGGCCGTCGGCATCGGGCTGGCCGGCGAGCATCTCGCGGTAGGGACCGAGCTCGGGCACGTCCAGCGCGGTGAGCAGCTCCACGGTGCGGTGCACGTCGCGAAACCCGGTCAGCGCGTGGAACTCGGTGAGCGCGCAGAGCAGCTCCGGCTTGTGGTTGGGGTCGGAGTAGTTGCGCTCCGGCGCCCCCGGCGCGATCCCCAGCGCCTCCTCACGGGCGAAACCCTCGGCCGCCTGCGCGGCCGACGGGTGCGCCTGCAGGCTCAACGGCTCCTCGGCGGACAGCACCTTGATCAGGAACGGCAGCCGCTGCCCCCACTGCCCGGTGCAGTAGCTGCCGAGCTGGTGATCGGGGTCGGCCAGCAGTGCCTCGATCAGCGGCGTGCGGGTGCCGTCGGCGCCGAGCAGCAGCGACGGATCGTCCGGGTGGGCGCCGAACCACAGCTCGGCCTGCGGGTGGGGCGCGGGCACCGGATCGCCGAGCAGCTCGGCGATCGCCGTCCGCGACCCCCACGCGTACGGGCGGACGGCGCCCTGCAACAGCTCCACTCACACCTCCCTCGTTCGACTGCGCTTTCTTGATCACCGATGCATGCCGTCAGATCGCCCGCCCCGTCACCCCAGGGCGGCGCTGCCGACCCGGCCGGAACCGCCGAGGACGCCGCGCGCCAGCCCCAGGTAGAGCGCCGCCAGATCCAACCGCAGCGCTAGTACCCCTGCCGCGCAGGCCGGGGCAGTCGGATCACCGGGTGCGACCTCGAGTTCCTCGTCGGCGCCGACCACGTCGGCATCCGGTAACGCCTCGGTGGCGATCGCGGTGTCCGGCCCGGGCGCGACGCCCAGCAGCAGCGGGCGCACGGGTGGCGGCCAGTTGCCGCCGGACGCATCGAGGTAGGGGTCGTGGAACGCGTCGGACTCCGCTGCACCGCCGGCAGCCTCGCGGCGCAGTACCGACAGCGACATCGCCTCACCGATCCCGGCCGCGTGGGCGATCACCCCGGCGTGCGCCGCCAGCGATGCCGCGCCGTGTCCCGCAACCGCCGTAGCGACCCGGTCGGTGCCCCACAACAGCGGGGTGTGCTCGGCCATCCGCAGTGCCAGCGACTTTGCCGGGTTGACGAACGACTCGTGAGCAGGATGGGCGCGTTCGGCTTCCCGATCGAGCTCGCCTGCCAGCCCCTCGGCATCGGTGCGCAGCAGGCCCAGCGTGTCGAGCAGCAGCAGCCCGGCTGCCAGCGCTCGCGGCAGCACCAGGCCGGGCGGGACGTCGAGCCGGGGCGACAGCAGTACCGAGCGGCCCGACGCGGCGGCGGCGACCGGCCCGTCGGGCGGTGCGGTGACGAGCAGGTGCGCACCGCGCCGCACCGCGCGGTCCACTCCCTCGGCCAACTCGTGGTCGCCGGGATCGGTGGTGTGCGCGAGCACGACGTCCAGCGCGCCCACCCAGACCGGTACCGACCGGGCCGTCACCACCGGGACCGGGCAGGACGGCCCGAGTAGCGCGACGAGCAGTGGCGCCGCGGCCGCTGCGGCTCCCGGCCGGGTGATGAGGACCAGCGCACGGGGGCGCTCGCCGGCGAGGCGGTGCAGCCCGGCCTCCTCGGCGATGGCGGCCGTCGACCGCACCTGGGCGCCCGCGCTCGCGGCTGCGCGCAGCAGGCCCCAGGTGTCGGCCTCGACGAGCCGCTCGGGTTCGTCGAGCAGGTCGCCGTCGAAGCGATGTCCGGTCACGACGGTCACCGTGTCCCGCTGGCCCCGCCGTCCGGGCCGGTGCCGGGCAGGGCCTCGTCGAGCAGCAGCACCGGGATCTGGTCGGTGACCGGAAAGCTGCGCCCGCACACGGTGCAGGTCAGCGCATCGGCGTCGGGATCGGCGGCGGTGCCTGGCCGCAACTGTCCGTGGTCGGGGCAGGGACAGGCCAGGATCTCCATGAGTTGTGGATCCAGCTGCACGGCCATGGGCTATCGCTCCTGTTCTCCGGGAGGTTGGTGGCGCACCAGCGCGAGTACCTCGTCGCGGAGCCCGTCGACGTCGGCGTGACTACGTCCTTCGACGTTGAGCCGCAGCAGCGACTCGGTGTTCGACGGGCGCAGATTGAACCAGCAAGCACCGGGCAGCTCGACGGTCAACCCGTCCAGCTCGTCGACCCGGGCACCGTCACGCGCGGCGAAGTGGCTCCGCACGGCGTCCATCCTGCCCTGCTGGTCACCGACCGTGGAATTGATCTCACCCGAGGCGGCGTAGCGGCGATAGCGGGCCATCAGCTCGCTGCACGGCTGCTGCTGCGATCCGAGCGCGGCGAGCACGTGCAGCGAGGCGAGCATCCCCGAATCGGCCCACCAGAAGTCCCGGAAGTAGTAGTGCGCCGAGTGCTCCCCGCCGAAGATCGCCCCGGTCTCGGCCATCGTCTGCTTGATGAAGGAGTGCCCGACCCGGGTGCGCACCGGCTTGCCCCCGGCCTCGGCGACGATCTCCGGCACAGCCCGCGAGGTGATCAGGTTGTAGATCACGGTGCCGCCCGGCTCGGCGGCAAGCGCACGGGTGGCGACCAGCGCGGCGATCGCGGACGGTGTGACCGGCTCGCCGCGCTCGTCGACGACGAAGCAGCGGTCCGCGTCGCCGTCGAAGGCCAGCCCGATGTCGGCGCCCCGGTCGCGCACAGCCTGTTGCAGGTCGACCAGGTTGGCGGGGTCGAGAGGGTTCGCCTCGTGGTTCGGGAAGGTGCCATCGAGCTCGAAGAACAGCGGCACCAGATCCACCGGCAGTCCCTCGAACACCGCCGGGACGGTGTGCCCGGCCATGCCGTTACCGGCGTCGACAACCATCCGCAGCGGTCGGATGCCGGTCACGTCGACCAGGCTGCGCAGGAAGCCAGCATAGTCGTCGAGCATGTCACGCTCGGTGACCCCGCCACCGCCGGGGCCGGGCGCGACACCGCGCTCGACGGCCTCACGGATGGCGTCGAGCCCGCTGTCCTGACCCACCGGGGCGGCCCCGGCCCGGCACAGCTTGATCCCGTTGTAGCACGCCGGATTGTGGCTGGCCGTGAACATCGCACCGGGGCAATGCAGCCGACCGGAGGCGAAGTAGAGCATGTCGGTGCTGGCCAGTCCGATCGAGACGACGTCGACGCCCCGGCTGGTGACGCCGTCACCGAAGGCGGCCGCCAGCGCCGGCGAGGAGTCGCGCATGTCGTGGCCGACCACCACCTCGGTGCCACCGACGAGGTCGGCGAACGCGGCACCGATGTCGCGCACCACCGCCTCGTCGAGCTGCTCGCCCACGACCCCCCGGATGTCGTAGGCCTTGACGATGGCCGAGAGGTCGCGCACGGAACTCCCCACGCCGGTGGTCAGTGTCGTCATCGAGCCTATCGCCGATCCGCTCGCCGCGAGGATACGTCGGCGCTGGGTGTTCAGTCGCTGGGTGTCAGGTGCCCGCCGGCACCGACGTCAGTCGCCCTCGGGGTCGGGTAGCGCCCGCAAGTGGCCGCGGCGCCCGGTCCCTGCCCCGGAGCTCGCGCCGGCAGGCACCGGCTCGAGGGGCCGTTCCGCCCGGCCGGCCTCGCGCACCGCCTCTGCCAGTGCGGTGAGGTCATCGACCGACGGCTCGGGCTCGGTGAACTCACCCTCGTGGCGCACCACGTCCCAGCCCCGCGGCGCGGTCAGGCGCAATGCATGTGCCTCGCACAGGTCGTAGGAATGCGGCTCCGCGGAGGTCGCCAGGGGCCCCACCACGGCGGTGGACTCGGCGTAGACATAGGTCAGCGTCGCGACGGCCGGACTGGTGCACCCGGTCCTCGAACACCGCCTCACCTTGCGCACGCCCGGGACGATAGCGCGGCCAGCGCCGGGCGTGCGGCAGGCACGCGGGAGCGTCCGGCAGCCGCGCGGGAAGCACCCGGCCGCGCGTATCCTCGACGGCTATGACGACCGGCTGGCGGACCCGGGTGAGGCTGCGCCGTCGCCGGGACCGGCGCGGGCGCGGGGTCCGCGGCCCGCTGTACCCGGTTACCCTGCCGGCCGCGCGCAGCCCGTCGGAACGCTTCGACGCGATCGTGCTCGACGCGCTCGAGCCCATCGACGAGCGCTGGCACGAAGCGCTCGAGCGGCTCGACGTCGCGGTGGACGACGTGCCCGAGGTCACCGACGCCGATCCGGCGACCGTCGTCTGGGGCAGCGACGTGGTCGAGGACGGCAAGGTGCCGCTCGCCCGGCTGGTTCCGGCCGGGGTGGACGGGCGCGGGCTGCCCACCCGGGCCCGCATCGTGCTCTACCGGCGGCCGTTGGAGTCCCGCGCCGCCGACGGGGCCAATCTCGCCGATCTGGTGCACGAGGTGCTGGTCGAGCAGGTCGCGGCCTTCCTCGGGCTCGACCCCGACGGCGTCGACGGTGCCTGAGCCCGCCCTCCTGGAGCTCACATCGGCGGCTGAAAGCTGGGCAACCAACCTGACCCGTCGCAGACAGGGCACTGTTTCGGTACCAGCCGCCCCGGCGCAACCTCCCGCACGATGATCCCGTGGCCGACCGTGTGAACCGGCCGGACCTGCCCGGCACCATCGAACGCCCGTTCCAGCCCCCGGCAGCCGTGGCAGGCGGTACGCATACCCTCGTCGCCGCTCACATCGGCGTGGCGGTATCGCGAGAGCGGCGCGACGGGAGCGCGGCCACCGCGACGAGCAGCACAACCGCCGCCTGCCCGAGCAGCAGCGCGGTCCGGGTCACCTGCGAGCGATCCACCCGCACCTCGGCGCCGGGACCGGGCACCTCCACCGCGACCTGGTGTCCCCACGCCCGCAGCACCGGCGCCGGCGCACCGTCCACGCTCGCGCGCCATCCCGGCTCGTAGTTGGCGGCGAGCACCAACAGCCGGTCGTCGGCACCGGGCGCCACCCGCGCCGCCACCGTGGGCGGCGGTGCCGCCACCGGGACGCCGGTCGGCGCGGCCCCGACCGGCGGCGATGCCCCTGTCCTGGCCTGGCCGGACAGCTGCGGCCCGAGCAGCTCGGCTCCAGGGTTGGGGCGGATCAGGCGCAGCACCGGCCGTCCCTCAGCGGTCGGCGGCGCCGAGCGCGACAGTGCGCCTGCCGTGGCCAGCGCCCGCTGCGCCGGCCCGGGCTGCGTCGGCTCAGGCTGGGTCGACGCAGGCTGCGTCGACTCAGGCTGGGGCAGCACGACGAACTCGACGCCGAGTGCGGCCACGTCGGCCAGCACGGCGTCGACCTGACCGGGCTGGCGGCCGACCAGCACGTCGCCGACGCGGTCGAGCTGTACCAGAGTCGATTGCAGCGGCGCGATGGAGTCATCGCCGAAGCGGGGAGTGCGGCCGCGGGTGAGCCGGACCGGATCGCCCTCGTCCCCGACGACGAGCACGGAGGTGCCGTCGCGGGCCAGCTCGGTTGCCAGTGCAGGAGCCAGTGCCGGCGCCGCCGGCTGCCGCGAGGCGGATCCGAGCGGCCCCGCCGCACCGGTGAGCACTGCGCCGGCAGCCAGCGTCGCCACCGCGACACCCGCTGCAACGGGCAGCGCCCGTCGCAGCCCCGATACGGCGGGCCTCGGTACGGCGGGCTTCGACCGGCAGGCCACCAGCACCATCCACAGCAGCCCGCACGCGGCGAGCAACAGCGGGGCACCCACGAATCCCGGTCGGGCGGTGCCACCGGCCAATGGCTGCACCGCTACCGATCCGAGCGCCGCTGCCGCACCCGCCCCCAGCAGCACGACTCCCAGGCCGGGCAGCATCGCCCGCTGCGGGCGCAGCAGCGCCGCGAGCAGTGCCGCGACGACCAGCACCACACCGACCCACGGCGCGGCACCCGGCCCGCCCGGGTCCAGCGCCAGCAACGCAGTCCAGCCCGGCCACTGCTCGGGTACCGCCGCACCGGTGCCGTGGATCAGCACCTCGGGCCGCTGCACGACGACGGCCGGCCATGGCAGCAGCAGCCCGAGCGGGAGCAGCGCGAGGGCGAACAAGCCGGCGGTGCGCTTGCCCAGCGTCGCGCGGTTCGCGGGCATGAGCACGAAGCCGATGACCGCGGCCGCGAGCACCAGCAGCAGCAGCGCGGGGACGAAAGCACCGATCACGGCCAGCCCCAGCGCGGTGGCGCCGACCGTCGGCAGCCACGCACCGCTGCGGCCGTCGCCGCGCAGGCCATCACCGCTGCGGCCATCACCGCGGCTTCGCAACACGGCGACGGTTCCTGCCAGCACCAGCGGCAGCGCGACGTGCGCAACCACCACGTCCAGCCGTCCCTGCGCGACCGCAGCGGTGCCCACCGGGAGCAGTGCGTAGCCCGCCGCGACCAGCGCCCGTGCCGCGCGGGTGACCGGCACCGAACGGGTCGCCAGGTAGGCCGAGAGCGCCGCCAGCGGCAGCGCCGCGAGTAGCAGCAGCGACACCACGACACGGGGCGAGCCGACCGGCGCACCGAGCACGCCGAGCACGGCCAGCGCAGTGGGGGCCGGAGCGGCGCTGCCACCGCCCACCGGATGCCATTCGGCAAGGTAGGACGCCCAGGTCGCGCCGAGCCCCTCGGGCGGCAGCAGCCGTCCGCCTGCCAGCTCGAGCCCGAGCCGGCCCCGGTTCATCAGGACCGCGAGCACCGCCGTCGCCGCCACCAGCAGCACGGCGGGGGCGAGTACCACCTCCCGGAGCAACCGCGCCGGGCTCACGTCGACCATGACCAGCCGCCCCGCGCGCTGCGTCGCACCTGTCACGGCAGAGCCGTCGCGGGGCAGCGGGGACGGCTGCGGGCGACTGCCGGCGGTGTCCGCCGGGTCATCGGAGGCTGCAGAGTCCTCGGACTTCCCAGCAACCGGGACGGCCACCGCCTGGCGCGACCGCCGCAGCCCGGCGTAGCGCTGGGTGACGATCTCGGCCGGCCGCCGGGGCGATGCATCGGCCGGCAGGGTGTCGGGCCCGACCTCGTCGGCCGGTGGCATCTCGGCCTGTTGCGGCCCGGGCTCGGGTAGCCGACCCAACGTCGACCGGCCCGACCCCAACCGGCCCAGCTCGGCGTCGGCCTGCACCCGGCGGCGGACCAGACCCGCCAGACCCGCGCGGACGGCATTGCGCAGCCGGGTCAGCCGGCTGGTGAGCAGACTTCGCACGCCGCGCGACGGCGCGGTGCTACGGCGGCGACGCCGCGCTGCCCGCAATCCCCCCCGGCCGCGGCTCAGGTAGCTGAGCGCGGCGAGCTCGGCCCGCGCCGCGCCGGTGCGCAGCACGAGCAGCAACCCGATCGCGCGCAGTAGCCCGAGCAGCACCAGCCTGGGCAGCCCGACGACGAAGGCCGCTGTCGAGCAGTTGACCAGGTAGGTCCGCAGCCCGTGTGCCCGGTCCGCCGCGCGGCGGCGACCGGCGGGCACCGCGTCGAGCTCGCGGTAGCCGCCCGCCAGCGCGGCGGCATGACGAAGCCGGGCGGCGGGCACGCACAGCACCAGGTGATCGGCACGGTTGACTCGCCAGCCGAAGTCGAGGTCGTCGCGCAGCAGTGGCAGTGCCGGGTCGTAGCCGCCGAGCGCAGTCCACACGTCACGCCGGATCAGCGCGCCCGCCGACGACACCGCGAGGACCTCGGTGTTGAGACGGAACTGGCCGGAGTCCAGCTCGGCCGCATCGATACCGGTCTGGCGGTGGCCTGCCGCGTCGGTGGACAGACCCGCCTCGACGACCAGCCGCGGATCCTCCCAGTCCAGCGCCAGCGGCCCGAGCAGCGCCGCCGACGGGGACGCCTCGGCGACCGACAGCAGCGCTTCCAGGCAACCCGGCTCGGGTGCGCAGTCGTCGTGCAACAACCACACCCAGCGTCCGGGGTCGCCCCAGCGCTGCTCGCCGCGCTCGACCGCAGCCGCGACCGCGGCGCCGAACCCGCTGTCCCGTGGCAGCGTGAGCACCTCGTCGAGCACGTCGTCCGCCGCGGCGAGCAGTTCCGCAGTGGAGTCGACCGAACCCGTGTCGACGGCGATCAGGTACTGGGGCCGGGCGGTGAGCTCCCGCAGCGCGGCCAGCGCCTCCTCCAGCCATCGCGCGCCGTCGTGGCAGACGAGCACCCCGAGGACGGCGGCCAGCTGCGCAGTGGCAGGCTTGGTTGAACCAGCCCTCGGCGAGCTGCGCGCCACTGACACCTCCCGTCGGCCCGTAGGTGATATGGAGCACCACCGTACGTCCACATCATGACGCCACTGCGACAGGCCGGTACAGCCTCCTCACACTGCCCGGCGCTTGAGCCGTCGGCGCTCCCGTTCCGACAGCCCGCCCCAGATCCCGAACCGCTCGTCATGCGCCAGCGCGTACTCCAGGCACTCGGACCGTACCTCGCAACCCGCGCAGATCCGCTTCGCCTCCCGGGTCGAGCCACCCTTTTCCGGGAAGAACGCCTCGGGATCCGTCTGGGCGCACAGCGCCCGCTCCTGCCACTCCTGCTCATCCGGTTCGCTGCCGAACAGCTCGGCGAACGCTGCATCGGACCCAGCCTCGTCGTACGCGGTTGCCAGGTACATGCCGCTCACACTCCGGTCGGCCACCTCGCCCGTGTTCATCTCGTCCATGCCGGTCTGCCTCCTCGCCGATCTGGAATCCCAGTTGGCGGGTTCCCCCGAGTCGTGCCCCGAGGAATGACACCCCTGTGATTACACTCGTGTCACTCGTGACGCGCAACATCTCGGGCACATCCGAGGCCTCATTTGTCGCGCGTCGGGATCCCGGGCGTGTCGCGAACGACATCGTTGCTGGCGCCGGCTGCGGCGTGCACCGCTGCCAGACTGCCCCGGTGGCACGGACCGACCTCGCCCCCAGCCCGCTGTTCCTGCTGCTGCTCGCGGCCACCGGCGTGGGTGGGACGCTGGCCGTCGCGGCGCCCGGCCCGGTGCGTACCGGCGGCATCGTGCTGCTCGTGCTGGGAGGCTGGGCCGCATCGCTGTGCGTGCACGAGTTCGGGCACGCACTGGTGGCCTACCGCGGCGGCGACCGCTCGGTACGCGCCAAGGGCTACCTCACGCTCGACATCCGCCGCTACACCGATCCGGTGCTGTCGCTGCTGCTGCCGCTGCTGCTGCTGGCGGCTGGCGGTATCCCGCTGCCGGGCGGCGCGGTGTTCATCGAACGGGGGGCGCTGCGCTCGCGCGGGGTGGAGTCGGCGATGTCGCTGGCGGGCCCGCTGTGCAACCTCGCGATCGGCATCCTGCTGGTGGCCGCGGTCGGGTCCGGGGCGTTGCCGACCGGGCTGGCCATCGGGCTGTCCTACCTCGCGCTGGTGCAGCTGCTGGCGTTCGTGCTCAACATCCTGCCGATCCCGGGGCTCGACGGATTCGGGGCGCTCGAGCCTTACCTGTCCGCACAGCCGCGCCGGTTCGCCGCCACCGTCCGGCCGTTCGCACCGCTGGCGCTGTTCGCGATCATCGTCGGCATCCCGGGCGCAGCGGGCGTGCTGTTCGGCGTCACCGGGCTGGCCTTCCAGTCGGTCGGTGGGAACATCGACGCCGCCGACGCGGGGCTGCGGGAGTTCCTCTTCTGGCGCTAGCGCGCTCGTGAGTGGCTCTGCTGATGGGAACGAGCTATCACTCGCATCGCCACTCACGACCCGCGATAGCGTTGACGGCCGTGAAGGTGGTTGTACTGGTCGGGGGCGTCGGTGGCGCTCGGTTCCTGCTCGGGGTCAAGGCCGCGCTGAACCTTCCCGCCGTTGGCGAGGCAACCGATGCGGGGGCCGACGATCACGAGATCACCGCGGTGGTGAACACCGGCGACGACATCTGGCTGCACGGCATGCGGGTGTGCCCTGACCTCGATACCTGCATGTACACCCTCGGCGGCGGGATCGACACCGACCGGGGTTGGGGACGGGTCGGCGAGACCTGGACGGTGTCCGAGGAGCTGGCCGGCTACGGCGCCGAGCCCACCTGGTTCGGGCTCGGCGACCGCGATCTCGCCACCCACCTCGTTCGTAGCCGGATGCTGCGGGCGGGCTACCCGCTGTCGGCGGTCACCACCGCGTTGTGCGACCGCTGGCGTCCCGGGGTGCGGCTGCTGCCGGCGACCGACGACCGCTGCGAGACCCACGTCATCGTCGAGGACGAAGCGGGCCGCCGGGCGATGCACTTCCAGGAGTGGTGGGTGCGCCACCGCGCCGCATTGCCCGCCCAGGCGTTCGTCCCGATCGGCGCCGACGAGGCCGAGCCCGCCAGCGGCGTGCTCGACGCGATCCGGGGGGCCGACGCCGTGCTGCTCGCGCCGTCCAATCCGGTCGTGTCGATCAGCACGATCCTGGCGGTGCCCGGCATCCGGCACGCGTTGCGCGACACCACGGCACCCGTCGTGGGGCTGTCCCCCATCATCGCCGGCCGCGCGGTGCGCGGGATGGCCGAGGTGTGCCTGGCAGCGATCGGGGTGCACCGCGAGGCCGGCGCGATCGGCAGGCACTACGGTGCGCGCCGCGCCGGCGGGATCCTGGACGGCTGGCTGGTGCACTCCGGTGACGCCGCGACGGTGCCGGGAGCCGAGGTCCGCACCGTGCCGCTGCTGATGTCCGATGTGGACGCGACGGCCGGGATGGCTCGGGCGGCGTTCGACCTCGCGGGCGTGACCGCGTGACCACCGAAGACCTGCTTGCAGGGTCGAGCGACAACGCCGATCACGGTGCTGGCGGCGAGATCCGAATCATACCGGTGACCGGGCTGCCCGAGTTCCGCCCGGGCGACGACCTGGCTGCAGCACTGGCCGACGTCGCCCCGTGGCTGACCGACGGCGATGTCGTGGTTGTCACCAGCAAGATCGTGTCCAAGGTGGAGGGCCGCCTGATCGGGGTCCCTCCAGAACCCGAAGCGCGCGATGCCGCGCGGCGCAAACTCGTCGAGTCGGAGGCGCAGCGGGTGCTGGCCCGGCGCGGGCGAACCCTGATCACGCAGAACACGCTGGGAATCGTGCAGGCCGCGTCCGGAGTGGACGAGTCCAATGTGGCACTCGACGAGGTGGCCCTGCTGCCCGAGGACCCAGACGCCAGCGCCGCGCAGCTGCGGGCGGTGCTGGCGGCTGCATTCGGTGTCGACGTCGCCGTGGTGGTCACCGACACGATGGGCAGGACCTGGCGGCTCGGGCAGACCGACGCGGCGATCGGCTCGGCCGGGCTGCAGGTGCTGCACCGCTACGCGGGCAGCCACGATGGGCACGGCAACGAGCTCGAGGTCACCGAGGTCGCGGTGGCCGACGAGGTCGCCGCGGCCGCCGACCTGGTCAAGGGCAAGCTGGCCGGGGTGCCGGTGGCCGTGCTGCGCGGGCTGCCCCGCCGCGATGACGGATCCCGCGCCGCCGACCTCGTCCGCCCGGTCGACGAGGACCTGTTCCGGCTCGGCACCGACGACGCGATCGAGCAGGGCCGGCGCCAAGCCCTGCTGCTGCGCCGCTCGGTGCGCTCCTTCGCGCCCGACCCCGTGGACCCGGCGGCGCTGCGCCGCGCGGTCGGCGTCGCGCTGACCGCGCCCGCGCCGCACCACACCCGGCCGGTGCGCTTCGTGTGGTTGCGCGACCCGGTCCGCCGCACCCGGTTGCTCGACGCGATGGGCGCTGCCTGGCGCGACGACCTGTACGCCGACGGGTTCGCAGCCGAGGCGGTCGAGCGCCGGGTGGCTCGCGGTGACCTGCTGCGCAGCGCGCCCGAAGTGCTGGTCCCCGTTGCGGTGCCCGACGGGGTGCACGACTACCCCGATGCCCGGCGGTGCGACGCCGAGCGGGACATGTTCACCGTCGCCGCAGGTGCCGCCGTGCAGGGGTTGCTGGTCGCGCTCGCCGTCGAGGGCCTCGGCTCCTGCTGGATCGGCTCCACGCTGTTCTGCCCGGACGTGGTGCGCGCCGAGCTCGAGCTGCCCGGCGGGTGGCGGCCGCTCGGCGCGGTCGCCGTCGGCCACCCGTCCGACCGCCGGCCGCCCCGCCCGCCGCGCGATCCCGACGACGGGCTGGTGCTGCGGTGAGGCCGGTGCACGACGACGCCGTCCGGTTGCTGTCCGGCTGGCGGCCGGTCGATGAGGCACAGCGCGCGCTGGCGCACGCCTTCCTCGGCTTCCTCGCCGCCCGGCCCGACGGCTGCTCCCGGTCCTGCGTGCCGGGTCACGTCACGGCCTCGGCGCTGGTGCTCTCGGATGACGGCACCCACGTGTTGCTCACGCTGCACCCCAAGGTCGGGCGCTGGGTGCAGCTGGGCGGGCATTGCGAGGACGGCGACACCGGGTTGGCGTCCGCCGCGCTGCGGGAGGCCACCGAGGAGTCGGGCATCGACGGGCTGGTGATCGAGCCCGAGCCGCTCCATCTCGACGTGCACCCGATCACCTGCTCGCTCGGCGTGCCGACCCGCCACTTCGACGTGCGGTTCCTGGTTCGCGCGCCGGCGGGCGACATCCCGGTCCGCAGCACCGAGTCGATCGCCCTGAGCTGGTGGCCGGTGGACGCGCTGCCGACCGACGTCGACACGGTCCCGGCGCTCACCCGGCTCGCGCTTCGCCGCAACGCCGATCCTGTCCTCGCCGACGGATGACCGAACCGCGCCTGTCCCACGAACAGAGGAGTCGTCAGAGGGTAGGCGGAGGATCCAGCGGCCAGGTGTGGTCGCTGTCGGGGGCGTCGAGCCAGACCCACTGTCGGTCGGTGGTGGCGGTGAGCCCGAACCTGTCCCAGCCTGGTTGGCCGAGCTGTTGCCACAGTTGGTGGGCGTTCTCCACGGCACGCCACAGCGGGGTGGGTCCGGCTTCCCGTACTTCGCGGAACCCGTCGTCGGTTCGGTCGCTGATCTCACACCAGGAGCCGTCCGCCGTGGTAAGGAGCACGTCGGCCGGGCGGCCGGTCTGCTCGTCGAGGGTGTGGCGGTAGCCGATCTCGGTCGGCACGGTCAGTTGCGCGAGGAACCAGGCAACCAGGTTGTCCCACGGACGGAGCGTGTCGACGTCGGTGGTACGCAGCACTGCTTCGTGCCGGTCACGAGCGACGGGCTCACCGGCGTCGACGGGCGACGCCGCTCGGGCAACTTCCCGGCGCAGTGACATGAACCCGGCCCAGTTGCGGTCGAAACGGCCTTCGACGCGGTCGGCGTGGCGTCTCAGCAGGACGAGGTTGCCGGCGTGGACGGATAGCTTGACGTCGGCGAGGATCAGCCCGCCGATGCGGGTCTGTTCGAGCCAGGCTCGGGGGATGGCGGACACGGAGCAGGTGGCGATGACGCGGTGGTAGGGAGCGTGTTCGGGCAGCCCCCGTGCGCCGTCGGCGGCGACCACGATGGGCCGGTATCCGATGCCCCCGAGCCGGTGGCGGGCGAGTTCGACCAGGTCGCCGTCGATGTCGACGGAGAACACGTGGGTGTCGCCGAGCCGGTGGGCCAGCAGCGCGGCGTTGTAGCCGGTACCGGTCCCGATCTCCAGCACGTCGTGCCCGTCGTGGACGTCGAGTGCCTCCAGCATGCGGGTCATCAGTCCCGGGGTGCTGGTCGACGACAGCCCCACCACTGCCCTGCCCCACGAGCCGGTGGCCTCTCCGATCTTGGTGAACAGTGCGCGGTTGGAGTAGATGCGGTCGTGCCATGCGGGGTCGGTCGCGTCGCGGGTCAGCCAGTCGCCGGTGACGGGGTCTTGCTCGTAGAAGACGGGCACCAGCTCGTGGCGGGGGATCGCGCGGACCGCGGCGACCCACTCCGGGTAGTGCAGCTTTCCGGCCGCGATCAGCTCGTCGGCGAGCGTGGCCGCCCGGTCGGTCCAGTCGTTCACGCTGCTCCTTGCGCGAGGAAATCGGCCATGGCCTCGGTCAGCGGCACCTCGGCCAGCCAGCCGTACTGGCCACTGGGATTGACCTCGAGGAAGACCCACTGGCCCTCGGGGGTGACGACGAAGTCGAAAGCGCCGTATTCGAGTTCGAGCGCGGCCATCACGGCACGAATCCCGCGTCTCACCGCATCGGGTGGGGTGATCCGCTCGTAGTCCAGGGCCGCGTAGTCGGCCCGCCAGTCGACGTGGGCGGCATCGCTGTTCGCATGGATCGCGACCGCGAAGACGTGCCGACCGATCACGATCACGCGGACTTCCTCCCGTTTCGACGCCCAGCTCTGGAACTGGTGCGCGGTGGTCTCGATGCCCCGTAGGTCGCCGAGGTCGGAGCCGGTCAGTCGTTGGGTCAGCGCGACCCGCCGGCCGCCCTGCTCGCAGATCGCGGGCGCGCCGAACATCTTGGTCACCACACCTGCAGGCCCGGAATCCCTGACGAATCGACGCACCGTCGCAGCGTCATTGGTGACCAGTGTCGCCACGACACCCAGGCCAGCACTGGCGGCCGCAACGAGCTGGCGGGGCTTGTATCCCGCATCGGCGTGCCGGCTCGGGTGATTGACCCACAGCACGGGCAGGCTGGCCAGCACGCCACCGAGTCCGAGTTTCGCCTCGTGTTGCGCGTGCCGGCGCTCGGTGGCGCTCATCGTCACGGGGAACTCGAAAGCCGACGGGCCGCGGTACCACACCGATCGCAGATCCTCCAGCGCCACATCCCGGTGCGCGGTGGCCAGCTGCCCCACCCACCGTCCATCGCGGAGCTCGGCGTCGAGGGTGAGCTGTCGCGGAAACCAGCCGAGGTCTGCGCGGAAGACCGGCACGTCACGATCCGCCAACGCGCGCACCACCCGGTCGACGCTGATGTCGTGCTCGGTGGCCAGGATCAGCACCGTCACGACGGGATCGGCTCGTCAGGTGCATAGTCGTTGATCCAGTCCTCTGACGACGGAGGATCCTCACCGTCGACCGTCTGGGTCGTCGGTGCGGTCGGCGGCCCCGCAGCGAAATCGAGCAACGCCACACCGTCCGGGCCGGTTGCGAGTTGCTGCTCGTGGTCGTAACCCCAGCCCAGTCCCTGTCGCGACGGCGTCATCACCGGACCCATCCGCCGCAACCCCCACGGGCGGCTCCCGGGCGGCGAAGGCTCGTCCCACGAGGGCGGCGCCGTGTCAGGCCGCGCCAGCGGGAACTGCTCCCCGGACGGAGCAAGCGGATCGTCGAAGCCTGTCGTCATCTTGTCACCTCCATGTTTGCGATACGTCAGCCGGCGACACGGTCATGCGTCCGCTGCGCGCGTTGCCGCTGCCACCACCGCTGCCCGACCTGCCGGATGTCGGCGAAGTCGGTCCACCCGGACGGGGCCACCGGGACCGTGTCCACCACACCCACCGCCCCGTGGTTGTCCATCTGCTGGCCCACCAAGACGTGAGCGACCGGATCGCCGCGTCGCCAGCGGACCGTGTAGCCGACGTCGAGGTAGACCCACCCGACGACCCTGAGCCTGCAGTCCCCGCCCGTGCGGTTCACGAGCACCCACCCCCGACCCGGGCCACGTCCCGCAGCGCGGTGCGCACCGCGGCGAAGACATCAATCTCCCGGCACGTGGCCAGATCCGGATCGTGCGGAGGCCGTTGCCAGCAGACCTGCCCGAGCGCCGTGACAGTGGGTGGCAGCGGCACCGCCCCACCGATGGTGTGCACACCGTCCGGCCAGGGCAACGCAGCTCCGAACGGCTCGCCCACTAGCACAATCCGATGCTCTGGGACGCCCGGGTGGACCAGCACAGGCGCGGGGCGGTCGCGGGCGATCAGCAGCGGCCTCACGACATCGACCAGCCACACAGGCAGCGCCAACGCCGTCGCGCTGTCGCCGAGGATCAGCAGCACCCGATCCGCGCTCCCGACTACCGGCCAGCCCCACTTCTCATAGCCGATCGGGGCCACAGACAGGGGCGCATCCTCCGGGACCGGTACGCACTGGCTGCAGGGCATCCCGACCCCCGGCGCCACGGTCGCGACCCGGTCGAACCGCAGCAGCGCACCGCACAACGTGCCCACCATCCCCGCAGGCACTTCGGCCCCCTGTATCGGCCCCACGTGCACGCAGTGAGCGACCTCCCCGGAGACGTCGCGATACGACCGGACGAACATTACTCTGCGGGTGCTCCACGCGGCTCCGTGCATCCAAGTCATCTCTCGCTTTCTGCTGCTGACCGCGTAGTGCGATCACTTGGTAACCGGTGGGAACGCTAGGCTGGACCGTGGCTGAGAAGGACTCACTGCCGGTACGAATATCCGCAGCTCAAGAGTCGTAGGGCGGGATCGTCTGATGGTCGGCGGCCGAAGAACACCACGTCGTGGTCAGAGTTCGCCACGCTGCCTGGGTGTCATCTCCGGCTTCCTGCTCAAGCTGATTCGGGAGTCGGCCGGGTTGACTCAGGCTCGATTGGCCGAGCATCTCGATGTGGACGTGGCCACCATCCAAGGTTGGGAGAGTTCCCGTCGGCCGCTGACCTCCCTGCAAGCCAGCGAACTGGTGAGGCTCCGATCCCAGCTGCTGCAGTGTGGCGCGGAACCGATCGCGCTGGGCGGCCTGGATGACGCAATCCACGCCGACCTGATCACATGGCCGTTCACCGGCGGAATCCCCGCCCAGTTGCTGCCGTTGCACAGGCCCGTGACACGGCGGGGGCCGGTGCCGACACAGCCAAGTCTCGACGAGCGTGAGCGCACCCGCTTCTTCGATCATCTGCTCGTCACAGCCGACGCGAACCCGCGTAACGAGGGCGCTCTGTTGCGCCGCCAGGCGATCTACCTCCTCGGCTTCGATCGTCGTTCGAGCACGGCTGACTGGATGCACGCCGAACAACGACGAGCTTTCCGCAACGCTGGCCGAGCCGATGACGTCACTTCCTGGGTCGCAGTCCGATCGTCGGCTGTCGCGCTCGCCACCTGCGGTGACAGCGATCCGCTGCGCACCTTCGTCCACCAATCCCTGGCCACCGACCAGCAAGAGCAGGCAAACCTCAACTACTGGGCGTACTGGGTCGGGGAGATCGACACCGTGCAAGTCGACGATGGCTTCATGGGGCGGATTGACCCTCGCACCTGGTCCGGGGTTCGCCTGCTCGGTCACCTGCTCGCACGCCTGCATCCCGGCTCTGGCCACGCTGATCTCAATGTCCACACGGTGTGGTCGCTGCTGCTGGCCCACCCGAGCCTGCTCATCGACCACCCCGCCCTGCGGTCGGAGGCTTTCGGTAAAGTCGACTAACTCGCGGCGGACACTGGGCTCAGCGCGCGGGCACGGCGGGAGCTGTCGGAGATCAGCTACGCGCTTCGCCTCGCCGCAAGGTAGGTAGGCTCACAGCCGTGGACCAGTCAGACGGGCAGCAGGCCACTGCGGTCGCGGCCTTCGCCTTCGAGCTCGGTGTGCTGAAACGGATGCGCCGCGCCGGCTGGTGGCATGTCGGAGTCCGCGACCCCGAGTCAGTGGCGGAGCACAGTCTCCGGGTCGCGCAACTCGCCTCACTCATCGCTGCCATCGAGGGCGCCGACCCTGGTCGGGCCGCATTGCTCGCGGTCTGGCACGACTCGCAGGAGACTCGAACAGGGGACATCCCGCATACCGCCAAGCCGTACCTCGACAAACCCTCGCCCGAGGCGATCACCGCGGATCAAACCGTCGATTTGCCCGATGCCGCACGCAAGACCGTGCACGAGGCGGTCACCGAATACGAAGCCCAGCACACGCCCGAGGCGCGCTGCGCCAAGGACGCCGACAAGCTCGAATGTCTGGTTCAGGCGATCGAGTATCGCGATGCCGGCTACGCCAGCGTCCAAGGCTGGATCGACTCCTCCCGGGATGCGCTATGCACCGACGCCGCTCGCCGTATCGGTGACGCCGCCCTGCACACGTCCCCGCTTGCCTGGCGAGGTCGCTGATCAGCTGGCAGCCCGCCATTGGGCACCCAGCCGAGCTGGGCGACGACGACCTCGTGGCCGACCCCCTGCTGACCTGGGTCGAGTCCCTCATCGTCTGCCTGCCAGCAGCAGATCGTCCACGGTGTCTTCCACGTTTCGGACCGAGCCGACAGGGTCGCCGCGCAGCCCGGCGTGCACGGCGTTGCCGATGCCGAGGGCCGCCTTTCGCCAGGGCTTCGCACTGGTCCAAGCCTCCGTGGAGGCGACCCGGTCGTCGTGCAGTTGCCGAAGCGTGGTGGCCTCCTGCCACTGCCGCTCGACCTCCTGGCGGTCAGCCCCGGCAGTGAAGCGCCGTGCCAGGAAGGCGTCTCGGGCGGCGGCTTCGAGCGCCATCCGGCACAGGCCCGGAAGCACGCGGGCCTGCACGTCGGCGGGCACATTCTCGTCCGGGCCACTGCGAACCCGTCCTGGACGTAGCGGCGGGCGGGGTCGAGCGCGTTCACGATCTCCACGGACGGGCTGCTCGTCGGCTACGCCCCGTTGACCGACAACCTCTACAAGGCCCTGGCCGAGTACACCCAGCGGGACCGGGAAAACAAACCGATGGGCCACGACCTCGACGAGGCGCTCGGCCACGTCCGCGATCTGCACTACGTTATCGGCGACGTCATCCTCGGTGGGTACGACTGGCGCAGCAAGCTCGCTACTGGCGGCCCGAAGGCGTTCCTGCACGCCGCGACCGACGCGGTCAACCACCTGCGCGACCCGGAGACGCCCGGCAACCAGCCCGACGAGGGTAGGACACGCTGGCCGAGCGCTTCCGCAAGTCCTCCGCGAAGCTGGCCCGCTTCTACGCGTTGTGCGCGGGCACCGGGGCGGTGAACGACTACCGCGACGACATCGCGTTCTTCGAGGCCGTGCGGGTGTGGATGGCCAAGTGGGACGCCGAGGAGCGGGCCGCCCGCGGCGCGCCCGTGCCCGCCGACGTGGATCTGGTGCTGCGCCAGCTCACTGCGGGCGCCATCGAGGCCGGTGGCATCACCGATCTCTACGAGGCCGCCGGCATTCCCCGGCCGGACCTGTCCCGGCTCGACGATGCGTTCATCGCGAAGATGCAGGAGGCGCGCAACCCGCACCTGGCGATCGAGGCGATGCGTCGGCTCGTCGAGCAGCAGATGCGCACCGTCACCAGGCACAACGTAGTGCGCCAGCAGAGCTTCTCCGACCGGCTGCTCACGCTGATGCGCAAGTACACCAACCAGAACCTCTCCGCCGCCGAGGTCATCGCCGAAATGGTGAAGATGGCCGGGGAGGTGACCGCCGACGCTCACCGCGGGGAGCAGTTCAGCCCGCCGCTGTCGGACGCCGAGCTCGCGTTCTACGACGCCGTCGCCCAGAACGAGTCCGCGGTCACCGAAATGGGCACCGGCGTGCTCGCCGACATCGCCCGCGGCCTGGTGGACTCGCTGCGCCGCGACGTCACCACCGACTGGGTCTCCCGTGACGACGTCCGCGCGAAGCTTCGCACGACCATCAAGCGCCTACTCGCCAAGTACGACTACCCGCCCGACGCCGAGCCCGAAGCCACCCAGCTAGTGCTGCGGCAGATGGAGACCTTCGCCGAGGAGTGGTCCCCGGGGGCACGATGAGTTGCCGTGCCTCTGGCCGACCGCTCGTTGAACGAGGTTGTCGGATCCTGCGGTCACCGTCGAGCACATGCTCCCCGACCTGGTAAGGCAGCACCGGCGCGAGTCGGTCGCCGCCGGCAGGCTGCGGCTCGTTCGGGAAATCCTTGAATTCCGGTGCCACCGGAACTACGCTGTGCCGCGGATAACTTCCTAGCTGCTCGAAATCATGCACTCCTCACATGACAACGTAGCCACCTCTCCCGGGAAGCCTCCCGAGCGAGAGGTGGACGTGCTACGCCAAGCGCTCTCTCTGATCGATGACCGCCTGCCTCCGGGGTGGTCGCTCGAGATTCGTGAGCAAGCTGTCATCGGCGACCGGCGGGTCGACGCCGTCGTCGAGCTCGGCGCAGCCGACGACAGCCGAGGGACGCTGATCGTTGATGCCAAGCGTCGGATCACTGCTCGCGACCTACCTGGAATGCTCGACCGGTTGCAGCCCTCCGTCAACGAACTCGGCGCCTCCGCAGTGCCCATGGTCGTCGCCCGCTACCTCGGCGCTTCGATACGAACCTCTCTCGAGGAGCGTGGGATCTGCTACGCGGACGCGACCGGGAACCTGCGGGTCGTGCTCGAACGGCCGCCACTGTACCTCCGGGACACAGGCACCGACCGGGACCCGTGGCGCGGGCCGGGCCGCCCGCGCGAGACGCTTCGCGGCGCACCCGCCGCGCGCGTGGTCCGGGCGCTGGTCGACTTCGCGCCTCCCCTGACCGTCCCGGAGGTTGTTCGCCGGTCGGGCGCCTCGACGGGTGCGACGTACCGCGTGATCGAGTTCCTCGAGGCCGAAGGCGTTGTCGATCGAGAGCGGCGCGGACCCGTCACGGCAGTGGCATGGCGCCGGCTACTGGAACGCTGGAGTGCGGACTACGCCTTTCAGCGGGACAACTCGGTTGGCGCCTACCTGCAACCTCGCGGGCTCCCCACGGTTTTGGATGCGCTGCGGGAGTCCCGGGAACTGCGCTACGCGGTGACCGGCTCGCTCGCCGCAGAACGTCTCGCTGCCTACGCGCCGCCTCGTCTTGCCATGATCTATGTCGACGACCTCGACCAGGCCGCCGAACAGCTCGGATTGCGCGCAGTGGACAGCGGCGCCAACGTTCTGCTCGCCGCTACAGATTACGACGTCGTGTTCGAGCGCTGCACACAAGCCGACCGTTTGACCGTCGCTGCGCCGAGTCAAGTCGCCGTCGACCTGCTGACCGGACCCGGCCGCAGCGCCTCGGAGGCCGAAGCCCTGCTCGACTGGATGGAAGCCAATGAGCGCGCCTGGCGACAGTGACCTTCTTATCGCCGTGCGCAGAGCCCTGCTGGACGCACTCGCAGCGCTCAGACCGCATCTCGACTCCGTCGTTCTGATCGGTGCGCAGGCGATTTACCTGCATACCGGAAACGCCCCGGCGATCGGGTTGGCGGAGTTCACCAAGGACAGCGACCTCGCTCTCGATCCCCGCGCACTCGCTTCCGAACCCCTCCTGGACGAGGCGATGACTTCGGCCGGCTT
>WHTH01000080.1 GCA_009377865.1 Pseudonocardiaceae bacterium | reverse complement strand
GCGACATCTCCTCCAGCTCGGCCACCGGAAGATCAAACCGCACACCAGTCGATCACCGCGTGATCGACACGCCCTGTCGCCGACCGCTGGACCAGCACGCCAACCCGATGCGTGTCAGCCCACGGGCTGAATGTTTACGCCCGTTCGAGTGGCGCCGTGGTCGGCGACTACCACGGAACGAGTGAGTTTGAGCTACTGAATAACGCCTTCGACCTGTCACTCCAGAGTAGTACACTTCCGGGTGTTGCATATTTGGGCAGCCGAAACTATGGGGTCATTCATCGGATCCGTTCCGCTGTCGCCGAACACGGTCGAGCGAGCATCGTGCCACGAGTCGTGGGTGATTCCGGTCTCATCCTGACCGCATCGAAACGCTCAGCGCACGGCAGTCGGCTCCCGGGTGGACGGTCGGTCGCCGTCCGGTCTCGCCCGCTCAGGTGTAGATCGGCGAGGAGCGAGTTCGCCGGTGATCTTACGTGGGTCGCGGCCGGACCTCGTTATTTGGCGGTGGTGCCCGCCGCCGGCGAACGGTCCGATGAGTTCGTAGTGCACCTGCCGCCACACCACGCACGGCCACGAGCGACGGCGCCACAGGTGGCGCGCGGTCTTGCGCCGGCAGGCACCGCATCGGCCCTGGCCATCGGGCTGGTGGTGCACGAGCACGAATCGCAGCGCCGCCACCAGCCCCAGGTCCCACTCGCCACCGAGGGTTTCGAGATCCGCGAGCGTGTCCCATACCGCACCGACCAGCGCATGTTTACGCGGACGATCGGCCAGCCGCTCCCATGCCTGAGTCGACAGCTGCAGGGTCACATCGTCCCTCGCAAATGGTGCGTCAGCCAGTCTGGTGGCAGGAGTCCGGCGAGACGCCGACTTGGCCGTCGCCGTCGGTTCCCGCGGCGACGTGGCCGCCGGCATCCTGGATCGGGACCTGCACACCGAGTGCGTTGACTGGCACGTAGTTGTTGCAGGCCTGGACGGGCACCCGCACGGTGTTGTCGGCCACGTTGACGATTCCTTGTGACTCGTGCGCGTCGACTGCGTTATTGGACCAGCTGTAGCCGATGTCCTCGTCGTTGTGGTGCTGGTGGGCCTGGTCGCCGCCGCTGCCCGCGAATGCGGTCGGCGCGGTGGCCAGGAAACCGACCGCGGCCATCGCCAGTGCTGCGGCGCCGCGGGCGCCGGTGGTCGAGAGGGTGCTGGTCATGGTGGGTTTGGCGTGCTTGGCCACGAGTCGGAGGGTTCCTCTCGGTCGCCGAGATCGATTGGGGTATCGCCTGGTCCCGCCGCCAGCCACCCGGCCTGGGCGCGGCGGACCTACGGCAGCAGAGATGGCGTGGTGGGCACCGGGGCTCCCTCCGCCCCGGCGCCCACCCGCGTGACTTGCCGTCAGTCCTGGATGCCGGCAGCCTGCTGGCAGGAATCGCCGCCGTCGACCCCGGTGTCGCCGTCGGTCAGGACCGGGACCGCGTTGCCCTCCTCGACCGGGACCTGCACGCCCAGCACGTTGACCGGGACGTAGTTGTTGCAGACCTGCACGGGCACGAGCACGTCGTTGTCGGCGACGTTGACGATGCCCTGCGACTCGTGCGCGTCGATGTCGTTGGACTCCTGGTGGTAGGAGTCGGCGGACTTCTTGTGGTGGTCGTAGTCATCAGCAGGGCCGCCGGCGAAGGCGGCCGGGGCGGTGGCCAAAAACCCGACCGAGGCCATCGCCAGGGCGGCGGCGCCGCGGGCGCCGTTCTTGGACAGGGTGCTGGTCAGGTTGGGCCTGGCGTGTTTCGCCACGATGCGGATCCTTTCGTCGATCATCTTATGGAGCAGACCTGCCCACCGGTCCGGGGCAGATCGACCGGCCGAACGCCGAGCCCGGGAGCGGGCCGGAAGCTGCGAGTTACATGCCGGCTCGGTCGGTAACACCGGCTGCAACATGAAACGTGCGGTGACGAACCGCATGCAGTACGCGAGAACGGGTTCCGTTCTAGCGCCCATCCACCGCAAGGTCCTCGCTCGGTGCTGCACCGAGGGCGTCACCCGCACCGAGCTCGCCGGCCGGGTTCCCGACCTCCTCGGAACCACTTGGCTGCGGAAGCGAGCCCAGCGCCTCGTCGACGCTACGGTCGGACTCCTCCGCGGCCAGTGCGTCCGTGGGGTTCTCGGCGGTCGTGCCCTGCACGTCACCGAGGCCATCACCGCCGAGACCCTCGGCAGCATCGGTGTCGATCGGTGCTCCACCGCCCACTGGTGCGGCTGCCGGAGCCGCGCTGCCGAAGCCTTGCTTGTGGCCCGACTCCGTGGTGCCGGAAGCCTGCTGGCAGGACTCGCCGCTGTCGGCTTCGGTGTCGCCGTCGGTCAGGATCGGGACCGCGTTGCCCTCCTCGATCGGGACCTGCACGCCCAGCACGTTGACCGGAACGTAGTTGTTGCAGACCTGGACCGGCACCAGCCCGTCGTTGTCGGCGACGTTGACGATGCCCTGCGACTCGTGCGCGTCGATGTCGTTGCTCTCCTGGTGCTGGGACACGTCGTCGTGCTTCTTGTCGTGCCCGTTGTCGCCGTCCCCGCCGCCGGCGAAGGCGGCCGGCGCGGTGGCCAAAAACCCGAACGAGGCCATCGCCAGGGCTGCGGCGCCGCGCGCGCCGTTCGACACCGTGGTGGTCACGGTGGGCTTGGCGTGCTTCGCCATCTAGATCCTCTCGTTGCTCATCGTGTGGAACGGGCCTGCCAGCCGGGGCAGCCGATCGCCAGACCCCGAGCACCAGCCGGCAGTCACTTGCCGTGTCGGTGACAACACCAGACGTAACGTCAGCACGCACAGCAACGATACGGGTACGAACAGTCACACCACGCGATCGGATGAAGTTGCGGCGAGTCGCCTGGCATCACAGCCCCGAGCAGGGCACAGCGGCACACCTCGGGGCAACGCAAGCGCGGCGTGGGCCACCCGGGCACCGGTCACGGGAATGCCGGTACCCGGGTGGAACCCCGAGGGGACAAGGTCGACCGACGCCACAGGAAAGATCGTCGACCCCCACGCCAGTAACAGCATGCAACCGAACTGTGACCCGCCGCAACCGCTGGCTGCTGCCAGACCCGCCGGAGGGATTGACCGGCTGCGGCGGGACGGTGAAGCTGGCATTGGCCAGGATCAGCCGCTCCGAGGTCGGGACCCGGTGGTCGAACGCCTCGCTGCCGGACGCGCCGTCCGATCCGCTGCCCACCTACCCGTCACGGTCGGTAGCAGCGCCTACACCGAGCTGCGCAGCCAGCACGAGCGCGACACTAGAGCTGCGGGCCCGATGCCACCATCGGAGGGCGTGCACAGGAGGGTGTGAGAACGGTGAGAGGCAGTCACGGCGCCCCGGGCGGGCAGTGGGTTGAGCGGGTGCACCGTGTCGGTTCGGTCCTGCTGGGGGTCGGGCTGTTGGTGTTCGGGGTCCTCGGATTCGTCGACCGGCTGAGGTTCTTCTCGACGCAGGGCCAAGAGGTGCTGGGGCTGTCGAGCAACGGGGCACTCTCCACGATCTCGCTGATCGTCGGAGCGGCGCTCATCGCGGCTGCGGTGCGTGGCGGGAGGGCGGCGTCGACGACCACTGCGATGATCGGCGGCCTGTTCCTGCTCTCCGGGCTGGTGCACCTCGCGATACTGAACACCCCGGTCAACCTGCTGGCGTTCCAGATGCAGAACGTCGTCTTCAGCCTCATCGCCGGAATGCTGCTGCTTTTCTTGGGCGCCTACGGGCGGATAAGCGCCGGGCTGCCCGCCGACAACCCTTACTATCGGGCGCGCCATCCTGGCGAGCCTGACGAGCTGCAACGGCGGGCCGAGGATGACGGCATGATCGCCGACGAGGTCGCCGTCGCGGAAGGGCATGCCACCCCCGAGCAGGCCGAGCGGGTGCGTGCCGACGCGCAACAGCGGGCCGACGAGGCGCGCCGACGCGCCTGGGAGGCCTACCAGCGACAGCAGCACGAGTAACCGTCAGGTGCGCGGCCGGGCGCGGATCTCGCCCAGCACGAGGCCGTAGAGCAGGTGGTCCAGGATCAACGCTGCCGTGTCTCCGGTGCTGCGTTCGCGCTCGGAGCGCAGCCCGAGCGCCGGCGCGATCACCAGCCGGAACCCCGCCCATAGCGCCAGCCCGAAGAGTGGACCGCTGGCGGCTCTGCGGCGCACGAAGGCCGGCAGCATGCGATACGCGAGGCCCCCGCCAGCGCCGTAACCCCAGTGCAGCAGCTCAACGACAGCATGGCGACGATGGGCCGGTACCGCGGCGATCATCCGGGGCGCACCCTCGCCGATCACCAGTTGCGGCGGGGTCTGGCTCAGCACCCCGGACTCGCCGGCGAATGTGCGCATCCCGGTCATGCTCATCGCCGCGATCGTGCCGCGCAGCGCGGCGTGGAGGAACTCCTGGCTCATCAATTCTCCGTTCACTACGGTCACTTCCGGGCGGCCGCCGTACGCCCCGCCAGCTCCAGGTCGGCGACCAGGCCGTCGAGCATCTCATCGCGGCGGTCTTCGGGTGCCCGCAGTACCGCTGACGGGTGAACCGTCGCCAGCAGCGGCACCCCTGGAACGGCGCTGCACTCCAGCAGCTCGCCGCGGTGATGGGTCAGCCGGAACGAGGTGCCGAGCAGCGACTTGGCTGCGGTGGCGCCGAGCGTCACGAGCAGTTGTGGCTCGATCGCGTCGAGCTCTGCCTGCAGCCAGGGCAGGCAGGCCCGGACGTGCTCGACCCCCGGTGTCTGGTGGATACGCCGCTTGCCCTGGCGCTTGAACCGGAAGTGCTTGACGACGTTGGTGACGTAGGCGTCCTCGCGGGAGACACCAGCGCGCAGCAGCGCCCGGTCCAGCAACTTCCCGGCAGGACCGACGAACGGCTCCCCCTCGACGTCCTCGTTGTCCCCGGGCTGCTCACCGGCCAGCACGATCGCAGCGCGCTGACTGCCTTGGCCGAAGACCGTCTGGGTCCCCACCGCGTGCAGCTCGCAAGCGGTGCAGGCCGCGGCCCGCTCGCGCAGTTCGGTCAGCTCGGACATGGCGAACAGGTACCCAGCGGCGGCAGCAGCCGTGCGGGCACACGCCTGCGCCCACGTGACATCGAGCGTGCATGGACGGCATTGGTTGTGGGTATTCCGACGAGGTAGCGCACCATGCAGTGAAAGGAAGACAGCCATGCCGCAGCAGGCCTGGGACAGCAAGCGTGAACGGCAATACGAACACGTCAAGAACTCGGCCGAGGAGCAGGGCAGCAGCGAAGCCCGAGCCGAGGAGATCGCTGCTCGCACTGTCAACAAGAACCGCGCCCGCACCGGCGAGGCTGACGAGGCGAGCAAGACGTCCACCCAGGACATCTCACCGCAGCGCCGAGGCGGGCTCCGCTCCGGCAACCGCACAGGTCCCGGCGGCCGCACCAAGGACCAGCTCTACGACGACGCCCGCCGCGAAGGCATCAAGGGCCGCTCCTCGATGACCAAGAAGCAGCTGGAGCAAGCACTGGCCTCCCGCTGACCCTCGCCGCAGGTGATCGCCTCGGCGGTAGCGTTTTGCAACCATCTTCCAGGCATGGATCTCAACGTGCGCAATCTGCCCGACGACGTGCACAACGTTCTCGTGCAGCGGGCGGCGGCGCGGGGGATGAGCCTGCGTCACGCCGCCGGTGCTTCCCGCTGCTCCCGCACATACTCTCCTGCCCGGGCCATGGCGGCGGTCACCGGGACCGCGATGAAGGCGCCGAGCACGCCGAGCAGGGTGGCGCCGACCACGATGGCGAGCAGCACCACGAACGCGGGCAGCCGGATGAGCTTGCCCATCACCAGCGGTTCGATGACGTTGCCCTCCAGGGCTTGGACGCCGAGTGCCAGCGCGAGCACCGCGAGCGCTGTTCCAAGACCGCCGTCGGCGAACGCGACGAGCACGGCGAGCAGTCCGGAGACGGTGGCGCCGATGTAGGGGAAAAATGCGCCGAGGTAAATGAGCACTGCCAGCGGTAGCGCCAGCGGCACGCCAAGCAGCGCGAGCCCGACGCCGATCAGCGTCGCGTCGAACAGCGCGATCACGAACAACGACCGGAAGTAGGCGCCGACGGTGAACCAGAGCCGGTCGAGCAGCTCGTCGGCCTGCGCACGCCGCGGCTCGAGCAGTTGCCTGGTCATCGACGAGACCAACCACCCCCCTTGCGCGAGGTAGAAGAACAGCACCACGATCACCAGCACGAGGCCGCTGAGCACGGTTGCCGCACCGCCCAGAGGGGAGATGAGGCCACCGGAACCACCGAACTGCACCAACGCTCGCTCAGCGAGCCGGCTGATGTTGGTGTCCTGGGGAGTGAAGGGCAGCCCCCTGCAGCAGCCGGTCGAGCTGTCCCGCCGACTGGGTCAGCGACTGCCCCAACGCGGGCAATTGCGCGACGAACGAAGGCACCACCAGCGCGACCACACCAGCTACCACCGCAAGCGCTGCCACCATGGCCAGTAGCGCAGCCAGCGGCCGCGGCACCCGATGGCGAGCCAGCCAGCACACGACCGGCGCGAGCGCGGCCGCCGGGAACAGCCCAGGCCGTCCGTCCTGCACGCACCACCCGACCCGCCGCTTCGCTCTCCGTTGCGCTCGGACCTGTGCTCATCGCCCCCCGGAGTACCCGAAGCCCATGTCATCACACTTCTGGCGCCGGCCTCCGCCCGGTGTGTCAGCCGATCTCGTACGCAGTGTTCGCCGATTTCGTACGGTGTTTGCTCGTGGTTGAGCTGACCCCACAACGGGGTACCTACCCGGAGCCAGCCCAATCGTCATCGAGGAGGGCAGCATGAGCAGTGATCTGATCACGGTGCTCAGTGAGGACCACCGGGCGGTGGAGCAGGTGTTCGACGAGCTGCAGAGCCGGCAGGGCGGCCCCGCCCAGCGCAGTGCGCTGGTCCAGCACGTGATCATCGCACTGGTGCGCCACGCCGTCACCGAGCAGCGCTACCTCTACCCGCTGGTGCGCCAAGAGCTACCCGATGGCGATGCCCGCGCCGACCGGGAGGTCAGCGAACACGCCGAGGCCGAGCGAGTGATGGCAGACCTCGACGCGGTCGATCCCGACGACCACCGCTTCGAGGCGCTGCTGGCCGAGCTGGTCGGGCAGGTTCGCAACCACATCGAGGAGGAGGAACACGAGCTGTTCCTCCGGCTCACGCAGGCGGTTCCCGGCGATGTGCTGCGCGAGCTGGGTGACAACGTCCGCAGGCTCATGACTGCCGAACCGGCAACCGACGAGCAGGCGCTGCACTCTGGCAAGGGGACGGTCGACACGGTCCGGGAGGCGTTGGGCTGAGGGCCGCACGTGTACGGAATCGGCAACACTGCGTACCGGAGCGGTCGACACGCCGGGACTCTGGATCAGGGGGGAGTGCTCTCGTCCTCGACGAGCAGGTCCGAGCGCACCTCACCGGTACGGGCAGCGGCCCGGCCCAGCACCTGCCCGAGCACCGGCGCGGTAATCGTCTGGAACACCGCGACGAGCAGCAGCAGCGCCACCTCGGCCACCGAACTCGCCGCGAGCGCCGCCCCCAGCAGGATCAGCCCCAGGCCGGGCACCTGCAGCTTGGTAGCTGCCTGCAACCGGGTCAGCACGTCGGGGAAGCGCACCAGGCCCAGGCCGGCGAGGACGGCGATCAGCGACCCGACCAGCAGCAGCAGCCCCGAGATCACGCTCACCGTTGCCTCCGCTCCACGAGCCGGGCGGCCGTCACCGATCCCGCGAAGCCGAGCAGCGCGACGACCAGCAACACCACCACGTTCAGGTTCTCGGACGCCTGCGTGCCGCGGACCACGACACCGGCGGCGATCACCACCAGGAAGACGTCCAGCGCGACCACCCGGTCCAGCGCCGACGGACCGCGCACCCCCCGCACCAGGCACAGCACCGCGGCCACGCCCAGCAACACCAGCGATGCGCCTACCAGTACGTCCGGTGGGTTCATGTCGAGCTCCCCTCACCGAGCGCGGCGGTGAGCCGCTGCTCCACCCGTGCGGCACTGCGGCGGGCCTGCTCCACGCCGCCGTCGGGAACCGGGAGTATGTGCACGGAGAGCTGCCGCTGCTCCAGGTCGATGTCCACGACGAGGGTCCCCGGGGTCAGCGTCAACCAGCTCGCGGCCAGCACGGCGCGGTCGTCGCGCTCGGTCTGGAGCGGCACGGTGACGATGGCCGAGCGGGTTGTCGATCCGGTACGCAGCACCGCCCATGCCAGCGTGGCTGTCGAGCGCGACACGTCGAGCACCAGCCGGCCGAGCTCAACGAGCAGCAGCACCGGCCGGGGCCGCAACCGCAGCCCCGCCACCGGCGCCGGGATGGCAGCCAGGGCGGCGCCCACGACGAGCCCCCCGGCGACAGTGCCGGGACTGACCTGCCCGCAGAGCAGCACCCACACCACGGCGAGCCACACCGCGCCGGCGACGCGGCCGGCGATGCCGCGCACCCGGCTGCGTCGCTGCGCCGGGCGGTCAGCGGATCGATCATCGGGCATCGAGCACCACCTGCACGTAGGACTCCGGCTGCAACAGATCCGTGGCGGCCCGCTCGGTCATCGCCTGCAGCGGGCCGGCCAGCACCACGATGCCGAGCCCGACGGCGACCAGCGCGCCGGCGGGTGCGGTCATACTCCGTGGCGCCCGCTGCTTGGTGCCCACCAGCACAGCGTCCTGCGGGTCCGCGTCTCGTGGGGCAGCGGCATGTGGGTCACGGTCAGGTTGGGCCGAGACCGGCCTTCCCCAGAAGGCCGTGGTCCACACCTTGGCCATCGCCACCAGGGTGAGCACGCTGGCCAGCAGGGTGATGGCCGCCACCGTCAGCGTCACCGCGCCACCTTCGGAGACCGCGGCTTGCAGCAGCGCGAGCTTGGCGAGGAACCCGGGCAACGGTGGCAGCCCGGACAGGCTCGCGGCCGGTATCGCGAACAGCAGTCCCACCAGCGGGATGGCCTTGACCAACCCGCCCAGTCGCTCGATGTCGACGGTGCCCGTCCGCCGCTCGACCAGACCGCTGGCCAAGAACAGCGCGGTCGTGGCGACGATGTGGTGCACGGTGTAGAAGATGGCGCCGGCCACACCGGCGACGGTGAACACTCCGAGGCCGAACAGCATGTAACCGATGTGGCCGACCAGCACGAACGACAGCATCCGGTTGAGATCGGACTGCGCGATCGCACCCAGCAACCCGATGAGCATGGTCGCCGCGGCCAGCACGAGCAGCACACCGGCCGCCGCGCCGTCCGGGAACAGCAGCGTCTGCGTGCGGATCATGGCGTAGACACCGATTTTGGTCAGCAGCCCGGCGAACACCGCCGTGATCGGTGACGGCGCGGCTGGGTAGCTGTCCGGCAGCCAAGCGTGCAGCGGGACCACCGCCGCCTTGATGGCGAACACCACGAGCAGCAGCAGCGCGAAGGTGATGCGCAGCCCGGGCTCCAGCTCGCCGAGCCGCATGGCGAGGTCGGCCAGGTTCACCGTGCCGGTCGCCGCGTAGATCAGCGCCACGGTGGTCAGGAACAGGATCGAGCCGGTGAGGCTGACCACGACGTAGGTGGTGCCCGCCCTGAGGCGTTCCGGCGTCCCCCCGATCGTCACCAACACGTAGCTCGCGGTGAGCACCATCTCGAAACCGACGAACAAAGTGAACAGATCGCCGGACAGGAACGCCAGGCACACCCCCGCGGTCAGCACGAGATAGGCGGGGTGGAACACCGACGCCGGAAACCCACCTTCCAGATCGGTCCGGCTCTGCGCGATGGCATAGAGCAGTACAGCGAGCAGCACGGTCATCGACACGACCAGCAGTAGCGCGGCGAGCCGGTCGGCCACCAGCGCGATACCCACCGGAGGAGCCCAGCCGCCGAGCGGGACGACCTGCGGCCCGACGGTGTCGACGACGACGAGCAGCGCCACCGCGCAGCCCAACACCACGACATGCACGACGATGGACAGCGCCCGCTGGGCCACCGCCCAGTGGCCCAGCAGCAGCACACCCGCCGCACCGGCCAGCGACATCACCACCGGCAGGACCACGAGCACGCTCATGGCTCGCTCCGCTCGCCTGGTGAGCGATTTTCGGTGCTATAACCCCAACTTTCACTCACCTCACCGTGTTCGGCGCGATGCTCGACGTCGGCGAGGCGGCGGTCCTCCGGGTCGTCGGGCAGCTGGTCGCTGCCGCGGATCGCCCAGGAGCGGTGCACCATGGCCAGCAGCAGCAGCGTCACCCCGAACGTGATCACGATGGCTGTCAGCGCGAACGCCTGCACCAGCGGATCCGCCATCCTCGACGGCTCCGACTCGCCGATCACCGGAGGCGCCAGCGCCGGACCGCCGGCGAGCAGCAGCAGCAGGTTCGCGGCGTGCCCGAGCACCACGAACCCAACCGTGATCCGCCCCAACGACCGGCTGGTGAGCAGCACGAATCCCAGGGCCACCAGGCCGGCCACGACCGCCGCCAGCGCCACGCTCGAGGTCACCGCAGCTCCAGCCCTTCGGGCACCTCGGCCTCCGGGGCGCCCCTGGCACCGAGCAGCCGTGCCATGTCCAGCACCGCACCGAGCACGAGCAGGTAGATCCCGACGTCGATCAGCAGCGAGGACACCAGCTTCAGCTCGTCGAAGACCGGCACGGTCAGCTGCAGCACCGCGCTGGACGCGAACGGCTCCCCGAAGAGCCAGGCAGCCGAGCAGGTCACGAGCACCAGCAGCAGGCCGGCACCCAGCAGCACGCCCGGATCGAGCCCGCCGGCAGCGGCCCGCAGCTCGCGCGGCCCGCCGGCGACGTAGCGCAGTACGAAGGCGATCCCGGCGACCAGGCCGCCCGCGAACCCACCACCAGTGCTGCCGTGACCGGCGATGAGCAGGTAGAGCGAGAACAACACGATGGTGCGAAACAGCAGCGCGGTGGCCAGCTCCAGCGGTAGCGACCGCTCCTCGAGCCGCTCGTCGCGGCCGGCGAGCAACCACGTGTCCGGGGGGATGCCGGTACTCATGGCGCCACCTCCTGCTCGGTGTGGGACTCGGGTTCGGCAGGGCGGCCCCCGGGACGCACGGTGCGGCGGGTGACGAGGACGAGGCTGGCGACCCCGGTGATCGCGACAAGCAGTACCGAGATCTCCCCGACGGTATCCATCGCGCGGAAATCCACCAGGATCGCGTTGACGACGTTCTTGGCACCCGCCTCTTGTTCGGCCATGGCGATCATCCGATCGGAGACGGGCAGTGCGCCGCGGGAGTCGGCCGCGATCAGCCCGAGTGCACCGACGAAGACGCCCAGCCCGCAGCCGACCATCACACGCGCTGCCCGCCGCCACGTGCTGTGCGGATCGTCGCGCTGCGCCGGCAGCCGGCGCAGCACCAACACGAAGGCCACCAGGGTCAGCGTCTCGACCAGCAACTGGGTCAGCGCCAAGTCGAGGGCACCGCGCAGCACGAACAGCCCGGCCACCCCGTAGCCGACGAGGCCCAGCACCAGCACCACGGCCAGCCGCTGCCGGACCAGGGCCAGGGCGACGGCGGCGGCGAGCACCACCCCGACGAGGACCGCCTCGGGCACGCTGGTCCACGCCTGAAGATCTCCCGGACCCACCGTCCCGCGCGCCGCGCCGACGATCAGGGCCGATCCGGGCAGCGCCAGCACGGTCAACGCCACCACCATCAGATACACCGGTGGCGAGCCGACCTGGACCCGGGCGGTGACGGCCATCGCCACCTGCTGCAGCCCGTCCAGTAACCAGGTGTACCCGCGGTCGACGTCCAACCCGTGCGGCAGCGCGTCGGCGATACGACGCTGCAGCTGCGCTGCCGGGCGCCGTAGGAGGTGCAGCAGCGCCCCGAGCACCAACACCAGCAACGACAGCCCCAGCGCCACCGTCAGCCCCGGCCAGACCTTGATGTGATAGGTCGGATCGCCACCCGGGGCCACCGGCAGTTGGTCCGCATACGGGGCGACCAGCGCGTCGACCGCGGGCGCGGCGAGCCCGAGCAGGCTGCCCGCTGCCAGCGGCACCACCGGCCCTGCCAGCGCCCACGGCGTACCGCCCGCCGCAGCACGCCCGGGCGGCGGGCCGCCGAAGACCCCGCCGAGCAGCCGCAACGCATACGCCACGGTCAGCACCGACCCGGCCAGCAGGCCCACGAGCACCGCGATGTCGGCGAGCCCGCCGTGCTCGAAGGCCACCAGCCCTGCCTCCTTGGCCACCCCGCCGAGCAGCAGCGGAACGCCGGCCAGCGACGCCGCCGCGAGCACCGCCAGCACGGCCAGCGCAGGGGTGTCGCGGCGCAACCCGGACAGGTCGGGCAGCTCGCGGGTGCCGGTCTCGTGCTCGACAGCGCCGGCGATGAGAAACAGCGCTCCCTTGGCGATGCCGTGCCCGAGCAGCAGCGCCACGCCGGCCAGTGCGGCGGTGCGGCTGCCCTCGCCGAGCAGCACGATCAGGAACCCGAGCTGGCTGACGGTGGAGAAGGCCAGCAGTCGCTTGAGGTCGGTCTGCCGCAGCGCGCGCCAACCGCCGACCAGTAGTGTGACCACGCCGACGGTGAGCACCAGCGGCCGCCACGCCGGATCCTCGGCGAATCCCGGGGCCAGCCGGGCGACCAGGTACACCCCGGCGTTGACCATCGCGGCGCCGTGCAGAAACGCACTGATCGGCGTCGGCGCGATCATCGCGGCAGGCAACCAGCCCTGGAACGGCACCTGCGCCGACTTGGCGAACGCTCCGACGAGCACGCACACCACCGCGGCGGTGATCACCGGCCCGGTCGGCGGATCGGCCAGGATCGCCGAGATCGAGTAGGTACCGGCGCGCTGCCCGATCAGCACGAACCCGAGCAGCATCACCAGCCCCGTCGCGACGGTGGTCAGCAGCGCCTGGGTGGCCGACCGGCGCGCCTCCTCGTCCTCATCCGAATGTCCGATGAGGACGAAGGAGGCGATGGTGGTGAGCTCCCAGAAGACGTAGAGCGCCAGCAGATCGTCGGCCAGCACCAGGCCGAGCATCGCCCCGGCGAAACCCAGCAGCGCTGCGGCGGTACGCCCCGGGCGCTGTCCCGCGAAGTACCCGACCGAGTAGACCATCACGGATGTGCCGACCACTCCGACGAGCAGCGCAGCCGCGGCGGCCAGCGCGTCGAGCCGCATCGTCAGCGACAGACCGAGGCCGGGCGCCCACTGCAGCGACTCGATCACCGGTTCGCCAGCGAGTACCCGGGGCAGCACCACCGCCACGTAGACCACGACGGCGGCCGGTGGCAGCGCGGCCAGCAGGAACGCGCGCGACCCCCACCGCCGCACGACCGACGGCAGCACAGCGGCGACCACGGCGTGCGCGGCGAGCAGCAGCAGCATCGCGGAGCGGTTTACCCGATTCCAGACCGGATCACGCCCGGGTCACCTCGCAGCGGAGCCGTCGCGCGCTATCGACCTTGAGAGCCCCACACACCTCGATGTCGCGCGAATCGGGGTGGCGAGCGGACGTCACCACCCGACCGCGCCGGAGAACGGCCGGCCGCGAGCATAGAACGGCCGGCCGCCGGTCAGCGCGAAGGCCACCCCGGCGTCCCGCAGCACGGTGCCGACCCGGACCAGGGTGCACCCGCTCGGTCCAGGTCTGGCGTTGCACCATGCCGCGGCTCAGTAGTAGACCGTCTGGATCAGTAATCGATCGACAGCGCCTCGACCAGGTCGCCGACCTTCGGATCCGAGATCGCCCTGGCGACGTCGGCCTGCGAGACGATCCCGATCAGGTCGTGCCCGTCGATCACCGGCAAGCGGCGTACCTGGTGGTTGCTCATCGTCGCCAGGATCTCCTCGGCGCTGTCGTCGGCGCCGATGGTGACGGCCTCGCCCTGGGCGAGCTCGCTGGCGTGGATCGACCGGGGGTC
>WHTH01000066.1 GCA_009377865.1 Pseudonocardiaceae bacterium | reverse complement strand
GCTTCGCCCTGCTCACCCAGCGGTGGCACACCCTTCAGCAGGTCACCGTCAGCCCCAGCAAGATCAGCAGGATCGCACAGGCCGCCCTCGTGCTCACCCACTTCGAGCACGACTACCTCGCTTGCTGAGAAAACCTCACTGCGCCCCGAGCCTTCATTGCGCCCCGAGCCGCCCGCCCTGGCGACCCCGGAGCCGGCCAGATGGCTCGCGCTCGGCGCCGTCGCCGGCCCGCTGCTGTTCACGATCGCCTGGTTTGTCCTCGGCTTCCTGAGCTCGGGCTACTCCGTCTTCGGCACCCCGATCTCGCCGTACTCACCGGTCAGTCAACCCATCAGCGGCCTGGGTATGGGCTCGACCGCACCATTCATGAACACCGCCTTCGTGCTCGGCGGGCTCCTGCTCCTGATCGGGGTGATCGGCATATTCCACACGATCGGAGCACACGGCCGGCCCTTGTCCCACTGGACGTGTGCGGCGCTGCTCGCGCTCTCGCCGACGGGTCTCGTGCTTGCCGGGATCTTCGATCTCGAGTCCCCGCTGCCACACCTGGCCGGCTTCCTGCTGGGCACCTCGACCCCGGTACTGAGTTTTCTCGCTGCCGGATTCTACTTCCGGAGCATTCCGCGGTGGCGGCGATTCGGCAGCTGGCTACTCCTAGGCAGCCCGCTGTCACTTCTGCTGGTGGTTCTCTTCTTCCTGACATTCGATCAGGACGCGACCGCCGCCGGCGAGGGAGTGGCCGGCATCACGAGCCGCATCTTGGGAATTGCGGTTCACGCATGGTTCGTGGCCATGGGCTGGTCGGCGTTCCGACGTTCGCACCCTGCGGCACCAAGATAAGGGAGGCCGACCCAAGATCGTTTTCGCCCCCTGGGGACCCCGAAAGGTTGCACTGTGGCCCCGTTGCAGGGCAGAGCACTAGCATCTCGCCATGATTCGTCGCCGGCTGCCCGCACTCGCGCTGCTACTCGCCCTGCTCACGCTCGCAGTCCCCGCCTGCTCGGGCGGCGAGGAACTCCCCGACGGGCAGCAGCTGCTGTCGCGCTCCGGCGCGACGATGGGCGAGGTCAGCAGCGCCCGCTTCGTCCTGGATCTGGAGGGCGACGTCAGCGGACTGCCGATCGAGGGTGCGCAGGGACAGCTGACGCGCGACGGTGAGGCGGCCGGCACGGCCGGCATCACGCAGGGCGGCGAGCTGACCGAGCTGGAGTTCGTCCTCACCGGCGACAAGCTCTACCTGCAAGGGCCCACCGGGGGATTCCGCGAATTGCCCGCCTCCTTCGCCGCGTCGGTCTACGACCCGTCGACGATCCTGGACGCCCGGCGCGGAGTGCCCGCACTGCTCGAGAACGGGACCGATGCGACCACCGAGGCCCGTGAGGACGTCGACGGTGTCGATGCCTACCGGGTCCGCGCGACGTTCCCGGTCGACGTCCTCGGCGGGCTGATACCGGCGGTGACCGAGGACACCGAAGGGCAGGTGTGGATCGGCTTCCAGCAGCCGCGCCTGGTGCAGGCACGCTTCGAGCTGCCCGGCGGCATCGCGACCGTGCGGCTGTCGGAGTTCGACGCCCCGGTCGATATCGCGCCGCCGTCCTGACGCCGATGGCGACCACCGCGCCGTCGCGCCGCCGCGGCCTCGCCCTGGGAGCCGGTGGCGGCGTGGTACTGCTGGCCGCGCTCGACGCCTACGTCGTGGTCAGCGTGCTGGTCGACATCGTGCGCGACATGGAGATCCCGCTGAACCGGCTGGAGCGGGCCACCCCGATCGTCACCGGGTTCCTGCTCGGGTACGTGGCCGCGATGCCGTTGCTCGGCCAGGCCTCCGACCGGTTCGGTCGTCGGGCGCTGCTGCAGGCCTGCCTCGTGGCGTTCACCGCCGGCTCCGCGCTCACCGCCGCGGCCCCGGACCTGCCGCTGCTGGTGGCCGGGAGGGTGGTGCAGGGCATTGCGGGTGGTGCGTTGCTGCCGGTGTCGATGGCACTGGCCGCCGACCTGTGGCCGGGCCGGGGCCGACCGGCAGCACTCGGAGCGCTGGGTGCCGCGCAGGAGCTGGGCAGCGTGCTGGGCCCGCTCTACGGCGTCGCGGTGGCCGCACTCGTCGGCTGGCGGGGCGTGTTCTGGGTCAACGTGCCGCTCGCGCTGGCCGCGATGGTGGCGGTGCACCTCGCGCTGCCCGGATCCGGCCCGCGGCGCGACCGCGCCCCGCTGGACCTCGTCGGCGGGGGCCTGCTGGCCGCCGCGCTCGGCCTGCTCGTGGTCGGGCTCTACAACCCCGAGCCGGGCGAGGCCGTGCTTCCTCCCTGGGGCTGGCCCGCGCTGGCCGGCGCCGCCGTGCTGGCCGCGGGGTTCGTGGCATGGGAGCGCCGGTCGCCGGTCCGGTTGCTCGAGCCCGACGGCGTGGCCGGGTGGCCGCTGGGGGCCGCGCTCGGGGTGAGCCTGGCCGCCGGCGCGGCGCTGATGGTGACCCTGGTCGACGTCGTGCTCTACGGACAGACTGTCCTCGACCGGGACGCCGCGGGCGCGACGCTGCTGCTCACCCGGTTTCTGGTAGCCCTGCCGGTGGGCGCGCTGGCCGGCGGAGCGCTGGCCGCACGGTTCGGTGACCGTCTCGTCGCGCTGGCCGGGATGCTGCTCGCCGCCGCCGGTTACCTGCTGGTGGCCGGGTGGCCCGCCGACGTGCTCGCCGCCCGTCATTTCGGCGTGCTGCCCCGGCTCGGCACCGATCTCGGGCTGGCCGGGCTCGGGCTCGGTATTGTGATCGCGCCGCTGTCGGCGGCGGCGTTGCGTGCGGTTCCCGCCGACCGGCACGGGGTCGCGTCGGCGGCGGTGGTCGTCGCCCGGATGAGCGGGATGCTCGTCGGGGTGGCCGCGCTGTCGGCCTGGGGGCTGCACCGGTTCCGGACGCTGACCGCTGATCTGGCCACCCCGCTGCCGTTCGGCGTGCCGCCCGAGACCTACCAGCGGTTGCTCGCCGACTACCAGCTCGCCCTGGAGGCCGCGCTGCGCACCCAGTACCAGGAGATCTTCGCGCTGACCGCCGCGGTGTGCGTGCTCGGTGCCGCCGGATCACTGCTGCTGGGCCGTCAGGGCGCGCAGCGCATCCCCTCCGGCGGCAGTGTGCCGTCCACCAGGTAGCGGGTCACCGCAGTGTCGACGCAGCCGACACCCTGCAGCGCCACCGTGTGCTGGTTGCCCTCGAAGGTCAGCAGCCTGCCACCCAGTGCACCTGTCAGCTCCACGCCGGCCTGGTACGGGGTGGCGGGGTCGCCGGTGGTGGAGATGACCAGCGGCGGTTCGACGCCCTCGACCTGCGGCATGCCGGGCTCATCGGCGCCCGGCACCGGCCAGAAAGCGCAGGCGTCCCGCGCGGCCGACGGCGGGTTGCCGTCGTCGAGGAAGGGGGCCACCTCGCGGTAGCGGCGATCGGCCTCCCGGAAGGCCGCACGGTCCGTGATCGGCACATCGTCGACGCAATGCACGGCCGTGAAGGCGTCCTCGCTGTTGGTGTAGCCGGACGGATCGCGCTGGTAGTAGAGGTCGGCCAGCGCCAGCAGCAGGCTGCCGTCGCCGCGGGCGAGCCCGGCCAGGCCCTGATCGAGGACCGGCCAGAGCCGATCCGAGTACAGCGCCTGGATCGTGCCGGTCTCCGCGTCGGAGTAGGACAGTTGCCGGTTGCCGACGGGCAGTGGTTGCTGCGCCAGCGGGGCTATGAGGTCTTGGAACTGCTGCTCGGTGGCGGGCACCGGACCGTCTGTCCAGCAGCCCTGCCGGGGCAGGCACCAGTCGATGAACGCGTCGAACGAGCTCTGGAAGCCCGCCCCCTGCTTGACCAGGCTCTCCACCAGCGGTTCGTTCGGATCCACCGCCCCGTCGAGCACCATCGCGCGAACGTTGCCGGGGAACTGTTCGGCGTACTCGGTGCCGATCCGGGTGCCGTACGAGTAGCCGAGGTAGGTCAGCTTCTCGTCACCGAGCACCGCACGCAGCACGTCCATGTCGCGTGCCACGTCGGCGCTGCCCACGTTGGCCAGCACCTGCTCGCCGACCCGCTCGGCACACAGCTGGGCATAGGCGCGTTCCTCGGCCTCGGTCTGTGCCACCCCCGCAGGCGAGGTGTCCAGGTCGTTGTCCAGTCGCTCGGCATCCTGCTCGGCCGTGTTCCGGCAGTCGATCGCGGGCTCGCTGGCCCCCACCCCCCGCGGATCGAAACCCACCAGGTCGAAGCGGCGGCCCAGCTCGGTGCCCTCGACGGCGCCGGTCATCGACGCCGCGGCGGTCAACCCGGACCCACCCGGCCCGCCCGGGTTGACCAGCAGCGATCCGATCCGCGCCTCGGGATCGGACGCGGGACGGCGCAGCAGCGCGACGCTGGCGGTCCGCCCACCGGGTTCGTCGTAGTCCAGCGGCACCTGTACCCGGGCGCACTGCAGTCCAGGCGCCGCGAAGGCCTGCTCGGCGAGCTGCGAGGTGGCGAAGTCCCCGCACCCCGCCCAGCTGATCTGCTGACCGTAGAAGCGATCCAGGTCGCCCGGGACGGGACCGGGGATCTCGGCCGGCGTCTGGCTGGGTGCGGTGCAACCGGCGAGCAACAGCAGGATGGCCGGCGGCAGCACCGCGGCCCGGCGGGAGTGACGCAGCAGACGGGACATTGGGGTGATCGTGCCAGCCCGTCGCCGCAGTGGTGCGAGATGATGTGGTCATGCCGCAGATCCGATTGGCCCTGGCCCAGGTCGATGCCCGCGTCGGGGACCTCGAGGGCAACGCCGAGCTGGTCGCCGGTCGCTGCCGGGAGGCCGGCGGGGCGGGCGCGCACCTGGTGGTCTTCCCCGAGATGGTGCTGACCGGCTACCCCGTCGAGGACCTCGCGCTGCGACGGTCGTTCGCCCGTGCCTCGGCCCGGTCGCTGGACACGCTCGCCACCCGGCTGGCCGGCGACGGCTGCGCCGAACTCGTCACGGTCGTCGGCTACCTGGACCACGACGACGCCGGTCCCCGTAACGCCGTCGCGGTACTGCACCGGGGACGGGTGGTGGCCAGGCAGTTCAAGCACCACCTCCCCAACTACGGGGTCTTCGACGAGCGCCGCTACTTCACGCCGGGTTCGACTCTCGACGTGCTGCGGCTGTACGGCCTGCACATCGGCGTCGTGGTGTGCGAGGACATCTGGCAGGATGGTGGCCCGGTCGCCGCCCTCGGCCAAGCCGGGGTGGACCTGCTCGTCGCGGCCAACGCCTCACCCTACGAGCGCAACAAGGACGACGCGCGCCTCGAACTCCTGGTCCGGCGGGCGAAGGAGGCCGGTGCGCCGCTGGCCTACGCGAACCTCGTCGGCGGGCAGGACGAGCTGGTCTTCGATGGTGACTCCATGGTCGTCGACCCGGCCGGCGAGCTGCTGGCACGGGCACCGCAGTTCGTCGAGCAGCTCCTGATGCTCGACCTGGACCTGCCTGGCGGCGCGACGGGGTACGAAGGCGAGTTCGCCGGGCTCGACGTGCGCCGGGTGGTGCTCACCGCGGACGTGCCACCACCGAGGGCGACCCTGCCGCCGCAACCCGCCGCGGCACCGGCCGAGCGCCTCTGCGACGAGGCCGAGGTGTGGGCCGCGCTGGTCATGGGGTTGCGGGACTACGCTCGCAAGAACGGGTTCAGGTCCGTGGTGCTCGCCCTGTCCGGCGGCATCGACTCCGCGTTGTGCGCCGCGCTGGCCGTCGACGCGCTGGGGGCCGACGCCGTGTACGGGGTGTCGATGCCCTCGTCGTACTCCTCCGAGCACTCCCGTTCGGATGCCGCCGACCTCGCCGCGCGCACCGGGCTCAACTACCAGGTACAGCCCATCGCGGCCCTGGTCGGCCCGTTCGTCGACCAGCTGTCACTGACCGGTCTCGCGGAGGAGAACGTGCAGGCCCGCTGCCGCGGCATGGCGCTGATGGGCCTGTCGAACATGCACGGGCACCTGGTGCTGGCCACCGGCAATAAGTCCGAGCTCGCCGTCGGCTACTCGACGATCTACGGTGACTCGGCCGGCGGCTTCGCGCCCATCAAGGACGTGCCCAAGACGACCGTCTGGCAACTCGCGCGGTGGCGCAACGCCGAGGCCGGCAAACGCGGCGAGACACCGCCGATCCCGCCCAACTCGATCTCCAAGGAGCCCTCCGCGGAGCTGCGGCCCGGCCAGCTCGACTCCGACACGCTGCCCGACTACGCGCTGCTCGACGACATGCTCGACGACTACATCGAGGGTGACCGCGGCTTCGAGGACCTCGTCGCCGCCGGATTCGACGCCGAGCTCGTCGAGCAGATCGTGCGCCGGGTCGACACCGCCGAGTACAAGCGCCGCCAGTACCCGCCCGGCACGAAGATCACCTTCCGGGCATTCGGGCGGGACCGACGGCTGCCGATCACCAACGCCTGGCGCGAGCGCGCCCCCCGCTGACCCCGGCGTGTCCGCGAAATCCGGACGGTGTGTGAGTCTCGTCGCACCTCGGGTGCCGGCGACCGCAAACGGTGTCACGCTTGTGTCGTCAGCCATCCGCGACAACCCGGGGACCAGCGTGCAGCCGGCCTCGAGGGAGGACGGTCACCGATGACCGCAGCTGCTGTCGAACCCACGCTCTACGGCGGACCGATCGCCGAGGACCGCAAGGTCAAGCGGGTCAGCCCGCTCGACCTGTTCGCCGCCAAACAACGCGGTGACCGCTGGCCGATGCTGACCGCCTACGACTACTCGACGGCGTCGCTGCTCGACTCCGCCGGAATCCCCGTGCTGCTGGTCGGCGACTCCGCGGCCAACGTCGTCTACGGCTACGACACCACCTTGCCGGTCACGGTCGACGAGCTCATCCCGCTGGTGCGCGGCGTGGCCCGGGGCGCCCGCCGCGCCCTCGTCGTGGCCGACCTACCCTTCGGCTCCTACCAGGCGTCGCCCGCCCAGGCACTGGATACCGCGAGCCGCTTCCTCAAGGAGTCCGGCGCGCACGCCGTCAAGCTCGAAGGCGGGCGGCGGGTGGTCCCGCAGGTGGAGACTCTCGTCGACGCCGGGGTCCCGGTGATGGCGCATCTCGGGCTCACACCGCAATCGGTGCACGCGATGGGTGGTTACAAGGTGCAGGGCCGGGGCGGCGACGGCGAGCGGTTGGTCGCCGATGCCAAGGCGCTGGAGGCTGCCGGGGTGTTCTCCATCGTGCTCGAGGTGGTGCCCGCCGAGCTGGCAGCCCGGGTCACCACGGCCACCAGCGTGCCCACGATCGGCATCGGGGCAGGCCCCGACTGTGACGCGCAGGTGTTGGTGTGGCAGGACATGGCGGCATTCCGGGCACCGGGCGGCCGGGCACCGAAGTTCGTCAAGGCCTACGCCTCACTGGGCGAGGGCCTGCGCGAGGCGGCCGCAGCGTTCGCCGAGGAGGTCCGCTCGGGCGCCTACCCCGCCGCCGAGCACAGCTACAGCTGAGGGCGCCCGACGGTGGCGCGCCTGCTTCGAATGCACGCCGGAGGGTCAGAGTCCGGTGATACGGATGCCGGCATGGCCCTTGTAGCGCCTGTTGACGGCAATGAGGTTGGCAGTCAATGACTCGACCTGGGCGGCGTTGCGCAACCGGCCGCCGTAGATGCCGCGCACACCGGGCACCAGCTCGGCGAGCGCGCGCACCAGGTCAGTGGCCTCGCGATCGTCGCCGAGCACGAGCACGTCGGCGTCGACGCTGGTCACCGCGGGATCGTCGAGCAGCACCGCGGAGACGTGGTGGAAGGCCGCCGTCACCCGCGACTCGGGCAGCAGCGACTCCGCCTGCTGCGCGGCACTGCCCTCGGGCACCTGCAGCGCATAGGGACCGCGGGAGTCGAAGCCGAGCGCGTTGACGCAGTCGATCACGATCTTGCCGGCTAGCGGGTTGCGCAACGGCTCGAGCAGCGCAGCGTGCCCATCGAAGGGCACGGCCACCAGGACGGCGCCGGCGGCGGCTGCGCAGCCCGCGTTGTCGGCGCCCCGCACGCGGTCCGAGCCGGAGCGCTCGGCGAGCTCGTCGGCGGCCTTGCCGGCCCGGCCCGCGTCCCGCGAGCCGAGCACCACCGGCAGCCCGGCGACCGACCACCGGTAGGCCAGCCCCCGGCCCTGCGGGCCGGTTCCGCCGAGCACACCGACGGTGAGTGAGGACAGGTCGGGCTGGCTCACGCGATCTCCTCCGGCGGGGTACGCGGGATCGGGTCGAGGCAGCGGACCAGCACCTCGCGCGACTCCGGATCGGTGATCACGATTCCGTGCCGATCCCGGTAGACCAGCTCGCCGGACCCGTCGATCTCGAGGTGGAATCCGGCCTCGGCGAGCTGGCCCTCGTCGAGATCCACCAGCCGCTCGGTGCGGCAGGGCAGCACCTGGTACACCGGCCACGAGAGGTCCTCGCAGGCCCGGTGCAGCTCGCCCAGCAGGTAGGCCATCTGCTGCTGCCACGGCAGCGGCATCTGCTCGACCAGCGAGCGGGGCAGCACCACGTAACCGGCGTCGTCGCTGATCAGTCCGTCGCCGGTCCGTTCGAGATGATCGTGCAGTGGCGTCGCCGATGCCGGTGGGCGGGCCGGTCGGGGAATGGGGTCCGACGTGTACACGCGTCCTCCTCCGGTCTGCTCGGATGCCGGGCACCACCGGCACTCATCCCGCCCGTTCGTAGCCGCCGACCCGCCACCCTTCCGGAGCCGCGGACAGCGACAACCGCAGCACCACCGCGGAGGTCGGCACGTCGAACTCGACCGTGGTGTCGGTCACCGAGATCGTGCGCGGCGAGCCGGTGATCCGCGCATCCGGCACATTGGCGGGATCGACTGTTCGCAGGTCGGGCAACAACCCGTCGACGGTGTAGGGCCGCAGCTGCTCGACCCACTGGGTCGACGTCATTCCCTCGGGGGTGGTCAGGTAGGCACGGACCCAGGCGTCGGCCACCGACCGCGCCCGCTCCGTCTCCCGGCTCTCGAAGCGATTGAGCGACGATGCACCGGGTGCCGCAGCGCGCGAGGAGGGATCGAACGCGTTGGACCGATCGGCGGTCGGCGGGGCGCCGGCGGTCGTGCTGCGCGACCCGTCTCCCGGGAGCGCGACCGCCACACCGGCACCGACCGCGACCAGCATCACCACGACCACCGCAAGGTGCGAGGGCGATCGCAGCGGCCACCCCCACACCGTCCGGTAGACCGCGGCCCGGCCGCGATGGGTTCTGATCGGCACCGTCACCCTTCCCCGGTCAGTCCAGCACCGAGCGGTTGCCGTCGCCGTCGTCGCCGACCACCAGACCTCGCGAGGGCCGGTAGACCACCCACGCCGGGCGGCCGGCCACGACTTCGAACTCGGCGCGCCGCGACGACGTCCGGGCAGGCCCGCGTGAGGAGCGGGAGGGCACGAGAACCGCGTCCTCGTCGCTGCGATCCCAGCTCGACTCCGCCACCACCGGCACTGTGTCGGTGATGCGGCTGGCGCGCTGGCTCTCGGCCGAGCTGAAGCCGGTAGGCAGCGCGGGGACCGGCCCGTTGCGTCGGGCGCCGGCGGGCAGCGCGGCGGACGTGCCCGATCCACCTCCCGGATGCCCCGGTCCGGCCGCCGGATACACGAGTGCCCGCGCCGCCGGGGCCGATCCGCTGCCCCGGTCGAGCCGCTCCGCCACCGCTGTCACTGTCCCGGCTGCCTCCGGCCGGGCCCGCCCCGCCGAGGTGGTCGGCGGCGTCGCCGGATCCGGATCGGTCTCCCGAGCCTCATCCCAGAAACGGTCGGCCGCGGTCGGCTCGACGCCGTGCCGGCGCCGGCGCAGCCGCGACAGCACGCCCGACGGGGCGGCCGGCAGCGCACCGCCGACGGCACTGGCCGACAGCTCGACCATCTGCCACATTCGCCGCACCGGGCGGGCGATCAGCAGCATCACCAAGGTCACGAGACCTGCGAGCAGCATCTGGGACAGCACCGACAGCCCGAGCGCCGGGTTGAACACCCACACCATCACCAGCGTGTGCAGCGCCGTCAGCGCGGAGATGACGATGACGTTGAGCAGTGCCGCGCCCACCGCACGCCCGACCCCGCGCAGCAGCTCGTGGTAGAGGATCGCGATCAACCCGAGCACCGGGCCGACCAGGATCACCACCCGCAGCAGCACCTGCGCCAGCAACAGCGCGCCCAGGGCGAGCAGCTGGAACAGCGCGAACATCGTCGCCTGCAGCATCGCCAGGAAGCCGGTGCCGATGCGGCTGCCGTCGACGCCCTGGAAGTAGCCGTAGGCGCTGCCCGTCCGCTCGGCGATCTGCTGGTACTCCCGCTTCTTGCGGTCCTCCACCCCGGAGTCGGGGTCATCGGCGCCGTTGGCGATCTCCTGCTTGGTGTAGGCCTGCGCCCGGACCAGGTCGCGTCCCAACTCGGTGGCCTGTGGACCGTCCGGCGAGCCGAACACCCCGCGTAGCCAGTTGGTGTAGATGATCTGCTCGTAGAGCAACGTCGGCAGTGCGTCACGACCCTCGATGCCCACCTCGTCGAGGAATCCGGTGCGGATCTGCTCGCTGCCGTCGACCAGCACGTCGTCGAGTACCTGGGTATAGAGCAGCGGTGTCAGGTAGGTCGCCGCGGCGAGCCAGATGCCGGCCAGCGCCCAGATCGCGCGCTTGCTCACCGTTGCCAGATCACCGCGCCAGATATATCGGAACAGCACGATCGCCAGCAGCACGGCGATGAGCCCGAACCAGGGTGCGTAGACGCTGTCGTAGAGCGCCACGGTGCCGGATACGATCAGATCGTCGAGCGGGGCCAGCAGCCCGTCATCGGCCAGCGCGTAGTGCAGCCCGTTGGTCGCGCCGACCAGCGCCTTGGCCACGTTGAACAGCTGGTTGCCGGTCCAGTTGCCGATCACCGCATCGGGGTCACGGATGCCTGAGGGCCCGCAGCCGAGGTCGTAGGTGTGCCACACCACCCCGGCGTAGCCGACCTCGGAGTACACGCTGCCGGGCTGCCCGTGACCGACCGGCGTCGGGTCGATGGCACCGACCATGCCCGAGCCGGGCCGTTCCGGGTTGGGGGCCTCCTTGCAGTCGCCGAACGGGTTCTGCGCCAGCGCTGGCGCTGCCACGGCGGCTTGTAGCGCCAGCAGGACGCCGACCAGCAGTAGCAGGGTGCGCTGCCGCGCGGAGCCCCTGCTGTGAAGGGCACCGTCACGGCGTCCGGCGCCGTGGGGGTGCCCTTCACGGCAGCGGCTACGGTGGCGGACCACCAGCAGCGCGGCGAGCAGCCCGCCGACCAGCAGCAGGATCGTCATGCGGAATCGTCCGCGCCCGAGGAGCTGCGGACCCGGCTGCCACGCTCCGTGCCCTGGCCGTCCCGGCCGGATTCGAGCCCGAGCTCGGCGTCCGCGGCGGCCTCGAGCTCCGCATCGGCGGGATCCACGGCTGCGGCGGCACCGTTGCCGCTGTCGGCTGCGGCGGCACCGTTGACCTTGTCAGCGCCGACGTTGCCGTCGCCCACCGCAGGGCGGTCGAGCGCGGCAGGGTCGAGCGCCGCAGGGTCGGAAACGGCGACCGGTGGCAGCTCGCCGCGCGCTTCGGCGTGCTCACGACGCTGCGCATCGGGGGTGGTGTCCAGCGCCGCGGCGAGATGCTCGAGGTGCGCCCCCGAGAAGTCGACCCGGATCCGCTCCACGCCGCCCGCGCCGTCGCCGAAGATGAACTGGCGCGGCGCCCGGTCGCGCTCGGTGGCCAGCCGAGCGCCGCCGGGTCGGCGGCCCAGCGACGACACCACCTGCTCGTAGCCCGCCCCGACCGGAACCTTGAGCAGTCGCAGCGCGTCGGCCTGGGCGTCGTCGTCGTCGAGACGGCCGACGAAGACCGAGTCCAGCAGTGACACGAAGCCCTGGATCTTGAGGAAGTCGGCGGGGATCTGCGACGACAGCAGCACCCGCACGTTCCACTTGCGGGAGTCGCGGGCGAAGCGGTTCATCAGCACCCGGCCGGTGGGCACCTCGGACAGGAAGAACGCCTCGTCGATCCAGACGCCCTTGCGCTGGTCGCGGGGTCGCTCGTAGATGGAGCGCTGGGTCAGCCACGCGGCGAGGTTGAGCAGCTCGACGCCCAGCGCCTCGGCATCGGTCCAGTGCTCGCGGCCCACGCCGTCCTTCGGCATCGCCAGCCCGGCCATCGTCAGCACGGTGAGCCGGTCGTCTCGCACCTCGGTGTAGGGGTCGGCACCAGCGTCGGGAATCAGCAGCGACATCCGCTCGCGCATCTCGTCGAGGAAGTCGGCGACGACGATCGCGTGCTCGTGGTGCTCGGAGGCGTCGCGACGCAGCGCCTCGAACACCTGCCCCGGGTCAGCGTCCGGACGGCCACCCACTGCACGCACCGCGCGGAGCAACACGATGCGGGTCTGCGCCATCCGCGCGACGTCGTAGGGCAGCAGCCCGGTGAGCACGTCGAGCACCAGGCGGCGGCGGGTGGCGGCGGTGAGCGCCTTCTCGCGACGCCAGGCCCGCTCGGGATCTGGCTCGTCGAGGAAGTGCGCCAGCTCGGGCTCGGCGACCACCCGGTAGGGGTTGAGGATGCCGGGCTGGGCGTTGAGCAGGTTGATCGGCCGCGCGTAGGGCCGAAGCTCGGGTAGTTCACAAAGCTTGGCCAGCGGGCCGGACGGGTCGAGTAACGTCCAGTAGGCGCCGGAGCGCAGCGTCTTGTAGACGAGCCCACCGCCCAGAAAGCTTTTCCCCCCTCCTAAACCGGCCACCATCGCGCTCAGCCCCGAGGAGTCGCGGATCTCCTGGGCCATCCACGGGTCCCAGGCCACCGGGCGCCGGGTGGCGGTGCAGGTCTCGCCGAGCAGGACGCCGCGCCGATCGCCCACCTCGGCGGTCGCGGTGGGCACCGCGCTGGCGGCCCAGATCACCGACCCGCGACGCAGGTAGGCGCCCGACGACAACGGCTCGCCGGGGATGAACTCGCGCGCCAGCGCGTACTGCGCCTCGGGGTGCTCGATGGCGACCTTGGGCTTGTAGAGGTCGAGCAGTTGCTGGGCCAACCGCAGCACGTCCCGGTCGGTAGGCCCCGACACGGCCAGCCGCCACCACGACCGCACCCGGGTCGCCAGCGCCGTGAACCCGGAGGTCATCTCGTCGTCGATCTCGAGCACCCGCGACGCCTGCCGCGACAGTGATGACGGCGGCTCGAGCTCGTGCTCGTCGGTGTAGTGGTGCACCTGCGAGCGCACCTTGTTCATCTGCCGCTGCAGCTCGCCGCCCACCTCCTCGGGCCGGCGCACGTAGATCCGCGCGGACCACTCCACCGACGCCGGTAGCCGGTCGGCGCGCTGCATCCAGGGATCGTCGATCTCGGGGATCGCCAAGCCGTGCATCTGGCCGACCGTGAGCACGGCGACATGGCGGCTCACGCCGGCATTGGACCCGGTGCGACCGCGGACGATGAGCGTGGGCGCGTAGGGCTCGGCGTGGAAGTCGGCGGCGTCGGTGAAGCTCGCCAGGTCTTCGGGCTCCCAGCTCGCTCCCGGCACGGAGGGCAGGTTGCGGGGGGCGGGCAACCCCAGCGAGCACGAGCGGTGCATCAGCCACGACATCTCCTCGGCGGTCACCGGCCTGCCCTCCAGCCCGGAGGAGCCGATCACCCCGTCGAGGTGTTCGACCTCGGCGTCGACCGCGACGAGCTCGGCGTCGATCGCGCTGGGGAAGACCCGACGCAGCACCGGGGCGGCCCGCTCCACGACCCGGTCGACCATCGTGCGGGTCTGCACCTGCACCCCGAGGTAGACCTCCTTCTCGGCCATCGACCTGCCCAGCAGTTGCTGCTGCTCGCCGACCATGAAGTCGTCGAACGAGGGCGCACCGTCGACGTCGGGCAGCCGCCCCACGGCGTTGCGCACGTGCGCCTCGGCCCACATCCGGATCGGGTAGGGCCGGGCGGTGACCCGCAGGTGCATCCACCGCCCCTGCATGTCGGCGTACTGCCCGGCGATGGCGTGGATGAGGTCCTGTCGCTGCGAGTCCGAGCGAAACGACCAGCGCTGCGGCGCCAGCCGGTACCAGGCGTACACCTCGTGTCCGGTTCGCACGACGTGCCCGTCGATCGAGCGCAGCGCGATGGACGGGGTGTAGCTGGGTGCCGCCGCCTCACCGGGCAACGCGTGACCACGACGACTCGAGCCGATCCGCTTGGGACGGTGGCCGGTGGGCGGCGACTGGTCGCGATCACGATCACGTCGAGACCCGAACACCGTCACCCTCCTTCCTTCTGCTGCGCCGGCCGGGCGCCTCGGGGTCCGGCCGCGGCCGGACCCGTTGCACCCGCACCGTAGCGGCGGTGGCCGCGCCACCGACGCCCTTGCCGCGCTCGCGGGGGGTGGTCAACTCGTGCGCCCACATCGCGAGGACGGCCGTCAGCGGCCGCTCGTGACCGATCCGCGAGCAGATCACGCGGGTGAGCACGATCGTGATGAGTAGCCCCCATGCGGTGGAGAAGAACCCGAAACCGATGCCCAGCTGACGTTCGGCGGTCAGCACCAGCAACAGCACCAGCGCGCCCACACCCCAGGCGACGTAGCGCGCGCGCCACGGGAACGTGGCCTTGGGCGGGCCGAGCCAGACCGCGTCGACACGGTAGACGTCGTCATCGGTGCGGATCCGCAACAGCGGTCACTCCCCGGATCAGCTGCTGAACAGGCCGGCGATCCACGTCCCGAGGTCGACCCCGGCGCCCGAGACGGCGAGCCCGATGACGCCCAGTGCGATGATCACACCGCCGACCCGTCGCATCACACCGGCGTTGTCGCCCTTGCCGCCGCCCAACCACAGCAGCAACACGGCCACGGCCAGCAACAGCAGCGGGACGATGTTGTCCAGCATCCAGCCGCGAAGGTTTTCGGTACCGAGCTCGGCCTGGGCGACCATCTCCAGCGCGATCGTCATCGCATACTCCCAGGGGCTTCGATCAGGGTTCAGCAGCCGAGCGTCGCCCGACGGGTACCGAGTAGACCACGTAAACCGCCACAAGGAATAGCCTGGGAATGGCCCTTCGTTCGTTTGGAGCACCAGCACTACGCCATAGCGTAACCAGAAGCCCACAAGGCACCGTCTGTCACCAGGGGAGCGCGCTCCGTACGAGGTCCCGCTACTCTCCGTCGCGACCCGCGTCCTCGGCCTCCGGAGGCTCCGTAGTGAAAGGTGAGATCGACGCACGACTGGACCGGATCTCCCGGCACCCGTTCAGAGCGAAGTTCCAGCTGCGTGGCCGTGACCGGGCACAGACGCAACTGCGCAGCATGAGCACGTTGCGGATGCACGCGCGTGATCTGATCTTCAAGCGGCTCGCACCGGCCGCGCCGTCGGCTCTTTGATCGTCTCACGACGTAGAGCGCGAACCGCGCGCTGTCGTGGACACCTTCCTCCCCCTCGACGAGTCCTGGAGCCCGGATCTCGCGAACGAAGGACATGCCCAAACGTTCCATGACAGCGCGAGATCGCACGTTGTGGACCTCAGCTGCCCGTGCCACCCGTTCGCGGGGGTGAGCTGCGCGGCGTACGGATCTGAGGGGTAGCCGCTCATGGCTTCCCCGTTCCGGTGGCCGCGGTGAGGTACCCGGCCATCTCGTGCGCCTCGGCGTCCGTGAGTTCGGCGCCCGTGGACAGCACGCCGTGGTGTAGCAGCTCGATCCGATCGTTGACGCGCCGGACGATGAGGGTGCACATGCCTCCGCCGGTCTCGGCAGGACGTCGTGCCTCGATCGACGCCCGGTAGGTCTCGCCGGGATGCTGGGCTGGCACCGGGTGCCCAACCCGGTGCCTGCTGGACGGGCGCGGCGGCCGTGGGGCCGCAGCGGGCCGGGTACGGGTCGGTGTGGTCATCGCTGCTCCGCAGGTAAGTGGTGGCGCCGGCCGCCCGTGGATCAGTCGCAGAGGGGCGGCCGGCGAGCACCGGTCTGCACCGGCGCCTCACCGGGAACGCTCCCGCGGGTGGGCGCGCGACGGGAGCCGCGTATAACGGGCCGTTATGCTGCTGGGCCATGAAGGTCAGCAGCCTCGGTGAGGCGCTTAGGTTCGTGATGAACCGCGCAGGCTGGTCCGGGAGCCGCATGGCGCGCGAGACGGGCACCTCCCAACCGTGGGTCAGCCTGGTGCTCAACGGTCGCCGCGATCCGGGCATGCGCCGGTCCGCCGAGCTGCTCGCCCGCGCCGGGTGGGAGCTGCAACTCGTCCCCACCAGGGAGGACCCGGTGAAGCGTCAAGAGTTCCTGCTCGCAGCGGCCAGCCTCGGGTTCGTGCCCTCGGCGACCGCCAGTCCCTACACCAGCCCCGGCTACGTCGACCAGCTCACCGCACGCCTGGCGCACAACGAGGCGCAGCTTAGCGCCGCTGGCCGCTCGGCTGGGCCGGTCGCTGGCGCTGACCCCCGGCCACCAGCGCGAGGCGCGGCACAGCCTGGAGCGGGCGCTCGAGCTGTCGGCCGGCGAGCTGAGCACGGAAGTGGTCGGCAACGTCGGCATCGGAATGCACGAGCTCGGCATCCACGAGCGGGCCGAGGCGCACCTCACGACGGCGGCGGCGCTGACGATCGGCGCGCCGTTCCTGCACTCGCTCTACCTCGCGAGGCAGACCAAGACCGCGATGCGTGCGCGGCAGCCCGAAATGGCCGCCGAGCAGATGACGGCGCTCGCGTCCGTGGTCCCGCTGGTGGACTCGCCGCGGCTTCGCATCCACGAGCGGCACATCTTCGACGGCACCCAGCGATGGGCCGGTGTGCCCGATGTGCGCGACGCGAGGCAAGCGCTACAGGAGGTGCGAGTGTGACCGAGGACCAAATGCCCACGTTCGAGGAAGTCGCCTCCAGCGGCGGCCACAAGGACGCGACCATGCACGTCGGTGGGCACGGTGAGCCGTGGCCCGACATCAAGGTGCTGGCGATCACCACCGGCGACGGCACATACGTGTGTGTGCGCCGCGACGGAGCCGAGACCGTCACCCCGGTGTCGACCGTGCGGGCCGGTCTGGAGATGTTCGCCACCGAGCTTCAGGCAGCGATCCGCGAACTGCCCTGAACCTCACGCCCTCCCGCGGACCGCGTTGGTTGCCCCCCGCGCCGGCCGGGGCGGACTTCCATACGTCGCCACGCCGGCATCAAGGCCGCTGTGCGTCGCGCCCCGATGGCCTCCGGCCAGCCTTGACACCGTCGTCGCCACGCAGAGGCGGGCCGGGTGTGAGGAGACGGGGGGCGAACAGGTCGAGCCAAATCGCTCAGGTCAGAGTCGGCGGCCACCCGGGCTGCGGCACCGACTCCGAGCCGAGGTTCAGCACCCGCCAGCGTTGGCCGTCCCACCGCATCAATGCCGGGAACGCCCGCCGCTGCTCCCCCCGCAGCCATTGACCGTCCTCCATGTCCGATGTGTCGTGCACGTAGAGCACCTCCACGTCGGGAGCGACCAGACGAGTGTTCGCCCCGATGCCCGATACGTCAGGGGACGGGATTGCACGGTTCCACTCCCGAAGATGTACGCGCTCGAAGTGGTGCCACAGCGGATGGTCCGGCTCCTCCTCAGCAAACGCAGCGGCCACCTGATCCCGGTCAAAGCCCTCCGCATCGAGGTCCTGGCGATTGTCGATCAACCACTGCTGAGCCAGACAGTGCCGGAAATCCGGATCCACCAGCGGCCAAGCTGCGCGCAGATCACCGTCGTGCCGCACGAGCGCCAGGAAGTCCTCTGCCACCCTCAGGAGCTTCAGGTGGCCCAGGAAGCGAACCCGCTCATCGGGATCCATCCGCCGTAGCTCCAATGCGTTGCGCTGACTAGTGGTGTGTCTGCGAAATAACAAGGTATACTTGTGGTATGGCAGTGATGACCGCGCCGGCGCTGCCGGTGACCGACGATCAACGGGCTGACCTGAAGCGGATCGCGGGGTCGCCGCGGTTGGCGCACCGCAAGGTC
>WHTH01000095.1 GCA_009377865.1 Pseudonocardiaceae bacterium | reverse complement strand
GCTGGACGCGCGACCAGCGACGTTTCGCAGCTTGCAAGGGTGGACGGCGACACTGCCGCTGGCCGTCGACACCCTCGACGTGCGGCGGGTGATGGACACCGACGCGGTCGCGTCCGCGTACCCGTTCACCTCACCCGACCTGCCCGTCACCACCAGCGACACCGGCACGTCCCTGACACACCAGCGGTGGGAACCCTTGGTCCGCGGCGCCATCGACAACCACGACATCGCTTGCGACCACCTGTCCGTCACCGACCTCGCGCCCCTCGCCGAGTGGGGCCGGATCGTCAGCAGCCAGCTCCGCGCCATCGAGAGGACGACACAGTGAGCGACTCACCGACCAACCCGTTTGACAACCCCGACGGCACGTTCCACGTGCCGGTCAACGACGAGGGACAGCACTCACTGTGGCCAGCATTCGTGGACGTCCCGGCCGGTTGGACCGCCGTGCTCGACAGCGCCTCCCGCGCCGAAGCGCTGGAGTACATCGACACCCACTGGACCGACATGCGACCCAAGTCCCTGATCGAGGCGATGAACGCCGACCAGGCCTGACCGCCGCCCACCCCGCAGAGAAGCGTTCCCATGCGCCTTGGCGAGTTCACCCTGGACCTCACCCCGCTACGGTCCAGCCGGAACTTCCGGATCATCTTTGGGCCAGGGTGATCGCCCTGCTCGGCATCAGCCTCACGCTGGTTGCCCTGTCGATCCAGGTCTACCAGCTCACCCGGTCGTCGCTTGCTGTCGGGCTGGTCAACGTGGCCGCCGGCGCCACACCCTGCTCGCCGGTGGCGTCCTCGCTGACCGGCGCGACCGCCAGCAACTGCTGCTGCTCTCCCGCGGCGGTGCCGCCGTCGTGTTCGGGGTGCTCGCCGTCAACGCGCTGCTCGACCAGCCGAAACTGTGGCTGGTCTACCTCTGCGCTGCAGTCATCGGCATGGTCGACGGGACCAGCGAGACCGCGCTGGTGGCGATCACCCCGAACCTGGTGGCCGCCGGCCAGCTCGCCGCCGCCGGGGCGCTGACCGCCAACACCACCCAGCCCGCCACCATGCTCGGCCCGTCCGCCGCCGGCGTGATCATCGCCGGGCCCGGTGTAGCGGTCTGCTACGGCGTCACCTGCGCCGCCACCGTGATTCAGGTGGCGCTGATGTCTCTGGTGACCCGCCGCCCCCCGGCCGAGGCCAAGCACTCGCACCCGCTACGCGCGATCCTCGAGGGCCTGCAATTCGTACGCCACAACCGGCTGATCGCCGGGCTGCTGCTCATCGACGTGTGCGGCGGCCTGTTCGCCCTCCCGTACGCCGTCTTCCCCGAATTCGGCGCAGCGGTGCTGCGCGGCGACTCGCGTACTGTCGGGCTGATGTATTCGGCGCCGGCCGTCGGCGCGTTCCTCGGCGCCCTGTTCAGCGGCTGGGTGGGACGCTACCGGCGGCCCGGCCGTGCGCTTCTCGGGGCCGGCCTGGCATGGGGCATCGGCATCATCGCATTCGGGGCCAGCGGCAACATCGGGTTCGCGCTGGTGTTCCTCGGTCTCGCCGGGACCGGGATGATCTTCTCCGACATCCTTATCCGGGCCCTGCTGCAGCAGCACACCCCCGACGCCCTGATCGGCCGCGTGAGCAGCTTCTGGCTGGCGCTAGCCACTGTGGCGCCGGCAGCGGGTGGCGCGCTCGTCGGAGGACTCGCTGGCGTCGCCGGGCCTGCGGCGGCGGTGCTGCTCAGCGGCCTGGCCTGCGTCACCGCTGTGCTGATCATCGCCGCGGTGATCCCGGAGCTGCGTCGCACGACACCGCCGGACGACTCCGCGCCGGCGCCCGAGCCCGCTGCCGTACCCGACGGATGATCCTCGACCTGCGGCTGGAGCACGCCCGCGTCCTCACCATGGACCCGGCGCGGCCCGCCGCCACCGGCAGTCGGAGTCTGGTAGAGCGGATCGTCGGCTCGACCTGCCCGCCGCCCGCGTCATCGACCTGCATGGCCCTGCCGTCCCGCCACCCAGCTCAAATGGCGCTGTACGTCGAGCGCATCGGGTACGACGGCCACCCCCAGCATCCGCAACCTCGTCGTCGACGGCTACGAGGTTGATATGCGATCAGCTCGGTCGCAGCGGACGCTCCAAGGCGCTGACCCACAACCTGGGCGGCAATCCCGGCAACTGCGTCTCGTTCGTGTCGATCGGCACCGGGCCCGACGACTGATCACTCGGACTGCGCGTTGCTGGCCGTCGCCAATCGCTCGAGGAGGCGGACGAGTTCCGCTCGCTCTCGTGGGTTGAGACCGTCGAGCAGAGTGGTGGCCTGGTCGAGGATCGCGGCGTCGACCTGCTCCAGAAGTTGCTGGCCGGGCTCGCCGAGATAGATGAGGACCCTGCGACGGTCCAACGGGTCTGGGTGGCGGTAGGCCAGCGTCCGTTGCGCGAGTGCGTCGACGGTGCGGGTGGCGGTCGCCCCCGCGAGTCCGAGGCCAGCGGAGATCTCGCCCATCGGATGACCCTGGCCGTCGGCGAGCAGCCGGAGAACCTGCCAGTGCTCCCGGGTGAGGTCGGCGTCGCGTAAGACAGGATCCCGTACGTCTACCAACAACCGGTCCAGGTCTCCTACAATCTGGAGGACCCGCTTGGCATCGGTGATCGTCATGAGTGCAGGTTCCTTGGGCTTCAGGCAGTACAGCGATCTGTCTGGGACTGCTGGCAACGAGAACGTGCCGAGTCAGTCAGTTTACCGTTCCGACGTCCTGCGAATCGGGCAGAGCGGCAGATCGCGATCAAGCACGGTCAACGTCGGTCTCGTCATCCCCATGCAAGGTCCCGCCGGGATCTTCGGGCTCTCCTGTCTGTCCTGCTCGGTGCTGGCCAGCGAGGAGATCAACGACGACGGCGGTCTGCTCGGCCGCGAGGTACGCCTGATGCCGATCGACGGGGCCGCCCGTCCCGAGGTCGTGGCTGGTCAGGTCGCGGCTCTGGTCAGGAACGGTGCCGTCGACGTCGTCGCCGGGTGGCACCTGTCCCACGTTCGCCGGGCCGTCGCGGCGCAACTGAAGGGACACGTGCCCTACGTGTACAGCAGCCTCTACGAGGGCGGCGAGCACACTCCCGGCGTCTTCCTCGCGGGCGAGACCCCGGACAAGCAGATCGCGCCGGCCATGGCGTGGCTCGCCCGGGAGGCGGGAGTGCGCCGGTGGGCGGTCGTCGGCGACGACTACCTGTGGCCGCGCGGCTCGGCGAACGCGGTCTACGACTTCGTCGGGGACCTGCAGGTGGCCATCACCGACGAGATCTTCGTCCCGCTGGGGGAGAAGGACTTCGCCGACGTGATGCAACGGCTCCGGCTCGGCACCGCCCAGGGCGTGCTGATGCTCCTTGTCGGGCAGGACGCGGTGCACTTCAACCGTGCGTTCGCCCGGGCCGGCCTGGAGGAGCGGATGGTGCGGCTCAGCTCGCTGATGGACGAGAACATGCTGCTGGCCAGCGGTGCCGATGCCACCCGGCAGGTGTACTCGACCGCTGGCTATTTCAGCAACCTGGCGAACGGGGATGCCCTGGACCTGCTGGGTCGCTACGAGCGGCGGTTCGGCCTGGAGGCGCCGGTGCTGAACAGCATGGGTGAGTCCTGCTACGAAGCCCTCAACCTGCTGGCAACGCTGGTCCGCCAGGCGAGAGCCCTCGACGTCCGCTCGCTGTCGCACACCGCCGAGTCGCCGATCGGTTATCAGGGCCCGCGGGGCTCGGTGCACCTCGAGGATCGTCACCTGATGCAGCGCGTCTACCTCGCACGAGCTGACGGGACCGCGTTCGACATCGTCGCTCAGCTGTAGCGAGCCCGCTCCGGACTGGGGAGCGGCCGTCGACCTCGCGGAGCCAGAGCTCTTGACGGCGGTACATGCTCCACGTATTCTTCCGATACGGAAATATTTCAGAGCGGGTATATCGGGGGATGGCCACCGTCCACTGCCAGACGAGGAGGAGGGCGAGGCGTGGCGATCTACGAGTACCGGTGCGCCCGTTGTGGAGTCTTCGAGATAACCAGGGCCATGGGCTCCGCGCGGCGCTCGCACACGTGCGTACATTGCGGAACCGAGGCCAGGCGTTCCTTCTCCGTCCCGCATCTCAACCAGCCGTCGACACCCCTGAACAGAGCGATCGCTCGGGCCGAGAAGTCCCGTGACGAACCCGAGGTGGTCACCCGAGTACCACCGCAAGAGAGCCGGCGCCCGCAACCGGCGGCCGGACGCTGACCAGCCCTCAACCCCGCCCGGCGGACGGCCAGAGCCGCGCCGCACACCCGAAAGTAGGCCGGAGGCACCGTCATGCCCGACGTCGCATTCTCCATCGACTACGCACGCTCCATGTTCGACCAGGACACCCCGGGTCACAACCGTTGGCATCCCGACATCCCGATCGCGGCGGAGGTCTCGCCGGGCGACGAGTTCCGGATCGAGTGTCTCGACTGGACCGACGGTCAGGTCAACAACGACGACTCCGCCAACGACATTCGCGACATGGACCTGCTGCGGTGTCACGTGCTCAGCGGTCCGGTGGGCATCCGCGGCGCCGAGCCCGGCGACCTGCTCGTCGTCGACATCCTCGACCTCGGTCCCGTCCCCCAGTCGGTGGGCCACCTCCCGGGGCAAGGCTGGGGCTACACCGGGATCTTCTCGAAGGTCAACGGCGGCGGCTTCCTCACCGACTACTACCCGGACGCGTACAAGACGATCTGGGACTTCCACGGCCAGCAGGCCACGTCACGCCACATCCCCGGCGTCTCCTACACCGGCATCACCCACCCCGGCCTCTTCGGCACCGCGCCGTCGGCGGAGCTCCTGGCCCGCTGGAACGAGCGCGAGCGGGCACTCATCGCGCGCGACCCGGACCGGGTGCCGCCGCTGGCGTTGCCGCCGGACCCGACCAACGCGCTGGCCGGTGCCCTCGACCGCAACTCGTCGGAGTTCGCGGCCGTCGCCCGCGACGGCGCGCGCACCATCCCGGCGCGGGAGAACGGCGGCAACCACGACATCAAGAACCTCACCCGCGGGTCCCGCGTGCTCTACCCGGTACACGTGCCCGGCGCGAAGTTCTCCGGCGGCGACCTGCACTTCAGCCAGGGTGACGGCGAGATCACCTTCTGCGGCGCCATCGAGATGGGCGGGTTCATCGACTTCGGCGTGGACCTGATCAAGGGCGGCATGGAGAAGTACGGGGTGACCACCAACCCGATCTTCATGCCGGGCAACGTCGAGCCGCGCTACTCCGAGTTCGTCTGTTTCGCCGGCGTGTCGGTGGACCATGCCACGAACACGAACGAGTACATGGACGCCACGCTCGCCTACCGCAACGCCTGCCTGAACGCCATCGAGTACCTGAAGAAGTTCGGCTACACCGGCGAACAGGCCTACGCGATCATTGGCACGGCGCCGGTCGAGGGCCGGGTCAGCGCCGTCGTGGACCTGCCGAACGCCTGCTGCTCGCTGTACCTGCCGACGGCCATTTTCGACGTCGACATCCGACCGACGGCTGCCGGCCCTGTCGCGCAGGATCGCGGGCAGGTCGCTGTCACGTCGTAGCAGAACCCCGCACGTTCGAGTCCGGAGGTGGACACGATGCTCGGCCTCGTCCTGCTGTACGTCGGCGCCGTTCTGTTCGTGAACGGCATCTGGCTGCTCGGTCGCATCACGCCCCGGGAAGTGGCGATCATGAACATCTTCACCGGGGTGGTCGGCCTGATGGTGGCGGTCTTCGCGGTGGGCCAGAAGGACCTCGCGTCGGTCCGGCTCGCCGGCTACGTCCTGCTGTTCGCCTTCACCTACCTGTGGGTCGCGTACAACCAGTACATCGACGCCGACGGGTCAGGTCTCGGCTGGTACTGCCTGTTCGTCGCCATCACGGCCGTCCCGGTGTCCGTCATCACCCTGGCCAGCACGGGCGGTGAGGCGTTCCTGGTCTGGTTGGGCCTCAGCTGGGCCGTGTGGGCCGTGCTGTGGTTCCTCTACTTCCTGCTGCTGGCCGTCAAGCGCCCGATCCAGAAGCTCGCTGCCTACGTGACCATCGCCGCCGGAGTCGCCACGGCGTGGCTGCCGGGCTTCCTGACACTCAACGGCTACATCTGAGACCAGTGCCGAGATGTGGCTCCACGTGCTCGCCGTGGCCGCCGGGGGCGCCGCGGGGGCCACAGCTCGGTTCCTCGTCACCAAGGCGAGCGCGACTTATCTCGGCACCGCGTTCCCGTACCACACGCTGTTCGTCAACGTCGTGGGTTCGCTGCTCCTCGGCGCGATCACCGGACTGGCGCTCGGCCGAGTCGCGGTCCCCGAGACGGTGCGGTTGCTCGTCGGCGTCGGGTTCTGCGGCGCCTTCACCACCTTCTCCACGTTCGCGGTCGAGACGCTGGTGGACCAATCCGTGGAAGCCATGATCCTCAACGTGACGCTCAACAACGTGCTGTCCATCGGTGCCGCGGCTCTTGGCCTCTACGTCGGCATGCGTACATAGCGGTTCGCCTGAGCCGAGCCCCGGCACTCGGTCAACCGCGCAGCGTCTCCGAGGAGTGGCAGCCGTACTGCTCCGCGTATGCACGGGCGAACCGGCCGAGGTTGGCGAACCCCCACCGGTTGGCCACCTCGTCACCGTCGTTCCCCCGCTGGGATCGGCACGCACCAGGTCGCTGTGCACACGACGGAGCCGCACCTGGCGGAGGTATCCCAGTGGCATGGTTCCGTAGCGCCGGCGGAAGCCCTCCTGCAGGGCCCGCGTGCTGAGTCCGGCGACCGGCCGGTCGCGAGCGAGAGTGGCACCGGGCGGCCGCCGGAGTACTGTGCGGACCCGGACCAAAACCGCGCCGCGGCGTACCGGAGCGCCGACGCCTCCGCCGGGCTGACGGCGCCGGGCCGGCCGAGCAGGCCGTCGTCGAGCACGACCAGGCCGCCCGGGTGGCCGAGGACCGCGCCACCACCACGGCCCAGCGCGCCGACCAGGTCGGGGCCGAACTCACCGAGACCATGGCACGGGTCGACGAGGCCCGCGAGCAGCTCGCCGCGGCGCGTGGGCAGCTGGCGAGTGTCACCGCCGAGCGAGACGCCGCCCGCGCTGACGTCGAGCAGGCCAATGCCCATGGCGAGCAACGCGTCGCCGACCTCCGCGCCAGCTACGACCGGCAGGTCGACCAACTGCGCGGCGAGCGGGACAACGCGGCCGCCGACGCACGCGAGGAACGCCAACGTGCCGAGAACGAACGGCATCGCGCGGACCGGGCCGAGGCCCAGTTCGGCACCACCGCTGCAGGTGAAGGCGGGGAGTCGCCGGCTACGACGACGCGGTCTCGCCGCCGCAGGGCCGGCGGGGGACAGGATCAGTCGTGATGGCGTCGCCCAGCTTCTCGCTGCGCTTCGCCGGGTACAGGCCGCTGCCTGACGAGGGTGTCGAGGTGGCCCGTGTTCGCCTCTTTCGGGACCACCGTGTGGATGCTCTACAGCAGTGACGTTTGCTGAGCACCTACGTCGCCAGCGGTATGGTCTTGGCGCACTGCAGGGTATCGGGCTCCTCGACGCGCTCATGGATCTCCCAGCCGGGCTGCCGGTGGACGTGTACTCGCTGGACAGGGCGGAACGTCGGCATGTCCGGCGGCTTCCCCTGGTGCCGTCGAGTGTTCAGGTACGTCCGTTGTCAGACTGGCCGTGCCTCCCGTGACCCCGGTGCTCGCCATGGTTACGTCGTCCGACTGGCGTTGAGGCTTGGAGAGGGCATCGAGGTTCGCGTCCTACTGCCCTCGGATGCTCGTGACCCGCCAGCTGCTTCCGGCGGTGGACATGGCGCTGAGCAAGGCTTTCTGGTACGGGATCGGTGTCATGGCCGGCGAGGCGGGATCGGTGCAGACGGTCGTCGAGCCCGAACCGCTCGGAGACTGGCGGCCAACGCCGGCGTGGTGGCAGTTCTGCGAGCGGATCTACGGGCAGCTTCGCCGCGCCGAGCTCCCGTGACCAAGTGGGAACGGTGGTTGCGGCTGCCGTGGTTGGGGCCGGCCGGTGGCCACGACATCGCCGGCGCGTGCGGGACCTTCCACATGCCGAAGCTACGGCCGTGCAGGGGAAGGATGAGCGCATGTGCGGTCGCTACGCCAACACCAAGGTCGCCGTCGCTGTCGCCGCGTTCTACGGTGCGTACAACGCGCGCGGCGAGGAGCTGCCGCCGAGCTGGAATGTCGCTCCCACCGACCCGGTGTACGGCGTCGTCGACGCCCACGGCAGCGACGGTGCCGGCCGTGAGCTGGGCGTCTACCGCTGGGGTCTGGTGCCGTGGTTCATGAAGGATGCCAAGGCGGCCGCGAGGATGATCAACGCGCGCGCGGAGACGCTGCTCACCAAGCCAGCCTACCGGCAGGCCGCCGCGCAGCGACGCCTGCTGCTGCCAGCGAGCGGCTGGTACGAGAGGCGTCGCGACGCCGGCGGCAAGCAGCCGTCCTACATGACCCTCGGCGACAGCGCGAGCCTCACCGTCGCCGGGCTGTGGGAACGCTGGCGCGATGTCGACGGCGCCGAGTTGTTCACGTGCACCATCGTCACTACGGCCGCGCTCGGGCAGCTCGCGGGTGTCCATGACCGGATGCCGCTGGTGCTGCCCGAGGACCGCTGGGACGACTGGCTCGACCCGCAGCGCAGCGACCCGAGTGAGTTGCTCCAGCCCGACGAGGAGCTGGTCGCAAGCCTGGAGCTGCGGCCCATCGGCTCGGCATCGAGCGGACGGGACTGCCATTGCTGCATGTCCTCGATCACCGCGTCGGTGACTCGGGAGACCAGGTCTCGCGACACCTCGGTGCCGTAGATGTCGGCGAGGTGGTTGACGATGTCGCCAGTGGTCATGCCTTTCGCATACAGCGAAAGGACGGCATCGTCGAAGCCGGCCAACCGCCGGGTGTGCTTGGGCACCACCGCCGGCGCGAACGTGCCCGCCCGGTCACGGGGCACGCTGATGCGGACCTCGCCGACATCGGTGCGCACCGTCTTCTGGCTCGCCCCGTTACGCACATTGCCCGACCCGGACCGCTCACCCCGCTCATGCCCCAGATGCTCGACTAGTTCGGCATCCAGCGACGTCTCCCACACCTGCTTCGTCAAGCCCGTCAACAACCCACCCGGCCCGGTCAACTCCACACCCTGGGTCCGAGCAGTCGCGACGAGCTGCTCAGCCACCGCGGACAGATCCGTCGACACCGGCTGCTGCTCGTCCTGCTCCTCAGTGATGTTCGTGGTCACGCGTGATCTTCTCCCAACCCACAGCCCGAAGCCATGGAGGTCACGCCGTGCCACACACAAAATTCCTGACAGACCCACGACGCCGCTGGCTACTGGATCGGGACTGTGGATCTAACGGTGTTTCCGGCACTGACATGCTGAGCTTTGCTCGGCGGGGAAGGTGTCGTCATGACCGCGATACTGAACGATGTGGCGAAGAAGAAAACGGCTGAGCAGTCGGCTGAGCAGCAGGCCGCGGCCGAGCTAGTACGGCTGGCCAAGGAGCAGGGCTTGTCGTTGACCGGCCCGGATGGGTTGCTCAAGCAGTTGACGAAGACGGTGCTCGAGACCGCGCTTAATAAATGGGGAGATGACCGAGCACCTGGGCTATGAGAAGCATGATCCAGGCGGTGCTGGGACCGGCAACATCCGCAACGGCACCAGAGGCAAGACGGTGCTGACCGATGCGAGCGGCCACGTGGAGATCGACGTCCCACGTGATCGGGCCGGCACGTTCGAACCACAGATCGTGAAGAAGCGGCAGCGAAGGTTGAACGGTGTCGATAAGATCGTGCTGTCGCTGTATGCCAAGGGGTTGACCACCGGGAGGATGTCCCGAGTTCCGTTGAACTTCGGTGGCGGCCCCGAGGTGATCGTTAGGCCACCTGCTCGTGTTCAGCATCGCATGGGGTACTGACAGTCTCGGTGAACTGGGCGTTGAGCGTGTCGCGGAGCTGGCGGAGG
>WHTH01000036.1 GCA_009377865.1 Pseudonocardiaceae bacterium | reverse complement strand
TGGGGGAGAGCTGCAGTTTCGCGGTGTCACCGTGCGAGCGGGCGGCGAGCCTGTGCTTGCCGACCTGCACCTCGTGGTTCCCGCGGGCGCGCTGGTCGCCGTCATCGGGCGCTCCGGTTCCGGCAAGTCGCTGCTGGCGGGACTCGCCGGCCGCCTCGCCGACCCTGACGAAGGGACGGTGCTGCTCGACGGTGTGCCGCTGCCGGAGCTGGATCGCGGTGCGTTGCGGTCGGCGGTCGGTTACGGCTTCGAGCGCCCGGTGCTGCTGGGGGACACGCTCGATGACGTGATCGGGTTCGGGCCGACACGGATCGGCGGCGCCGACGTGCGCCGGGCGGCCCGTGCGGCGTGCGCCGACGTCTTCATCAGCCGCCTGCCGTCCGGGTACCGCACTCCGTTGGCCGACGCCCCGATGTCGGGCGGCGAGGTTCAGCGGGTGGGGCTCGCGCGCGCCTTCGCCCGTGCCGGACGGGTGCTGGTACTCGACGACGTGGCGGCGAGCCTGGACACCGTCACCGAGCACCACATCAACGCCGTGCTCACCGGCCAGTTGCGCGACCGGACCCGGCTCATCGTGGCCCACCGGGCGTCGACGGCGAGCCGAGCGGACCTCGTCGCCTGGCTCGACGGCGGTGCCGTGCGCGCGCTCGGTTCGCACCACGAGCTGTGGCACCACGCGGACTACCGTGCCGTCTTCGAACCGGAGCCGGCAGTGATCCCCGCGGGAGATGAGGCCGGGTGAGTGCGCGCGTGGTGTGGCGCTTCCTGCGGTGCTGGTTGGGCCGCCGGCCACGGATCCTCGCACGGTTCGCGGCCGCCTCGCTGCTGGAAGCGCTGCCTGCCTTCCTGTCCGGACGTCTGGTCGCGCTGGCAATCGACGACGGCTTCATGGCGGGCCGGGTGACCACCGGCCTGGGCTGGCTCGGCCTGCTGGCGGCGGCCGTGCTCGTCGGGGCATGGGGCAACCGGCTGACCTACCTGCGGCTCGCAGCCCTCGTCGAGCCGTTCCGTGACGACCTCGTCGAGCTGGTGGTGGGCAGCGCGCTGCGGCAGTGCGGCGCGCAGCGGGCGGACAGCGCGGCCGTCGCACGCCTGACCCATCAGGTGGAGATCGTCCGGGAGTCGTTCGCCACCGTCATCCTGATCGTGCAGAGCTTCGTGGTGACCACGGTGAGCGCGCTGCTCGGCCTGCTCACCCTGGTACCCGCCGTGCTGGTGCTGGTGCTGCCGCCGCTGCTGGCCGGGCTCGGGCTCTTCCTCGGTGTGCTCGTCGCGATGGCCGCCCGGCAACGGACGTTCGTGCTGGCGGGAGAGCGCATCGCCGAGACCGCGAGCACGGTCGCCACCGGGCTGCGTGATGTGACAGCCTGCGGCGCCGAGGAGACCGTCCAGTCCACCGCCGGGCGACACATCGACGCCCAGGCGCAGGCGGCCGGGCAGGTGGCGCGGTGCGCGGGGGTGCGGGCACTGGCGTTGGCCATCGCCGGCTGGCTACCGCTGCTGCTCCTACTCGTCGCTGCCCCTGCGCTGCTGCGTCAGGGCGCGTCGGCCGGGGTGGTGCTGGGCGCCGTGACCTACGTGATGCAGGGGCTGCAGCCCGCGCTGCGGTCGCTGGGCCAGGGCCTGGGCAACAGCGGGCTGTGGCTCGTGGTGGCGCTTGGACGCATCCTCGACGCGTCCGCCAGCCGAGCCGCGGGTACGGGCTCGGCGCCGCAGGAGGTGGCACGCCCCCGTGGCCACGACCTGGAGCTGACAGCCGTGACGTTCGGTTACGGTACCTCGGCGCGGCCCGTGATCCAGGGCCTCGACCTGATCATTCCGGACGGTGACCATCTGGCGATCGTCGGTCCCAGCGGGGCGGGCAAGTCCACCCTCGCGAACCTCGCCACCGGGATGCTCGAGCCGCAGGCGGGCAAGGTCAGCCTCGGTGGCGTGCCACTGCACCGGCTGGGGCCCGACACCGTGCGGGAGCACCGGGTGCTGATCCCGCAGCAGGCTTACGTCTTCGCAGGCACGCTCGAGGAGAACGTGACGTACCTGCGGCCCGAGGCGACGCTGCAGCAGGTCGACGAGGCGGTCCGGGCGGTCGGCGCCGCGCAGCTCATCGATCGGCTCGGCGGTTACCAGGTCGAGATCGAGCCCGCCGCCCTGTCCGCCGGCGAGCGACAGCTGATCACGCTGGCCCGGGCGTACCTATCACCCGCGCGGCTCGTCGTGCTCGACGAGGCGACCTGCTTTCTGGACCCCGCGGCTGAACAGCACGTCGAGCTGGCGTTCGCCCGCAGGCCCGGAGCGCTCGTGGTGATCGCCCACCGGATGAGCTCGGCGCTGCGCGCGCGCCGGATCCTGGTGATCGACGGCCAGCAGCCGGTGCTCGGCAGCCACCGGGAGCTGCTCGACGGGTCCCCGCTCTACCGGGACCTGGTCGGGCACTGGGATGCCCACCGCGACCGGGCTGCGCCCGCCGACGCGGTGACGTCAGCCCTGTGACGTCAGCGCTGGGCGGCCCGCAGTCACGTCCGTCACCTACAACGGCACACGGACACGACCTACGATCTCACTATGCCGGCCGCGCGAGACGTCGACGAGCCCGTCCTCTCGGTGGACGACCTGGTGGTCGAGGTCGACACGCCCTACGGCCGGGCCCGGCCCGTCGACGAGGTCAGCTTCGAGGTCGCCAGGGGCGAGACGGTCGCCATCGTCGGCGAATCCGGATGCGGCAAGACGATGACCGCGCTGGCCGTGCTGGGGCTGCTGCCCAAACCGGGTGCGCGGGTCGCCGGCGGACGGATCCGTTTCGTGGGGCGCGACCTGCTGGGGCTCTCGGGCCGCGAGCTGCGCCGGATCCGGGGCTCGGCGATGTCGATGATCTTCCAGGAGCCGGTGTCGGCGCTGAACCCGGTGTTCACCATCGGCCAGCAGATCTCCGACGTGCTGCGGGCGCACGACCCAGCCCTCACCCGACCCGCGGCCCGGCGGCGCGCCGTGGAGCTGCTCGCCGACGTCGGCGTGCCGGGCGCGTCCTCGCGTGTCGACGAGTACCCGAACCAGTGGTCGGGCGGGATGTGCCAGCGAGCGTTGATCGCGATGGCGATCGCGAACCGGCCCGAGCTGCTCATCGCCGACGAGCCCACGACCGCCCTGGACGTGACGATCCAGGCCCAGGTGCTCGAGGTCCTCCGGGCGGCGCAGCGCACGGCGGGGGCTGCCACGCTCCTCATCACCCACGACCTCGGCGTGGTCGCGGAGATGGCCGACCGCGTGGTGGTGATGTACGGCGGACGCGTCGTCGAGACGGCGAGCGCGGAGGAGATCTTCTCCGCGCCCCGCCACCCCTACACCCTCGGCCTGCTGACCAGCCTGCCGCGGGTGGACACCGACCTGAGACGGCTGCTCCCGATCCCCGGCCAGCCGCCCCAGCTCGGCCGCATCCCCGTGGGCTGCTCCTTCCACCCGCGCTGCCATTTGCGTCGAAACCGGGCGCGATGCGTCGACGAGGACCCCGCGCTGGCGGCGATCCGGTCGCCCGGCCGGCGGACTGCCTGCCACTTCCACGATGAGATGCGCGACGAGGTCACGAACGTCGCCGCAGAGCTCGGCGCCGATGTCACGACGGCGGTACGGGGTGGCTAGCGGCTCGACGTCCGGAGTCGGTTCTCCGCTCGGGGAGACGGCCGACCGCCCCGCCCCCGGCGAGGTGATCCTCGAGGTCGAGGACCTGCTCGTGCACTTCCCGATCCGGTCCGGCCTGCTGCAACGGGTCACCGGGGGGCTGCGGGCAGTCGACGGCGTCAGCTTCACGCTGCCGGCCGGTGAGACCCTGGGTCTGGTCGGCGAGTCCGGATGCGGGAAGTCGACCACGGCGCTGGCCGTCATGCGGCTGCTCGACCCCACTGCGGGCCGGATCCGGTTCCGAGGCCACGACCTGTCGCGCTACTCGCGGCGTCAGCTTCGCGACGTCCGGCGCGGCATCCAGATGGTCTTCCAGGACCCGCACTCGTCGCTCGACCCACGAGTGACGGTCGGCGACAGCATCGCCGAGCCGCTGCAGATCCACGGCCTCGGTGATTCCGCCGAGGTCCGCGAGCGGGTCGCCGAGCTGCTGGACATGGTCGGTCTCGACCGAACGCACGCGGGCCGCTACCCGCACCAGTTCTCGGGCGGGCAGCTGCAGCGCGTGGGCATCGCCCGGGCACTGGCGCCCGACCCCCAGGTCCTGATCCTCGACGAGCCGGTCTCGGCCCTCGATGTCTCCATCCAGGCCCAGATCATCACCCTGCTGCAAGACCTGCAGTCCCGACTCGGCCTCGCCTACCTGTTCATCTCTCACGACCTTTCCGTGGTCCGGCACATCTGCGACCGGGTGGCGGTGATGTACCTCGGCCGGATCGTGGAGGCGGGTGACCGGCGCGAGATCTACCGTGCGGCGGCCCACCCGTACACCCAGTCGCTGCTGTCCGCCGTGCCTCGCCCCGATCCCGGCCGCAGCGGCGCGAGCACGCGCATCGTGCTCGCCGGCGACATTCCGAGCCCTGCTGACCCCCCGTCGGGGTGCCGGTTCCGCACCCGCTGCTGGAAGGCCGAGCAGCGCTGCGCCGAGGAGACCCCCGCGCTCGTCGAGCGGGCCGGCACGAGCACGCGGAGCGCGTGCCACTTCGCTGCGTCACTGCGGTCCTGACGCCGCCGGGCCTCAGCGGGACCGCCCGAGCCGGGGATCATACGCGTCCCGGATCCCGTCGCCCAGCAGGTTGAGCCCGAGTACCGCCAGACTGATCGCCAACCCAGGATAGATCATCAGCGTCGGTGCGCTCTGCAGGAACAGCCGGCTCTGGTTGATCATCGTTCCCCACTCCGGGGTGGGCGGCTGGGCACCGAGGCCGAAGAAGCCGAGCGCCGCCAGGGCGAGGATCATGCCACCCGCCTGGAGGCTGGCCAGCACGATGACCGGGGCGACCACATTGGGCAGGATGTGCCGCAGCATCAGCCGGCCGTCGCCGGCCCCGAGCGACAGCGAGGCCCGCACGAAGGTCCGTTCGCGGACGGAGAGCACGAGCCCCCGCACCACCCGGGCGTAGCTGGCCCACGAGATGGCTATCAGGGCGAGGAACACGTTCTCCACGCCGGGACCGAGGGTGCCGACGATCGCGAGGTAGAGCACCAGGTTGGGCAAGGCGAGCAGCACATCGACGATCCGCATGACCAGGTTGTCGACCACGCCACCGTAGAAGCCGGCGACGACGCCGATCAGGACGCCGATGACCATGACCACGACGGTCGCCAGCGCCGCGATGCCCAGCGACCAGCGTGCCCCGTAGAGCAACCTGCTCAGCATGTCCCGGCCGAGCTCGTCGGTGCCCAACGGGTGTTCCCAACTCGAGCCCGCCAGCCGGTCGATCGCGTCGACGGCGCCGGGGTCGTGCGGGGAGAGCAGGGGCGCCAGGACCGCGCCGAGCACCAGCAGCGTGACCAGGGCCAGGCCGGTGGCGGCCAAGGGATCGCGCAGCAGCCCGCGCACCGGCCGCTGCAGGGGTACGACGTCGCCACTGGCCGCCGAGCGGCCCACGCGGTCGACGCCCGTCACCTCAACGGCCACGGTGGCCTCCCGTGGCGCTCAGCCGGACGCGCGGGTCGAGCCGGACGTAGAGCAGGTCGACGAGCAGGTTGACGACCACGAACACGGTCCCCGCGAACACCACGAACCCCTGGATGACCGCGTAGTCACGGGCGAAGATCGAATCGACCACGAACTTGCCCACTCCCGGCCAGGCGAACACCGTCTCCACGATGGCCGTGCCGGTCACGAACCCGGCGAACAGCAGTGCCGCCACGGTCACCACGGGGATCAGGGCGTTCTTCAGGGCGTTGCGGAACACGATCGTCCGCCAGTGCAACCCCATCGCCCGTGCGGTACGCACGTAGTCCTCGCCGAGCACCTCCAGGAAGCTGGACCGGGTCAGCCGTATCAGGCTGGCCGTGGTGGCAAGCGCGAGGGTCAGCACGGGCAGGACCAGATGGTCCCACCCGCCCTTGCCTGCCACCGGGAGCAGGCCCAGCTGCACCGAGAACACGATGATGAGCAGGTAGGCCAGCACGAAGCTCGGCACCGAGTCGCTCACCAGAGCCGCGACCCGTGAGGTGTGGTCGGCGAGCGAGTTGCGGCGCAGCGCGGACAGCACCCCGATGAGTATTGCCAGCAGCAGCGCGAGGGCGAAGGCCGGCACCGTGATCTGCAGGGTCGACGGGAACCGCGCGGCCAGCTCGCCGAGTACCGGCTCGCCGGTACGGAAGGAGGTACCGAAGTCGCCCCGCAGCAGGCCGGCCACGAAGCTGCCGTACTGCACGAGGAACGGATCGTCGAGCCCGTTTGCCTCCCGGAACGCCTCGATCTGGACGGGCGTCGGTGGCTGGTCGAGCTGGGCGTTGAGGATGAGCTGGGCGGGATCCCCCGGGGAGAGGGTGGCGAGCAGGAAGGCGAGCAATGAGATGCCGAGCCACGTCGGCACCAGCGACAGCAGCCGCCGTAGTACGTAGCCCGTCATCGGCGCCGTCCTCGCCCGGCCAGCGCCCCGCTCACTCCGTCCGGAACACGCTGGCCCAGCGCTGGTTGGTCCCGGACGGGTGGAGCTCGACGCCCTGGACGGTGTCCTTCATCGCGAAGATCCGGTAGTTGCCCGACAGCGGGATGCCGCCCACCTCGACGTCGACCAGCTCGTGCATCGCCTCGGCCGCCTGCCGCTGCAGTTCGGTGCGGTCGGTCGCCGTCAGGGTCCGTTCGACGAGGGTCTGATAGGTGGTCCCCGGGCCGGGCGAGAGAATCGACGTGTTCGCACCGCTGCCGTCCAGGGTCCAGCGCAGCGCGAGCAGGAACGCGGGGTTGGCGTCGTTCTGACTCGGCTGGGAGATGTCCAGGTCGAAGTCGCCCGAGTCGATGGCGTCGCTGTAGGCGCCGGTGTCGAGCTGCTTGATGCGGGCGTCGATCCCCACCTCGCGCAACTGCGACTGCACGAATTCGGCGACGGTCAGGTCGATCCGTGCGTACACGATCTCGAGCGTTAGCGGCCGGCCGTCCTTGGCGCGGATGCCGTCGCCCTGCCGGGGCCAGCCGGCCTCGTCGAGCAGCCGCTCGGCCTCGGCGGGGTTGTAGTCCACGCCCTGCACCATGTCGGCGAACTCGCCGAGCACCGCGGGCGGCGACACGGTGTCGATCACCTCGGCGTTGCCGCCGAGCACGCCGTTGACGAAGGCCTCGGTATCGATGGACGCGGCCACCGCCCGGCGCAGCGCCGGGTCGGCCAGCAGCTTCGGGGTGCCCGCCTCGTCGCGGCGCGCGACGTAGATCATGGTCACGTTGCCGACCGAGGACTCTTGGATCTTGATGCCGGGCTGGTCCTCGATGGTGGCGAGGATCCCCTGTGGCACGTCGGTGATCAGGTCCACCTCGCCGTTCTGCAGCGCCAGCACGCGCGTGGTATCGTCGGGGAAGAACCGGAAGGTGATCTTGTCGAGCTCCGGCGCCTCGCCCCAGTAGTTCTCGTTGCGCTCCACGACGAGCTCCTGCTCGGGCGTGTAGCTCACCACCTCGAACGGTCCGGTGCACGTGACGTTCGCGTCGTTGAGGGGGTCGTCACCGGGGGAGAGGACCGAGTAGGTGGGGTGGTTGATCTGCTCGACGAGCCGTAGGTTGGGTTCCTCCGGGGTGATCTCGACGGTGCGCTCGTCGACGACCTCTGCGGAGTCCGCGCCGAGGAAGCTGAAGCCGGTGGACGGCTCCTGCACCGTGTAGTCCATCGTGTACTCGACGTCCTCGGCGGTGAGCGGCCGTCCGTCGCTGAACGTCGCGTCCTCGTCGAGTGTGAACCGGAAGGTGTTGTCGCCGGCCTGCTCCCACCCAGTGGCCAGCGTCGGCTCGAGTTGGTAGTCGGTGCCCAGGTGCACGAGTGTCTCGCAGACGTCGGCGTTGAGCGGGTAGCTCGGGATGCGCTTGCGGTCGCTCTCACTGTCGACCCATGGATCCTCGCTGTAGCCCACGACAAGCTCCTGGATGTCAGCCGGTGCGTCGCCTTGCCCGCCGCCGGCGTCATCACTACCAGCGCAGGCGGTGGTGACGAGAGCCGCCCCGAGCAGCAGCGCCGTCCAGCGCAACGGCCGCTGACCGACCGATGACCGAGCCCACCCAGCCCGTCGCCACATCACATGCTCCTCACTCAAAGTAACTGGACTATCCCAGAGGTGCGCCCGGGAGCGTTCGACAGTAGGACGGAGAAGCCTCTTGCGTAAGTGCGATTTGCAACTACCTCCGGGTCCCGGATGATGATCACTTGATCGAGCACGGGTCAGCGCAGCGCGTGGATGAAGCGCGGAGCCAGCACGGTCGGGTGCGGCGACGGAGACGCGTGAGGCGGCGACACGACCGGAACCGGAGGATCGAGGACGTCGGGGTCAGCGGAGTCAGAGCTCATGATGCTGCTGACGTTACCGCTGTGATGTCACTGTTGGGCGCGTCCAGCCTCGACCGGGCGTCGTCAATGTCCCCACTACCAACGCCTGGCCTGCACCGCGCGCTGCCCGCCCTGATCGATCGTGCACTGCGCCTCGGGCTTGAGGTCGAGGTCTTCAGTAACCTCGTGCATGTGTCGCCGCAACTCTGGGAGGTCTTTGCGCAGCCGTGTGTCCGCCTTGCAACGAGCTACTACGCCGACGGCGCCGACCAGCATGAGAAGATCACCCAGCGGCGCGGCAGCTACACGCGGACCAAGGCCAACATTGCCGAGGCGGTCCAGCGATCGATCCCGCTTCGGGTGGGCGTGATCGATCGCTGGACCGCCAGCACGTGGAGCAGGCCCGGGCTGAGCTCTACGAGCTCGGAGTCGACGATGTTCGAGTCGATCGGCTGCGGCAGGTGGGGCGTGGAGTGCGGGAGCAGCAGCCGGACCTGTCTCAACTGTGCGGTCACTGTGGACAGGACAAGGTCGCGATCTCCGTCGACGGTTCCGTGTGGCCTTGTGTGTTCTCCCGCTGGCTGCCGGTCGGCAACGTACGGCAGCAGACACTTATCGAGATCGTGAATGGGCGGAGAATGGCCACGGCCGCTGCAGTTCTCGAGCGCCACTTCGCCTCGCGGCGTGAGTCGAATGAGTACGACCTCTGCGACCCGCAGTGTGGGCCAAACTGCAGCCCCGCGTGCAACCCGTCCTGCTGGCCGACGGGTGCTGGCCCCTGCGGGCCGAAGGGTGGCTGCCAACCCAACTACGATTGACGGGAAGCTCTGTGTTCGTCCGCCGCGCCTACGTCCCGGGGTTCCTGTATCCTCGCGACCTGCGGATGTGGCCCTACACCGTGCCGTGCGTCGCCGAACTGGTCGAGCACGGTCTGGAGTTCACACAGCCGGTGACGTTTCTCGTCGGTGACAACGGCTCGGGCAAGTCCACACTGGTCGAGGCGATCGCCGAGGGATTCAAGCTGGACTCGCGCGGTGGTCGGGCTGCCGTGGCGACCGGGAGCCCGAACCCGAGCAAGACCCTGCTCGGGAAGGTGCTGCGGCTGGAGACCACTGCCGCGGGCAGTCGCATGCTTGGCGGCCCTCGCCGGAACAAGAAGGGGTTCTTCCTACGCGCCGAGACCGCCTTCAGCATGACCGAGAACCTGGGCGGTGTCCCTGGCTACTGGGAGGATAACACCGCGGAAATGAGCCATGGCGAGGGCTTCATCGCTGTGTTCGGGGCCATGTTCCGCGAGCCCGGGTTCTACGTGATGGACGAACCGGAGTCCGCGCTGTCGTTCACGGCGTGCTTGCAACTCGTTGCCTTGATGCACGAGCTCGGCCAGTCCGGGGCACAGGTGGTGTGCGCCACCCACTCACCGATCCTCGCTGCCACCCCCGATGCTGACATCATCGAAGTCGGCGAGCACGGTCTGCGCCGGGTGAATTGGGATGACCTCGAACTCGTCGACCACTGGCGCCGCTACCTCAACAACCCTGCCGCCTACCTGCGCCACATCGCTGACTCGTGAATCGTCATCTCGCTCCGGAACCGGACATCGATGCCGACGCCGTGTTTCGCAACTTCATGCGACACAACCTGGGGAAGGCGGCAGACCACTTCGGCCTGGCCGTGGTCGACGAGCCGGTATTCGGTTGGCGCCTCCGCTCGATCGGTGCCAATACCGCGGGTTCCCAGGGCGGTCGCTGGCTTCGCGTCGTCTCCGAGGAACCCCGCTGGGCGATGGGTTACGCGTGGACGGGCAACCTCGACGCCAACGTCGTCGTCGATGTGGCGAAACCTCGGGTTCTCGATGTCTTCGAGTGGCCAGAGGGCGACTGGCGACAGCAGCGCGCCGAGGTCATGACCCTCATCCCGGGAGCGCCGTGTTCGCGGGGCGACGTCCTGCGAACGTCGCCGAACCTATCCGACGCATGGTGGGCGGACCTTCGGCGCTCGCTGGACACGATCGCTCGGACCGCTACCGACCGAAGCCACGCCGACCAGGGACGAGTCGTCGAGCGCATCCACGGTCGCTTCGGTGAGTCTGTGGACGCCACGGTCACCCGGTCGGCGACCGTCCACGGCGACCTGCACTGGTCGAACCTGATGCGGCCACGATTCGGCGTGCTCGACTGGGAATTGTGGGGCCGAGGACCAGAAGGGATGGCTGCCGCCACCCTGTTGTGTTACAGCTTGCTCGAACCTTCCGTGGCCGCGACCGTGCAGACCTTGTTCGCCGACGTCCTCGACACACCGACCGGTCGAGTGGCACAGCTGTACGTCGTCGCCCGGCTATTGCGTCGCGTCGACGGCGGGGACCATCCCGACCTTGCCGCGCCCCTCGTGCGGCACGCGAAGAACCTGCTCGATCCGTGACCGACGGATGCGGCGGAGTCCCGACCAGCCGTTTGGGTACCGATCGAGCCGGCTACCCCCGGGCAGTTCGATCCGATAAGCGATATTATGTCACTTCATGGCAGCCGCGCGGGCTCAGCTGCCATGTTCACCTCCTCATCCCGATCTCGCATTTTCGCAGGGCACCTTCGCACCCCCTTTCCGCGCGATACCCGCACACCGCTTGGCAGACCGTTGGCGTACCGCGAACGGATCCGCTCCCGGCGCTTACACAAGGGCGGCGTGGTCCCGGCGCAGTAGGCGGATCGACCGGAGCGCGGCCTGGTGGACCAAGACCCCGGCGCCTGCGTTGATGACCCCGAGCGCAGACGCACCTAGCAGTCCGGGCTCCACGTCCATCACCCCACCGGCGACCAACATCAGAGGCCACACTACAGCCACGGCCACGAGCGTAAGACGCCACCAACGCCCGAGGATCAGACCGAGAACTATCAGTGTCGGGATCACCAGGGGCTCCTCATGGTGCCCTCAGTGTGGTCTCCGCAGACGTGGGAGTCGAGACTCACCGCGCGTTCGTTTCACAAGAGGATCCTCTTACGACACTGCTGCTGGAGCCACGCTGGGCGTACTCGACCCGTTTCACGTGGTGAAGCTCGGTTTCGACGCCGTCTATCATGTCCGCCGACCGCCGACGCGTCCAGCGCGAGCAGGCTGCACTGCGACGTGGCTGGCACACTGCGCGATCGGCAGGTGTTAGCGATAGCCGGTTGTGTCGGCGGGATTGCCTGCGTCCTGAACTTCGGGGACGTACCTGGCTGCCGTCGAGATCGGTGAAGCCGTAGCTCTTCGCCAGGTGCCCGCAGCACCATCGGCGAGCGTCTCATCTACCCGCGCTACCGGACAGCGAGTTGCGCTGTGCGCCATGCCCCACGCGACCCCAGTGCCGTGCTCGTGGTGCAGGGCACGGATAGTGACAACCAACAATCGGCCCATGCGTCAGACCCGGCGCTTGAATGCCCACACCGAGATCGGCGCGAATACCGCCAGGATCACCGCCGCCCAGAGCAGCGACCCGAGGACTGGCCCCGCGACGGGTCCGCCGACCATGAGGCCGCGAGCCGCATCCGCGAGCAGCGTCACCGGGTTGACGTTCACGAACGCCTGCAGCCAGCCCGGCATGGTGTCGACCGGCACGAACACGTTGCTGACGAAGGTGAGCGGGAACAGCGCCGTGAAGCCGAAGATCTGGACCTTCTCCGGGTCCGCGGCGAGTACGCCGACCAGCACCGACACCCAGGAGAACGCCAGCGCGAACACCAGAATCAGGACAGCGGCCGCAAGCAGGTCGACCGCAGAGGTCCCGATCCGGAAGCCGAGGATCGCACCGACGCCGAGCAGCAGCACGATCGACCAGGCCTGCTTCACCAGGTCCGCGGTGATGCGGCCGGCCAACGGCGCCCATCGGGCGAGCGGCAGCGAGCGCAGCCGGTCGAACACACCCTTGGTCAGGTCCGTGTTGAGCCCCATGCCGACGTACATGGTGACGAACAGCATGTTCATCACGATGATGCCGGGCAGCGCGAAGGTCAGGTACTCGCCGGTCGAACCCGAGATCGCGCCGCCGAACACGTAGGTGAACATCAGCACGAACATGATGGGTTGGAAGCTGAAGTCCCCCAGCTCCCACGGGTTGTGCCTGATCTGCACCAGGGTGCGCCAGGCGAGGGTCATCGTCTGCCACAGCCCTTCGCTCGGGCTGACCCTGGGCGCGAGCTCGGGGGCACGGGGGGCGGTCGCGGTCGCGGTGGTCATGCTGGGACCCCTTCGATGTCTTCGGTCTGCCGGGTCTCCTCTGCCGGGCGTCCGGTCAGGGCGAGGAAGACCTCGTTGAGACTGGAGTTGCGCAGCGCGAGTTCGGTGATGACGACCCCAGCGTCATCGAGCCGGCGCACCGCGGCCGGCAGCACGGCGGCTGGCAGCACGGCGGGATCGGTGATAGGAGCGGTCACCAACTGCCCCTCCACATCCGGTACGACCCCGACCAGTTCACCCACCACGGAGACCACAGGGGGCACGTCCACCGCGTCGGCCGGTCGCACGGCAAGGCATCGGGCGCCGATCTTGGCTTTCAACTCGTCCGGGGTCCCCGTCGCGATGACCCTGCCTTCGTCGATGACCGCGATCTCGTCGGCCAGCTCGTCGGCCTCCTCCAGGTACTGCGTGGTCAGCAGCACCGTGACGCCGTCGGCCACGAGGCTGCGAACCAGGCGCCACATCTCGAGGCGGCTACGCGGGTCCAACCCCGTCGTCGGCTCGTCGAGGTAGAGCATCTGCGGCCGCCCGACCAGGCTCGCCGCCAGGTCGAGCCTTCTGCGCATGCCTCCGGAGTAGGTCTTCGCCGCTCGCGCCGCCGCCTCCTCCAGCTGGAACCTAGCAAGCAGTTCGCGGGCGCGCTGCTTCGCCTCCCGCCGCGACACCCCGAGCAACCTGGCGATGAGCTGCAGGTTCTCCGTGCCGGTGAGAGCTTCGTCGACCGCCGCGTACTGCCCGGTCAACCCGATGAGCTGCCGCACCTGATGCGCATTGCGGACCACGTCGTAGCCACCCACGGTTGCGTAGCCGGCGTCAGGCTGCAGCAAGGTGGCGAGCACCCGTACGGCGGTGGTCTTACCCGCGCCGTTCGGACCGAGCAGTCCGAGCACCGTGCCTGCCCGGGCCGCGAGGTCCACCCCGTTGAGGGCGGTGGTCTCGCCGAAGCGCTTGACCAGCCCCTCTACCTGGATCGCATGATTCATCTGATGCTCCTGTCCCGAGTCGGTGAGATCAGCGTGCCGGACCGGTCTGACATTCTTGTCCGGCTCGTTGGGTGGCGGCGAATGGTTTGATTCGGTACGCCATGCTCGCGAACGCTAGAACCTCGACTAAACTTCAGGTCAAGGCCGCGCTACAAGGAGAGTTCTCCCGGCGACCATGGGGACGGCGCATGCATGCCTGCTACCATGCCATCATGGCCCAGGTGACATGGCGTGCTCCGGACGAGCTGGTTGAACGGGTCCGCGCGGTGGCCGCGCGCGAGCACCGGAGCATGAACGACTACCTCACGCGGGTCATGGAAGCGGTCATCGACCCCGATCTCGCCGGTGACGACGCCGCCCGGGTGCGTGAGCGGCTCGCGCGAGCGGGACTACTGGTGTCCCCTGGCGTACCGAGGCAGCGGCCGGACGCCCGCCGCCTCGAGACCGCCCGGCGCGCTGCGGGGTCGGGTACCGGGCTCGCAGATCTGGTCGTCGACCACCGCAGGTGACTACCTTCGCCGACTCGTCCGCGCTGGTGAAACTCTATGCCGACGAGGCAGGGCACGAGGACGTCCGCTCGCTCGCGCTACTTGTGATCTCGCAGGTTGCGCGTGTCGAGGTACCGGCAGCAGTGTGGCGCAAACACCGGATGGGTGAACTCACGACCGAGGACAGCGCGGTGCTCGTAGCCGCGTTCGAGGCTGACTACTTCGGGGCCGAAGAGCAACCGCCCCAGTTCGCAGCCGTAGCGGTGACGTCGACGATGCTGGACGATGCCGCCCGTCTCACCGGCGTGCACGGATTGCGTGCCTACGACGCTATCCAGTTGGCCGCCGCCCTGGCCGCCAGAAGCGCGGACGACCGTTGCACCGGCTTCGCCGCGTTCGACATCGCGCTGCGCGAAGCAGCCGGAGCCGAGGGTTTCGCGCTGCTGCCGACGCAACCGATCTGACGCCCCGGTCTCACCGGGACCTCGCGCGCACCACAGACAGCGTGACGGTGGCCAACACCATCACAGCGCAGGCCGCCAGCCACGCGACCGAGGTGCCGAGATGATCGACCACCAGCCCGAACAGCAGCGGTCCCGCCGCCGCCCCGACATAGACACCGGTCTGGGTCACGGAGGTGGCGGTGGCGACCCGGTCGGGGAAGCGCGCCGCGACCGCGTAGTTGAAGACTCCCGGCCATGCCCAACCGGCACCGAAGCCGAGCATCAACCCGATCAGGAAGGTCAGCGGGTGGCCGAGCGCGAGCAGGCCGAAGCCCACCGATCCCAGCCCCAGCATTCCCGCCACCATCCGCAGCAGGTCGGGCCGGGCGCGGTCGGCCACTACACCGGCGACCAGCCGCGACGTCAGTCCAACGGCCGAGCCCAGCGCGAGCACGAGCCCCGCCGCCGCCTCACCGTAGCCGATCTCGACCGCACTGATCGTCACGAAGGTGCCCATCGCGTTGGCCGCGGCCGAACCCATACCGGTCACCACTGCGAGCGCCACCAGCAGCACACCTGCCGAGGCACCGGCCTGCCGGCCGCGCGAAGGCGGGCGCTGCCACGGCAGCGCGGGCACGGTGAAGGCCACCAGCAGGCCCAGCGAAGCGGCGAGGACGAACACCCAGCGCCAGCCGATCGTGAGCGCGATCGTGGGTACGGCCAGGCCGGCGAGCAGCGTCGAGGCGGGGATGGCCGACTGCTTGACGGCGAAGGCGAACGCGCGGCGCCCGACCGGCACCCGAGCCATCAGCATCTCGTTGGACGCGGGCTGGCTCAGCGCGTTGGGCACACCGGCGAGACACAACGCCGCCAGCAGCCAGGTCGGTGACGGGGCCACCGCCAACAACACGAGACAGCCCGCGCTGCCCACCGCCGCGACCCGCAGCGCCACTGTCGGCCCGACCCGCCCGGTGACCGCGGCCAGCGCCCGGGCGACCAGCGCACTCACCGCGAAGAACACCGAACCGGCCAGCCCGAGCAGGCTGATCGACAGACCCAGCTCGGACCGCAGTTGCACCGCCAGCCCGGCGACGAGGAACACCGGCAGCACGCCGACCGTCACGACTCCCCCAACGGCCAGCAACACGGCAGGCCCGCCCCGCATCGACTGCAGGGCGACCGGCTGGGCGGTTCCAAGCTGTGTCACGTCGCCGTCGACGCTAGTACCGGACGGCCCCTGCCGCAGGGGTGCTGTTCGTCACTGTTCGCAATATGGGCCGACGGCCCCGGGCACGCAATATGGGCCGACGGCCCGGGCCAGCAGCGCGCGAGCTGAGGTGCCACGCTGACCCCCGTCACACTGGCCATCCGGCAGCATCGGCCTCGCCCCCCAGAACATCGCAGGCCCCCGTCGCGAGGAGAGCCCGTGCCCGTCGCCGCGAACCGCCGTGCGCTGCCGCTGCTAGCGCTCGTCGTGACCGGCACGGTGCTGGGTGGCTGCACGGTCGGGCCGTCGGACCGGCCGCCGGTTGCGGTGCGCGACGCCGGCGTGGCGCCGCAGCACCGGCCGCCACCGCCGCAACCGTCGCCACCCGCCCCACCCCCGCCGGCCGGACGCTACGACCCGGCGTCGCTGCCGTGGCGAGACTGCACGGCCGTCACCGCACCGCCGCCGGCCGGCACTGCACCGGCCGAGCTGGAGTGCACCGAGATCAGCGTGGCAGGTGACCTGTCGCAGCCGGGGCCGGGCAGCTCGCTGGTGCTCGACGTCACCCGCGCCGGCTCAGGACCAGCACCGTTGGTCGTGCTCGGCGAGGCAGGCGAGCCCGGCACGGCGCGGGCGGCGCGGCTGGCCGCGCAGGCCCCACCCGAGCTGCTCGAGAGCTACACGCTCATCGGGCTCGCCCGCCGTGGGACCGGGCGAAGCGACCCCGTCGACTGCATCCCGGAACGCGCCCGGGAGCAGATCATCGGAGCCGACCCCGCGCTGCGTGGTGGCGGGCAGCTCCGCGAGCTGCTCGACACCACGCGGACCGCGATCCAGACCTGCGTCCAGGAGCTCGGCACGCTGCTCAGCGCGATCAACTCCCCCGCCACCGCCGACGACCTGGAGCAGCTGCGCACGGCCCTGCGGGCGCCGGTGCTCAACCTGCTGGCGCTGGGCGAGGCGTCCCGGGCCACCGTCGACTACGTCGATCGCTACCCCGGCTCGGTCGGCCGGGTCGTGCTCGACGGTGCCCCGGACCCCGGGCGCGACGACATCGCCGCCTCCGAGGCATCGGCAGCAGCGGCGGAGCGGGGATTCGACGCTTTCGCCGCCGACTGCGTGGCCCGCGACTGCGCGCTGGCTCCCGACCCCCGGCGCGCACTGACCGAGCTCGCCGAGCAGCTGCGTGTCACGCCGTTGGAGGAGCCCGAGGTGCGGGTCACCGCAGGAATCGCATTCCAGGCCGTCCTCGAGACCCTCGGCTCCCCCGAACGCTGGGATGAGCTCGCCGCGGCGCTCGACGCGGCGCGCAACGGCGATGGCACCGCCATCTCCCGGCTGGTAGAACCCCTCGTGACCGGTAGGGGCGAGCTGCCCGCCCAGTTCGACCCCGGCCTGGCGACCCGCTGCAACGACACCCCCACCCGGGTACCGCCGGTTCGGGCGGAGCAGCTGGTGGCCGAGTGGCGCGAGCGTTTCCCGCTGTTCGGCGGGATGTTCGCGCAACGGTTGCTGCTGTGCAGCGCCTGGCCAGTACCCACCGAACCCCCGGCGGGCACGGGTGCCGAGCAGGCGCCACCGCTGCTGGTGATCGCCACCGAGGGCGACCCTCGCACGCCCGCCTCGGGTACCCGCCGCACCGCCGCGCAGCTGCCCGCAGCGGTGTTGGTCAACTGGCAGGGCCGCGCGCACGGCGCCGAGTGGCGCAGCCGTTGCGTCACCGACCTGGTCACCACCTACCTCGTCGACGCGCAACTGCCGGTGCCCGGCACGCTGTGCCCACCCTGACCCCCCGACTGTGACCCCGGGAGTGTCGGCGCCATCCCGTTCAGGAATGGCTCGCACCGTCCTCGTCGCCGATCTTGCGGGCTCGCGAGGGCTGCACCCGCAGCGGCTCGCCGGGCATCTTCGGATACTCCGGCGGGTACGGCAGGTCGCCGAGGCCGTGATCGCGCTCGTCACGTGCGGCCCACCCCAGCAGCGTGTCGAGGGCGAACGCCTCCGCATCCAACCCGGTGTGCGGGTCTCCCCGCTGCGCAAGCAGCCCGGGTACCGAGAGCACGTCGAAGTCGTCGGGCGTGACGGATGGCAGGTCGTGCCAGCTCAGCGGCGTCGACACGGTGGCTCGTGGGGTCCCGCGCACCGACCAGGCGGAAGCGATGGTCCGGTCGCGCGCGGCCTGGTTGAAGTCGAGGAAGACCCGCTGGCCACGCTCCTCCTTCCACCAGGAGACCGTGGCCTGCTCCGGGATCCGCCGTTCGACCTCGCGGGCCAGCGCGATCACCGCCCGGCGCACCTGCACGAACGTCCACTGCGGTCGGATCCGTACCGCGACGTGGATCCCGCGCCCACCGGAGGTCTTCGGGAAGCCCACCAGGCCGGCGTCGGCGAGCACCTCTCGCAGCACCCCCGCCACCGCGACGGCGTTACCGAAGCCGGTGCCCGGCTGCGGGTCGAGGTCGATGCGAAGCTCATCGGGATGGTCGACGAGCGGTCGGCGCACCGGCCACGGGTGAAAGTCGAAGGTTCCGAGGTTTGCCGCCCACACCAGCACGGCGGGCTCGGTGGGGCAGATCTCCCGCGCGGTGCGCCCGGACGGGAACGTGATCTCCACCGAGTCGACCCACTCCGGCGCGCCCTTGGGCACCCGTTTCGAGTAGAACGCCTCGCCGGCCACCCCGTCGACGAACCGCTTGAGCGTCGTGGGGCGGCCCTGCAGCACGGCCAGCAACGGCCCGGCCACCGCGAGGTAGTACTCGACCACCTGCCGCTTGGTGATCCCCCGCTCCGGGAAGTAGAGCTTGCCCGGGTTCGAGACCCGCACGGTGCGCTCGCCGTGCGGCCCGGGCACCGCGAGCTCGAGCGCCTCACCACGACTCACGACGCGGGACGCTACCGTGGGGGCGTGCAGCTCAACGACCCGCAGCACGGCGAACCTCGGTGGGAGTCCGAGGAGCGGCGCCGCCTCGACGACGAGCTGATCGGCCTCGACCGCGACGACCCGGAGGTGCAGGCCTTCGCCGAGCACCTGCAACGCACCCACCGGACCCGGCCCGGCTACACCGTCGAGGGCTACCTGTCGGGTGTCGGCGACTTCGCCGACTCCGCCAACCGCGCCGCCGGCGGGCGACGGCTGCTCGCGCTGACCGTCGTGCTGCTACTGCTGCTCGTCGCGGCGGTGGCAGTGTGGAACGCGCTCGGCTTCGTCCTCGCGACATTCCTGTGAGCGAAGCGACGCGACACTACTGCCCGCGCCGATTAACGTGGTGGCATGGAACCGGTCACCGGGGTGACCCCCGAGGTCGTGAAGTCCGACGCCGAGTGGCGCGAGCAGCTCTCGCAGCAGGAGTACGCGGTGCTGCGCCAGGCTGCCACCGAGCCGCCGGGTACCGGCGAGTACGAGCACACCAAGACGGCCGGCGTCTACGAGTGCCGGGCCTGCGGGGCGGAACTGTTCCGAAGCGACACCAAGTTCGAGTCGCACTGCGGCTGGCCGTCGTTCTACACGCCGCTGGCCGGCGACACGGTGCTGCTCAAGGAGGACCGCAGCCTCTGGATGAAGCGGGTCGAGGTGCTCTGCGCGACGTGCCACAGCCACCTCGGCCATGTCTTCGAGGGTGAGGGCTATGACACCCCCACCGACCAGCGCTACTGCATCAACAGTGTGTCACTGCGCCTGGTACCCGACGACGATCAGGCCACCAGCTCCACCTGACACGGCCCAACGCCACCTCGTCCGCCCGGCTGACGCCGCGCTACCCCGGACGGTGCCGGTCGGTCAGGGCGGCCGCGATCTCCCCCAGCTCCTCGACGGTCTCGGCCGGCTCGGAACGCACGGCAGCTACGTACGGGCACTACCACGAGCATGCCAGGTGTCCCGACCAGCCATGCCGTAGTGCTTGAGCGCGAGAGCATGCTCAGGTCGTATGGCCACGAAGCACGCATCCGGCGATTCGGGTCCATCAGGAATGAAGTCGTCGAGATTGTAGCTGAAGACACCGTTCCAGAGTCGTTGTTTGGTGCCGATGTCGGTGTGGACACTCGCCGTCCCCCAAATCTCGACACCGTCGCCGCTCTCGTCGACCTGCCAATGCAGAGCGACATTGGGGTTGTGGGCGATGTTGCGGACCTTCACGGACTTGGTGAAGGTCGAGATCCAAACCGTGTCGTCCTGCCAAGCGGGCCAGATTGGGACGACGTCGGGATTACCGTCACGCCCCACAGTGGCGAGGTGTGCCCAGTTGGACAGCCTGGCCGTCTCCGCCTGCACCTCGTCAAGTTCCACCGTCTCTCCTCCAGTCGTCCTGTGTTTCGGACGGTTTCCCGCCCTGACGTGGCGATGCTGCGCCACCGCGACGCTAGGGCAACGCGGCGACGAGCTCGGTGACCGGCACCCGAGGCCCGGTGAAGAACGGCACTTCCTCGCGGACGTGCCGGCGCGCCCGGCTGGCCCGAAGCGCCCGCATCAGGTCGACGATGCGGTGCAGCTCGTCGGCCTCGAAGGCCAGGATCCACTCGTAGTCACCGAGACTGAACGACGCGACGGTGTTGGCGCGCACGTCGGGGTAGTCGCGGGCCTGCTTGCCGTGCTCGGCCAGCAGCTCGCGGCGCTCGTCGTCGGGCAGCAGGTACCACTCGTAGGACCGCACGAACGGGTAGACGCTCACGTAGCGGCCAGGCTTCTCCCCCGCCAGGAACGCGGGCACGTGGCTCTTGTTGAACTCGGCAGGCCGGTGCAGCGCGACGTTCGACCACACCGGCACGCTCGCCCGGCCCAACGCGGTCGACCGGCGCAGTTCGGCGTAGGCCGCCTGCAGCGCCTCGATCTCCTCGGCGTGCCACCACACCATGTAGTCGGCGTCGGCGCGCATCCCCGCGAGGTCGTAGACCCCCCGGACCTCGACCCCCTTGCCCGCCAGCGCGTCGAGGCAGTGCTCGGCCTCGCGCCCGGTGGTCGGGCGGTCCTCCCCCAGGCGCCCGGGTTCGACCCGGAACACGGACCACATCGTGTAACGGATCGTGGAGTTCAGCGCGGCGTAATCGAGGCGAGGCATTCCCCCATCGTCCCACCGGGACCGTGCCACGAGAGATGAGGTCACAACGCCAGCTGCTGCGCGTGACCTGGCGCCTCGGCCGGCCGACCGGGCACAAGCCGCTGCGCGGCCTCCAGCACCAGGGTCAGACGATGCGTGGCCAGTGGGGCCCGACGTAGGGTCGCGGGTGGGCTCGTGCCCAGTCATCGAGGACTTTCGCGAGCGCTTTGGCCTGAGCACCACCAGCAGGCAAGTTCCTCTTGAGGACGAACACCAGCACAGCATCGCGTTCGGCCGAGAAGTCCGCCACGTTCTCGGTGACGACGGCGCGGCCTTCCGCGCGGGCCATCGCCGCGCTCTCCGCGTCGGCGGCGCGTAGCCCGACCTCGAAGACGTGGACGGCATCGTGGTCGTAGTTCTCGCGGAGCAACCCGGCGGTCGCCGCAGGAAACATCTCGTCGATCAAGAAGGCGGTCACGCGATCAGAACGGCACGCTGCTCGGCGGCACGGCGACTCCGCTCAGCCAGATCTCGATTGCGATCGATCCGCTTCCGGACCTCGTCCGGATGCTCGACCGCGTACTCGACGGCGATACGAATCAGTCGCGGATGCAGTTCGGACTCCTCACTCAACACCGCGATGCGTTCCTCTTCGTGACCGTCGAGCTCCTGCAAGCGAGAGACGACCTCCCACACATCCGGCCCGGCCGCGAGGGCAGCACGACGATCGTGCGCAGGGCCTCGAAAGATGACGCCCGGGTGCTCGAGTTGATCGACACCTTCCACGATCAGCCTGTCGAGAAGCGCCGTGGCACTGATCCCCTCCAGCGCGGCATGACTGGACAAACGGCGCTTGGCTGCATCACTGATCCGAAAGGACGTGCTCTGTGCCATAACGACCTCCTCGCCTGACTCTCCTGTACCGCAAGTGTAGCGCATCTGAGCTACCGCCACGCCACGTCACGCGCGAGCTGCCGCGCCCGGCTTGCCGATCGGGCCGCCACACGGCGCTGGCCCGCGGTCGAGCCGCTGTAGGAAGCCCGCGCCGAGCGGCGCCCCGGCCGAGCGGAGGGTGCCACGGACCAGTTGGCCGGCCCGCTCCTCGCGAGCGCCGATACCTGGTCCGGTCAGGCTGCCGCTTCGGCCAATGTCGGCCATCCGGTCATGCCCAGAGCGTGTCGAGTGGCACGCCCCGGCAGATATCTGCTCACCGGGCCGGCGCGGATCCTGGGCCTGCGTGCGCTGCCTGTGCCGCATCCCGGCCACGATGCGTTCCGTCCTGGCCCCGTTCTCCGGTCACCTGTCCTGGACCGAAGGTTCCTCACAGGGGCCGGTCGACCTGGCCCTGGCCCGGCTGGCCGACTGAACCCCCTCACCTCGCCCGGTGGAGGTGCGCAGCGATCCGTTCCGCTGCGGCGTCGGCAGTGGCGACGCAGGCCGGGATTCCGACGCCGTGCAGGGTTGCCCCCGCGACAGCGAGACCGGGCTGCGCGGCGACAGCAGACTCGATCGTGGCGACGGTGTCGAGGTGGCCTGGGGCGTACTGCGGCAGCCCGCCGCCCCAGCGGGCCACCACTGCATCGATCGGCTCGGCGGTCACGCCGGTCAGCGCGGCGAGGTCGTCGCGCACGGCGGCGACCAGCTCTGCGTCATCCCGCTGCAGCGCGCTCACCTCACCGTGGCGCCCGAGCGACCCCCGCACCAGCAGCACCCCGTCACCGCGAGCGTGCGCCCACTTGCGGCTGGAGAAGGTGAACGCCTTGGCGGTGAGCGGTTCGGCCGAGCCGATCAGCACCCCGGAGGCGGCAGGCAGCGTCTCGGCCGCGTCGGCGGGCAGCGCGAGACCGACCACGACCGACGAGGCCACCCCGACGGTGCCGGCCGCGGTCGACGCCGCGGGCGCGATGCCGTCTAGCAGCCGCCGCAGCGCAGGAGCGGGCACCGCGAGCAGCACGGCGTCGACGTCGAGATGCTCCGGCGCTGCCGCGCTGCCCAGCTCCAGCCGCCATCCACCCTGTGACTGGCGATTCGAGTCCCGGCTCGCATGACCACTCACGAGGGGGCGGCGGGACAGCGCCCGCACGGGAGCGCCGAGCCGCAGCACGAGTGCCGCGGCGTCGACCAGAGCGTCGACGAGCCGTCCGAGCCCGTCGCGCAGCGCCCCGAACACCGGCCCGGGGGCGGCCGGCGGCAGCACCTCGGCCGCCGCGGCCCGCACCGAGCCGAACCCCCTGTCGAGGGCACCGGCCAGCCCGGGCAGCGTTGCCCGCAGCCCGAGCGCATCGGCTCGGCCCGCGTAGACCCCGCCGAGCAGCGGATCCACCAGCCGCTCGACCACCTCGTCGCCGCAATGCCGCCGGACCAGCTGCCCCACCGCGACGTCGGCACCGGGCTCCCACCGCAGCGGTGTGCCCGGTTCGGCTGCCAGCCGCGCCAGCCCCCGCTGCGACAGCACCGCGGCGACCTCGCCGGGGTCGGCGGGCACCCCCATCACGGTGCGGCGCGGCAACGCCACGGTGCGCCCACCCGCCCGGACCATCGGGCCCACCGGTGTGGGATGTACCACCTGGTCACCGAGGCCGAGCTCCGACGCCAGTGCGGCGGCCTCCGGGCGGCGGACCAGGAACGCCTCGGCGCCGATGTCGTAGGGCGTGCCGGCCAGCTCGACGGTGCGCACCGCCCCGCCCAGCCGGGGCGAACCCTCGATCAGCGTGATCCGCGCCTCGGGGCCGAGCAGCCGGCGCAGCCGGTAGGCCGCAGCGAGCCCCGAGATCCCCCCGCCGACCACCGCCACGCTGGATCCACCGGGCATGCCGGCTGCGCTGGTCGGGGTCACAACGAGTGCACCAGCTCCACGACCCGGGTCAGCATCGTCGGGTCGGTGTCAGGGAGCACGCCATGACCGAGGTTGACGATGTGCCCGTCGGCGACTCGACCCTCGGCCACCGTCCGGCGCACCTCACGCTCCACGGCCTCCGGCCCGGCGCCGAGCAGCGCCGGGTCCAGGTTGCCCTGCAGCACCACGGGGCGGCCGGGACGGGCGACGCGAATCCGCTGCGCGGCGGCATCCAGCGGCACCCGCCAGTCGACGCCCACCACGTCGGCGCCGGCCTGAGCCATCGCGCCGAGCAGCTCCCCGGTGCCGACCCCGAAGTGGATTCGCGGCAGATCGGCTGCGGCCAGCCCACCGAGCACACGGGACGAGTGCGGCAGGACGAACTCGCGGTAGTCGCGCTCCGACAGTACCCCCGCCCAGGAGTCGAACAGCTGCACGGCGTCGACGCCGGCCTCGACCTGCGCGGTCAGGAAGGCGAGCGTCAGCTCGGCGAGATGCGCCAGCAGCGCGTGCCACACCTCGGGGTCGGCGTGCATCAGCGCCTTGGTCCGCTCGTGGTTGCGGCTCGGCCCGCCCTCGATGAGGTAGGAGGCCAGTGTGAACGGCGCACCCGCGAACCCGATCAGCGGGACGCCGCCCAGCTCGGCCACCAGCAGCCGCACGGCACGGGCGACCGGCTCGACACCGTCCGGGTCCAGCCGCGGCAGTGCGGCGACATCGGCGGCATCGCGCACAGGGAAATCGACGACGGGGCCGGTGCCGGGCACGATGTCGAGCGCGATGCCGGCGGCGTGCAGCGGCACGACGATGTCGCTGAACAGGATCGCCGCGTCGACGCCGTGCCTGCGCACCGGCTGCACGGTGATCTCGCAGACCAACTCGGGGGTCATGCATGCCTGCAGCATGGGGATGCCGACGCGCAGTTCGCGGTACTCGGGAAGCGACCGGCCCGCCTGCCGCATGAACCACACCGGCGGGCGGTCCGGGCGCTCGCCACGGGCCGCGACGAGCAGCGGCGCGTCGGTCAGCTCGCGGCGCGCGGTCGGCGGCACTGCCGGCCGGGGCGTCTGGGCGTCCGTGGTTTGGGCGTCCGTCGTCTGGGCGTGGGGTCCCTGAGCGTTCATCATTGCTGCAGTCATCGTCGCACGTACCCCGGCGTGGCGGATCCGCGCGTCGGGGCCGTCGTGGGATCGTTGTCCCATTCGCCGGAGAATCTCACCGCCAGCGGGAGGTGTGTGTGCGTCGCGGCCAGGACGTCCAGCAGGTCGGCATCGACATCGCCTGGTGCCCCGGGTGCCGGGTCGACACCACGGTGGAGACCGTGGTGCTGCCAGGGGACCCGGGACCGGTCGGGGTGTGCTGCGAATGCGGGGACGGCATCGAGCTGTGGTGGTACTCCCCTGCTCCGGCCGGTGCGGACGAGTACCAGCCGCCGCGGGCGTCGTGACAGTGCCCGCTACACCACAGCCGCCCGCTGTCTTCCGCCGCGCGGTCGCCGCACTGGACCGGATTCGGCCCCGTCCCGAGGTGCGGCTCACGCCTGTCAAGCCGCCGCAGCGGCTGGCACCGTGGGCGCATGCACTCGGCGCGCACGTCGGCGACGACGAGCCCGAGCTGGTGAGCGCACGGCTGGTCCTGCTACACGATCCCGCCGGCCAGGATGCCTGGGATGGCGTCCTGCGCATTGTCGTGTATCTGCGTGCCGACCTCGAGACCGAGTTCGCCGGTGATCCGCTGCTGCCCGAGGTGGGGTGGTCATGGCTCACCGAGGCGCTGCAGGGTGCGGGCGCCGAACATGCCGCGCTCGGCGGTACGGTCACCCAGACCTCGTCCGCCCGGTTCGGCGACATCGCCGGGCCGCCACGCTCCGCCGACCTGGAGTTGCGCGCGTCATGGACCCCACTCGGCGAGGACCTGGACCCACACGCGGACGCCTTCTGCGAGCTGATCGCCTTCGCCGCCGGCCTGCCACCGGTCGGTGTCGCGGCACTCGCTCACCGCAACGCAGACGGCTAACCCGATGACGTCGTCCTAGCGCGGAGCAGCGTTACAGCCGTACGCACTCCCCCTCCGATCGTGCGACCGCCGATCGCGTAAGCCACGCCGAGACCCCGAAGTTCCCGCGCTCAATGCTCCCGCTAACCCCTTCAGGCAGCTAGTCTCCCGTACGACACCACCCTCGGACGAATGGCGGCGCGGCTATTCGTACGGGGTCCCGGTGCGGTCGGGGGCACGACCGACTCCAGGGAGGTAGCGACGTGGCTGCTGTCGGATACGGTGCGGCCGTCCGGTCGACACCGTCCGGCGCCGTGCCGGCGTCATTGGTCCCGCATCCGCGGGAGGAACTGTTCTCGGCGTTGGTGGTCGACGATCACCCGCTGCTGCGGGAGGCGATCGCCTCCCGACTGGCTTCGATGGGCGCCGGCACCGTCCACGAGGCCGCCTCGGTGGCCGGGGCGAGGACACATGCGCTCGCTTCCGGGCCGTGTGATCTCGCGGTACTCGACCTCGCACTACCCGATGGCAGCGGACTGGACCTGCTGTGTGAGCTCCGCTCGCAGGGCTGGCAACGCATCGTGGTGCTCGCCTCGTCCGACGAACCGGGTGCGGTGCGCTCGGCTTTCCAAGCCGGCGCCCAAGCTTACCTGCTCAAATCGGCCTCGCCCGCGATGGTGACCGACGGCGTGCGGCGGGTGCTCGAGGGCGAGGTGTACGCCGACACGGGTGTCGCACCGATGCATGCCTCGGGAACGAGGGTCACGGGCACCGACAACACGCCGCAAGAGCTGTCGGCACGGGAGGTCGAGGTCCTGCAGCTGGTCGCCGACGGTCAGTCGAACAAGGAGATCGGCGACACGCTGAGCCTGTCCGCGCTGACTGTCAAAAGCCACCTGTCCCGGATCGGTCGCAAGCTCGGCACCGGCGACCGGGCACAGATGGTGGCACTGGCGATGCGGGGCGGGGTCATCCGCTGAGCGAGACATCAGCACCGGTCCCGCTGCTCACACCGGTCGACGGAGTCCCGCCGGTGGTGGCGACACACGCAGCGCTCGACGCAGTCGCCGGATCGCTGGCGGTCGGCACCGGCCCCGTCGCGGTCGACACCGAGCGCGCCTCGGGGTACCGCTACTCGCAGCGCGCCTACCTGGTGCAGCTGCGCCGTGCCGGTAGCGGCACCGTGCTGCTGGACCCGACCGCCGTGGACGGCTTGTCGGCACTCACGGAGGTCCTCAACCCGCTGGAGTGGGTGCTGCACGCCGCCTCGCAGGACCTGCCGTCGCTGGCCGAGCTCGGACTGGAACCGGCAGCGCTGTTCGACACCGAGCTTGCCGGACGGCTGGCCGGCTTCGAGCGGGTGGGGCTGGGCCCGCTGGTCGAGCAGCTGCTCGGCTACCAGCTGGAGAAGGGGCACGGCGCCGCGGACTGGTCCCGCCGCCCGCTACCCCGCGAGTGGCTGACCTACGCCGCGCTCGACGTCGAGCTGCTGCTGCCGCTGCGCGATGCGATGGCGGCCGAGCTCGAGGCGCAGGGCAAGACCGAATGGGCCACCGAGGAGTTCGAGGCCGTCCGGACCGCCGGTCCCCCGCCACCGCGCGCTGACCCGTGGCGTCGCACGTCGGGCATCCACCGGGTTCGCAAGCCGCGCCAGCTCGCCGCGATACGGGAACTGTGGATGGCCCGCGAGCAGATCGCCAGGGACAGTGACCTCGCCCCGGGGCGGGTGCTGCCCGACTCGTCCATCATGACGGCCGCGCTGGCCGACCCCGCCGACGAGGCGGCGCTGCTGGCGCTGCCGGTGTTCGGCGGGCGAGCGCAGCGACGGCGGGCCCGGACCTGGTCGGCCGCGCTGCAGGCGGCGCGCGTGCTGCCCGCCGGCGAGCTGCCGGCCACCCACCCGCCGTCGGGTGGGCCGCCGCCGGCGAGCCGCTGGGAGGACCGCGACCCCGCTGCGGCCGCGCGGCTTTCCGCCGCCCGCGAGGCGCTCACCGAGCTCGCGGAACGCCACCAGCTTCCGGTGCAGAACCTGCTGGCGCCCGAGCTGGTGCGCCGGCTGTGCTGGCAGCCTCCCGCCGTCGTCGACACAGCGACCGTGGACGGCATGCTGCGCGCCGGAGGTGCCAGGCCGTGGCAGCGCGAGCTCACCGCCGCGCCGCTGACCGAGGCATTGCACACCGAACCGCCCCGGGTCAGCTGAGTTCCGCCGGCAGCTCGACGGTGACCGACAGGCCGCCACCGGCGACGGGCTCCGCGTGCACCGTCCCGCCGTGTGCCGTCACCACGGCGCGCACGATCGAAAGCCCGAGGCCGGCGCCGTCGCGCGCGGTACGCGCCACCCCGCCACGGCGGAACGGCTCGAACAACCCCACCACGTCTTCGGCCGCGACCGGCTCCCCCGATCCGGACACGCGCAGCACCCCGGTGCCGGGGCCAGCCTGGGTGCACACCTCCACCCAGCCACCGTCGACGTTGTGGCGTACCGCGTTTTCCACCAGGTTGCCCACCACGCGCTCCAGCAGCGCGGGATCCCCCACCGCGATCGCCGGGGAGTTGCGGGCGATCAGGCGCAGGCCTCGGGAGCGCGCGTCCGACTCCACGCTGCGCAGCGAGGCCCCGGCGACCGACGCGAGGTCGAGCTGCTCGCAGGTGTGCACACCCGCGCTCTCGGTGCGGGCCAGCAGCAGCAGCCCGTCGACGAGCTGCTGGGCCCGCAGCGAGGAGTCCCGCACCACGCCGGCCATCCTGCGCAGCTCGGCGTCATCGGCCGACGGGTCGGACAGCGTCACGTCGATCTCGGTCCGTATCACCGCCAGCGGCGTGCGCAGCTCGTGGCTGGCATTGGCGACGAACCTGCGCTGCGCGTCGAATGCCGCCTGCAGCCGGTCGAGCATGGCGTCGAAGGTGTCGGCGAGTTCGGCGACCTCGTCGCGCGGGCCGGGCAACGCCAGCCGCTCGCCCAACGACTCCGCGGACAGTCGCCGGGCAGTGGCGGTGACCTCTTGCAGCGGCCGCAACACCTGCCCGGTGATCACCCAGGCGAGCAGCGCGGTAGCGAGCACCACCAGCAGGAACGCCACGCCACCCGCGGTGAGCAGCTGCTCCCGCGCGGCGTCTCGCAAGGCGGGGCCGAGGTCCGCTGCGGCCACCGGCGCGCCGTCCACCTCGACGACGGTGCCGGGTGGCAGCCGCGGCACCGCCGCGATCACACCGCCGACCAGCATCCAGCCCAGCCACAACAGCAACCCGCTGACCGCAGCCGCGAGCCCGGTGGCCAGCAAGGTCAGCCGGGCTCGCAGCCCCGGCCCGCGGCGGGGCCTCACGGTCGCTCAGCCGGACTCGGGGGTGGCGCCGGTAGCGGTGCCGGGCACCCGGTAACCGGAGCCGACCACGGTGTCGATGAGCCCGGGCTCGCCGAGCTTCTTGCGCAGCGTCATCACGGTGACCCGGACCGTGGTCGTGAACGGGTCGGCGTTCTCGTCCCACACCCGCTCCAGCAGCTCCTCGCTGCTGACCACCGCTCCGGCTGCCGACAACAGTACCTCCAGGACACCGAACTCCTTGCGGGTGAGCTCGATTGCCGTGCCGGCGCGGGTCACGATCCGCCGGGCAGGATCGAGCGCGAGGTCCCCGGCACGCAGTATCGGAGGCGCTGCCGGAGTCGCCCGCCGGCCCAGCGCGCGAAGCCGCGCAACCAGCTCGGGGAAGGCGAATGGCTTGGCGAGGTAGTCGTCGGCGCCCAGTGACAGCCCCGACACCCGGTCCGAGACGCTGCCGCTGGCGGTGAGCATCAGCACCCGGGTCACCGACCAGTCGGCGGCGATCGCGCGGCACAGCTCGTCGCCGGGCATCCCCGGCAGGTCGCGGTCGATCACGACCACGTCGTAGCGCGTCACCGAGGCCTTCTCGTGCCCGATATCGCCGTCATAGGCGACGTCGACGGCCATGCCCTCGCGGCGTAACCCGCGGGCCACGGCGTCGGCCAGCGGTTGCTCGTCCTCGACGATCAGGATGCGCACAGCGTCCACGGTAAGCCAACGGCTCCGCCGTCACCGGGATTCGGCGGGCGGCGCCGGGTCGGCGGCGTCGGCTGCAGCGCTCGCAGCGGGGTCTCCGGTCGTGCCGATCCGTCCCGCCGCCCAGCCCGTCACCCGCCGGGCGACGTCCTGCGCCGTCAGCCCCACCTCGGCGAGCACCTCCGATCGAGAGGCGTGGTCGAGGTAGCGCTGTGGGATGCCGAGATCACGCAGCGGGGTGTCGACCTCGGCATCGCGCAACGCCGCTGCCAGCGACCAGCCGAACCCGCCGTGGCGGCCGTTGTCCTCGACGGTCACCACGAGCCGGTGGGCCGCTACCATCCGGACCAGGATGTCGGGCACCGGCGCGATCCAGCGGGGGTCGACCACGGTCACCCCGATCCCCTGGTCGGCCAGCCGCTCAGCGGCGGCGACCGCGAGTTCGGCGAACGCGCCGATCCCCACGAGCAAGACGTCGTCGCCCTCGCCGGTCCCGGGCCGGCGCAGCACGTCGACGCCGTCGATCCGCTGCAGCGCAGGCACCGACTCGGTCACCGCTCCCTTCGCGAACCGCACCGCGGTGGGCCCGTCGTCGATCTCGACAGCCTCGGCGAGCTCCTCGCGCAGCGTGGGCGCGTCGCGGGGGGCCGCCACCCGCATCCCGGGCACGATGCCCAGCACCGACAGGTCCCACATGCCGTTGTGGCTGGCGCCGTCCTCGCCGGTCACGCCGGCGCGGTCGAGCACCAGGGTCACCGGTGCCCGATGCAACCCGATGTCCATCAGGACCTGGTCGAAGCCGCGGTTGAGGAACGTCGAATACACCGCGACCACCGGATGCATGCCGCCCATCGCCAGCCCGGCCGCCGACGTCATGGCGTGCTGCTCGGCGATGCCGACGTCATAGCAGCGTTGCGGGAACCGAAGGGCGAAGGCCGCCAGACCGGTCGGCCCCGGCATCGCGGCCGTGATCGCCACCAGGTCGTCGCGCTCGCCACCGAGCCGCACCAGCTCGTCGGCGAACACCGCGGTCCAGGTCAGGCCGGGCACGGCCAGCGGCTCACCGGTCTCCGGGTCCATGACCTTGACCTGGTGCATCAACTCGGCCTCGACCGCGGCCGGTGCGTAGCCGTTGCCCTTGTTGGTCACCGCGTGCACGATCACCGGCCCGCCGAACTCCTTGGCATGCCGCAGCGCCCCCTCCATCGCTTCCATGTCGTGCCCGTCAACCGGGCCGAAGTACTTCAACCCGAGGTCCTCGAACAGGATCTGCGGCGTCAGCGCATCCTTCAGGCCCCGCTTGGCGGCGTGCAGCCCCGCATAGATCGGCCGCCCCAGCACCGGTATCTGCTGCAGTGCTTGCTTGCCCGTGCGCAGCACCCGCTCATAACCCGGCTGCAATCGCAGCATGCTCAGATGCTCGGCGAGCCCGCCGATCGTCGGCGAGTACGACCGGCCGTTGTCGTTGACCACGATCACGACCGGCCGGTCCTGGCCTGCGGCGATGTTGTTGAGCGCCTCCCAGCACATCCCACCGGTCAGCGCACCGTCGCCCACCACGGCGACCACGCGCCGGTCCGCTCCGTCGATCGCGAACGCCTTGGCCAATCCGTCAGCGTACGACAGCGCTGCCGAGGCGTGGCTGGACTCCACCCAGTCGTGCTCGCTCTCGGCGCGGCACGGATACCCGGATAGCCCACCCTGCTTGCGCAACCGGTCGAACCCCTCGGAGCGGCCGGTGAGGATCTTGTGTACATACGACTGGTGGCCGGTGTCGAAGACCAGCGGATCGTGCGGCGAGTCGAACACCCGGTGCAGCGCCAGGGTCAGCTCGACGGCGCCCAGGTTCGGGCCTAGGTGCCCACCGGTGCGCGACACCCGATCGATCAGGAAGGCCCGGATCTCGCTTGCCAGCGCGGGCAGGCTGCTGCCGTCCAGCCGCTTGACGTCCTCCGGGGTACGCACGGTGTGCAACAGGCTCAACGTCTCCCACCTCGTTCGTGGCCGGGACCGGATCGGGGCGCTGTCGCGTATCGGACGACGCGACCGGACGCCAGTCTACGGAGACTGCAGCCCGGCACCCGGCAGCCGCCACTCGGTGTCCGTGCCGCCAACCGGTTCCGGTTCGGTGGCTGGCAGGCTGGTGGCGACCGAGGAGGTGAACGCCTGGTGCGCCCGCAGGCTGTCCGACGGGTCGCGGTGACCGGCGCCGGTGTGGTCGCGCCAGGCGCGGCGGACACAGCGAGCTTCTGGTCGGCGCTGTGCGCACCGGCGGCGCCGCAACGGGTACGGCAGGTGGATGACACCGCGGCCGACGCCGCCGAGTTCGTCGGTCGCCGCGACGCGCGGCGGCTGGACCGCCATTGATGCTCCGTACGCTGACGAGCGGGCTCGAACTCGACGACGACCCGCGGCGAGTCGACGTCGCCGCAGTCCATGCGTTTCTGTCGATCGAGAGTTACTGGGCACGTGCGCGCACCGCCGCCACCGTGCAGCGCCTCGTACATGAAGCGTCGCGGGTGGTCGGTCTCTACGACGGCCTGCGTCAGATCGGCTTCGCCCGTGTCGTTTCCGACGGCGTCGCCATCGCCTACCTCGCCGACGTTTATGTGCTCGGCCCGTGGCGTGGGCGTGGCCTGGGCTTCGAGCTGGTGCGGGAGGCGGTCGAGCGCGGTCCTCACCGTGATCTTCGTTGGATATTGCACACCGCTGATGGTCACGCCTTCTACGAGAAGTTCGGATTCGAGCCGCCATCCGACCGATTACTTGTGCGCAACCCTTGATGGGAGTCCGGCACCAGTCGTGAGCGGTGCCGGGGACCAGTGCGCGCCTTTCGTCGCTTTGTTTCGACCGTTGGGCGCATGGGCGAAAAGGCTGCTCCTGCGGTGTTCTGGTGCGCCGTTTTTGTCGGTGGGTGTTCGTAAAGTGTGGGTGTGGTTGAGCCGCAGGTGATTCCGGAGGATCTGGCGCAGCAGGCGCCGGGTCCGGAATTGTCGCGCGTGCTTGCAGGCATCGATCTTTCACGGCTGGTGGGGTTCGATTGCGTGCGGGTATTGCAGGCGCAGTACCGGCAGGCCAATCACGAGCGTGCCCGGTTGATGGCGGTGATGGTCGAAGTCGGGCTGTGTGATGACGACGACCGGCCGACCCGCATGCGCGATCTGGGCGAGTTCTCGGCCGATGAGATCCGCGCGGCGCTGGTGTTGACCCGCCGGGCCGCCGATGCCCAGTTGTGGCTGGCCTATGACTTGCGTACCCGGCTGCCCGCGGTGCATGCGGCGCTGGAGTCGGGTCGCCTCGATGAGCCCCGGGCACGGATCCTGTCGGAGTGGACGTCCGGGCTGACCCTCGAGCAGGCCCGCCGGATTTGCGAGGTGCTGCTGCCCTGGGTCGGGGAGCTGACCACCGGCCAGCTCATCGAGCAGATCAAAAAACACGCCATCGCGATCGATCCCGACTGGGCGCGGCGCAGCTACGAAGACGCGGTCGCCCAGCGGCGGGTGGTGGGCTCGCGCAACCCCGACGGGTCGGCGAACCTGTCAGGCTATGACTTGCCGCTGGACCGGGTCGCCGCCGCGGGCGCGCGCATCGACGCGCTGGCCATGGCCGCCAAGCGCGGCGGACACCCTGACCCCATCGACCACGTGCGCGCCGACCTGTTCCTCGGCATGACCGACGGCAGCTACGCCGGACTCGACGACGCGACCATCCTCGACTGCCTGCTTGCCGCTGCGAAGGCCAGCACCGACGGCCCCGACGGGGGCGGCGACGACGACGGTGGTGGTGGTGGTGGTGGTGGTGGTGGCGGCGGCGGCGAGCAGGGTGGTGGTGGTGGCGACGGTGGCGGCGACGGGGACGACCCGCTCCCTGCCGGCGGAGGTGCCGCCGGCAAACGCCGGGCCGGGACGGTGGAGCTGCGGGTGCGGCTGTCGACCCTGCTCAGCTTCGACGAGTACCCGGGTGAGCTGGCCGGGTGGGGGCCGCTACACGCCGGACTGGCCCGCGACATGGCCAGCGTGCTGGGCGGTGCCGAGTGGCGCTACGCGATCACCGACGACGACGGTTACCTGCTCGACTGCGGCATCACCCGCACCCGACCCACCCGTGTGGACGGCGGCCGCACCGGCACGGTCGGTGGCCGCAACATCGTCGAACTGCAGATCCCCGCCACCCTGCTGCACAGCCTCGTCGCGGATCCCACCTCGGCCGGGAGCTGGGCGCCGGTGATCGCCGACCTCACACGGCAGCATGGCAGCGTCCACCGCGACACCGAGGACCCCAGCCGCCACACTCCCGGCGCGGCGCTACGCCGCTACGTCCAGATCCGCGACCGGTTCTGCACCTTCCGTGGCTGCCGCACACCCGCCACCAGTGTCGATCTCGACCACACCCGCGATCACAGCCACGGTGGTCCCACGGTCGACGACAACCTCGGCCCGGCCTGTCGCCACGATCACGTCCTCAAGCACCAGGGCGGCTGGTCGCTGGCACAGCCCGAGCCCGGCGTCTTCGTCTGGACCAGCAAGCTCGGCCACCGCTACACCCACCGGCTGGCCCCGATCATCGACCCACTGCCCGATCCGCTGCCCTGGGAGCCACCCCACTACCCACCATCCCGATGGACCCGGATCGACGACGACATCGATGACGACTGGGCGCACCCGATCCTCGAGGTACCACCACCTGAACCCGACCCGCCACCACCGAAGCCGGACCCGGATGACGACATCCCGCCGTTCTGACTAGCGTGGGCTCATGGCTGCCGCACGCCCGAACCCGTGGGAGGCGCCCTGCTGGGCCTGATCTACTCGGTCGCCTACATCGAGGAGACCGCCGAGCACCGCCTCATAAAGCACGGTTACCCAGCCGACACCGGCCGCACGGGCCGAGGCGGGCGCGGAGCAACGCGCCACTGAACAGGCACGCTATGACGCCACCTATCGAAATCCCCCGTGAGCGCTCCCCGCGCCCGCCGACCGGGACACACTCACGGCACCAGCAGGGTGACGCACTCGACGTGGTGGGTCATCGGGAAGGTGTCCAGGGCACGGATCGCCTGGAGCCGGTAACCGCAGCTCGCGAACGCCGCGAGGTCGCGCGCCAGCGCCGCCGGGTCGCAGCCGACGTGCACGATGCGGGCGGGCTCGCGCGCTGCCACCGCGGCCGCGACTTCCTTGCCCGCGCCGCGACGCGGTGGGTCGAGCACGACCACGTCGGGCTGCCGGGACAGTCGCGGCACCACCCGCCGCACCCGGCCGGTGACGAACCGCAGCTGCGGTAGGTCGGCAAGCGCGGCCGTGCCGTCGGCCACCGCCGGCGGCGACGACTCGACGACGAGCACCGAGCCTGCCGTGCCGACCTGCCGGGCGAGCACCGAACCGAAGAGTCCGACACCGCCGTAGAGGTCCCAGCCGGTACCCCCGACCGGCGCGGACACCCACTCCCCTACGATCCCGGCCAGCGCCCCGGCGGCGGCCGGGTGTACCTGCCAGAAGGCGTGCCCGTCCAGCTCCCACCGTCGGCCTGCCGCGTGGAACACGGCCCTGCCGGTTCCCTGTACCCGCCTCGGTGGCCGGCCGGCACGCAGCTCGGCGACATGTGTCTGCCCGCTGCTGTCGGTCACCACCTCGATCTCCGAGTCGGCCCGCCACCGCCGGGCCAGCACGCCGTCGAGTGCACCGTCCACCGTGATCGGGCAACCGTCGACGGGCACGACGGCATGGCTGCGGTGGACGCGGAACCCGGGACGTCCCGAGGCGTCGGCCGTCAGCCGACACCGGGTGCGCCAGCCTAGCGGCCCTCCGGGCAGCGCCTCGACCGGCACTGTGACGTCGAGACCGGCGATACGGCGCAGCTGCTCGGCGAGCACGGCCGCCATGAATTCGCGCTGAGTGACGGGGTCGGCGTGCTGGAAGTCGCACCCACCGCACCCACCGGGGCCGGCGACCGGGCACTGTGGGGTCACCCGGCCCGGGCACGGCTCGAGCACCTGCACCGCGTCGGCGCGGCAGTAACTGCCACCACGGTCCTCGGTCACCACGGCGCGGACTCGCTCGCCGGGAAGCGCGTGACGGACGAACACCACCCGGCCGCCCTGCTCGCCGCCTTCGCGCGCAACGCAGCAGCCGCCGTGCGCCACCGGACCGATCCGTAGCACCAGCTCCCGGCCCGTACCGCCTGGCTGCTCGCTCACGGCCGGTCGTCTTCCGTGCGCTCGGCATCGAGGCCGCGCCGGACCGCGCCCGGTACGACGTCGTCGCGATCAGCGATCCGCTCAGACGAGCGCAGCTGCCAGGGGACGCTGGTAACCATCACTCCCGGCTCGAAGAGCAGCCGGCCCTTGAGCCGGAACGCGCTCTGGTTGTGCAGGATCTGCTCCCACCAGTGGCCGACGACGTACTCCGGGATGAAGACGGTGACGACGTTGCGGGGATTGTCCGAGCGTATTCGCTTCACGTAGTCGAGCACCGGCTTGGTGATCTCCCGGTAAGGCGATTCTACGACCTTCAGCGATACCGGGAGGTTCGCGTCCTCCCACTCGGCCACCAGCTTCCGTGTCGCGCCGTCATCGACGTTGGCGGTCACGGCCTCGAGAATGTCGGGGCGGGTGGCCCTGGCGTAGGCGATCGCCCGCAATGTCGGCAAGTGCAGCGTGGAGACCAGCACGATGGCGTGGTTGCGGGACGGCAGCACCGCATCCGAGGGGCGGGGCACCAGCTCCTGCGACACCCGATCGTAGTGCCGCCGGATAGCCAGCATCGCGGTGAAGATCCCGCCCATGGCGCCGACGGTGACCCAGGCGCCCTCGGTGAACCGGGTGACCACCAGCACCACCAGCACGGCGGCGGTCATGCTGAATCCGAAGGCGTTGATGGCTTGGCTCCGCCGCATCCGGCGCCGCTGGCCCGGGTCGGTCTCGGTGGCCAGTAGCCGGTTCCAGTGCCGGATCATGCCGCTCTGGCTCAGTGTGAACGACACGAACACCCCGATGATGTACAGGTCGATCAGTCGTGTGACATGTGCCTGGAATGCGACCACCAGCACGATCGCTGCCCCGGCCAGGAACAGGATCCCGTTGGAAAAAGCCAGGCGATCGCCTCGCGTATGCAGCTGCCGGGGCAGGAAACGATCCTGAGCAAGGATCGAGCCCAACACCGGGAACCCGTTGAACGCGGTGTTGGCCGCCAGCACCAGGATCATCCCGGTCACCGTGAGCAGGAAGTAGAAGGCCGGGTCGAACCCGGCGAACACCGCGCCGGCGAGCTGCGCGATGAGGGTCTGCTGCTCGTATCCGGCGGGCGCCCCGATCAGCTGCTCGGCCGGGTTTTCGGCGACCTTCACGCCGGTGATCTCAGCCAGCATGAGCAGGCCCATGAACATGCTCACCGCGAGCACGCCCATCAACAGCAGGATGGTGGCAGCGTTGTGCGACTTCGGCTTGCGGAATGCCGGCACCCCGTTGCTGATCGCCTCCACCCCGGTCAGCGCCGCGTTGCCCGCAGCGAATGCCCGCAACAACACGAACGCGAACGCCAGGCCGGCGAGCTGCTCGCCGTCGTCGACCAACGTGAAGCCCGCACTGTCCGCGCGCACTTCGGCGCCAAGCAGGTACTCCCGCACCAGACCCACGACGACCATGCCCAGCACACCGACGACGAAGGCGTAGGCCGGGATGGCGAACAAGCGTCCGGACTCGCGAACCCCACGAAGGTTCAGCGCCGTCAGCAACACGATCGCACCGACCGCGAACTCCACCCTGTGGTCGCCGACCACTTCGATGCCCGCGCCGATGTTCGCCGCCGCCGCGGACATCGACACGGCAACGAGCAGGATGTAGTCGACCAGCAGAGCACTGCCGACCACCAGACCCCAGTTGCGGCCGTGGTTGACCGTCGCCACCTCGTAGTCCCCGCCGCCGGAGGGGTAGGCGTGCACGGTCTGCCGGTACGAAGCGACCACTGCGATCATCACGACCACGACCGCCAGCCCCATCCAGGGGCCGAGTGCGTACGCCGACAGGCCGGCCACCGAGAGCGCCACCAGCATCGCCTCGGGCGCGTAGGCAACCGAGGACATCGGATCCGAGGCGAACACCGGCAGCGCTGTGCGCTTCGGCAGCAGCGTCCCGCCCAGACGGTCGCTACGGAATGGCCGGCCCACGAGGATCCGCTTGGCCGCCGTCGCGAGCTTGGACACGGCGGGAAGCGTATGACTCCGGCGGGCGGTGCGGTGGCACCGCCCGCCGTGTCCACCCGCACGAGCCCGGGCCGGGGTACGGTGCCAGCGCATCCGTCGACGTGGGGAGAGACCGCGTGCACGTCGTGATCATGGGCTGTGGCCGGGTCGGAGCCGGGCTGGCTCTCGCGCTGGAACGGCTGGGTCACGAGGTGGCCGTCATCGATCGGGACCTGCAGGCGTTCCGCAGGCTCGGGGTGAACTTCCACGGCGAGCAGGTGGTGGGCGTCGGCTTCGACCGGAAGGTGCTCAGGGAGGCTGGTATCGAGCGGGCCGGGGCGTTCGCCGCAGTCTCCAGCGGCGACAACTCCAACATCATCTCCGCTCGGGTGTCGCGGGAGACCTTCGGGGTGCAGCGGGTGGTCGCCCGGATCTACGACGCAAAGCGCGCGGCCGTCTACGAGCGGCTCGGCATCCCCACCGTCGCGACCGTGCCCTGGACGACCGACCGGTTCCTGCGGATGCTGCTGCCCGAGGGAGTGGCCACCGCGTGGCGCGACCCGTCCGGCACGGTGGCAGTCGTGCAGCTTCCGCTGCACGAAGACTGGGCGGGCCGCAGCGTCCGTAACCTCGAAGCCGCGACCGGTGCCCGGGTCGCGTTCATCGTCCGGTTCGGCAGCGGGGTACTACCCGATGCGCGATCGTTGCTGCAGGCCGACGACCACGTGTACGCCGCCGTCGCGTCCGGCACGGTCACCGACGTCACCACCGCGGCCATCGCGCCGCCCCCGCAGGAATGACCGAGGAGAGCCCTGATGCGTGTGGCCATCGCCGGAGCCGGCGCGGTCGGCCGGTCCATCGCCGCCGAGCTGATCGAGGCCGGGCACGACGTGATGCTCATCGAGCGTGATGCGGCCGCGATGGACCCACCGACGGTCGAGGAGGCCGAATGGGTGCACGCCGATGCCTGTGAACTCGGCTCACTCGAAGAGGCCGGCCTGGAACGCTGTGACGTGGTGGTCGCGGCCACCGGCGACGACAAGGTCAACCTCGTGGTGTCGCTGCTGGCCAAGACCGAGTTCGCGGTGCGCCGGGTGGCGGCCAGAGTCAGCGACCCGAGCAACGAGTGGCTGTTCAACGAGTCGTGGGGGGTCGACGTCGCCGTGTCCACGCCGCGGATGCTCGCCGCGGTGGTGGAGGAGGCAGTCAGCGTCGGCGACCTGGTGCGCCTGATGACGCTGCGTCAGGGGCAGGCCAACCTCGTCGAGGTCACGCTGCCCCCGGACACCCCGCTGGCGGGGCACCCGGTGCGTGAGCTCGAACTGCCCTCCGACGCGGCGCTGGTCACCATCCTGCGCGGCGGCCGGGTCATCGTTCCGCAAGGCGATCACCCGCTGGAGGGCGGCGACGAGTTGCTCTTCGTCGCCGCCGCCGACGTCGAGACCGACATCCGCAACGCACTGGGTCGTTGAAATTCGGGCCGCTGACATCGCTCAGCCGGGGGCCGTGACCCGGTTGGCACGCCGGACCACCCAGATGGTCACGAGCAGCGCAACCGCAGTCAACGGCAGCCCCATCAGCAACCGTGCGACGCCGAGCCAGCCCGTCTCGTCGGCGTTGTAGAGCCAGTGTTGCACGCCGAAGCGCGCGAAGAAGAACACCGCCCACACGGCGGTGGCGAGGTCATAGAGCAACCGGGCCCGACGATGTGCCCGCCAGCCGAAACCCGAGCCGTTCAGGGCCGACCAGATCACGCCGACCAGCGGCCACCGCACCACCATCGAGACCACGAACGCGACCCCGGCGACGAGGCTGTACCAGATGCCGTAGAGGAAGAACCCTCGTGCCTCGCCGGTCCGGTAGGCGATGAAGGCACAGATCGCGACGCCGAGCACGCCCGAGATCGCCGGCTGCAGTGGTTCGGCACGGACCACGCGCCAGGCCCCGACGGCGACCGCAGCCCCGAGCGCTGCCCAGATCGCGAACTGCAACCCCGCCAGCGGGTTGATGAGCACGAACACGACGACTGGGATGACCGCAGACACCACCCCACCCATGCCACCCATCTGCTCGAGCAGTGTGGGCGAGCGCTGCTCTGTGTCGGGCGCTCGACCGGCGCCGTGAGGTGGCTGGGTCATCGGCTCCGCTGCAGTTCGTAGTAGGGGTTGTAGAGGACCTTGCGGCCGTCGCGCACCGCGACCCGGCCCGAGGCCCGCAGCGTACGGCCCGGCACTATCCCAGGGATACGGCGGCGGCCCAGCCACACCAGTGTGATGCCCTCGGTCCCGTCGAACAGCTCGGCCTCCAGCGTCGCGGTGGCCTGGCGCGGGCACAGTTCGACGCTGCGCAGCCGGCCCAGCACGGTGACCTCCTGCCCACCGGCACAGTCGCAGGTGCGCTGTGCACCGGACCGGGTGGCGTTGTCCGTGAGGTCGTCGGCGTCCAACTCCTCGGCATCGGTTGTGAGACGGCGGATCATTCGCCGCCAGTAACCGGGAGTGGTTCTGCTCATTCGCGCTCCCGCGTGCTCACGGGTTCTCCGACGAACCCGACTCCGGTTCCAGCGTAGTAGGCTGGGCCTGCTGCTGGGGGGTCTGCCTGAGCTGCTCGGCGAGTGGCTCAGGCAACTGCAGCGGCAGCGGGCTGCGCACCGGCAGCGGCTCGACACCACGCACGACCACCGTGCCGCGGACGACGTCGCGCAGCAGCTCGGCCAGCGGCTCGGCTTGCTCGCCGGACCCTGCTGCGACACCGCGCAACATCCACCGTGGCCCGTCCACACCGAGGAAACGCAGCGTCGCCTGAGTCGTGACTGCGGCGACCTCCCGCCCCCACTCGCCCTGCTGCAGCCGCACCTCGGCACCGTCGGAGCGCAGCTGAGTTCGGAGCTCTCCGAGTACCTGCTCCCACAGCCCGCCGCTGCGGGGGGCCGCGAACGCGGTGACGGTGAGCTGACCGAGGCTCGTCATCATGTGCACCGCCCGGACCGGCCCGTTGCGGTCCATCTCGACCTGCAGCCGCGCACCCTCGGGCACCGGCAGCCGCACGGATCCCAGGTCGAGCCGGCTGCTGCCGTCCCCGGGGTCCCGCGCCCCATCGAAGGGTCCTGCTCGCGCCGGGCCCGACTCACCCGGGTCTGGCCCGTCGGTGGCATTCGGATCCTCGGCGGGCGGGGTGTCGTCGGTGTCGCGCTGCGAGCGCCGGCTGCGCCGCTTTCGGAACACTGCTCAGCCCTCCCTGCTGTCGCTGCCGTCGGTGCTGGCGGGGTCCCCGCAGGCCACCGTGCGGCGCCCGGTCGAGCCGTGGCCGCCGGTACCGCGCTCGGACTCCGGAAGCGAGCCGACTTCTCGGAACACCGCGTGCTCCACCCGCTGCACCACCAGTTGCGCGATCCGGTCGAGACGGCGCAGCACCACGGGCTCCTCCGGATCGTGATTGATCAGGCATACCCTGATCTCGCCGCGGTAGCCGGCGTCGATCGTCCCCGGGCTGTTCACGAGGCCCAACCCGCTCCGGGCGGCGAGACCCGAACGCGGGTGTACGAACGCCGCGTACCCGGGCGGTAGCGCGATGGCGACACCGGTTCCGACGATCCCCCGCCGCCCGGGCGCCAACTCGATCCCGCTGGTGGTCACGAGATCGGCACCGGCGTCGAGGTCCCGGGCGTAACCCGGCAGCGGCACCTCCGGGTCGAGCCGGGTCAGCAGTACCTCGACCGCCGTCGGGTCGGCCATGGACACGGATGGCGAGACTACCCTCGCTCGAGTGCCCGACCCCCCTGCCCCGCAGCCACCGGCCGCCCGGTTCGACGAGCGGCTGTCGGTGCCGTGGTGGTGGTGGCCGCTCGCCCTGGGGGTGGCGGGACTGCTCGCGGCCGAGGTGCACCTGGGCTACCCAGGGGTGCGAGCCTGGCTGCCGTACCTGGCGACGGTCCCGCTCGCCGTCGCCGTACTGCTGCGGCTCAGCCGCCACCGGGTGCAACTGAGCGGTGACGAGCTACGGGTGGGTGATGCGCACGTCGGCTTGCATCACCTGGGCGAGGTGGTGGCGGTGCCTGCCCGGCACAAGCGCCGTGCGCTGGGTCCCGAGCTGGACCCGGCAGCCTTCTTGCTGCACCGCCCGTGGATCGGTTCACTGCTGCGCGTCGAACTCACCGACCCGCAAGACCTCACTCCGTACTGGCTGTTCAGCGTGCGCCGCGCCGACGAGCTCGCCGCGCTGCTGCGCCAGAAGCCCCCGCAGAAGCCCCCGCAGAAGCCCCCGCAAGCACACCCACAGACCGACAACGGGCGCCCACCATCGCGGTGAGCGCCCGTCGATCGTCGGACGGGCGGTGCGGCCGCCCTTTCGCCTCGCCCTCAGGCCGCGCAGTCGCGGCAGACCATTCGTCCGCCACGCTCGTCGGCAAGCCTGCTGCGGTGGTGTACGAGGAAGCACCGCGAGCAGGTGAACTCATCAGCCTGCTTCGGCAGCACGCGAACGGTCAGCTCTTCGCCGGACAGGTCGGCGCCGGGGAGCTCGAAGCTCTCCGCGGTCTCCGACTCATCCACGTCGACTGCTCCGGACTGCGCCTCATTGCGCCGCGCCTTGAGTTCCTCGAGCGAGTCCTCGGCCATCTCGTCAGTCTCGTTGCGGCGCGGAGCGTCGTAGTCGGTCGCCATTGTCCTTCCCACCCCTGAGTCGTAACGGGTCGTGCCGCTCGCACAACGTCGTGCCGCTGCACAACGTCCGGACGTTGCAATTTGTGCCCGTGACTCTCGTCACGTTGCAGGGTCTTGTTCGCCGCGGGCCTTCCGGCCGGTTCTCCCGTCTCGGCTGCCTTCAACGAGTAGCTGCCGAGCAGCTGGTGCGGCCGACGGAGTGCGTGACGATAGCTCACCCCCGCAAATCGTGCGCGGGATGAAGGACGCGTGTCGGTTTGGGTAATCTGGGCGCCCTCGATACCCCCGACCGGGGGAAACCCACGTCAGGACGGCCTGCTGGCTGCGCCCCATCGCCACGCACCCCTAGGCTCATCATCATCGGCACCGGGCGCGGCGGTGCCCTGGCCAGGGAGGACACGGTTCCGTGGCTGCGGTCAGCTCGTCACCATATCGTCGTCGGTCCCGCCGCTATCGCAGGCGCCGGCCGATGCCAGGAGTGGTGCTGCTCGCGCTACTCGGCGTGGTGAGCGTCGTGGTGTGGACGACGGTGTTGGGTCCAGCCGCCTCTGAGGCGATCGCCTGCCCACCACCGTCGTCCACCGCGCCGCCCTACTCCGGTGACACACTGCCGCGCACCGCACTCGACACGGTCGCCCCTGCGCCACCGCAGCTCGCCTCGATCCGGGTACTCAACGCCAACGGCATGCGCGGTGAGGCAAGCATCGTCAGCGAAGGTCTCACCGGGTTGGGCTTCGTGACCGCCGACGCCCCGATCAACGACCCGCTGCATCCCGACTTCGGGCTGAGTTGTCACGGGCAGATCCGGTTCGGCACCCAGGGGGAGCCGGCTGCCCGCACGATCAGCCTGGTCGTGCCCTGCGCGCAGTTGGTGCGCGACGTCCGCACCGACGATGTGGTCGACCTGTCACTGGGTACCGAGTTCATAGGGCTGCGGCCCTCCGCCGAGGCCCGCTCGGCGCTGCGCAGTCTCGCGCAGCTCGGCGAGCCTGCCCCACCGTCCGACGGCGAACCACGGGGCGGGCAGGTCGGCGACGAGGTGCAGCCGACCATCGACCCCGAACTGGTACAGGCGGCACGCCACGCGCGGTGCTGAAAAGGCGGCTCGACCTCAGACCCCGGCTGCGCCTTGGTCGGCCAGCAGCCCGGCCAGGGCGGTGGCGATCCCCGGACCGGCGGCGAGCGTGGCGTCGTCACCCAGCCCGTCGGCCGGGGCCCCCGGCAACCGCACCACCGCACCGGCCTCGGCGGCGATCAGCGCGCCCGCCGCCCAGTCCCAGCGCTGCAGCCCGTGCTCGACGTAGCCGTCGAGCCAACCCGAGGCGACCGAGCACAGGTCCAACGCCGCCGACCCGGCGCGGCGCACATCACGAACCTGCGGCAGCATCCCGGCGACCAGCGCGGCCTGCCGGGTCCGGCGCTGCGCCTGGTAGGCGAAGCCGGTCCCGATCAACGAGTGCGCCAGCACGGTGGCGGCCGTGACCCGCAACGGCTGCCCGTCGCATTCGGCGCCGAGACCGGTCGCTGCGCTCCACACCCGCCCGCTCGGCGGGTGTACCACCGCGCCCGCCAGCGAGACACCGTCGCGCTGCGCGGCCACCGACACCGCGTACCAGGGAAACCCGTAGAGGTAGTTCACCGTGCCGTCGATCGGGTCGACGATCCAGCACACGGTTCCGGGTGGCGGCGCCTCGCCGCCCTCCTCCTCCCCGAGGACCGGGTCCCCCGGACGGTACTGCGCAAGCAGCCGGCGGGCCAGCCGCTCGGCGGCCATGTCGCCGGCTGTGACCACATCGGTCTCACTGGTCTTGGTTCCGACGTCGCCGACCGCTTCGGTGCGCATCCGCACCGCGAGCTCGCCCACCGGGCGCGCTACTGAGACGGCGACCGCGCGCAGTACGGCGGGGTCGGCGAGATCGGCAGTCACAAGTCTCATACGATCACACCGTCGTGCGGTGACGGCGCTAGTGGTGTGTCTGCGAAATAACAAGGTATACTTGTGGTATGGCAGTGATGACCGCGCCGGCGCTGCCGGTGACCGACGATCAACGGGCTGACCTGAAGCGGATCGCGGGGTCGCCGCGGTTGGCGCACCGCAAGGTC
>WHTH01000115.1 GCA_009377865.1 Pseudonocardiaceae bacterium | reverse complement strand
GTTGTGGGTGACCGGCAGTCGATCGGGCACCCGGCGGCGAATGACGAGGGAGTTGGCCGGGCGCGCGACCTCACGCCGCAGTCGCTGCTGGATCTCCCGCACGGTGCGCGCCGCTGGACCCGCGGGCTTGTGGGCGTGGTGGCAGCCGTGTTGGCGTCGCCGGTGCCACCAGTCGACGGTCTCGCGGGCGGCGACGATGCCGCACAGCAGCAGCACCGTGCCCCAGATCCCGATGAGGGCCACCAGGAACGGCACGTGGCCGTCCACGCTCGCCTAACCGAGGTGACCATGGTTACCCGAGTGCCTCGGCCAGCACCACAGCGCGAGGTCCAGGTCCAGCGCCAAGCTCCCGAGGGCCATGACGAGCAGCGGGAACACACCCAGCAGGATCACTGCAATGCTCTCCTGTCTCCCGATCTGACCGGCGGCGATATGCCGACCGGGTGTTGTCGACCATGACGGGCTGCCAGGCGATCAAGGACGAATCAGGAGGAGCACTTGGTGTAGATCCGAGACGAGGCGTGCTCGCGCGGTTACCGTGGGCGCACCATTCCTGAGGGGGCCGGAGGGTGCGCTGTGAGCGAGCCGAACCTGACGAGCGAGCCGGTGACCAACGGCGCGCTGACCGGCTACCTGACCCGGTTGGGTTGGTCAGCCGAGCAGTTCGCCGGCCACCTCAACGGGCTCGCCCGCTCGATGCGGCTGCCCGACGAGATCCACCCCAAGACGCCCCGGCGGTGGCTGAAGGCCAGACCACCCAAACGTCGCGCCCTGCGTGCCCCGGCAGCCTTGGCGCGGGCTGGTGTGCGCACTGTTGTCACGCCGGCTCCACGAGTCCGTGACCCTGGCATCCTTGGGGTGGCAGACGAGCGCTGGCGCGCTCTACGTTCCCGCCGACGACGGCCTGGACCAACCGTGGGACCCACGCGGGGCGGTCGCGTCGCTGCGGGAGGTCTTGGAGGCGATGGGCATGGATCGGCGGCACTTCGTGATCCTCACCGGTACCGGCTTGACCGCGTTCGCCCACAAGACTGGCTACTCGACCCCGCCCGGGTGGCGGCCTCGGTGCGGGGCAAGCGAGTAGACGACGCCGTGGTCGATGATCTGGAACGAGTCACCGATGCCCGTCGCCGCCTCAACGACACCCTCGGTGGCGGCACCGTGTTCCGCGCCGTCCGTGAAGATCTACGCTTGGTCACCGGGCTACTGGACAACGCCAGCTACACCCAGGAGGTCGGCCAGCGGCTCTACGCGGTGGTGGCGGAGTTCGCCCGGATCGCGGGCTGGCTCGCCTACGATAACAGTCATGAAGCGCTCGCCCAGCGCTATTACATGGCCGGTCTACGTGCGGCGCACACCAGTGGCAACCGTGCGGTCGGCGCGAACATCCTCGGTTTCATGAGTATCCACGCCAAGTACCACGACCCACGCGACGCCGTCCGGATGGCCGAGTCCGCACTGTCCCGAACAACGGATCTCACTCCGGCGATCGCGGCCTCTCTTTACGGCCGCCTCACCATTTCCGCCGCGTGCGCCCGTGACGCGACCACTGCGGACCGGGCGCAAGGGCGCATGTTCGAACTCATGACCGCCGCCGACCCTACCGCTGAGCCAGCGTATATGTATTGGTGGTCAGAAGCCGAGGCCCATTACTTCGCGGCCCAATCCGCGCTGGCGCTCGACAAGCCGCGCCAAGCCGAGACCCACTACCGCAAAGCCATCGCTCGCCTCGACCCCTCCTTTATTCGCGACCGTTCGAGTTGGCTCCTGCGCCTGGCGACGGCGCGAGTGCACCTCCGCGAACTGGACAGCGCGTGCCGCGCAGCGGCCGAGGCTGCTGCGCTCGTGCGACGACTCGACTCCCAGCACAACGTCACCCGTCTCGCCGAGTTCCGGAAGACCGTCCGGCCCTACGCCAACACGGCCCAGGTCAAGGACTTCGACGCAAAGTTCGGCGACCTGCTCCGCTCCGCAGCCGTCTGATCGGAATAGGAGATCCCGATGCCCGAGCACCCCACTCCACTCTGGTGTGACCCGTTATTCAGCCCCGGCGACCGGTTCCCACTCGGCCCACCACGCGGAATCTTGGACAACTGCCATGAAGAACCCAGCGGCCCGGAGACCCGTCCCTTCTCGCTGCGGCATGTGGTAGCTGGTGCCCGGCTCGACACGCCGCCGACCTGGCGCTACACCTACTGCCACGAGCGGCAGATCGCGCTGGTGCATGACGAGGGCTCGCTCACCCCGCTGCTGAAACACACCCGGCCCGGTCCCACCCCGTCGCCGGGCACATCCGCCACGCCCGACGGGGACCCGAGGAATCCTCCTCCCGAGGAGATGCTCGCGCCCGACCATGCGACGGACTGAGCATGACCGTTCTGATCCTGAGCCGGGATCTCGACCCGTCCGCCGACCGCCTGGTCGAAGCGTTACGCGAACGCGACGTGCCGGTGTTCCGCACCGACCTGGCCGCCTTCCCCCAGGCGCTGACCCTGGACGCCCGGCTCGGTCCAGAAGGCTGGGAGGGGGTGCTGGCCACACCGCATCGCGAGGTTCGGCTGAGTGACATCCGCTCAGTGTGGTACCGGCACCCGTCGCATTTCGAGCTGCCGGAGGGCATGTCCGGACCGGAGCGACGGCACGCCACAGCCAGGCTCGCGTCGGGTTGGGAGGGGTGCTGACCAGCCTGGACGTACTGTGGGTGAACTACCCGGCGCGGGAGTCGGATGCCCTCAAGCCGCGTCAGCTCGACGTGGCCCGCCGATGCGGCCTCACGGTGCCCGACTCGCAGGTGACCAACACGCCAGACGGCGTGCGGGACTTCGCTCGCGGTGTCGGCGGCGCGATGGCGAGCAAGACGTTGGCCGCCGCGCTGCTGGTGGAGTCGGGCCGGCTGCAGACGGCCTACACCCGCCGGATCAAGCCGGCCGAGCTGGACGATCTCGCCGGGGTGGAGGCCACCGCCCACCTGTTCCAGCGGTTCTTACCGAAGGCGAGAGAGTGCCGGGTGACCGTGGTCGGCGACCGAGTGTTCGGCGCGGTGGTCCAGGCCGGCTCGGAGGCCGCGAAGATCGACTGGAGGTCCGACTACGAGAACATCGACTACGCCGTGGTGGATCCACCCGAGGCGGTCACGATCGGGATGCTGCAGTTCCTGCGAACCTTCGGATTGTCGTTCGGCGCGTTCGACTTCGCCGTGACCCCTGACGAAGAGTGGATCATGCTGGAATGCAACCCCTTCGGGGCCTACGGCTGGCTGGAAGACGCCCTGGACTTGCCCATCACCTCGGCGCTAGCCGACCTGCTCACGAGCGGAGCTACCGCGTGCTGACCTATCCCACCGACCTCAATTCAGACGAGCAGGAACTGGCGCGCACTCGGCTCCGGGAGCTGGCCGAGAAGCTCACTGCCGACGGCATCCTGCGCAGCCCGCAGTGGCGGGAGGTCTTCGAGCGCACCTGGCGGCACCCCTATGTTCCCTCCTACTACCCCGAGCTCGGGGCGCCGTGTCTACTCTCTATCGATCCGGTGCGGCGGGCGGAGTGGCTGGCCGCGGTCTACAGCGACCAGACCCTGATCACGAAGGTGATCCAGATGCCACTGTCCCGGTCCTTACGACCGGGTGCCCAACCGATGTTCACCAGCTCGTCGACCCTGCCGGCGCTGCTGCTGACCATGCTCGAAGCGCTGGAGGTCACCGACGGCTGCCGGGTGCTCGAGATCGGCACCGGCAGCGGCTACAACGCCGCCCTGCTGTGCGAGCGGCTCGGCAGCGAGCACGTGACCAGCGTGGACATCGACCCGGAGCTGGTGGACTTGGCCCGGGAACGGCTGGCCGCCAACGGCTACACCCCGACGCTGGCGGCGGTCGACGGGGACGGCGGCTATCCCGAACGGGCGCCGTATGACCGGATCATCGCCACCTGCTCGGTGCCGGCCGTCCCGCCCGCCTGGCTGGAACAAGCCGCTCCCGGCGGAATGATCATGGTCGATGTGCGGGGAAAGATCGACGGTACCGTCGTCCGGCTGACTGCTGACGGCGCCGGAACGGCCACCGGCCACTTCCTGCCCGGCTACGGCTCGTTCATGCCGCTGCGCCACACCCTCGACTTTCCGCCGCCCGACTCGGTCTGGGAGACCGACGACGAACCGGTGGATTCGGTCAGCCAGGTCGACCCGGCAGAGCTCCAATATGGCAATGAGTTCGGCTTCGTGGTGCAGTGGCACCTGCCGGACGTCACCTGGAGCCCGGCCACCGAGGACGGCCAGCCCGGTGTCCACCTCCGCGCCCCGGATGGCTCCCGTGCCTCGGTCTACGGTACCCAGACCGACGGTGGCTTCCGAGTCAGCCAGGGCGGCCCGCGCCGGTTGTGGGACCGAGTCGAAGAGGCCCACACGTTCTGGCAGGAATCGGGACGCCCATCCTCCGAGCGGTTCGGCATCACGGCGACCGCGACCGAACAGTACGTCTGGTACGACCACCCCGACAGCGAGCACCGCTGGCCGCTGCCGGCTCCGCAGCCAGCCGAGTGACGCCTCGGTTCCGTCATGATCTCGGACGATGGGTGGCAGCGGCGGCTGGCTGCGCTCGTCGATCAACTGACTCGACGTGGTGACTTGCGCAGCGCGCCGTGGCGCGGCGTTCGCCGAGGCCCCGAGGCATATGTTCGTGCCGACCGTCATCACGATCACCGAGTCGAGTTCGACCACAGTGAGTGGTGCCGATCCCGCGCAGCAACAGTCGTGGCTGGAGCACGCGTATTCCGACGACTCGCTCACCGTGTCGTCGCGCTGCTGGAGTCGCTGACCGGCACGGCCCCTCGGTCGGCTTAGTCCACGGTATGATCGACCGAGCGGCGGGCTGCTGTCCGAGACCCACCAGCGGATCCGCGCTTTGATCACCCTGCCGTATGCGGTGTGCTGCGACGAGACCCCACCGCGGATCGGCGCCAAGACCCCCGCGGTGGGCAGGAAGAAGGCACGCCACCCAGACCCGCGAACAGCGCCTGCCCGCGATCGCCGCCAACATCCGTGACGCGCTGCTGCGCCGGTTCCACCACGGGGTGCTGGTCGGGCTGTCCGACACCACCTCGGCCGGTACCCGCCCCGGCCGCGCAAAGCCCCGGCTATCAACTGCTACGACCATCTGGGCCCAAGGACTCGTGCGTACGCACATCTTCAGTCCTGCGTACGCACTGCACATTGACGTGACCTAGGACAGATCTAGCGGCCTTGGACGCTAGCGGCCTTGGTCGCTAGGAGTTTGAACCTTGAGCCAAGTTCTCACGCGGTCATGCGGGCCTCGGCGATGTAGTCGGCGAGGTGTCGATCGATCACCCGGAGCGCGTGGCGCAGGGGCAGTGGGGCGGGTGGGTCGTTG
>WHTH01000002.1 GCA_009377865.1 Pseudonocardiaceae bacterium | reverse complement strand
GATCACCGTGCTGCGCGGCGCGATCACCGGCCAACCCTGGATGCCAGCACTACTCGCACCCACCTGACCCTCGGGACCTACCGGAAGCCCACCGCCGACCGGCGACAACGTCATGCGCTGATCAGGGGCTGAATGTTTACAGTAGCGGACGATGCGCGTGAATTCTGCGCAAACTCGCAACGGGGCCCGACAGACACGGAAAGCAGGTAGGATCATGGCACGGTCTGACACCCCTTCGCCCTGGCTGGCGGTGGTGGATGCGCGGGTCAGCGAAGTTGTCGATCCCGTGGCGACGCGGTGCGCCGGTTGGCCGACGCAGACGCTCAAGCCGGTGCTGCGGCGCGCATGGCGCGAAGCATTCCACGGCGAGCTGGACGAACCGGGCCTGACCTGGTGCGCCGAGGCCATCCACGACAGGCGTCCGTGGCGCAGCGAGATGTGGGGCACGCCGGCCAACTGAGGAGTTGGCGGGGCGCCGTAACCGGGGCGAGCCGCCGTCACTCGGGTGGCGGGCCGTACCGGCGAACCGCCGCCGGCAGCACCCACCACCGGCCGTCGAAGATCCGCTGGTGCAGCTCGGTCTCGACGATGGCCCGCACGATCGGTTCCTGCCGCTGCGCATCGGCGGCACTGGTCACCTGCAAGGGCCAGTCGCCTGCCGTCGAGCCGCGCAGGTGCGCATGGGTGAACATCCGGTGGAACCAGGCGATCACCTGGATCGGGGCGACTGCACCGCCGTCGCGGCCGGTGGCCTCCTGCTGCTGCGGCCAGGACAGCTCCCAGTGCGCGTCGACGCTGCCGTCGTCGTGCTCGACCGTGCGCTGGGCGACCTCACCGGTGCCGTCGAGGAACGTCGCGTCGGTCTCGTCCAGGATGCGAGCCACCACGGGGCTCAGCAGCTCCACCGCCCGGTCGAATACCGCGACCCGGTCGGGCCACGATTCGGCGCCTTCATAGCTGCGGTTGACGAGGTCGGACAGGTGTCGCTCGATGTCCTCATGCCGCGGTGAGCCGGTCACGCCGGTTTCCCTTCAAACGGTGGGCCGCCGAACCGGTCGCGGAAGGTGAACTCTTCGACCGGGCGGCGTTTGAGCTTGGTGATCTGACGCTGCGGGCGGCCGAGCGCGAGCATACCGGCGACCGCGTGGCCCTCGGGGATACCGAGCAGCTCGCGCGCGGCGGGCTCCTGGCGGGCGAGCACCGACGTCATCACCCCGCCGAGACCCTCGTTGCGCGCGGCCAGCAAGATGTTGTGGCCGAACGGGTAGATCGAGCCGCCGCCCACGATGCTCTGCCGGTCCAGTCCGTTGTCGACGCAGGCCAGCACGCCGAGGTCGGCGACGAGCACCAGCAGCACCGGAACGGTGTCGACGGTGTCGGCGAAGTCGTTCGGGGCGGGTGTCCCCCGGGCCTGCGCCAGGTCGATCGCCGGCCCCGGCCAGCGGCCCGCGTCACGTGGCGCGAACGGGACCAGCCCTTCCCGGACATGGGCGGTGTACTCCCGCCAGCCCAGCACGTACAGCTCGCGGAGCCGCTCACGTGTCGCGCGGTCGTCGACGACCACGACGTACCAGCCTTGCCGGTTGCCCCCGCTGGGCGCGAACCGCGCGTTGTCCAGGATCCGATAGAGCACCGTGTCATCGACCGGCTCGTCGGTAAACGCCCTGGTCGCCGGTGTGGTGCGCATAGCGTCGTAGAGCTCCATCGGCCCCTCACACTTGCTGCAGTCGCAGCGGTACGCCGAGCACCTCGACGAGCATGCCGAGGTCGTCGGGATCACTGGTGAGGACGAGATCCCGCCGTGCCGCCGCAGAAATCACCACCGCGGCGTCGACGACGTCCGCAGTCCCCGCCTTCGCGATCAACTGTCCGGCCCGACGTGCCATCACCTCCGTGAAGGGCTCGACGACGCAACCCCGCAGCAGCCGCGACAGCATCGGTTGCGGCCCGCCCCGCCACGCCTGGGCCAGCACGACGGAGGGCACCACTGGGCGACCCCGGCGACGGCGAAGCTCGTCATGCAGGCTCCACACAGACTGCTTCCCGGCTTCGCCGGCGAGCAGCGCTCCGTTGTCGTACGTGACGCCGGACAGAGATGCCGAGCCGCTGCGAGTGCCGGTCACGCGGCGCCCGTGGAACGCTCCGCGTCCGTCCTGGTGTCATAGAGTTCGGCGAAGAGTTCGTCGCGGCGCGCACGCTGCTCGGACGTCTCCACCGGCCACGGTGCATCCAGGATCTCCCGCGCAGCACGTCGCTGGTCCTCCGAGATCGCGCCGCGTTCTACCTCGAACTCCTCGACAGCCTGGCGCATCGCCTCAAGGCCCGCGACGTGTTCCGCAGCCCGGGACAGCCAGGTAGACAAGCTGACGCCTTCCGCCTGCGCGGCGGCCCTTGCGGCGGCGACCACCTGGCTGTCCAGGGACACCGACACCTTTGTGACCGGCATGCAGGCATCATACAGCGCTTCGCACCGTCAGTGCGAAGACTCCGGCTGCCGTCCGGACGAGTCGGGTGTCGCGATGGTGCCCGCAGCGCCGTCGACCGTGACGAGCTGCCCGGTCCCGATACGGCCCGTCGCGTGCGCGACGCCCACGACAGCCGGGATCGGTCGAGGGCGCGACGAGGATCTCCCCGGGCTCGAGGTGTGCCCCTGACGGGGCCCGGTGCCGTCCGACAGCAGCACGCGGGGCACGTGACGGCGCCGCAGCTCCCGCACCCGGGCCAGCAGCAGCACGACGTTGAACTTCGGCGATTCGCGAAGGCCCCCGATCTCGCGGACCCGCCGCAGGCAGAACTCGACGAGCTTGCCGCGGATCCGGCTGCGCGTTCGCACCCGCCGCGCGAGTTCGGCAGCCATGGCCTCGCCCTCCCGGCGTCCCCGCTCGAACTTCACGTCGGGCGCGAGCTCCGGGTCGTCGAGCCGCAGGTAGTTGGCGATCGCGCCGAGGATGTGCGCCGGCTCCTCGGCCCAGCGAGCCACGCCCACATCGATCTCGGCGACGCCCCGGTGCCCGTACGAGCCGAGGAAACCGGCGACGGCACGCTGCGCAGTCGGCGGCAACGTCCCGGTGTGGTACTGCGTGGCGAGCTGCTGCGGTGGGGTCTGCAGGAACAGCTGCCGGGTGGCGTCCGAAGGGCCCTTCGCAGCACGTTGCGGGCGCTGCTGGGATCAGGAGGTCTTGATCGCGGAGATGTCGAGCTTCTCCTTCGTGGAGCGCGGTTACTTGAACCGTCAACCAGAATGCTCGACCAGGTATTCCCGGCAGGTGAATCAGCCGCGCAGCTCGGCGAGCACCGAGTCGGTGAAGGCAGGCCAGGCCTCGATCGCCCACTCACCGAAGTCACGATCGGTCAGCGCGACGCACGCCGCGCCGACCACCGGGTCGACCCACAGGAACGTGCCGGACTGCCCGAAATGCCCGAAAGTCGCGGCCGAGTTGCCCGAGCCTGTCCAGTGCGGGCTCTTGCCATCGCGCAACTCGAAACCCAGCCCCCAGTCGTTGGGCTGCTGGTTGCCGAAGCCGGGCAGCACGCCGTCGAGTCCCGGAAACGCCACCCGTGCCGCCTCGGCCAGCGTCTGCGGTGCGACCAGTTGCGGCCGCTGCAGCTCGGCCGCGAACCGCGTGAGGTCGGCGCAGGTCGAGACCGCCCCCGCGGCGGCGGAGCCCTCCAGCCGCGACACGGTCATGCCCAGTGGGGCGAAGACGGCCTCGGACAGGTAGTCGCCGAACGGGATACCCGACGCCTCGTGCACCGCCTCGGCGAGCACCGCGAAGCCGGTGTTGGAGTAGATCCGGCGCGTCCCCGGCGCCGCCATCACCCGGTCCTGGTCGAGGGCCAACCCGGACGCGTGCGCGAGCAGGTGGCGCACCGTGGCGCCGGGAGGACCGGCGGGCTGCTCCCACTCCAGCGCGCCCTCCTCGACGGCGAGCAGCACCGCGTATGCGGACAGCAGCTTGGTCACCGACGTGAGGCGAAACGGCTGATGCTGCGGGCCGTGGCTGCCGCGCACGGTGCCGTCGTCGTCGATCACGGCCACCGCCACGGTCCCGACCGGCCAGTCGGCCGCTGCATGCACGCTGTCCATACCGCCGGACGGTACTGGAAACAGGGTACGAAAGTGCCGGGCCGGGGCTTGCCGTCGCAGCCCGATACGGCAGGCTGGAGCAATGACACAGCCCGACCTCAAGCCCCGCAGCCGGGACGTCACCGACGGGGTGGAGCGCGCCGCCGCCCGCGGCATGCTGCGCGCCATCGGCATGCGCGACGAGGACTTCAGCAAGCCGCAGATCGGCATCGCCTCGTCGTGGAACGAGATCACGCCGTGCAACCTATCGCTGGACCGGCTGGCCCGAGCCAGCAAGGAGGGCGTGCACCACTCCGGCGGGTTCCCGATGGAGTTCGGCACCATCTCGGTCTCCGACGGTATCTCGATGGGCCACAGCGGGATGCACTACTCGCTGGTCTCCCGCGAGGTGATCGCCGACTCCGTCGAGACAGTGATGCAGGCCGAGCGCCTCGACGGTGCGGTACTGCTGGCGGGCTGCGACAAGAGCCTGCCCGGGATGCTGATGGCCGCCGCCCGCATCGACGTCGCCGCCGTGTTCCTCTACGCGGGCACCATCACGCCCGGCCGGGTCGGGGACCGTGACGTCACGATCATCGACGCCTTCGAGGCGGTCGGCGCGTGTGCCCGCGGGCTGATCTCCCGCGAGGACGTCGACGCGATCGAGCGCGCGTTCTGCCCCGGCGAAGGTGCCTGCGGCGGCATGTACACCGCCAACACCATGGCATGTGCCGCCGAGGCACTGGGCATGGCCCTGCCCGGCTCGGCGAGCCCGCCGGCGGTGGACCGCCGCCGGGACGGCATCGCCCGGGCCAGCGGCGACGCCGTGATCGGCATGCTCGCCCAGGGACTGACCGCGCGGAAGATCATGACGCGGGAGGCGTTCGAGAACGCCATCGCCGTTGTGATGGCACTGGGCGGCTCCACCAATGCCGTGCTGCACCTGCTGGCGATCGCGACCGAGGCCGGGGTGGACCTCGAACTCGACGACTTCAACCGCATCGGCGACCGGGTGCCGCACCTCGCCGACGTCAAGCCCTTCGGCGCGCACGTGATGACCGAGGTCGACCGGGTCGGCGGGGTGCCGGTGGTGATGAAGGCGCTGCTCGACGCCGGGCTGCTGCACGGCGACTGCGTCACCGTCACCGGGCGCACCGTGGCCGAGAACCTCGCCGAACTGGCGCCGGCTGAGCTGGACGGCAAGATCATCCACACGCTGTCCGATCCGATCCACCCCACCGGCGGGCTGACCATCCTGCGCGGCTCGCTGGCACCAGACGGCGCGGTGGTCAAGAGCGCGGGCCTCGACTCCGCCCGCTTCGAGGGCACCGCGCGGGTGTTCGAGGGCGAGCAGGCCGCGATGGACGCTGTCGCCGAGGACGAGCTGCAGCCCGGTGACGTGCTGGTGATCCGCTACGAGGGCCCGCGCGGCGGCCCGGGGATGCGCGAGATGCTTGCCGTCACCGGGGCGATCAAGGGCGCGGGCCTGGGCAAGGACGTGCTGCTGCTCACCGACGGGCGCTTCTCCGGCGGCACGACCGGGCTGTGTGTCGGTCACGTCGCACCGGAGGCCGCGCACGGTGGGCCGATCGCGCTGGTCCGTGACGGTGACCCGATCCGGCTCGACATGGCGACGCGCACGCTGGACCTGTTGGTCGACGACGACGAGCTCAGCCGGCGGCGACAGGACTGGCAGCCGCCCGAGCCCAAGCACCGCACCGGCGTGCTCGCCAAGTACGCCCGGCTCGTCGGCTCGGCCGCCGAGGGAGCCGTCTGCTCGTAGACTCGCGGCTAGCGGCCGGCGCGGTGACCTCGGTATCGTCGCGGCAGCAGAGGGTAGGGGAGCGGAGGTCAACCCATGCCGCGATGGGATATTCAGCCGAGCGCAGTGCGCGGGGTGCTCGACCGCACCGGTTCGGTGGCCGGGCAGTTCGAGGAGCAGATGAAGGCGGTCAACGCCGCGCTGGCGGGTGCAGCCGTGCAATCGAGTTCGCTGGTGGCCAACGCGATAACGGGCGTGGCGCAGGCGCAGACCGACAGTGCGCGGTTCATCTTCACTCGCACGAACGCCTGCATCACTGGGGCGGCCCAGGCTACCAACGCCTACATCGAAGGCGACCTGGAGATGGCGGCCAACGCGCAGGCGGCGGCGAACGCTGCCCCGGTGCCGGCCCCGCCGGGAGGCTGACGGCCGCGATGATCAACTCAGCGGGGATCCCACGCATCCCGGGGGACATACAGGTGCTGGCCGAGCATGCCCGGGAGCTGCAGCGCGTGGGTGCCGAGATCGCCGACACCGGCGAGTCGGTGCACAGTACCTGGCAGGGCCTCGCGCCGGTGTATGACACCCCGGAAGCCGGGCAGCTGCTGGCCGCCACCGGGCCGGTGATGTCGGTCTCGGCTGCGATGGGTGAGGATGTCACCGCGACCGGGACCATCCTGGGCACCTACGCCCGCGAGGTCGAGGAGATCCAGCGCCAGTTGGACTCGCTGCGTGCCCAAGCCGGTGACTTCGAGCAGTCGGTCGACGGTGATGACAGCTGGCGCGAGGACGGCGACAAGGTCGAACGCAGCAACCAGCTGGTGGGCCAGGTCAACGCGGCGTGGGCCGCGTTCCAGGCGGCCGAAAGCAAATGCGTCAACGCCCTCAACGCGCTCTACGGCAGCGGGCAGCCGTGCCTCGCCGTCGACTACACTGCCGAACAGCTCGACCAGGCCGCCGCAAGCGACCAAGGCCTGCCCTGGGGCAGGTCCACCGAAGAGGAACCCGGCCTGTTCAGCAGCATCGGGCACGGCATCCTCGACGTCGGCGGCCTGGTCCCCGGCTTCGGCGAACCCCTCGACGGCATCAACGCGCTCTGGTACCTCGCCGAGGGCGACAAGCTCAACGCCGGCCTGTCGGCCGCCGGCATGGTCCCCTTCGCCGGCTGGGGCGCCACCGGCGGCAAACTCATCAACAAAGGGGTACGCAGCGTCGACAACGCCCCGACCGGAGGCGGCGCCCGTTCCGGCGACGTGCCGCCTGGCAGCAGCCGTTCTGGCGGACCCGGAGGCGCCGAACCGCCGCCCCGAAAGTTCGTCACCACCCCCCGAGGAACGACCTTCCAAGTACCGGGAAGTTGGCCGTCCCGTCCCGCCGACAATGGCAGGGGCATCGTCTACCAACGCCCTGGAGCGACCGGGAACAGGGACAGCATCCGCATCATGGAGCCCACGCCAGACTATCCCAACGGCTACTACGTATACTATGATCATAGTAATCAGCCTCTCGACGTCAACGGAAAGCCAGGTTCGAAGGATGCGACGCACATATCGGAGGACTACAAGGGTGTGATTAAATCGTGGCCCGAATGACGAAAACCAACCTTCTGGAACAGGACGGTCACTGGGTCCTTCCGCTGGTGGCGGAAGTGGTCGTCCAATGTCGTTACGACTATGCCCTGACCCTCGTAGTCCGTGAGTTGGATCCTTACGAAGTCCGGATTTCAGAGCCATTCACGCTATACAACCCTGACGGCACCGTGGGCGTGTTCGACCCGGAAGGAGATCCTCGAAAAATGGGTGCCAGCCTCAGGCTGTTGCGCCACACTGTTACTCGAGCCATCGCGCACAAGGACGGACGGCTAGAGATCGACTTCGATGACGGCAGCTGCCTTCGGGTCCCAGCGGGGGATCATTACGAGGCCTGGGACCTCGCAGGGCCAGAGGGTGCGCTGATGGTTTCCATCCCAGGAGGAGACCTGGCCGTCTGGAGTGAATGAGCTCGACTGTCTAACCTATAGTATCAAGGGACGAGAGAATGGCAGAAACAACTCTCATCGAGGGTAGCGACCACTGGGTCCTTCCTCTCGTTGGCGAGGTGGTGACTCAATGCGGGTATGACCATGCATTCACGCTCCTGGTGGGCGAACTGGCGCCGTCCCTCGAAGCACGGATCATGCATCCCTTCACGCTGTACTATCCTGAGGGAACCGCCGAAGATTTCGACCCCGAGGGCGATCCAACGGACATGGCTGAGACCCTCCGACTGCTGCGTCGCACAGTCACCCGATCCATTGCACACAACGACGGACGGCTTGAGATCGACTTCGATGATGGCTGCCTTTTACGGGTCCCGTTGTCGAGTCAGTACGAGGTCTGGACGCTGACCAGCATGAAAAGAGGCGTCATGCTGATGTCGATCGGAGGGGGCAATCTGGCGGTGTGGAGCGAATGAACGACAGCGCCTGGGACGGCTTGGCAAACTTTGCCTTTGTCACCGGTATCTTCGCCGCACCTGGTCGGTCGGCTGGCGAAGGACCGGTCGTGAGGCGCGGCGACGCCGCCCACATCACGGCAGTCGGCACCAAGTCGATGGTCGGCTACAAGCGCTGGGAAGACGATCCCGCCGCCGCCACCACAGCTGCCGTGTTCAGGTCGCTGTCGGCGTTGATCGACACCACGGCGCCAGCCGGTGCGCCGGACACCGTTTCGCAGGGAGCCGTCGCACGGCGACCCCTTCCTGGCGTGCGCGAACTGATCCAACGGTTCCGCCGACGATTCGGCGGAGTCGAGGCCCACGTGTCCGGCGCCCCGCAGCGGCGCTTTCGGCACCATCACGTCGGTAGCCTTCCTAACCCTCGATCGGTCGACGGCAGTAGCCCACCGCTCGGCACCATCGGCGACGCGCAGAATCCCGCGGATCAGTAGCCAGGCGCGGCGACGATGCCGAAGTGCGCCATGACTGCGGTGAGCACCTCGAAGGGCCGGCGAGAACCGCCCCCGTCCAGGCGGCACCACACGGCCTGGCGCCGGCCTTGGCCGGCCAGCCGCACCCGGGGCGCCGGGGCCGCGAGAGCGTGATCGACGCCGGAGGCCGCGACGACCCGATGCCCGAGCAGCAGACCGTATGGCAGCGGCGGCATGCTCGGTACGCTGTCCCGAAGCCCGTCGACCCTGTGCTGGTGCACGGCCAGCAGCATGCTGCGCGCGCTGCCGCCCAGCTCGTCGACGAGTGCCTCGATGGCCTGCTGGTCCACGGCGACGGCAGCCGGTCCGGTGCACCGCAGTCGCTCCAGCACGCCGGTACTGACCCGATCGACGGTGAGCATCCCCACCGCCAGCCGGTCGGGCTCGCCACCGACCACGACCATGCTGGTCGGCTCGGGCGCACGCCTGCGGGCCATACTCGTCAGCTCCCGCGGCAACCACGGTTGGCTGACCGGCTCGGCAACCCCCCAGCCCATCGGGTCGGAGCCGGTCAGCGCACGCCACGCCGCGGCGGTGCTCGCGCCCAGCTGCAACCCCTCGCTGGCCTGGTGCAGGGTCTCGAGCTGCAGCGCCACGCTGCCGGCGTGCGGCGGGAGATCCGTGCGCGGCGCGACGGTCCCGCCGTCCGGATCGCTGACGAACCGCGCGCGGTCGTAGCGCAGCGTCTCACCCGTCAGCCCGTCCCGGAATCCGGTGCCGTCGGGCTCGCGCACCACCCACTGACCCAAGCCGTCGGTCATGGTCAGCTCGAGCGGGTAGGTCAGCCGGCTGTAGCTCGGTGTCACCACCTGGAACAGGCGGCCGGTTCGCTGCGCGGTCACGGCCATGTCGACGATCGAGCGGCTCAGCCCGACCACGGTGCGGTCCTTGTCGACGATCAGCGCGGCGGGTGTGTCACCGTCGGCCGCCGGGTGCGGGCTCAGCGAGTCGACCACGAGTGCCCTCCGGTCTGGGCGACCAGCGCCTGGACGTAAGCCGCCGCGACCGCGGCCCCGTCCCGGCTGTGGCCGGGAGCCCAGGTCTCGACCCACCACACCGCGTGCGGCAGGTCCGCAACGTCGATGCCCAGCAGCCGGCGCACCTCGCCCGGAACCTGCACCAGTCGTGGCCCCTCGATCGTGGCCAGCACGTGCCCGTCGTCGGCGCACAGCTGCAACAGCCCGCCGCGCTCCACGGTCCGGACCCGCAGCGACTCTCCTGCCGAGCTCATCGCGCCCAGGGTCATCTCCGTGGTGGGCCGCTCGCGGCACAACGCGACGGCGTCGAAGGTCACGCCGTCACGATAGGCCGCGCGTCGGACCACAACGAATCTCGCACCAGCCCGTCGGAGCGGACCCGCGACGGACGACGATGGAGATGTGAGCGAGCAACGGCGGGTACGGCCCGACCCGGCGCTCGCGCTGCTGGAGATCTACAACGCGGCGCTGCCCCAGGTCTACGGGTACCTGCTGTCGCGCTGCCGCAACGCCGCGCTCGCGCAGGATCTGGCCGCCGAGACGTTCCTCGCCGCAGTCGGCGCGGCACGCCGTGACCCCGGCCCGGTGAGCATCGGATGGCTCATCGGGGTGGCCCGGCACAAGCTCGCCGACCACTGGCGGCGGCAGGAACGCGAGCAGCGCAACCTGCGGCTGGTGCACGCCGAGCAGTATGAGGCCGACGATCCGTGGGACGCGACGCTCGACGCCGTGCTCGCGAGGCAGGTGCTCGACCGGCTCGGCGCACACCACCGGGCCGCGCTGACGTTGCGCTACCTCGACGGCCTGCCCGTCCCGGAGGTCGCCGGTCATCTGGACCGCACGGTGCACGCCACCGAGGCGCTGCTGGTACGAGCCCGCGCCGCGTTCCGGGCCAGCTACGAGGAGGGAGTGTCATGATCGATCCGCTCGACTCCCTCCGCGCACCGGTCATGCCGATCGAGCCCGACCCGCGTTTCGCCACACAGCTGCGCGCGCGCCTGGAGCATGCGGTACTGCAACCGGAAGGAGTGGCCATGACCACCACAGTCGACGCCCCGGCCCACACGATCGGCTGCTATATCGCCGTCGACGACGCCCGCCGGGCGCTGGAGTTCTACGTCGAGGCGTTCGACGCCCGCCGCCGTGGCGAGCCGTACATCATGGCCGACGGCCGCATCGGGCACGCCGAGCTCGCCGTCGGCGACTCGGTGCTGATGCTCGCCGACGAGTTCCCCGAGATCGACATGCTCAGCCCGCGGACGCGTGGCGGTCCCAGCCAGTCGCTGTACCTGCGCGTCCCCGACGTGGACGCGACCGTGCAGCGCGCCGTCGACGCCGGCGCCCGGCTCGAGCGCGCGGTCGCCGACTACGACTACGGCCGCAACGGCATCGTCGTCGACCCGTCCGGTCACCGGTGGATGGTCGCATCGTCCCTGCCTCCGCCACCGTCGAGGAGGCACGGCGAGGTCGGCTACCTCACCTACGCGGTACCTGATGCCGAACGCGCCAAGGCGTTCTACGACGCCGTGCTGGGCTGGCGGTTCACCCCGGGCCGTGTCGAGAACGGCTGGCAGATCGATGGCACCGCCCCGATGTCCGGGATGTGGGGCGGTGCCACCGAACCGCGCATCCAGCCGCTGTTCCACGTCGATGACCTCGACGCCGCGCTGGCTGCCGTGCGGGCTCACGGCGGCCGAGCCGGTGAGCCCGAGCAGCAGCCCTACGGCCTGTCCGCCGAGTGCACCGACGACCAGGGCGCCCGGTTCTGGCTGCTGCAGTCATGACCTGATGGTCAGCCGGCGCGGCGGGATCGGCGCAGCACGGCGCGCCGTTCGGAGTACTCCTGCTCGTCGATGTCGCCGCGCGCGTACCGCTCGGCGAGCGCCGAGCGGGCCGAGCGGGTGTCGCCCGATCCCCGCCGCCACAGCAGCACCACCACGGTGGTGATCACGGCCAGCCAGAACAGCCCCCACACGATCGGGATGAGGGGCCACAACCCGGGTCCCCCGCCACCCGGGCCCCCGCCGTGGTCCCAGCCAGGGCCGAACCCCGGCCCGTCGGTCAGCAGCACAGTGGACAGTGTCGTCAACATCTTCGGCTCCTCCAGTCGATCCCGTTGTTGTCGGGAACGACAGTGCCGGAGTCGACCCGCTCACGGCGTCCGCCGCTGTGCGGCAGCGCGACTACCGCAGCGGTCGTAGCCCCGCTGACCCCGCTGCCGTGCGTGGCTCAGCTGTTGAAGGTGTCCGGGTCGGGGCCGATGCGGGTGCCGGTGTCGAGCTCGCTGATCACCTCGACGTCGTCGCCGGCGAGCTCGAAGTCGAAGACGTCGAGGTTGGAGGCGATCCGCTCCGGCGTCACCGACTTCGGGATGACGATGTTGCCGAGCTGCAGGTGCCACCGCAGGATGACCTGCGCGGGAGTCTTGCCGTACTTGCCGGCGAGCCCGGTGACGGCGGGGTCGGACAGCACGCCGCCCTGGGCCAGCGGGCTCCACGCCTCGGTGGCGATGCCGTGCTCGCGGTGAAACGCCCGCATGTCGGGCTGCGTCAGGTTCGGGTGCAGCTCGATCTGGTTGACCGCCGGCACGGTGCCGGTCTCCTCCAGCAGCATGCGGATGTGGGGCGCCTTGAAGTTGGACACTCCGATGGCGCGCGCTCGGCCGGCCGCGGTGATCTTCTCGAACGCCTGCCAGGTCGCGACGAAGTCGTCGTTGGCAGGCTGCGGCCAGTGGATGAGGTAGAGGTCGACGTAGTCGAGCTGCAGCTTGTCGAGGCTCGCGTCGAGCGCGCGCAGCGCCTGATCGTAGCCGTGATCGGAGTTCCAGAGCTTCGTCGTGACGAACAGCTCGTCGCGGCGCAGCCCGGAGGAAGCGATGGCCTCACCCACCCCCGGCTCGTTCCGGTAGGCCGCCGCGGTGTCGATGCTGCGGTAGCCGGCGTCCAGGGCGGTGCGCACAGCGTGCGCGGTCTGGTCGGGCGGCACCTGGAAGGTACCGAACCCGAGCTGCGGGATCTGTACACCGTTGTTCAACGTGATGGTGGGTATGTCAGTCATGCCCCCCACAACGCGCTGCGCGGCCGGTTGTCATCCCGACGCCGACCTGACCGATGACACGTATAGGGCACGCCGCGTGCGGGTACGTGATATCGACAGGCAAACGTAGCGAGGAGGTTCGCCGTGCAACAGCGCACGCTGGGTGACGGGCTCACGGTGGCGACCCAAGGGCTCGGCTGCATGGGGATGAGCGAGTTCTACGGGCTCCGTGACGAGGGGGAGGCGATCGCCACGATCCAGGCGCGCTGGAGCTGGGCAGTGACCTCCGCGACCGCTACCCGGATATGTCCTCGGTCTACGCCTGAATCGGTGGCGGGCACGTAGCGTGGTCTCGGCTCCCGGCGCCGGTGCTTGACGTAGCCTTGGTCACCCAGCAGGGTTACTCCGCCACACTCTTGCCACCACGGAGCTGCCATGCCCGCCACAAGAGGTATCCGCCGGGTCACAACTGCCGCAGTGGCCTGTACCGCGCTGGCGCTGTCCGGCACGGTCGTCGCGTCGGCCGCACCCCCGCCCGACCGTCCCGCGCCACCTGCCGGCAACGCGCTGGCTGCCCAACTCACCCGCGACGTCACGCTTGCCGGTGTCAACCGCCACCTTGCCGCGTTCCAGCGCATCGCCGACGGCAACGGCGGCAACCGTGCGGCCGCCACGCCTGGTTACGCCGCCAGCGTCGACTACATCGCGGGCAAGCTCCGCGACGCCGGCTACCAGGTGTCGACCCCTTCGTTCGAGTACGAGGAAGAGATCGTCGAGACCGCCGAGTTCGCCGTCGCCGGCAACGACGTCGAGATGACCCCGATGGCCTACTCGCCGAGCACGCCGGAAGGCGGCGCCACCGGACCGCTGGTCGTTGTCCCGGAGGACGAGGACGGCAGCACCGGATGCGAGGCCACCGACTACGACGGTCAGGACTTCACCGGCGCGATCGCGTTGATCCGGCGGGGGGCCTGCGCCTTCTCGGTCAAGCAGGGGGCCGCTGCCGAGGCCGGCGCGGTCGCCGCCGTGATCTCCAACAACGTCGAGGGGCCGCTGCGCGGGACCCTCGGCGGCCCCGACGCCGGTGTCGTCCCGACCGTGGGCATCACCCAGGCCGACGGCAACACGCTCGCCCAGCAGGGCGGCGACGAGGCCATGCTCAACCTGCAGATCCGACGTGAGCAGCGCACCACCCGCAACGTGATCGCGCAAACCCGCACCGGGCGTACCGACAACGTCGTGATGGCCGGCGCGCACCTCGACAGCGTCCCGGACGGCCCCGGCATCAACGACAACGGCAGCGGGTCGGCCGCGCTGCTGGAGACCGCGCTGCAGCTGGGTGGTCAGCCGCGCGCCACCAATACGGTGCGGTTCGCCTGGTGGGGCGCCGAGGAGCTCGGACTGCTCGGGGCCGACGACTACGTCTCGAACTTGAGCGAGCAGCAGCGCAGCGACATCGCGATGTATCTGAACTTCGACATGATCGCCTCACCCAACGCCGCCTACTTCGTCTACGACGGTGACGACTCCGACGGCGTGGGCGCCGGTCCGGGGCCGGAGGGCTCCGCGCAGATCGAGCAGGCGTTCGTGGACTACCTGCAGGACCGCGAGAACGTCCCGGTGGAGGGCACCGACTTCACCGGCCGGTCGGACTACGGGCCGTTCATCGCCGTCGACATCCCGGCCGGCGGGCTGTTCACCGGCGCCGAGGGCATCAAGACACCGGAGCAGGCCGACAAGTGGGGCGGCCAGGCCGGGGAGCCCTACGACCCCTGCTACCACACGCCCTGCGACACCCTCGACAACGTCGACCGGGTGGCGCTGGAGCGCAACTCCGACGCGATCGCCTGGGTGACCGGGAAGTATGCGACCACCACCCGGCAGGTCAACGGCGAATAGGCACTCGCCCGCCTGGCGGGCGAGTGCTCAGGGGTCGACCCTGAGCCCTCCCGGCTGGTCTCGGTGGCGGATTCAGGGTCTGCCCGGATCCGCCCGCGGACGGTGATCCATAGCGTCATCTCCCGTGGACACCGGCACCGCTGCATCACCGGCACCGGCCCGCACCCCCCGGACCGCGCGTCACGTTGTGGCTGCTGCGCACCGTCACGACGCTGTTCCTGCTCGCAGTGCTGGCCCAGCCGGTGCTGGCCGGTCTGTACCTGTCGGGTGAGTGGGACGCGCTGGGGTTGCACAGCGGCAACGCCGTGCTGGTGGAGTCATTGAGTTTCTTCCTGCTCCTGGCAGCGTTGGCGTACTGGCTAACCGGCCGCGGCCGGGGTCGGGTCCCGATCGCCGCCGCCCTGCTGTGGTTCGCCACGGCGATGCAGGCCGGTTTCGGCTACGGGCGGCAGTTCGGGCTGCACATCCCGTTCGGGGTCGCGCTCGTCACCGCCTCGGTGCTGTTCACGATCTGGGTGTGGCGGCAGGGAGCGCGCACGCCGCGCCGGCGGTGGTGGGGAACCCACCGTGCGGGTGCTGCCCGATGATCTCGCGACGGAGCCTGTTCGGTGTGCTCGGTGGTGGCATCGCGGCGGCCGGGCTGGCCGGCTGCGGCATCGACCTGCGGCCGCTGGTCGGCCGTAGCTCCGGCCAGACCGCCGAGCTGCTGCGCAGCGCGGTGGCGCTGCCGCAACCGTTCCAGGTGCCGCTGCCCATCCCGCCGGTACGCCGGCCGGTCGGCGGGCGCATCGAGATCACGCAGCGGGTGGCCGAGGCGCACATTCTGCCCGGGCTGCGCACCCCGGTCGTCGGCTACGACGGGATCTTCCCCGGCCCGACGGTCGAGACCCGGCGTGGCTCGCCGGTCGTCGTACGGCACACCCGTGGCCGGCTCACGACGTCGATGCCGCCCGGTACCGGTTGCGCATCCTCAACGCCTCCAACGCCCGCCGCTACCAGCTGGCGCTGCGACCGGGCGGTGAGTTCGTCCAGATCGGTTCGGACGGTGGCCTGCTCGAGACGCCGGTTCGGCATGGTGCGCTGACGATCGCGCCCGCCGAGCGGTTCGACGTGGTGGTCTACTTCTCCCGCTACCCGGTGGGCAGCGAGGTGACGCTGGTGAACCTGCTGGGACGGGGCCGGACCGGGCAGGTCATGCGATTCCGGGTGGTGCGCCCGGCACGCGACGACTCCCGCGTTCCGGAACGGCTTTCCTCCGTGGAGCCGCTGGATCCGGGCGTCGCCCCGGTCTACCGGGAGTGGCGTTTCAGCCGCGGCCGGGTGCACGGCCACCAGGGCTGGACGATCAACGGGTTGCCGTTCGACCAGTCACGCATCGACGCGCGGCCCCAGCTCGGCGATGTCGAGGTCTGGCGCTTGTCGTCCGACCTGCACCACCGGGTCCACATCCACCTCGACCCGTTCCAGGTCGTCTCCCGCGGCGGCCAGGACCCCGGCCCGTTCGATCGTGGCTGGAAGGACACCGTGGATCTGCGGCCCGCCGAGGACGTCGAGGTCGCGGTGCGGTTCACCGGCCACCGGGGGCGGTTCCTGCTGCACTGTCACAACCTCGAGCACGAGGACATGGCGATGATGGCCGCCTTCGCCACTGTGTGATCGTCACTATCGGATGACGCGCCGGATCTTGCGATTTCGCCCACGGCGGCGTGAAGTTCCCGTTACTGTCCGTTCCCAGGGATCCGCCGGGGGGAGTCGGGCTGACGACGCACGGCCACCGGACGGCGGAACCCGCGTCCGAACAGCCCAGACCGAGGAGCACCGACATGCGGTTCAGCAGGCATCGGCGGTCAGAGCTGATTCACCACGGGTTCGCCTGCTCCATCGGGGTCCTGTCCGGGAGCAGCTCCAGCGCACCGACACCGCCTGCCATGCACCGGGGGCACACGTCACCGCGACGGGCCACCGACACCGGGCAGCCGATCGGGTGCTGCCGCGCACACCGGGTCGATAGCACGGTGCCCATGGGCAGCTCGGCGGGTTCGGCCAGCGCGTGCACCCACCAGTCCCGCACCGACAGCACCCATGTGCACAGGACCGGGGCCGCCTGTCGGTGCGGCGGTCGCGAGTCGCGCTCCGGCACCGTGGTCGCCGGGCGGCCAATCACGGCGGTCATCGCGCACGACCCCCTGACGGACGGTGCGTGCCGCTGCGACGGCGACAGTTGCGGCACGGGCGCGGTCTGGCGCAGCACAGCACGGCCACCGTGACGCCGACGGTCACGACGAACAGCACGGCCAGCGTGGCGACCTCTGCGAGATTCACGGTCGTCCCTTCTGTCGGAGGACCTATACGGACAGCAGACATCCGTACAAGTACGTACTAGACCAGAGGGCGGACGACCGGTCAACCTCGGTAAGATCGGCGGGCTATGGAGGACATCACCCGCCCCGAGGGTCTCTACCGGCAGGTGGCTTCCCGGCTGCGGCAGGAGATCGACGCCGGTCGCTACAGGCCGGGAGACCCGCTGCCCAGCGAGTCGAGGCTGTGTGCGCACTACGGGGTCTCGCGGCAGACGGTCCGTCAGGCCGTCACCGTGCTGGCCTCGGAGGGGCTGGTTACCACCGAGCGCGGTCGCGGGACCTTCGTCCGCTCGGCACCGCTACGGCTGGCCTTCTCCCGGTTCTCCCGGGACGCCCGCCACCCGGGAGCCGGACCGTTCGAGGCGGTGTGCGAGTCGCTGGGCATCCCCGGCTACGGCGAGCTGGTCACCGTCGAGCGCAGGGTGGCCGATGACGACGTGGCTACCGGGCTCAAGGTGGCGGTGGGCTCCGAGGTCGTCTACCGGCGCCGCTACATGCACGCGGGAGACCCGGACGCGATCGTGCAGATTCAGGAGGGCCATCTGCCGCTCGACGTGGTTGACGGCACCCCGCTCGCCGGAGCGGCGAAGCTCACCGGAGGCACCTATGCCGCGCTGGACGCCATCGGCCACGGCCCGGCCACCGCTACCGAGGAGGTCACCGCGCGGATGGCCGACTTCACCGAGCAGGAGATCTTCCGGCTCAAGACCGGCGTGCCGGTCATCGGGGTGACCCGCACCACCCGCGATGCCGACGGTCGGATCGTCGAGCTGCTGCTGGTCACAGCGGCGGCCGACCGTAACGTCTTCGTCTACAACGACCTACCCATCGACTGACACCGGCACGAACCGCGCCCCGGCAGCCGTGCTGGCCGCCGGGGCGCCGTCGTCGTGCGGTCAGGACAGCCGCGCGAGCCACCCCTCGACATCATCGAGGTCTAGCTCGAACCGCGCGCCCGCGATCACCGCGTTGTGCTCCGGGTCGATCAGCCGATAGCCACCGAGGTCATCGACGGTGCTGCGGGTGCGCCCGCGACGTGCGCAGCGCGTAACCCTCCCGCGCTGCCGCGCCCGTGGTCGCTGCCTCGCCGGTCGGGGCGAGTTGGCGAGGCAGCCTCGCCGGGCGCCACCTACGGGCCGTGAGGGCACGGCTGCCAGCACCGGGAGCCTCGCCGGTCTGCTCACCCGCCGGGCACGGCGACGTCGCGTCAGCGGGCACCGCACCGGGAGCACGGGGCACGGGCAAGCCGGGGCCACCGGGGCACCGGGGCAGCGTCGGTCCGGGCAGACCGGACCACGGGAGTCGAGCACCCCGGAGCCGAGGACCCGGCGCACCGGAGCCGGGCAGGCATCCCGGAGCATCGGAGCCGAGCAAGGGAACGTACCCACCGGGCAAGGCACGGACCGGGGGCACGGCATGGACCGGGGCAAGGCACGGACCGGCGAGGCGCGTACCGGGAGCCGGACAGCTCGTCGGGCAGCACGGACCCGGAGCACCCGAGCAGGGCAGCACCGGGCAGGCATGGACGGGAGCCGAGGGGGAGTGAAGGTGCCCTTCGCGGCAATTGAGCGGGGATGGGGCGGGCTGGCTGGCGCCGCTTCACCCCAGGCGCTGCTCGAGCGCCTCGAGCTCGTCGCGCATCGACGTCGGGAGCGCATCGCCGATCTTGGCGAACCACTCCTCGATGAGCGGGATCTCGGCCCGCCACTCCTCGGCATCGACCGTGAGCGAGGCGGCGACGTCGGCGAAGTCGACACCGTGCGTGTCCAGCCCGGACAGGTCGATCTGGTCCGCACCCGGCACCCGGCCGATCGCCGTCTCGGTCGCGGCGGCCTTGCCCTCGATCCGCTCGATGACCCACTTCAGCACGCGGCTGTTCTCGCCGAAGCCCGGCCACAGGAAGCGCTTGTCGTCACCGCGGCGGAACCAGTTCACGTAGAAGATCTTCGGCAGCTTGGCGGCGTCAGCCTTCTTCCCGACGTCGATCCAGTGCTGGAAGTAGTCACCGGCGTTGTAGCCGATGAACGGCAGCATCGCCATCGGGTCGCGGCGCACCTCGCCGAGGCCGCCGACCGCCGCGGCGGTCTTCTCGCTCGACAGCGTCGCGCCGAGGAACACGCCGTGCTGCCAGTCGAACGCCTCGTTGACCAGCGGGATGGTGTTCGCCCGGCGGCCGCCGAACAGGATCGCCGAGATCGGCACGCCGTGGGGGTCGTCCCACTCGGGCGCGAGCACCGGGCACTGCGACATCGGGGTGCAGTAGCGGGAGTTGGGGTGTGCCGCCTGCTCACCGGCGTCGCCGTCGGCCGGTGTCCAGTCCCGCTTCTGCCACGACGTCAGATGCTCGGGTCGACCCTCCAGGCCCTCCCACCAGACGTCCCCGTCGTCGGTGAGCGCGACGTTGGTGAAGATCGAGTTGCCGGGCTCGAGGGTGCGCATGGCATTCGGGTTGGTCTTGTGGTTGGTGCCCGGCGCGACGCCGAAGAACCCGGCTTCCGGGTTGACCGCGTGGAGCCGGCCGTCGTCGCCGAACCGCATCCATGCGATGTCGTCGCCCAGGGTCTCGACCTTCCAGCCCGGGATGGTCGGTTCCAGCATGGCGAGGTTGGTCTTGCCGCAGGCCGACGGGAACGCAGCGGCCACGTAGTAGGTCTGCTGCTCCGGGCTGATCAGCTTGAGGATCAACATGTGCTCGGCGAGCCAGCCCTCGTCGCGAGCCATCACCGACGCGATCCGCAGCGAGTAGCACTTCTTGCCCAGCAGCGCGTTGCCGCCGTAGCCGGAGCCGAAGCTCCAGATCATCCGCTCCTCGGGGAACTGGGTGATGTACTTCGTGTCGTTGCACGGCCACGGCACGTCGTCCTGGCCGGGTTCGAGTGGCGCGCCGACGGAGTGCAGGCAGCGGACGAACTCGGTGTCCTCGCCGATGCGCCGCAGCGCGGATGTGCCCATCCGAGTCATGATCCGCATGGAGCAGACGACGTAGCCGGAGTCGGTGATCTCGACGCCCAGCTTGGGCTCGTCGGCGTCGAGCGGGCCCATGCAGAACGGCACCACGTACATCGTCCGGCCGCGCATGCACCCGCGGTACAGCTCGGTCATGATCGGCTTCATCTCGTCCGGGTGCATCCAGTTGTTGGTGGCACCCGCGTCGCGCTCGTCGCGCGGGCAGATGAAGGTGCGCTCCTCGACGCGGGCGACGTCGGACGGGTCGGAGGCGGCCCAGAACGAGTTCGGCCGCTTGTTCCGGTCGAGCGGGACCAGCGTGCCCGCTGTCACGAGCTCGGCGGTGAGCCGGTGGTTCTCCTCGGCCGAGCCGTCGCACCACACGACGTGATCCGGCATCGTCAGATCGGCGATCTCCCGTACCCAGGCGAGCAGACGCGGGTGGCTGGTCGGCGCCCCATCGAGACCGGGAATGCTCACTGCGATCATCTGCACATCTCCTGCCTGGGCCACAGCCCGAATCCGACCGATCGGCGTTTTGTGGAACGCCGGGAGCCGCCCGAAAGCTCATGAAGGCCCGGGCGGTCCGGAAATCAAGCGATGACGAAAGACTAGCGGCGGTCACGGACAGTTGCATGCACCGTGGACTGTCGGGTGTCTCACAGGAACGATCCAGAAACCGGTCAAGAGGCGCTGCGTCGCTTGGCGGCGGGCTCGTGCGCTCCTGGCGGCACTGGAGGACAAGACGCGTTACGCTCCGCTTGACGCCGGCATCGCCAGGCAGCATCGTGATTTGGAACGCGTTCAGAAGGATGTGATGGCGGTGGCGGAAGGGCTCGGCAGCTACGTGCTCCTGCTGGTGCTCGGCATCGCGCTGACCGTGCTGGTCGGTCAGATCCTGATCCGCACCGGAGAGGGCTTCCTCGAGGAGGTCTTCGAGGACCAGCGGACGGCGCGGTCGATCAACCGGCTGCTCTCCGTGCTGTTCCACCTGGTCGTGCTCGGCGTGCTGGCGCTGATCTCGACGATGGAGGTGCCCGGGGATGACTGGCTGCAGATCCTCGTGACCAAGCTCGGTGTGGTGCTGCTCGTGCTCGGCGCGGCACATGGCAGCACGATGCTGCTGCTGGCGCGGATCCGCTCCAAGCGCCGCGAGCAGGAACTGGCCGACGAGATGAGCGCGCAGCTCGAGCAGTCCCGCCAGCAGCAGGGTTCGCACTACCCCAACGACCACTACGGCCAGCACGTCGGCGCCCCCCGCGCTCACACCCCGCAGTCCCGCCCGGTGATCGAGGCCGGGCCGCAGCAGTGAGCGCGGCGCCGGTGCGACCGGCGACCTAGGCCGGTGCAACCAGCGACCTAGCGAAGCCTTCCGGACCCCGCTGGCAGGTGCCCGACCGCGCAAGCGAAGCTTGGTGGTGTGCCGGACACGCCGATGCGCCACGTCGTCAGCTACGCCCAGCGCGGCGCGCGGATGACGTCCGGGCAGCAGCGGGCCTGGGAGGCCCACTGGCCCCGGCTCGGCCGCCACATCGCCGAGTTGCCGACTGGGCCGCTGGATGCCGAGCGGTGGTTCGGGCGACGGGCACCGTTGGTGCTCGAGATCGGCTCGGGGATGGGCGAGTCCACGGCCGCCATGGCCGCCGCGCATCCCGAGCTCGACCACCTGGCCGTGGAGGCCTACAAGCCGGGGCTGGCCCAGCTGCTGCTGCGCATCGACTCCGCCGGGATCGAGAACCTGCGGCTGCTGCGCGGCGACGCGCTCGACCTGCTCGGCCGCCATATCGCACCCGGCACACTGCACGGCGTCCGGGCGTTCTTCCTCGACCCGTGGCCCAAGCGGCGCCATCACAAGCGCCGCTTGGTGCAGCCGGAGTTCGTCGCACTGGTGGCTTCGCGGCTCGAACCCGGCGCGACGCTGCACCTGGCCACCGATTGGCAGGGCTACGCCGAGCAGATGCTCGCGGTGTGCGAGGCCGAGCCGGCCCTGCGCAACCTGTCGGACCAGCCGTCGGGGTGGCTGCCGCGCCCGGACTGGCGACCGGTATCGAAGTTCGAGCAACGAGCGCGGCAGGAGGGGCGGGTCGTCTGGGATCTGTTGTTCGCCGCGGACTGGCAGGATCGGTCGGCATGAACGCGGTGCAGCTGTCCGACGGCCACACAGCCCCGACCACGCTGCTGGTCTGGGATGCCCCCAACATCGATATGAGCCTGGGCTCGATCCTCGGTGGCCGGCCCAGTTCGGCGTCGCGGCCCCGGTTCGACGCGCTGGGGCGGTGGCTGCTCGAGCACGCAGCCGACACCGCGCCGGAGGCGACCGTCTTCACCAACGTCGCCGTGGGCAGCACCGATTTCGTGCGCCCGTGGGTGGAGGCGCTGCGCAACACGGGGTTCGCGGTCTTCGCCAAGCCGAAGATCGAAGACTCGGACATCGACGAGGACATGCTCGCCCACATCCGCGCCAGGGGTGCGCAGGGCGTGCTGCGCCGTGTGGTGGTGGCCTCCGGTGACAGCCGGGCGTTCCGTGAGCCGCTCGAGGACCTCGTCGCAACGGGTGTCGGCGTCACGGTGCTGGGGTTTCGCGAGCACGCGTCGTTCGCGGTCAACTCCGAGGTGCTCGAGTTCGTGGACCTCGAGGACATCGACGGGCTGTTCCTGCAACCGCTGCCGCGGATCACGCTGGAAACGCTGCCGCCGGAGGGCGCCTGGCTCGCGCCGCTGCGGCCGCTGGTCTCGCTGCTGCGGACCCAAGGTGCCGTGACCCCACCCGGGCCGGAGAGCCTGTGACCAGCCGGCCCCGTGGAGAGCCCCGTCGAGAGCCCCGTGGAGACGACATGACGACCAGGTTCACCGCCCCCGTCGTGCTGCCCTGCGACGAGCGCTGCAGCGTGCTGCGCGACGCCGTTGTCGACGTCGGCGCCGACGGCCGCATCGCGTACGTGGGGCCGGCGGCGCACGCCGCTGCCGAGCCGGACACGACCCGGCCACTGAGTGGGATCCTGCTGCCAGGGCTGATCAATGCACACGCCCACACCGCCATGACCGTGCTCCGCGGGCTGGGTGGCGACGAGCGGCCGTTGATGCGCTGGCTCACCGAGGTGATCTGGCCCGCCGAGGGCATGCTGCAGGCCGCCGACGCCGGAGCCGGGGTGCTCGCCGGCTGCCTGGAGATGCTGCGCGCCGGGGTCACCACCAGCGTCGAGATGTACTTCTACACCGACGCCGTGATCGAGTCGGTGCTCGCCGCGGGCAGCCGCGCCGTCGTCACGCCGGGCATTATCGCGGTGCCCGGCTGGGACCGGTTGGGCACCTGGCAGCAGATGCTCGACGACATCAGCGTGCGGATCGACGCCGACGGGCTGCGCTTCGGGCCTGGCGAGCGCATCGAGCTCGGCTACGGCCCGCACGCCGCCTACACACTCCCGGCCGAGGCGCTGGCGGCCGCGGCAGCCGCGGCGCAGCATCGGGGCGCGCTGCTGCAGACCCACGTCGCGGAGTCCGTCGGAGAGGACGCCGAGTTGCGTGCCGAGCACGGGTCGGTGCCGCTGCTGCTGGAGCGGCTCGGGGTGCTGCGGGCGGGGGCACGGGTGCTGGCCGCGCACGCCGTGCACCTCTCCGACGCCGACATCGCGGTGCTGGCCCGGCACGGCGCCGGTGTGGCGCACTGCCCCGGTTCGAACGCCAAGCTCGCCTCCGGGGTGGCACGGCTGCTGGACCTGCACGCGGCGGGGGTCCCAGTGGGGCTGGGCACCGACGGCCCGGCCTCGCACGACGATCTCGACCTGTGGACCGACGTCAGGCTCGCCGCGCAGCTGGCCCGGCTGCGCGCCGGTGACGCCGCCGCGCTCACCGCGGCGCAGGCGCTGCTGCTGGCCACCCGCGACGGTGCCGCGGCGCTCGGGCGTGACGACCTGGGCACGTTGCGGGCCGGGGCATGGGCCGACCTGGTGCACGTCGGGGTCGACGGGCCTGCGTTCCCGGGCGGGCTCGACGTGCCGGACGGGCGGCTGCTGTCGAACCTGGTCTGGGGCGGTGGGGCGCGCTCGGTGGGCGACGTGTGGGTGGCGGCCGAGCAGGTGATCGAGCGCGGAGTGCCGACCAGGGCCGACCCCGAACGGGCCGATGCGGCACTGCGCGCCGCCGTCGGGCGGGTCGCGGTCTAGACCTGTTCGTCTGCCGGCCTCAGCGGCCGGTCGGCGCCGGCGGCTGTTGCGGCGTACCGTCGTCGTACTGAGAAGTTCGGGGGTGGCGACTATGGGCTATTCGCAGCTCCACGGGGTCGCGGCAGGATGCGGACACCGGGGATGCACCGCCGCGTTGGCCGAGATCTGGTGGACGGCGCCGAACGTGGTCACCTGGACGCGCACCGTCGGCACCGTCGTGCTGTGCGGGGCGGCGATCGTCGCCGGTGACCAGCTGCTGCTGCTCGCCGCCCTGCTGTGCTACTGGGTGGGCGACATCGCCGACGGATTACTGGCCAGGCTGAGCAACCGCGAGACCCGCACCGGGGCGGTGCTCGACGTGCTGGCCGACCGGCTGTGCGTGTGCCTCGTGGTGGTCACTTACGTGACATCGCACCCGGCGGCGATACTGCCAGCCGGAACGTTCCTGCTGCAGTTCGTCGTGCTCGACGCCTCCCTGACGCTGGCGTTCCGGAACTGGTCGCTGCTGTCGCCGAACTACTTCTTCTTGGTGGACGCGACGGTGTTCCGGCTGAACTGGTCGCCGGTGGCGAAGGCGATCAACACCGGTGCGGTGGTGCTCGTCGTGCTGCTCACCGGAGCGATGTGGCTCGCGACGCTGTTGGCGCTCGCGGTGTCGGGAGTCAAGACCTACAGCATGGCGCGATTGGCCAGGCTGCCGGTACCGGCGACGCTGTCGGGCTGCGCCGTGCTCGACGCGCATTCCGCCGCTGCACCCGCTCGCGCGCCGCAGGCCTGACGTCGGCGTGGAGTGGATCTGCCTGACACCGGGTACAGCGCGGTCTCCGCGCTAATGGCTGCCGCCGTTCGCCGCCACCGCGCTGATCGCGGGGCTGGCGGAGGTGCGGCTCTCGGTGTTCCTGGCCACCGGCCTGGCCGGTCGCTTCGCCCGGTTCAGTGCCGTCGCAGCCTCACCCGGCCTGCTCACGACCTGGTGGTTCTGAGGCCTGAGCTCACCGCTCACGGGTCGTCAGCCGCGCAACCGCATCGACATCACGAGGTAGCGGTAGGTCTGCTCGCCGGTGTCGGCCTGGCCCTCGGCGTCGAGGCCGGCCAACGGGGTGATCACCGTCGGCCGGGTCGGGGTGGTGAACGACAGGGTCGCGCGCGATGCCTTCACCGCGCTGAGCCCGTCGAGCAGGTAGCCGGCGTTGAAACCGATCGTGAGCGGCTCGCCGGTCACCCCGGCCTCCATCTCCTCCTCGGCGCTGGATTCGTCCTCGGCCTCCGCCGACAGTTGCACCCGGCCCTCGTCGAACGACATGCGCACCGGGGCGAAGCGCTGGGCGACCAGCGACACCCGCTTGACGGCGTCGATGAACGGGGCGACCTCCACCTCGGCCGTGGTGGTCGATTCGGTCGGCCACAGTGATGCGAACTTCACGAACTCGCCGTCGAGCAGCCGGGTCAGCGTCTGCCGCCCTTGGGCGGAGAACCCGATGAACCCGCCGTCGGAGCCGAACGACAGCACGACGTCACTCGCCGAGCCCAACGACTTCGCCGCATCGGACAGCGTCTTCGCCGGGATGATCACGCTGTCGGAGGGCACCTCGCCGGAGGGCTGCCACGGCACATGCCGTTCGGCGAGCCGGTAGCGGTCCGTGGCCGCGAAAACCAGCTCGTCGGACGTGACCTCCATTCGGACACCGGTGAGCATCGGCAGCGTCTCGTCGCGGCTCGCCGCGGTCGTGACCTGTGAGACCGCGGTCGCGAAGACGTCACCTCGGACGGTGCCCGAGGTCGCCGGCAGCTCGGGCACCACGGGGTAGTCCTCGATCTGCATGAGCGGCAGGTTGAACCGGGCCGACCCGCACCGCACCGCCAGCCGGTTACCCTCCACGGCAACCCTGACGTCCTTGGGCGGCAGCGCACGCGCGATCTCGGCGAGCAGCCGGCCGGAGACCAGCACCCGGCCCGCCGACTTGTCGGTGACCGGCACCTCGATCCGGTTGAGCACCTCGAAGTCGAATGCGGAGACGATCAGCGCGCCGTCGGTCACTTCCAGCACCACACCGGCGGTCACCGGCACGACCGGCCGGCTCGGCAACCCGCGGGCGGTCCAGGCGACGGCGTCGGCGAACGCGTCCCGCTCGAGCTCGAACTCCACGGATCCCACCCTCCCGGTCATGGATTGGATGCGCCAGCCTACCGGCCAGCCCCGACGTACCGGCTACGCGTCCACAATTCGCCCGAGACCACCCTGGCCCGGTGCCCGGGGACATCGATCACTACCGTTGGCGCGATGCGACCCCCCGTGCCCTGGTGGGCGTTGCTGTCCGCAGCTGGCGGCCCGGTGCTGCTCATCGGCGGCTGGACGCTGGCGACAGCCCGCCAGCGAACCTTCGACCCCACCACCGAGACGATCAGCGCGCTGGCCGCGTACGGCGCCGCCGACCGCTGGATCATGACCACCGGGCTGGCCGGCCTCGGGACCTGCCACGTGATCACTGCACTCGGGCTGCGCCCGGCCGCGCTGCCCGGACGTCTGGTGCTCGCCGCGGGCGGGCTGGCAACCGTGCTCGTCGCCGCCTTCCCGCTACCCGACGAGGGCAGCTCGACAGCGCATGCCGTGGCCGCCGGGGTCGCCTTCCCCGCGCTGTCGGTGTGGCCGGCGCTGGCCTGGCGGCGGGGGCCCTCGCGGCGGCTGGGGCCGGGCGTCTCGCTCGGAACCACGGCGGTGCTGCTCGGGTTGCTCGGGTGGTTCGGAGCCGAGCTCTACGGCGGGGGCAGCCGGCTGGGGCTGTCGGAGCGAGTGCTTGCCGGAGCGCAGGCGTGGTGGCCGCTGGCGGCGGTGCTGCTGGCCCGGCGTCGCTGAGGGCGCCCCGCCACCTACTCGTCGAGACCGTGCTCGATCGCGTAGCGCGCCAGCTCCACGCGGTTGTGCAGCTACAGCTTGTGCAGCGTCGACTGCACGTGGTTCTCGACGGTGCGGGGGCTGATCACCAGCCGCTCGGCGATCTGCGAGGACCAGGCCCGCCAGGCCGGCGGTGAACACGGCGTCGCCCGCAGCGGTGCGGGTGACAGCATCGGCCAGCTCGTCGAGCGAGGCGGACTTGACCAGGTAGCCCGAGGCACCGGCTGTGACCGCGTCGAGGACGTCGGCGTGCTCCCCGGAGCCGACAGCACGAGCACGCGGGGTCGCGGCGGTCACTGCGGCGCGCCCTTCCGAGTACGGGCCAGCCGCACCTCCCACTCGGTGCCCTGGTCGGCCCCGCTGTCCAGACTCACCGTGGCGCCCAGATCGGCCACCCTGCCACGGATCGAGCGCGCGATACCCATCCGGCCGAACGATTCGGCGTCGGCCAGCCGGCCGTCGACGATCCCGTCGCCGTCGTCGCGCACCGTGAGCACGACCTCGTCGCCGAGGTCTTCCAGCAGCAGCCACGACTGTGCCCCCGGTCCGGCGTGCCGCTCGGTGTTCGACAGTGCCTCGGTCACGACGGCGATCAGCTCCTCGACGTCGCCGGCCGGTAGCGGAACGGGACTGGCGGGCACCGAGACCTCCACCTGCGGCGAGGCCAGCAACTGCATCGCCGAACCCAGGTCAGCGTCCCCGGTGATGGCCGAGTCCGGAGGCGCGGCCGAGACCAGCGCACGCAGCGCGATCTCCTGCTCGCCGGCCAGCCGGGCGAGCGCAGCAGCCTCGCCACCCAGCTCGTCACTGCGGGCGCGGACCCGGGCGAGCACCTGCAGCACGCTGTCGTGGATGGATCGCGCCAGCCGCTCGCGCTCGGCGGTCGCCGCCTCCGCCCTGGCCGCGCGGCGCAACTGCTCCGCGGAGTGCCGCGCGGTGACCGCGGCCAGGCCGAGCACGAATCCGGTGCCGACGAGCAGCACGGTGTCGCGGGCGATGTCGGTGGAGAAGAAGCCACGCACCAACCAGTTGGCCAGCGACACGGCCGCACCGGCAACCACCCCGCCGATCCGCCCCATGTGCACCGCCGCTGCGACCACCGGCCCCGACGCCCACACCGTGGTCAGCAGCGGGGTGCCCGCGGCGAGCTGGTCGGCCGACAGCGTCCACACCGAGGCAGTCATCAGCATCAGCGTGACGGCAAGGTCGATCCCGATCATCGCTACCCGGCGCCCGGCGTCCACGCTGTAGGTGACCGTGACGACCGCAGTCCACATCAGTATCGCCACCAGCACCACCCAGCCCAGCTGCGGGTGTACGTACCCGTCCTGGTGGATCGCGATCGCCCCGGCGGCGAAACCGGCGCAGACCAGCCGGAGCACGACCACACCTCGCCATAGCGGCGTCATCGTGTCGGTGCCCTCCGGCATGTGTGCAGATCTTGCCAGTCGGCTCCGACGGCTGGGCCGATGCCCGTGTCAGCGGCGGGTAGCGTGCCGGACATGGCGCGCGTTCCCTACGTCGGCCTCGACGAATGAACGCAGCGAGCCCGCAGACCGCGGGCCCGGGGTACGCTACGCCGGGGTTGGGCAGCCGCTCGTTTCGGCTGATGCTGGTGGCCTCGTTCGCGGGATTCGGTGGCTACGCGCTGCTGCTGCCGGTGGTGCCACTGTGGGCCTCGACGGGCGGCGCGGCCGAGTTCGGCGCGGGTGCCACGACCGGCGTGCTGATGGCCTCGACCGTGGCCACCCAGCTCGGGGTGCCGTGGTTGCTGCACCGCGTCGGGCACCGCGTGGTGCTGGCCGCGGGGATGCTGCTGCTCGGCGCGCCGAGCCCGCTCTACGCGGTGGCGCCCGACCTGCTGCTGCTGCTGGCGGTATCGCTGCTGCGCGGGATCGGCTTCGGGCTGCTCACCGTCGCCGGCAGCGCCCTGATCGCCGAGCTGGTGCCGAGCCCGGAGCTGGGCCGGGCCTCGTCGCGTTACGGGCTCGCGGTGGGACTGCCCCTGCTCGTGCTGCTGCCCGCCGGCGTGGGTGTGGCGCAGCTGGTCGGGTTCGCCCCGCTGTTCATGCTGGCCGGGGTGCTTCCGGTGGTGTCGGTGGTCGCCGTCCCGTGGATCCGGCTGCCACACCGGGGTGAGCCTGCCGTCGATGAGACGACGCCTGCGCAGCGGTGGCGCGTGGTGCGGGCGACCGCGGGTCCCTGGCTGGTGATGCTGACCTGCTCGATCGCGCAGGGTGGGCTGATCACGTTCCTGCCGCTGGCCGTGCCCCAACCCGGCGTGCTGGTTCCCACTGCACTGCTGGCGACCACTGCGGGGACACTGCTCGGCCGGCTGGTGGCGGGCGAGCTGACCGACCGACGCGGCATGGCGGGTCGGCTGCTGCCGGTCGGGGTGCTCGGCGCGGCCATCGGAATGGTCATCGAGATGCTGGCCGTCGGCGGTTCCGGCCCGCTGTCCGCCGTCGCGGTCGTGGCCGGGGCGGCCCTGGTCGGAATCGGATTCGGCGCCGTGCAGAACGACTCGCTGGTGATGCTGTTCGGCAGTGTCGGGTCCACCGGCTACGGCGCGGCGAGCGCGGCCTGGAACATCGCCTACGACACCGGTACCGGAGTGGGCGCCACCGGGCTGGGTGCGGTCGCGCAGCCGCTGGGTTTCGAGGCGGCGTTCGGCGTCTCGGCCACGTTGCTCGCACTGATCCTGCCCAGCGTGCTCGTCACCCACCGTCGGGGCGGATGACGTGACGGGCTACCGCGAGGGCCGACCGCCGGCCCCGCTGGCGGGCGCGGTGGCAGCCCTGTGGCGCGACGACGTGGATATCGAGCGGCAACAGCGAGTGCTTCCCGACGGCTGTATGGACCTGATCTGGACGGGCGGTGCGGTGCACGTCGCCGGGCCGGACACCGCGGCATTCCTCGCTGCGGCGACCCCGGGAGAGTCGCTCGTGGGCGTCAGGTTCCGGCCCGGCGCGGCGCCACCCGTGCTCGGGGTACCCGCGCACGCGCTGCGGGATCAACGGGTGCCGCTCGGGGAGCTGAGTCGGCCAGTGACTCACTGGTCATCAGGCGTGCGCGGCGCCCTGATTCACCACGCGACTCAAAACACAGGGAGTGCGCGAGGGTGTCCGACCTCTGGGCTCACAGCGCGTAACCAGGGGCCTGCGCGCCACCGGGCATGGTTGCATCCGGGGCGGTCAGCCGCCGTCGAGCGGGGCGAACAGGTCGACGGTGTTGCCGTGCGGATCGTGCAGCACGGCGTAGCGCTGTCCCCAGAACGCATCCCACGGGACCCGCTCACCGTGGTAGCCGGCGCCGACGAGCTCGGCGTACGCGGCGTCCACGTCCTGCGGGCCGTCGACCCGGAACGCGAGGCTGACCCGGCCGGCGCGGTCCGGCGGCTGCCAGTCCGGCGCGAAGGAGCGGATCACCTCCTCGCTGTCGAAGGCCAGCCGTAGCCCACCGGGCACGGTCACCTCCACGTGCGGCTGCTCGTCCGCCTCGGCCGACAGATCCAAGCCGAGGCGGCGGTAGAAGGCGAGCGAAGTGGCCATGTCTGCGACCACCAGGCCGATCACGTCAAGCCGTGCGTCGATGAGCATGGACGAACCATATGACGACACCCGGCACGCCGCCTTGAACGAATCGGACACGCTCAGCCGCCCTCAGGTACGAGCATCTCAGAACACGCTGTGGCCGTACATCTCGCCGAGCGGGTCGGCGATGAGCTCTACGCGCGCACCGTCCGGGTCCCGGAAGTAGATCGAGGTGCCGCTCTCGAGCATGTACTCCACCCCCTGCGCGTCCATCTCGTCCCGGATCCGCTGCCACCGCTGCGGCTCGACGGAGATCGCCAGGTGGTGCAGCCCGCCCAGCACCTCGGCGTAGGGTCCGACGTCGACGCCGGGCAGGTCGAAGAAGGCGACGGTGTTGCCGTTGCCCACGTCGAAGAAGAAGTGGGTCGACCCCGGCAGGTCACGGTTCTCGAAGATGTCGGTGAGGGGGAAGCCGAGCAGGCCCTGGTAGAAGTCGACGGTCCGGCGCACGTCGGACGAGATCAGCGCGGCGTGGTGGATCCCCCGCGCACTGCTGACCGGTCGCTGCTCGCGCGGCAGCATCGTCTCCTCGCGGATCCGGTCCCGCTGCGCCGACAATTGCTGGCGCTGCACATCCGATACGGACATCGTGGATCACCTCCCTGGTTGCGCCTTCAAGCATCCTCCGCCGCAGCCGCCGCGGCCACTCGCAGCCGTGCGAACTCCGACACCATCGCCGGCAGCGGCCAGTGCGCATTGAGACCGCTCGGATTCGGCAGCGCCCAGACGCGGGTCGCGCCGAGCCTGAGTTGCTGCGGACCGACCACGGCCCTCGGGCTGGCGAAGGCGATGCGGTATGCGGTGATGCCGACGACGGCCAGCCAGCGCGGCCCCACCTCGGCGACCAGCTCGCGCAGCCGAAGCTCGAGCGGCAGCGTCGCTGAGCCACCCGCACGTCGTCGCGGTGCACGACATCGGGCGGTCCGCACAGGCGGTGTTCGTGGTGATGGAGTACCTCGAGGGTGAGTCGCTGCGCGAGCTATTGGCTCGCGAGCACCACATGTCGGCAATGCGTGCAGTGACCATCGGAACCCAAGTCCGCAGCGCGCTCGAAGCAGCCCACCAGTGCGGCGTGATACACCGCGATGTGACCCCTGCCAACATCATGATCTGCCACGACGGCACGGCCAAAGATGATGGACTTCGGCATCGCGAGGTTGCCTGTTCACATGCTGACCGGCCGTCCCCCTTCGTCGGCTCCGACCCGGCGGCCGTCGCCTTTCCGCATGTCAACCAGGCACCACCGGCGCCCGACTCGGTGCAGCCCACCGTGGCACCGGAGCTGGCGGCGGTGATCCTGCGCGCCATCGCCAAACGACCCGAGGACCGCTACCAGAATGCCTTCCTGCTCTACCAGGCCCTACTCGGTCCGTAGCACCGATCGAACCCAGCGACCCCAACCAACGCAGAGAGGCACACCAATGGCACACGTCCTGCACACGATCTTGAACTTCCTCAAGGCCGTGGTCACATTTCCCATCAGGCTGGTACAGGCGGTCGTCGAGGCTATCGCCCGGCCGTTCCGCCGTGGCGGCCGTCCGTAGTGAGCGCCGCCGACGCCCTCACCCGCGTCCCAGCAGCGGATCGGGTTTGTCACCGGACTCGTCGTCCGTCCCGTTCTCAGCCGCCCGGTCACCCGTGACCTCGGGCTCTGCCGCGGGCGGCGTCGCCTCCGCCGGATCGTCGGGGTCCACCGACTCGGCTTCGGCCTCGCCCCTGACCAGCGAGCCGATGCCGGAGTTCAGCGCGGCGAGCAGCGGAACCGATAGCAGCGCGCCGGCGATACCCGCGAGCACGGCGCCGATCGACACCGCCAGCACGACAGCGAGCGCGTTGAGTTGAACCGCCCGGCCCAGTATCAGCGGCTGCAGTATGTTGCCTTCGAGCTGCTGTACGCCGAGCACCACGCCCAGCACGATCAGTGCCGGGACCAGGCCGTTGGTCACCAGCACCACGAGCACCGCGACGACGCCCGAGACCACCGCACCGACGACCGGGACGAACGCCGACAGGAACACCAACGCGGTCAGCGGGATCACCAGCGGGGCACCCACCGCGAGCAGGCCGATGCCGATGCCGATCGCGTCGACGACCGCGACCAGCACCGTCGCCCGTGCATAGCCGATCAACGAGGCGAAGCTGCGCTGCCCGGCGACATCGACGCGACGGCGCACCGACGTGGGGACCAGCTTGAGCAGGAACTGCCAGGTGCTCGCGCCGCTGTACAGCAGGATGATCAGCGCGAAGAGCGCGAGGGCTAACCCGCCGAGGAACTCTCCGACCGACAGTGCAGTCGCCAGTGCTCCCGAGGTGATCGTGTCGGTGTTGCTCGACACCACTTCGCTGACCTGGTTGAACAGGGTGTCGATGTTGATCGGTGGTAGGCCGAACGGGCCGCTGTCGAGGAATCGCCGGGCGGCCTCCACACTGGTTTCCACCTGCTGCTGGAGGTCGGGCAGGCCCGCGACGAAGGCCTGGATCACGAAGCCCAGCAGCCCACCGAAGCCGGCCAGCCCGCCTACCATCACCACCGCGGTCGCCAGCCCGCGCGGCACCCTGCGCCGGGCCAGCCCGTCCACCAACGGTCCGAGACCCGCCGCGAGCAGCAGCGCGATGGCGAGCGAGATGGTCACCACCCGCAGCTGGATCAGCACGTAACCGATCACGGTCAGCGCCACGGCGACCACCAGGAAGCGCCAGCACACCGCGGCCGCTACTCGTAGCGGGTAGGGCACCGCATCGGCCGCCTCCCGAGGGGAGAGCTGCTCGTCCACTCGGGTCACGCTATCGGCTCAGCAGTCGCGGCCGGCGAACTGCCCCCGCGCAGCCTCGCCGAACAGCGCCACCGCGTCGAGCGTGCTCAACGCCGACCCGCTGGGCGCGTCGTCGAAGCTTTCCGGGTCGACGTTTTCCGGGTCGACGGGTGCCGGGTCGTCGGGTGCTCCCTCCTCCGGTAACTGCACCGCGACGTCCCGCTTCCCGTTCTCGGCAACGGCTGCACGGCCGAGCCGGGCCAGGGTGGGCACGCTCGTCGGTCCGAAGCCAGCGCGCTCCCGCCCCAGCAAGCTCAGCACCGGGGCATCCGTGTCGCTGGGGGCGGCGGACTCGCGAGTGGTCGGTGCCGCTGCCTCGGCGAGCAGCGCACCGTCGAGATCGAAGATCTGCACGGGCACGGTCGACGGCTCGGCGTGCACGCGATCGACGTCCAGCGCGGTCAGATCTGCACCTCCCGTCACGAGCCCGTCGCGGTCGCCGCGCACATCGAACGACCGGATCGAGGTCTCCACCGGCGCCCCGCGCGACGGCGCTGACGGGGTGGGCCGGGCGCCCCTCGGCCGGCGTGAGCGCCGCGGACCCGACGCTACTAGCTACCCGCTCGCGTCCGGCAACTGCACCGTGCTACGCGCAACGAAGGCCCCTTCGCCTCGCGTGATGAGGCGAAGGGGGCCTTCGTGACGTGAGAGGTCGTGCCCTCAGCGCTTGTCGGTGTTGTCCTGGCCGGTGTCGTCCTGACCAAGGTAGCCCTTGGCCTTCTCGGTCGCCGAGTCGATCTTGTCCTCGTGACCGAAGCGGTCCTTCGCGAACTGACTGACCTTGTCGATGCCGCCCTCGACCTTGTCGCTGTGCTGCCCGAGGGCGTCCTTGGCCTTCTTCTTGATGTCCTCGAAACCCATATCAGCTCCTCCCTTTCAGGGAACACCGATCCTCTACCCGGTCGGGAGCCACCGCAAACTGCGCCCGTCCCCCAGTCGTGCCCCGCTGCAGGTGCCGATGTCGACGTAGCGTGATTGCCCCTGCTTCGGCGAGCGCCGTGATCCGGGCGTCACTGCACCGCTCACTCGAAACGCTCGCCGGCGTCGGCCCTGGCGACCAGCGACGCGGGCGGGTCGAACCGCTCGCCGTAACGGTCGGCCAGTTCCTTGGCGCGGGCCACGAACCCGGTCAGCCCGCCGGGGTAGCCGTTCATGTACTGCACCACGCCACCGGTCCACGGCGGGAACCCGATGCCCATGATCGATCCGATGTTGGCGTCGGGTACCGAGGTGATCACGCCCTCGTCGAAGCACTTCACCGTCTCGAGCGCCTCGGCGAACAGCATCCGCTCGACCATGTCCTCGAACGGCACAGCGTCGGGCCGGAACGGACCGAAGTGCTCGGTCAGCCCCGGCCACAGCCGATCGCGCTTGCCGTCGACGTAGTTGTAGAAGCCCGCACCCCCGGATCGGCCGGGCCGCTCGAACTCCAGCACCATCCGGTCGACGACCGCGTCGGCCGGGTGCGGCGTCCACGTCTGACCGTCCACCTCGACGCCGCGACGGGTCTCCTCACGGATCTTGCGGGTCAACGTCAGGGTGAGCTCATCGGTCAGCTGCAGCACCGGCGCGGGGTAACCGGCCTGCGACGACGCCTGCTCGATCGACGACGGCGCGGCGCCCTCGCCGAGCATCGCGACGCCCTCGTTGATGAAGGTGCCGATGACCCGGCTGGTGAAGAAGCCGCGGCTGTCGTTGACGACGATCGGGGTCTTGTTGATCTGCTGCACCACGTCGATCGCCTTGGCCAGCGCGGCGTCCGAGGTCTGCTCGCCGCGGATGATCTCCACCAGCGGCATCTTGTCCACCGGGGAGAAGAAGTGCAGGCCGATGAAGTCCTGCGGTCGCGAGACACCTTCGGCAAGGTCGGTGATCGGCAACGTGGAGGTGTTCGAGCACAGCAGCGCGTCCGACGCCACGACGGGCTCGACCTCGGCATAGACGTGCTTCTTCAGCGCCGGATCCTCGAACACCGCCTCGATGACCAGGTCGCAGCCCGCCAGGTCGGCGGCCCCGGTCGTGGGGGTGATCCGCGCCAGTGTCTCGGCACGCTTCTCGGGAGTGCTCTTGCCCCGCGAGACTGCCTTGTCCAGCAGCCCGGTCGAGTAGGACTTGCCCTTCTCGGCCGCCTCCTGGCTGACGTCGCGGAGCACGACCTCCATGCCGCCGTGCGAGCAGGAGTAGGCGATGCCGGCGCCCATCATCCCGGCACCGAGCACGCCGACTTTGCGGAAGGTGGTGCGCTCGTATCCGTCCGGCCTGCTGCCGCCCTTGTTGATGTGCTGCAGATCGAAGAAGAACGCCTTGATCATGTTCTTCGAGATCTGGCCGGTGACGAGGTCGACGAAATACCGGCCCTCGATGGACAGCGCCGTGTCGAAGTCGACCTGTGTGCCCTCCACCGCGGCGCACAGGATGTGGTGCGGCGCCGGCATCGGCGCGCCCTTGAGTTGCTTGCGCAACGTCGCCGGGAACGCGGGCAGCGTGGCCGCCAGCGACGGGCTCGCCGGCGTGCCACCGGGGATCTTGTAACCCTTGGTGTCCCAGGGCTGCGCGGCCTCGGGGTTGGCCCTGATCCACTCGCGGGCACGCGCGAGCATCTCGTCGGAGTCGGAGACCACCTCGTCGACGATGCCGATCTCCGCTGCCTCCGGCGGGCGCACCTGCTGGCCCTGCAGCAGTAGCTTCATGCACGCATCGGCGATACCGAGCATCCGGACGGTGCGCGTCACGCCGCCGGCGCCGGGCAGCAGACCGAGGGTGACCTCGGGGAAGCCGAGCTTGCTGCCGGAGGCGTCCAGTGCGACCCGGTGGTGGCAGGCCAGCGCGATCTCCAGCCCGCCGCCCAGCGCTGCACCGTTGATCGCGGCGACGACCGGCTTGCCCAGCCTCTCCAACCGCCGCAGCTGGCTCTTGACCAGGGCCATGTGCGCCCCGATCTCGTCGGCGTGATCCGGGGTCGCCTCGATCAGCGAGTTGAGATCGCCGCCCGCGAAGAAGGTCTTCTTCGCCGAGGTGATGACCACCCCGGTAATCGACTCGTGCTCCGCTTCCAGCCGGTCGACCGTTGCCCCCATCGAGGCGACGTAGCGGTCGTTCATCGTGTTGGCGGACTGCTCGGGGTCGTCGAGGGTCAGCGTGACGATGCCGTTGTCTGGTCCGGAGCCGTCCTGCTCCCAGCGGATGGTGCTCTGTTCTGCCATTGCTCTGCTTGATTCCTCTCGGAGGTGTCCGGTCTCAGGAAAGCCGCTCGATGATGGTGGCGATGCCCATGCCGCCGCCGACGCACAGCGTGGCCAGGCCGTAGCGCAGGTCGCGGCGCTCCAGCTCGTCGGCGAGCGTGCCGAGGATCATCGCGCCGGTGGCGCCCAGCGGGTGACCCATGGCGATCGCACCGCCGTTGACGTTGACCTTGTCGTGCGGTACGTCCATCTCGCGCATGAACCGCATGACCACGGCGGCGAAGGCCTCGTTGAGCTCCACCAGGTCGATCTGGTCCATCGTCATGCCAGCCCTGGCCAGCGCCTTGCGGGCCGCCGGGGCGGGACCGGTGAGCATGATCGTCGGCTCCTCGCCGGTGACCGCGGCGGAGACGATCCGCGCCCGCGGGGTGAGCCCGAGGTCCTTGCCGACCTGCTCGGAGCCGACGGCCACCAGCGCGGCACCGTCGACGATGCCCGAGGAGTTACCCGCGGTGTGCACGTGGTTGATCCGCTCGACCCAGTGGTAGCGCTGCAGCGCGACGGCGTCGAAACCGGCCTGCTCGCCGATGTCGGCGAACGACGGCTTGAGCGCGCCGAGGCCCTGCATGTCGGCGTCCGGGCGCATGTGCTCGTCGCGGTCGAGCACCACGGTGCCGTTGCGGTCCTTGACCGGGATCACAGAGCGGGCGAAGTAGCCGTTGCTCCACGCCTTGGCCGCGCGGTGCTGCGACTCCAGCGCGTAGGAGTCGATCTGCTCCCGGGAGAAGCCCTCGATCGTCGCGATCAGGTCGGCGCTGATGCCCTGCGGGACGAACCGGGCGTCGTAGGCCGTCTCGGGGTCCAGCGCCCAGGCGCCGCCGTCGGAGCCCATCGGCACCCGCGACATCGACTCGACGCCGCCGGTGAGCACCAGGTCCTCCCAGCCGGAGCGAACCTTCATCGCGCCCATGTTCACCGCCTCGAGCCCCGAGGCGCAGAACCGGTTGAGCTGCACCCCGGCGACGGTGTCCGGCAGCCCGGCGGCCAGCGCCGCGGCACGGGGGATGACGCCGCCCTGGTCGCCCAGCGGGCTGACCACGCCCATGACGACGTCGTCGATGCGGGCGGGATCGAGGTTCGGGTAGCGGCTGCGCAGCTCGTCGATCAGCCCGGTGACCAGCGAGATCGGCTTGACGCTGTACAGCGCGCCGCTCTGCTTGCCCTTGCCCCGCGGCGTGCGCAGCGCGTCGTAGAGGAATGCTTCTGTCATGACGGGCTCCCTGTCTTCGGAAGTTCGCGGTCGGAGTGCCGCTCGTAGGGCCGCTCGGACGGCACCGAGTCACGGATCGCGCGGTTGACGGCGAGCTGGAAGTTGGTGACGACACCTTGCACGGTCAGCGGCTTGAGCCGCTCCATCAGGGCGAGCAGCCGGTCGCGCAGCTCCGGCGGGTGGCCGCGTTCCCGGAACTCACGCAGCACGGAGTCGCGGAACAGTGCGAAGAGCTCGGTCGCCAGTGCACCGGTGTGCCGCTCGATGATCTGCTTGCAGGCCAGCTGCACCTCGAAGTCCATCTCGGCGTCGAGCAGGCTCAGCCCGTAGGTCAGCATGTCCGAGCTGGTCAGCTGCAACGTGCCGTCGCGGTCCTCGTGCACGACGCCGAGCGCCACCAGGCGCGACAGCTCGTCGTCATCCACGGTCCGCCCGGTGCGTTCGTCGAGCTCGGCGCGGTCGACGGTCTCGGGATCCTCCGGCAGCCACGGCGCCAGCAGCGCGCGGTGCAACGCGAGATCCTCGGGGGAACGGTCGATCGGGATGCGGGCCAGGTAGCCCTCGATGGCCGAGAGTGTGAACCCCAGCCCCTGCATGTCACTCACCAGTTCCAGCCGCGCGACGTGCCGGGCATCGTAGAGGCCCAGCCGGCCGCGGACCTCGGGCGACGGGATCAGGCCCATTCCGGCGTAGAACCGGATGGTGCGCACGCTGAAGCCGGTTCGCGCCGCAAGCTCGGCGATGGTGAGCTCCTGATCGGCCACCGGCACCCTTCCCAACCGTGACAGTAGAACTGTACTGTTCGCGACAGCATGACTGTAACGTACGTCGCGGCGAGGAGGAACCCGGTGGAACGCGTGATCTTCGACACCGAGCACGAGGCGTTCCGGGACATGGTGCGTGACTTCCTCGGTCGCGAGGTCACCCCGCACCACGAACAGTGGGAGCGCGACGGCATCGTGTCCCGCGAGCTGTGGCTCGCCGGCGGCAAGGCTGGGCTGCTGGGCACCGACGTGCCGGAGGCCTACGGCGGGGGCGGGGTCGCCGACTTCCGATTCAACGCGATCATGTCCGAGGAGCTGTCGCGAGCAGGCGCGTCCGGCGTGGGCTTTCCGCTGCACAACGACGTCATCGCGCCGTACCTGCTGCGACTGTGCTCCGAGGAGCAGCGGCAGCGCTGGCTGCCCGGGTTCTGCAGCGGCGAGCTCATCACGGCGATCGCGATGACCGAGCCCGGTACCGGCAGCGACCTGCAGGGCATCCGCACGTCCGCGGTGCGCGACGGCTCCGGGCCCGACGCCGACTGGATCCTCAACGGCCAGAAGACGTTCATCTCCAACGGCATCCTGGCTGATCTGGTGATCGTGGTCGCCCGCACCGATCCCGACGCCGGGTCGCAGCGGTTCAGCCTGCTCGTCGTCGAGCGCGACATGCCCGGTGTCGAGCGCGGCCGCAACCTCGACAAGCTCGGGATGCACGCGCAGGACACGGCGGAGCTGTCCTTCACCGAGGTGCGGGTGCCGGCCGGCAACGTGCTCGGCGAGCTCGGGCAGGGCTTCGGCTACCTGATGCAGAACCTGCCGCGGGAGCGGCTGTCGATCGCAGTCAGCTCGCTGGCCGGCGCCGAGGCGGCGCTGTCGATGACGATCGACTACTGCAAGCAGCGCAGCGCCTTCGGCCGGCCGATCGCCGGCTTCCAGAACACCCGCTTCGAGCTGGCCGAGATGGCCACTGAGGCGGCGGTGACCCGCAGCTTCGTCGACCGGTGCATCACCGAGCTCAACGCGGGCACGCTGTCGAGCTCCGATGCTGCCATGGCCAAGTGGTGGTCCAGCGAGATGCTCAAGCGCACCGTCGACCGGTGCCTGCAGCTGCACGGCGGGTACGGCTACATGACCGAGTACCCGATCGCCAAGGCCTACCTCGACGCGCGGGTGCAAACGATCTACGGCGGCACCACCGAGATCATGAAGGAGATCATCGGTCGCACCCTCGTGGGCTGACGCCACGCGCACTCCGTGCCGCGCGGCGGTTGCGCGAGGCCGGGCTATCAGCACGGGCGCCGGGGGCCGACGCGCAACTCGAAGTCGCGCAGCGACCCCGACCGCAACGGGTGCGCACCACGGATCCAGCCGAGCGGCCCCCCGGAAGTGAACTCCCAGGTCGAGCGGGTCGGCTGCAGCGCGCTGCGGCTGCGCATCGGCGTCAGGACGAGCTGGCCGGCGAGCTGCTGAGCCACCGTGTACCCGGCGGGCCAGCGGCCCGGCAGCGCGGTGCGGGCAGTGACCGTGCCGCGGGCGATGGCTGCACCGTCGGACGTCGTGGCGGTCCAATGTTGCGACGGGCCTGCATGCTCGACGTCGAAGTCTGCGAGGTCCTTGGGGATTCCCCACAGCTCCCGGCCCCCGCGCAGCGATGCCTCGCTGTCCACCCAGATGTCGGTGATCGACACCAGCGGCCACCGGCCGTGCTGGGCCAGCACGGCGGCGAGCAGTTCCCGGTAGGCCAGTACCCCGCCGGGCTCGTAGTGCACCCATGCGGTGGCGACCAGCGCGGTAGCGCCCAACCGGATCGGACGCAGCCTCGCAGGCAGCGCCGGCAGCGCGGCCGCGTCCACCCGCCATACGGTGACGTGCAACTGACCGCGCAACAGCCAGGGCTCGGGCGGGTAGGCGTTCACAGCAGCACAGCGTTAGCCACGGCTCGTCGCCCCGAACCGGTCCTGATCCAGCAGCGCCGCGAAGCTGTCCAGCACGTCGGCTCGCTGCTCCCGAGCGGCATCGACGAGCTCAGCGAGCAAGAAGTACCCGTGCGCGAGCGACATCCCGGGGAGCGTGCACACGGTGACACCTGCCTCGCGCAGCCGCTCGGCGTAGGCGTTGCCCTCGTCGCGCAACGGGTCGAACTCCGCCGTCGCCACCACCGCCGGAGACAGCCCCGACACATCCGGCACCCGCAGCAGATCGGCGCGCGGGTCTGCCCGTAGCTCGGATGTGGGCAGGTACTGGTCCACGAACCAGCGCAGGTCACTCGCGGTGAGAAAGTAGCCCTCGCCGTTGGCGATGACCGAATGGTGACTCGACGTCATATCGGTCCCCGGGTAGACGAGCAGCTGACCCACCAGCGCGGGCCCACCCTCGTCGCGGGCACGCAGCGCTGCACCCGCGGCGAGGCTGCCACCTGCGCCGTCCCCTGCAACCCCGAGCGGTAGGTCCGGGTGCTGCTCGGCGGTCCAGCGCAGCGCTGCCATCGTGTCGTCGAGCGCGGCCGGGAAGGGGTGCTCGGGCGCGAGCCGGTAGTCGACCGATACCACGACGGCTTCCAGGGCATTGGCCGCTCGGCGGCACGCCGGGTCGTCGGTGTCGAGGTCGCCGACAACCCAGCCACCGCTGTGTAGGTAGGTCACCGCGGCCGACGGCGACTCCGGCCGGTAAATGCGGACCGCGAGCGGGCCGTCGTGCCCGTCGACAGTGGACTCGGTGACCTCGACGACCTGCTCGGGCGTGTAGTCGGGCCCGCGGTGGGCCAGCGCCAGATCCCGGTAGCGCTGCCTGGTCTCCGCCGGCGAACCACCGGTCAGCGGCAACACGCCGATGTCGTCGAGCCGGTCGAACACGGCACGCAGCTGCGGATCGAGACCCATGCCGGATTCCTATCCCAACGCCCTCGTGAGTGGCAATGCGAGCTCGGACTCGCATTGCCACTCACAGGGTGCGAAGCGCCATCACCGGCCGGTCTCGCCGAGCCACCGGGCGAGCCGCCCGGCGCGGTGCACCGCCCGGATCCTGCGCTCCGTCGCGAGCCGCTGCTCGGCGGTGGTGACCACGAGCAGCCCGTCACCCTCCCGCAGCCGGGTGGTGGACTGCGGCGTGAAACCGGCACCGTCGCGGATCACCAGGCTCATCGTCGAGCCCTTCGGCAGCCGCAGGTCCGACAGGTACACGCCGTGCAGCTTGGATCCGGTGGGCACCCGCACCTGCAGCAGGTCGGCCTCGATCTGCTCCAGCGGTGCGGCGTCCACCTCGATCTCCTGCGGGCCGGCGGGGTCCGACAGTCGCAGCCATCGGGCGACCGTGGACAGCGTGCTGCCCTGCAATGCGGTGAGGACGACGACCAGCACGAGCACGACCTCGACCAGGCGCTGCCCGCCATCGGCACCCTGGCTCACCGCGACCAGCGCGAGCACGACGGGGACCGCCCCGCGAAGCCCCGACCACGACAGAAACGTCTGCTCGCGCCACGGCACCCGGAACGGCGCGGCGGAGACCAGGACCGACACAGGGCGGGCCAGCAGCAGCAGTACCGCACCGGTGACCAGCGCCGGCAGGATCGCGGCTGGCAGCCGGGACGGCGAGGCGAAGAGCCCGAGCATCACGAACAGGCCGATCTGGGACAGCCAGCCCAGCCCCTCGGCGAACGACAGCGTGCCCGCCCGGTGCGGCAGCCGGGAGTTGCCCAGCACCAGCCCGGCGAGGTAGGTGGCCAGCAGTCCGGAGACCTGTGCACCCTGGGCGGCGGCGAAGGCCACCAGGCACACCGCGATCGTCGCCACCGGGTAGAGCCCGGTCGCGGGCAGCGCGGCACGGCGGAGCCCAAGGCCGCCGAGCAGCCCGAATGCCACACCGATCACGCCACCCGCGGCGAGCTGGTAGAGCGCGAGCAGCGGCGTCCACCACTGCACGGTGCCGGAGGCCAGCACGATCACCGCGATGTAGGCCGGGGCGTCGTTGATTCCGGACTCCAGCTCCAGCGTGCCGGCGAGCCGGCGAGGCACCCGCGCGCCACGCAACACGCTGAACACGGCGGCTGCGTCTGTGGAGGACAGCACCGCGCCCCACAGCAGGGCGGTGCGCCATTCCAGGTCGAGCAGCAGGTGCAGCGCGCCGCCGGTCACCGCGATGCTCACCGCCACGCCCACCGTGGACAGCGCCAGCCCAACACCCAGTGCCGGCTGCACGTCCGAGCGCCGGGTGGTCAATCCGCCCTCGGCGAGGATGAGCACGAGCGCGGTCAGGCCGAGCTGCTGGGTCAGCGCCGCGTCGTCGAACTGGATCCCCAGCCCCGACTCGCCGAGCAGCAGCCCGATCCCGAGGTAGAGCAGCAGCGAGGGCAGCCCGATCCGGGTGGACACCCGCACCGCCACCACGGCGAGCAGCAGCGTGGCACCGACGAGCCCGAGCACCGACGGTAGGCCCCACTCGAGCTCGCCGATCACGCACCGATTATCCCGGCCGGCAGGGCCGCCACGGCGGCGGACCGGGAGCCGTGGCCCTGACATCGCCTGCCGACAGCCCGGATAACCTCGGCGAGCATGCTCGTGAACCTATTCTCGGACACCCAGACCAAGCCCGTCGACGCGATGCGCGCGGCCATTGCCGCGGCGGAGGTCGGCGACGAGCAGCGCGGTGAGGACCCGACAGTCGATGCGCTCTGTGCGCGGGTCGCCGACCTGCTCGGCATGCCGGCCGCCGTCTTCCTGCCCTCCGGGACGATGTGCAACGAGATCGGTATCCGGCTGCACGTCCGCCCCGGTGGTGACGCGGTGCACCTGCACCCGGAGTCGCACCCGATCGTCGCCGAGGCAGGCGGGCCTGCCGCGCTCTCTGGAGCGCTGCTGTGTGCTCGACGTCGCCGCCCGTCACGGGCTGCGCGCGCACCTGGACGGCGCGCGGCTGATGAACGCGGTGGTCGCCTCCGGCGTCCCGGCCGCCGAGTGGACGCGCGGATTCGACACCGCCTGGATCGACTTCACCAAAGGCCTGGGTGCACCCGTCGGTGCGGTGCTGGCGGGCAGTGCCGAGCTCATCGAGCAGGCGTGGCGCTACAAGCAGATGATGGGGGGCGCGATGCGCCAGGCGGGCATCGTCGCCGCGGGCTGCCTGTGGTCGCTGGACCATCACGTCGAGCGGCTCGCCGAGGACCACGCCAACGCGCGGACGCTCGCCGACGGGCTCGCCGAGCTGCCTGGTGTGGCGCTCGATCCGTCGACCGTGCAGACCAACATCGTGGTGTTCGGAGTCGACGATGCGGCCGCGTTCTGCGCACGGCTCGAGGCCGAGCACGGCGTGCTGATGGGTGCCCTCGGGCCCGGCACGGTCCGCGCTGTCACCCATCTCGACGTGGACGTCGACGGGGTGCGCCGCGCGGTCGACGCGGTGTCGCGGCTGCTCTGACCACGTCAGGCGGGTCGCCGAGCTGCGGGCAAGACTCGCCGTATTCGCCCGCGCGGTCTCGACGAACAGCGACTGCCGGCGTTGCGCCTGACCGATCGCGACTGCGGAGACGTCCACTCCGAGGAGCCGTGAACCGGTTGTCGGGCGGAGGCTTCGTAGGCAGCGAAGCCTGCGTCGAATGAGCTGCCCGGTGCCATTCCGGACTCGGATCGCCACCTCACGGTGGTGCCGTTGCGGGCCGGTGCACAATCGACGGCGTGGCTGTGATCACCGCACGGCAGTCCGCCGCCGAGATGGCCGCGCTCGAGCGGCAGTTGTCCGAGACCGAGCGGTACCCGGCGGCGCACGTCGATGCGCTGCGCGCGGCGCTGGTCCACCCGTGTTCACGGCACGCGTTCTCACAACGCGAGCTGTGGGCGGAGCTCGCGCGAGCACTCGGCGGGTTGGGCGACTACGACGGCGCGATCGAGGCCATCGAAGCCGGTATCGAGCACGGCGCCTGGGCGCAGCCGCACCCCCGCGCGGACGTCGCCGAATGGCACCTGCTGGCCGGACGGCATGATCAGGCCGAGGCGACGTACGCGATGCTGCGCGAGCAGTCGCCGCGCAACGTATGGCTGTGCAACCATGCCGGACTGGCGTACGCGGACGTCGGGGAGCACGCCACGGCCGTGCGGTGGTTGACCGAAGGGTTGCAGGTTGCCCTGGCCGACGGTGACCCGGAACGGCTGGCTTCCCAGCTCGCCGACCTGCGGTCGAAGTCGATGATCGAGCTGGGCGCCGATCCCGACGACGAGTTGACACGGGCCGCGGCGGCCACCCCGAAGCGCGCCGCGACCCACCCGTCCACCTCACCGCCACCGGCGCCCGTCGCGCCCTGCGAGCATTGCGGCTACCACCCCGATCGGTAGCGCCAGCCTGTGGAGCGCCCCGGGTGCTCGGTCGACGCCACAGCCGATCAGCGCCGGCGCCAGGGCGGGGCGGCGGGTCCCCTATCCCCACCCTCGTCCCCGGGGCGCGAGGGTGATCACATGATTTCCTGACATGTTCATCGTGTTCTTCACTCCAACACGGACGGGGCGTGCGGAGCGGTTACGGGCCGATAACCATTCGTGGAGTGATAGGTGGCTCACCCGGTAGGGTCTCCACTTCCTGCCTCCGAGGAACGGACATCCCCATGTCTGAGACGCAGTTCTCTCGCCGGACCTTGTTCCGCTTCTCCCTGGCCGGAGCGGCCGCGCTGGGGGGTGGCACCCTGCTCGGCGCCTGCACCACCACCGAGCCCGGTGGCGGCGGTAGCGGCGCTACCGGCTTGAGCCAGCGTGTGGAACAGGGTCAGTCGGTCCGGATCGCGATCGCCAACGAGCCGCCCTACACCCGGCTGCAACCCAATGGGGAGATCACCGGTGCCGCGCCGGACGTCGCCAAGGCCGTGCTGGCGCGGATGGGCATCGAGAACGTCGAGGGGGTCACAACCGACTACGACACGATGATCCCGGGCCTGGATGCGGGACGCTGGGACATCGTGGCCGCCGGCCTGTTCATGGACGAGGAGCGCTGCGCTCGGGTGCGCTACTCGGCGCCGGTCCTCGTCTCGACCGAGTCGTTCGCCACCCCGCGGGGCAACCCCATGAACATCACGAGCGTCGACGCGGTGATCGGCAATCCGGATGTCACGGTGGCCGTGCTCTCGGGTAGCTACGAGCTTCGCGCCGCCCAGGCGCTCGAGGTCCCCGACGGGCAGCTGTCGCAGTACCCGGGGGCCACCGACGCGCTGCAGGCGTTGTCGGTCGGGCGCGTCGACGCGGTGCTGCTGCCCACCCTGACGCTGCAGCAGGTCAAGGACGAGCAAGGCGGCGACTTCGACGTCACCGACCCACTGGGCGAGATCCCGAAGACCGGCTCCGGGGCTGCGTTCCGCCAGTCCGACGGGGAGTTCCACGGCCGGTACAACCGGGAGCTGATGGCTTTCAAGGAGACCGAGGAGTTCGCCTCGCTCCTCCAGCGGTGGGGCTTCGACGCGACCGCCTCGCGGGAGGCGACTACCGAGGAGCTGTGCGCCGTCGAGGCCGAATGACCGGTCACGCTGCCGGTTGCATCCGCCGCTCCAGCCGGCGCAGCGCCAGCGCCGTCGGGTAGCTCGCGGCCAGGAAGATGAAACCCGCGAGGGTGATCGGTTCCAGGTAGCGGAAGTTCGCGCCACCGATGGTGGACTGCGCCGTGAGCACCAGTTCGGGCACCGTGATGAGGGCGAGGAACGGGGTCTCCTTGAACATCGAGACCGCGTAGTTGCCCAGCGAGGGCAGCACGTTGCGCACCGCCTGCGGGAGCACCACGTCCAGCCAGGTGTGCTGGCGGCCAAGGTTCAGGGCGGTGGCGGCCTCCCACTGTCCGGCGGGCACCGCGTCGATGCCGGCCCGGTAGACCTCGGCGTAGAAGCACGCGTAGTGCACCCCGAGCCCGATCACGCCTGCCGTCAGTGGCTCCATCGTCAGGCCCAGCTGCGCGAACACGACGAACAGGATGAACAGGTGCAGCACCAGCGGCGTGCTCCGGATCACCTCGATGAACGCCGTCGTGCCCTGGGTGAGCACCGGCACCCCGGTCCGCCGGATGATGGCGAAGACCAGCCCGAGCGCGGCGGCGATGATCGTCCCGAGCACCGTCGCCACCAGGGTGTACTTGACGAACGCAAGCAGCAGCGTGGGAAGGATCTCCAGCGCGTAGCCCCAGTCCCAGATCATCAGGTTTTCACCACCGCTCCGGGGCGGAGGTTGGCGAAGGCGTCACGCAGCCCGCGCCCCTGCCCGAGCCGTGCCTTGGCTGCGGCCTCCAGGAGGTTCATGCCGAAGGTCATGGTGTAGGCGAGCGCCAGGTAGATGGCGGGCAGCACCACGAGATACATCAGGTACACGTTCCCGCCGCCGGTCCGGAACGCCTCGCCCACCGCGAACAGGTCCACCAGCGAGATCGCGATGACCAGCGGGGTGCCCTTGAGCAGCTGGATCAGCAGGTTGTTGAACGGCGGGAGCATCAGCACCACGGCCTGTGGCCAGATCACGCGGCGCATCCGCTGCCACGGCGACATGTTCAGTGCGGTCGCGGCCTCCCACTGCGCGGCCGGGACCGCGTTGAGCGAGCCGCGCACGACCTCCGAGCCGTAGGCGCCGTAGTTCAGGCCCAGCGCGAGCACTCCGACCAGCAGCGGTTCGAAACGGATCCCCAACTGCGGCAGTGCGTAGAACAGCCAGAACAACTGCACAAGCAACGAGGTGCCGCGGAAGAACTCGATGACGGTGCGGGCGCTGCCGCGCAGCCACCGCCGCTGTGAGCGGGCCGCCAGCCCCAGCACGACCGAGAGCAGCAGCATCAGGATCGAGCCCAGCACGGTCAGCAGGACTGTGAGCTCGAGCCCACGGAGCAGGTTGGGGATCCAGTCCTGCAGGGTGGGAACGCCACTCATGTCGTCCGCCGCTCTCCGCCGGTGCGCCGGTTCAGGTATTCCGGCGCCAATCCGTAACTCGGGGTGAGCATGGGGTGAAACTACCCGGCCCAGCCGGTGTAAACAGACGGGTCGGACGTCACGATGGGACGTCGATCAGGTGTCGGGCTCCAGCTCGTAGGCGTCGTCGCCAATCCAGATCCGGAGGCTATCGGCGTCGTCAGTGATGCAGCCGTCTTCCTCCCCCAGCTCCCGGGAAGCGCCGAGGGTTTCGCAGGCTCCGCAGTATGGGCGAAGCACCAGTCCCAATAGGGCCCGGGCGGCGGGTCGTCGAAACGGTCGGGCACCATCACGGGCATGGCGGGAGAGTTCGTCATCGCGCACAACCCCGAGCCGGACTCCAAGCTGCCTTACCTGGTTCGGCTGCCGCTGGGTGGCGGGGTCGTGCTCAAGGCGCGGGAGACCTGGCCACGCACCTCGAAGGTGTACTGCCACCGCGCCGACGGCTGGCCGGACGACCCGGAGATCGTGGAGCGGGTGCCGGTGCGCTCCTGCACCCGCCGCGGCCCGGCCGTCGATCTGGTGCTCGACCGGGCGCGGGAGAATCGCTCGCAGTTCGTGTTCACAGTGCTGCGCACCGGCCGTGAGGCGATCTTCTGGCAGTCGGCCCGCACCACACGCAAGGCCCGGCCCCGCACCAGGCAGGCCACCGGACGCGCCGGCGACGAGACGCTGGCGCTGGTCATCGACTCGCACGAGCATTACCCGTACCGCTTCGCCGCCAAGGCCGGCCGCGGCCACGTCGACCTGTCCCGCCGGGCGCTGCCCGCCGGGGACTACGGCGTCGAGGTCGACGGGACCCTCGTCGCCGCGGTCGAGCGCAAGGGTCTCGAAGATCTGGCGACTTCGCTGACCACCGGAAAGCTCGGCTTCGCGCTGGCCGAGCTGGCGGCGCTGCCGCGCGCCGCCGTCGTGGTCGAGGAGCGCTACTCGAAGCTACTGGCGCTCGAGCACGTACGTCCTTCGGCGGTGGCCGACGCGCTGGCTGAGGTGCAGGTGCGCTGGCCGTCGGTGCCCATCGCGTTCTGCGAGACCCGTCCGCTGGCCGAGGAATGGACCTACCGCTTCCTTGCCGCCGCGAGCGCGGAGTACCGCAGCCGTGCCGAGACCGAGGGGCTCGAAGCAACGTTGCCGCCGGCCCGGCACGTCCCGCCTGCCGAGCCCACCCCGGCGCAGATCCGGGAGTGGGCCCGGCGCAACGGCTGGACGATCTCCGACCGCGGCCGCGTGCCGGCCTCCGTCATCGAGGCCTACCGGCAGGAACTCACATCGGGGCCACCCGGAGCGCGTATCCGATCGCGTTGATGGCGCGGCAGTGCGCGAGCCCGCCGGTCACGCCTGGTGTCTGTCCGGACGGCTAGCGTGGCGGGATATGCGTGTACTGCTGCGGCTTCCCACCCGGGTGGCGATCACCGTCGCGGTCGTCGCGGCGGTCATCGCGTGGTTGTGCGCGCCGCTCGCGCAGGGTGCGCGGGGTGGCGTGCAGGTCGCTTGGCTGACCGCCGGGGCGGTGTTGACCGCAGTGGCCGTGGGCCTGCCGCTGCTCGAGCGGTACAAGGCCCGTCGGCAGCGTGACCAACTCGCCGTGCAGGCGGTACGCACCGAGCAGCAGGTGCTGGTGGCCGTGCAGGATACTCTCGATCCCTTCGTCAACCTGCTTGCCCGGATCACGACGGTCCGCACCTCCGAGGAGCGCGAGCCGTTGCGTGCCGCTGCGATCGTCGGCCTGCTCGAGGCTGGTGCCCAGCTGATCGGCCCGGACCGGGTCCGGGTGTCGTTCTACGAGCTCGACCCTGGTCCGCCTCGGGTGCTGCGCCCGAGCCCCTTCAGTGTCGGCCGGGCGATTCCACCGACCCAGGTCTTCACCGAGGGCACGGTGCTCGGCGACGACGTTCTCGGTCTGGTCGAGCGCGGCGAGCATCGCTTCGTCGCCGACGTGGCTGCCACCCCGCCGCGAGGTTGGCCCGATACCGAGCACGCCTACCGGACGTTCATCTCCTCGTCGGTGGGCACCGAAGCGACCCGCTACGGCATGCTGACCGTCGACGCCGAGAACCCGGGCGACCTGGGCAGCAGTGATGTCCCGTTCGTGCGGTTCCTGGCCGGCTTGCTGGCCGCAGCGCTGGGTGCATGAATGTGTGAGGCGCATGAGCGTTGGGCGCGTTGCATTCACCCGCTACGCTTGAAGCGAGTCGGCTGGAGGAGGCCACATGGACAGCATGTCGCTGCCCTATCGCGACACACGCGTCGACCAGATCATCGAGGACCCCGCTGGCTACTTCGCCGCCGCGAGCGCCCGCGCCTACGTGCAGGCCCGCCGGATCGTCGAGGCCGACCTGCACCGCCTCCAGCTCAACGGCTACCGCCCCATCCGGGACGGTAGCGAGGATGACGAGCAGTAGCGCCAGCCGGCCTGACTCGCCAACTAGAGCCGTACGGATCCGGCAGACACAGCGTACGAATCCCGCTGACAGGCCGGGAGCATGAGAGAGGCCCGCGCTGATGGAGCAGCCGCTGCATCAACTGCGCGCGATCTGCCTCGCGCTGCCCGAGACCACCGAGCGGCCGTCGCACGGCGAGCCGACTTTCTTCGTCCGCGACCGCAAGGTCTTCGTCAGCTATTCCGACCACCACCACGACGACCGGCTCGGGTTCTGGTGCGCAGCCCCGGCCGGTGCACAGCAGGCACTCGTCTCGTCCGACCCGGAGCGGTTCTTCGTGCCGCCCTACGTCGGGCACCGCGGTTGGCTCGGAGTGCGCCTCGACGTCGCCGGAGTCGATTGGGTCGAGATCGCCGAGCTCGTCGAGGACGCCTACCGCATGGTCGCCCCGAAGAAGCTCGTCGCGGAGCTCGACACCCGGCAGTAGCGCCACCGGCCCGGCAGTAGCCCACGGGGGGTGGCGGGCTGTCGTGGATTCGTCGCGAGGCGCGTGGTGGACGGTGGCCGACGGGAGGCGGTCTGGGCGCCGCGCCACGGTGAGGTACCGGAGAGTGCTTGACGCGCTACCGTGCACGCCCTAACTTCCCGGGTAATCGTTTACCAGCCCGGTGCGCGAGCCGCGAGCGGAGGTGAGCCGTGTCCGACAGCGCCCCGCTCGTCGCCCTCACGGGGATCGCGAAGCGCTACGGCGGCGTGCAGGCATGCCGCGACATCGACCTGACGGTGCGGCCCGGCGAGGTGCACGCGCTGCTCGGTGAGAACGGCGCCGGCAAGTCGACGCTGATGCGCATCCTGTCCGGCGACGTCACCGACTTCGTGGGCGAGATCGAGGTGGCCGGACAGCCGCGGCGCTTCGCCGGCCCCGCCGATGCCCAGGGTGCCGGGATCGCGATGATCCACCAGGAGCTGGACCTGGTGCCTGCGCTGTCGATCGCCGAGAATGTCTTCCTGGGCCGCGAGCTGCGCCGCGTCGGCCGGCTCGACCGCCGTGGCATGCAGCAACGCACCGCGGCGGTGCTCGAGCGGATCGGCGTCCGGCTCAACCCCGCCCGCCCGGTCGAGCAGCTGCGCACCGGCGAGCAGCAGCTCGTCGTCATCGCCAAGGCGCTCTCGCTCGATGCCCGGGTTCTGATCATGGACGAACCGACCTCGGCACTGTCGAGCTCAGAGGTCGACCGGCTCTTCGACGTCACGCGCGAGCTGCGCCGCGACGGCGTCGGCGTCGTCTACATCTCGCACCGGATGGACGAGATCGCACGCATCGCCGATCGCGCCACTGTGTTGCGCAACGGCGAAACCGTCGGCACCTTCGACCCGCGCACCATGTCCACGGCGCAGGTCGTGGAAGCCATGATCGGCCGGCCGGTGCAGTCGGTGTTCACCACCTCTGATGTCGAGCGCGGCGACGAGCTGCTGCGCGTCGAGGATCTCGCGGTGCGCCACCGCCGGCCGCGGCCCGGTCGCCGCGACCCCGACGGCATCTCGCTGACGGTCCGGGCCGGGGAGATCGTCGGGCTCGCCGGGCTGCTGGGTGCCGGGCGCACCGAGTTGCTCGAGACGCTCTACGGCGTCGGCTCCGCCGGGCCGACGTCCGGCCAGGTGCTGCTCGGCGGCGACCCGATCACGCCGCGCAGCGCCCGGTACGCGCTGCGCAACGGGATCGCCTTCGTTCCCGAGGACCGCCGGGTCGCCGGGCTGGTGCTGTTCCACTCGGTGCTGGCCAACACGGTCATCGCCAGCCTTGGCTCGATCGGGCGGCTCGGCCTGGTCTCGGCACGCCGGGAGCGCCGGGCCGCGCAGGACTCTGCGGCCCGGCTGGGTATCAAGACGGCAGCGATCAGCGATCCGGTCGACACTCTCTCGGGCGGCAACCAGCAGAAGGTGGTGCTCGGCAGGGTGCTGCGGACGCAACCGCGGGTGCTGCTGCTCGACGAGCCCACTCGCGGCGTCGACGTCGGCGCCAAGGCCGAGATCTACGAGCTGCTCGGCGAGCTCGCCGGCCAGGGCCTCGGCGTGCTACTGGCCTCCTCCGAGCTGCCCGAGCTGATCGGGGTCTGTGATCGGGTGGTGGTGCTACGCGCAGGCCGGTCGGTCGCCGACTTCGACACCGCCCAGGCAAGGGAGGCCGATGTGCTCGCCGCCGCGATGGGCGAGCAGCTGACGGGGGCCACGTCGTGACCGCCACCCTGACGCCGACACCGCAGCGCGAGGGCGCGCGGCGGCGATCCCCGCTGGCCTGGCTGGCGCGGTTCCAGAGCGTCCTGGGGCTGGTCGTCGTGTTCGTCGGGGCGATCGTGTTCTCCCCGACGCCGGATGGGGAGATCATTTTCCTGTCCGGGGAGAACCTGACCAACATCGTCCGCGCGGTGTCCGAGATCGGGATCATCGCTGTCGGCATGACACTGGTGATCCTCGTCGGCGGCATCGACCTGTCGGTGGGGTCGGTGCTCTCACTGGCCGCCGTCGGCTCGGCGGTGCTGCTGGTCGACAACCAGCTGCCGTTGGCGGCCGCGATGGCTCTGGTGCTGCTCGTCGGCCTGGTCTTCGGCGCGCTGCAGGGCGCCGCGAGCACGTTGCTGGGCATCCAGGCGTTCATCGTCACGCTCGCCGGGCTGTCGATTGCGCGCGGACTTGCGCGGCTCTGGTCGGGCGGCCAAGCCGTCCCCATCGCCTACGGCAGCGGCCCCGGCGAGGCGCCGATCGCGTTCTCGCTGCTCGGTGAGCGCACCTTCAACGGCATCGTGCCGATCCCCGCGCTGATCTTCGTCGCGGTGGCGGGCGGAGCCATCGCGTTCCTGCGGATCAGCGCGTTCTCGCGCCACGTGTACGCGATCGGCGGCAACGAGAAGGCAGCCCGGCTGTCCGGCGTGCCGGTCACCCGGGTGAAGATCACGGTCTTTGCGGTGTGCGGGCTGCTGGCTGCGCTGGCCGGCATCGTGCACGCCGGCCAGCTCAACCAGGGTGGCCCCAACGACGCCATCGGCTACGAGCTCGACGTGATCGCCGCGGTGGTGATCGGTGGCACGGCACTGTCGGGGGGCCGCGGGACGGTGATCGGCACGGTGGCAGGCGCGCTGCTGCTGGGCGTGCTCAACAACATCCTCGGGCTCAACAGCGTCGACGAGAACGTACAACTCGTGATCAAGGGCCTGGTCATCGTCGCGGCGGCCGCGGTGGCGCGGTTCGCACCCAGAACGTGATGCGAAGGGAAACAATGATGCGTGACACCACCCGCGCCGTGGCCGGCCTGCTGGCCGCCGGCTTGCTCGTCCTCCCCGCCTGCGGCACCACCAGCGAGAACCGCGGCGGCGCCGCCGGCGGCCAGCAGGCCCGTGCCGATGCCTGCAAGGGGCCCGGTGAGGACTACCGGATCGGGATGAGCCAGGCGAACCTCGCCGAGCCCTACCGGGTGCGGATGAACGAGGACATCCGCACAGCCGCGGCGAAGGTGCCACAGTTCGAGGTCCAGTTCGCCGACGCCGCGCAGGACAACTCGCAGCAGGTCAACGACGTGCAGAACCTGATGACCAACCAGGTCGACCTGCTCATCATCAGCCCCAACGAGGCCGCGCCGCTGACCTCGGAGGTGGCCCAGGCCTACAACCAGGGCACCCCGGTGATCGTGCTGGACCGCAAGGTCAACGGCGACGCCTACAGCACCTTCATCGGCGCCGACAACGTCGAGATCGGCCGCAAGGCGGGGCAGCACGTCGCGCAGACCCTGCTGCCGCAGGGTGGCAAGGTCGTCGAGATCCGCGGGCTGCCCGGCTCCACCCCGGCCCAGGAGCGCGGCGACGGCTTCCGGCAGGGCATCAAGGGCTCGAAGGTGCAGATCGTCGACAGCCAGGCCGCCGACTGGCTGCGTGACAAGGGCCGCGAGCAGATGGACGCGATCCTGAAGTCCCAGCCGCAGATCGATGTGCTCTTCTCGCACAACGACCCGATGGCCGAGGGCGCCTACCTCGCGGCCGAGGAGGCCGGCCGCACGCAGGGCATCGACTTCGTGGGCATCGACGCGCTGCCGATCCCCTCCGGCGGTATCAAGGCCGTCGAGCAGGGCAGGCTCGCGGCGAGCCTCGCCTACCCCACCGGCGGGGAGGAGGCGATCGAGGCGGCCAAGAAGCTGCTTATCAGCTGCGAGAACGTGCCGAAGACCCAGACCCTGGAGACCGAGCTGGTCACGCAGCGCAACGCCTCCCAGGTCTATTCCCGGGAGAACTCGCCGGGTTGATCGGTTGCGTAATCGTTGCGTAACAGTGCTTAAGTCATTCTCACACCGACAACTAGAGTAGATGGTAAATCACTAACACTGTGACCTAGGTCATACGAGGAGGGGGTCGACCATGTCCCGGGTTCTTCGTGCTGCCCCGCTGGCGGCGCTGTTGCTCGCGGTGCTGCTGAGCTTCTCGATCGCGGCGGCCAAGGCGCAGCCACCCGACCCGGGGGACCCCGGTGAGCCGTCCTCGAGCGGCAACGCGGGGGAGTCGGCGCAGCACAGCGAGCTCCCACCGACGTTGCAGCGCCCGCCGTTGCTGCGGCGCCCGGCCCCGCTCGGACCCGCTGCCCCGGAACCGCCCGTGTCGGCGCCGCTGCCGGTCGCCGGCAAGGGCCCGGTGGGTTACGACCACTACCGCCGGCTCGATGCGCTGCCCGCGTTGCCGGTCGGTGTGCAGACGTTGCAGTTCTCCAGCTTCGACCGCACCGGCGGCAACGATGACGGGTTCAGCGGGAGGTTCTCCTGCCTGCGGCTCGACCCGGCTGGCTGCGTGATCGCCGAGCGGCAGGGCGCGGGCGAGGTCGCCTCCATCTGGTTCACGCGCGACGGCGGCGACGTGCGCCGTACCGGCAACATCAAGATCGAACTGGACGGCCGTACGGTGCTCGACGCCCCGCTGCAGGACGTGGTCGACGGCCGGCTCGGAGCGCCGTTCGTCTACCCGCTGGTGGCCAACGCCGACCTGTCCTCGGGTGGGGTGTTCATCAAGGTGCCCATGCCGTTCCGCGAGTCGATGCGGATCACCACGCAGTCCAACCCATTCTTCCACCATGTAACCTACCGGGCGTTCGACGACGCCACCGGGGTGGCCACCTTCGACCCCGCCGAGCCGGCCACAGACGTCATCGATGTGCTGCGCGACGCCGGGTTCCGTGACCCCAAGCCCGCCGAGCTGGGAGCCCAACGGGCTGCCGCGGAATTCGGCCCGCTGGCGCCGCAGGACAGTGTCGTGCTCGGCAGCGTCACCGGTCCGGGCTCGATCTCCGAACTGAAGTTGCGGATCCCGCAGATCGTGCCCCGTGACCGCGTCAGCGACGAGATCCTCGGCGGCACCAAGCTGCGGTTGACCTTCGACGGCGTTCGCACCGTCGACATCCCGCTCGGCGAGTTCTTCGGGTCCGGGCTGGGCGAGTACGAGGTGCGGTCGCTGTTCACGGCGATGGATACCGCCCCGGATGGCTGGTACACGTCCTGGTGGCCGATGCCGTATGCGTCCAGCGCGGTCGTCGAGCTCGTCAACGGCTCGCCGCATCCGATCTCGCGCGGCGACGTGGAGCTGGTGCATGCCGCGTCGCCACAGTGGGCGCTGGAGCTCAGTCCGCTGGGCGATGCCGGCTACTTCGGCTCCGAGTGGCACCGCGGCGACACCACACCCGGGCAGGATTGGGTATTCACCGAGCAGTCCGGCCGGGGCAAGTTCATGGGCGTGACGTCGGCGATGACCGGCCTCACGCCTGGCGATGACTCAGCGTTCAACAACATCCGCGGTTACCTCGAGGGCGACGAGCGGGCCGTGATCGACAGCGCGAACACCGTGGGGTTTCACGGCACCGGCACCGAGGACTACTTCGAGGGTGGCTGGTATTTCAACCGTGGCCCTTTCAGCAACGCACAGAACGGCAACACCGCGCACGAGCTGCGCACTCCCGACTGCCCGTTCTCCTGCGACAGCGCCTACCGATTCCACGTCGCCGACGCGATCCCGTTCCAGTCGCGGCTGGTGTTCGGCATGGAGCACGGTCCGCTCAACGACATGCCCGCCCGCTACAGCACGGGGTCCTTCCACTACGCCAAGCGCCCCCTCGGCTCGTGACGGTCCTGCCACAGGTGAGCTGCCGTGAAGGGCACCTTTACTGCGTCCGGCGCCGTGCAGGTGCCCTTGGCGGGGGAGGATCACGAGCCGGAGCGAGTCGCGGGGGTTCTTGCAGCTCGGGTTGAGCAAGCGTCCTCACCTCGGGGGAGTCGACGTTGCGCCGGGTAATGAGCTCAGCGCCGGTGTCGCCACCGGGCCCGGGCTTGCCGGTCCGGATTTGCTGCTCGGCCGCCTTCACCCCGGCCCTGCCGGCCTGCCGGACCGCTTCGGCGGCGCCGAGCACGCTGGGCTCGTTCGCCGCGTGGACGCCCAGCTCGGGCCACGGCTCTATGCGAGCCAGCTCGCGACTTCCGGAGTTACTGTACGTAGCGGGCAGATCAGCTTTGCTGATGCCCTGAGGCTCCACGGGAGCTGGCGCGGATGATCAGCTCGGCGTCGAGTGTGACGGTGCGCGGCGCACCGCCGTCGGCGAGCAGTCGCCCGGCGGCCTCGCCGATCGCGTATGCGGGCTGGGCGACAACGGTGATCGGCGGGTCGACGAGCTGCGTCCATGGGGCGTCGTCGAAGGCCACCATCCCGACGTCGCGGCCGGCTCGCAGCCCACGGGCGGCGAGAGCCTGCAGCGCGCCGATCGCCATCAGGCTGTTGGCGACGAACAGCGCGTCCGGTGGTCGGGAAGCGTCGAGCAGCCGCTCCGCCGCGCGGCGGCCACCGGAGACCTTGAAGTCGGCGTGGCGCACTAGCCGGTGGTTCAGCCGCCGTCCACTGGCGCGCAGCGCCTCGGCGTAGCCGTCGACGCGCTGCTCGGCGGTCGACACCCGCTGCGGGCCGGTGATGCAGCCGATCCGGCGGTAGCCGGCCGCGATCAGGTGCGTGGTGGCATCGCGGGCGCCGGTCCGCGAGCCGACCAGAACCGTGCTGATGCCGCGCAACGGCCGGTCGATGGCCACCACCGGGATGCCGTGCTCGACCAGCGGGCCGATATCGGTGTCCACAGTGGTGGGCGAGAGCACCACGCCCGCGACCCGCTCGGCGACCGCGACTTGCAGGTAGCGCGCCTCCTTGTCGAGATCCTCGTCCGAGTTGCACAGCACGACCGAATGCCCGGCCGCCTGTGCGACGTCCTCGACACCGCGGGCGACCGCGGTGAAGAAGGGGTTCTCGATGTCGGAAATGATCAGCGCCCAGACCGTGGTCGCCTGTCGCCGCAGGTTGCGGGCCACCGCGTTGGGCCGGTAGTCGAGCTCGCGGGCGGCGGCGGCGACCCGGGTCGCCAGCTCGGGGTCCACGGTGGACTTGCCGTTCAGCGCGCGAGACACCGTCGCGGTGGAGACGCCGGCCCGGGCCGCGACCTCGTGGATCGTTGCCATCTCCACCTCTCTGCCGGCTGGCCACCGTAGCCACCGCAGACGCCTTGACACCCGGCTTCGCCGGTCAATAGCGTGCCAGTAAACGTTTACTCACGCACGCACCGGTCCGAATCGACGTGCGGTGTATGGCCCTCGGGAGGTCTCGTGGCTCGCATCGGTGTGATCAGCATGTCGGACGGCCGTGACTACGTGCACGAGGGCATCGCCGACTTCCTCCGCTCGACCGAGGACGTGCTCGTCGATCGGCTCACGGCCGCTGGCTACGACGTCGTGCGCGGATCCGAGCCGGTCTCCAGCAACGCGCTCGCCAGCTCCGTGGCGCGCGAGGTCGCGGCGCAGCGGGTGGACCTGACCGTGTTCCACTACGCGGTCTGGGCGTTCCCGCACTTCTCGATGCTCGCGGCGGAGGCGACCCCGGGGCCGCTGCTGCTGCTGTCGAACATCGACCCGGTGCAGCCCGGGATGGTCGGGATGCTCGCGGCCGGCGGGGCACTGGACCAGATCGGGCGGCGGCACCGCCGGCTGTGGGGCGACCCGGCCCAAAGAGATTCAACCCAAAGTGATCCCGCGCAGGGCGACCTGGTCTCCCAGATCGGCGCCGAGGCCCGTGCCGCGCACGCCGTCGCATCGCTGCGGGGCTCGACGTTCGGCCGCATCGGTGGCCGTCCGATGGGGATGAACACCGCGGTCGCCGCCACCGACCAGTGGCAGAAGACGTTCGGTATCGACGTCGAGGAGATCGACCAGTGGGAGATCGTCCGGCGCTCCGAGCTCGCCGACGCCGGTGAGGCCACCAAGGCCAGGGAGTGGCTCGAGCAGCACGCCGGCGGGGTGCACTACGACGGGGCGAAGCTGACCCCGGAGCTGCTGGAGCGCCAGATCCGCTCCTACCTGGCGATGCGCGAGCTGATCGACGAGTGGCGGCTGGACTTCACCGGCATCAAAGGCCAGCCGGAGCTGACCGCGCACTTCGCGACGATGGACATCGCCGAGGCGTTGCTCAATGACCCGTACGACTGGAACGGGCCCAAGGAACCGCACGTCTGCGCCACCGAGGCCGACATGGACGGTGCGCTGACGATGCAGCTGCTCAAGAAACTGACCAACACCCCGGTGCTGTTCGCCGACGTCCGCCACTACCACGCCGACCGCGACATCTGGGATCTGTGCAACTCCGGGCAGCACGCCACCTGGTTCGCGGCGCGTAGCGACGAACCCGCCGAGAACCTGTCGCGGGTGCACCTCTACCCCGAGGTGTTCTTCTTCCCCGCCGGTGGTGCCTCGGTGCAGCACCTGGCCGCGCCCGGTGAGATGACACTCGCGCGGCTGACCCGCGACGACGGGCGCTACCGGATGCAGCTGATGGCCGGCGAGTTCGAGACCTACGACGACGCGACCAACGAGGCGCTGATGCGGCAGTCCACCTTCGAGTGGCCGCACGCCTTCGCCCGGCTCGACGCCCGCGCCGAGGACTTCCTGGGCCGCTTCGGCGCCAACCACATCCACGCCGTGCCCGGCGATGTCCGCGACGAGATGCGCGCCGTGTGCCGGCTGGCGGACATCACACTCGACGAGTTCACCCGGTCCTGAGCCGACGTATTTCCTCCCGCGGAGGCGGCATGAACACAGCGCTGCTGCTCGGCGTCGACATCGGTACCTCCAGCTCCAAGGGGGTGCTGGTCACCGACGCGGGCGAGGTGCGCGCGCAGGCCCACCGTCCACACCGGACGTCAACGCCGCGACCGGGGTGGGTCGAGCACGACGCCGGGTCGGTGTGGTGGGCCGACTTCACCGGCATCGTGCGCGAGCTGGTCGATGCTGCGGGTGACCGTCCGCTGGCCGGGCTCGGGGTGTCCGGGATCGGGCCCTGCGTGCTGCCGGCCGACGGCGACGGACGCCCGCTGCGCCCGGCGATCCTGTACGGCGTCGACACCCGTGCCACCGCCGAGATCGACGAGCTCACCGCCGAGCTGGGCGCCGACGCCGTGCTGCAGCGGTGTGGGATGACCCTGACCACCCAGGCCGTCGGCCCCAAGCTGCGCTGGCTGGCTCGCCACGAGCCCGACGTGTTCGCCGCGACGCGGAAGCTGTTGATGGCCAGCTCCTACCTGGTGCACCGGCTGACCGGCCGTTACGTGCTCGACCACCATTCGGCCAGCCAATCCGCGCCGCTCTACGACCTGCCCTGGCAGGACTGGCACCCCAGTTGGGCGGCGCAGGTCGCGCCCGGGCTAGAGCTGCCCGAGCTGGTCTGGCCCACCGAGGTCGCGGGCAGGGTGAACGCAGCCGCTGCGGCCGAGACCGGGCTGCCCGAGGGTCTGCCGGTCACCGCCGGCACCATCGACGCGTGGGCCGAGGCCACCAGTGTCGGGGTGCGCGAGCCGGGCGACGTCATGGTCATGTACGGCACGACCATGTTCCTCGTCCAGCTCGTCGACGAGGTGCGGCCCCATCCCGCGCTGTGGGGCACCGTCGCCACGCTGCCCGGCAGCTACTCGGTGGCTGCCGGGATGGCGACGTCCGGCGCGGTCACCGACTGGCTGCGCGAGCTGACCGGCGGGGAGTTCGCCGCGCTCGTCGCCGAGGCGGCAGGGGTGCCTGCCGGCAGCCGGGGCCTGCTGCTGCTGCCCTACTTCGCCGGTGAGCGCACGCCGATCTTCGATCCCGACGCGCGCGGGATGCTGGCGGGCCTGACCACGACGCACGGCCGTGCCGAGATCTACCGCGCAGCGCTGGAGGGCACCGCATACGGGGTGCGGCACAACCTGGCGGCGATGGCCGACGCCGGTGGTGACGTCGGACGGCTGGTCGCCGTCGGTGGCGGGACGCAGGGCGATCTGTGGACCCAGATCGTGTCCGACGTGACCGGCTCGCCGCAGGACGTGTGCGAGCAGACGGTCGGCGCGGCGTTCGGCGACGCCATGCTCGCCGGGCTGGCGACCAACGCCGCGGCCGACGTGTGGTCCTGGAACCCGACCGCTCGCCGGCTGGCGCCCGATCCCGAGCGTCACGAGCGCTACGACGCCTTCTACCGCCACTACCGGGAGCTCTACGAGTCCACCAAGGACATCGCGCACTTCCTGGCCGCCGAGCAGCACGCCGCCGCCCAGGTGTCCCGGTAGCGTAGCGACAAGCCCGTGCGGAGATGCAGCGTGGGCGTATGGCGTCTACGGTGTTGAGGCATGCTGACAATCACTGAGACAGCAGCACAGGCAATCAACTCGCTCGTGACCGCCAATGAGATGCCCGAGGGCTCGGGCCTGCGGATCGCGGGGCAGCAGGAGGACCAGCCCGAGGCGCTGGAGCTCTCCGTCGCGGCCACGCCGTCCGACCAGGACTCGGTCCTCGAGGGCGCCGGCGCCAAGGTCTTCCTCGAGCCCGTGGCTGCGCAGGTGCTCGACGACAAGGTGCTCGACGTGCAGCGCGTCACCGAGGAGGGTGAGGAGCAGCTGCGCTTCGCCATCGCTCCCCAGGAAGCCTGACCGCGAGGCACCTCCGCTCGACGTGCGCGGAGCTCACCGCACCCGCTGGTCTGGGCGCTGTGAGCCCGCGCGCCGAGGGCGCGTCAGGGTTCGGTGAACACTCCGATGCCGTTGGGGACCAGCCGCAGCGAGGAGACCGACGGGTCGTTGATCACCGACACCTGCGACTGTCCCGGCTCGCGGTGGACCAGCGTGGACGAGCCGCCGCCGTCGAGGTTCACCAAGTCGTCGACGGACAGTTCACCGAGCAGTGTGGCCAGCTCCTCCAGCGTGAGCCCCACGCTGTCCGACTGCCTCCCGTCGATCGCGACGAGATACATCCGCCCGCCGTCGGCGCTGACCCCGGCCGCACTGCGCGGCGCACGTTCGCTGTCGTCCAGGTCGGCGGTGGGCGCGCCGTCGCGCAGGATCGGGCTGCCGCCGATCGCGAACTGCAACGGCTGACCTGATCGGGCGACCAGCTGCGACGAGATGGCGACGTCGTCGCCGACCTGCAGGGTGGCCAGCTCTCGGGCACCGCCGTCGCGGCCGACGAGGACCTGCGTGCCGGGTGCGATCCGGCCGGAGCCCGGCGTGCCGCTCATCGAGGTCACCTCACCGTCTCGCACGACGACCTCCCGCGCGGGGCTGCATCCGGTGTCCGGGTCGTCGTTCGACCCGCACACCGAGCCCGCCCGGGACGCGCTGCCCCAATCGGAGCTGAACAGGCCGATTCCGCCGACCGGGATGGCGTACTGGTTCAGCCCGGCGAGCGGGAGCACCGCACCGTCGGATCGGGCAGCGCCCTCGAACCGCAACCGGTCGATGCGCCCCAGCCCCTCCGGCCCGACGCCGAAGACGAACTCCGTCGACGCGCCACTGACCGGTGGGGCGAGCCGGCGGTGCACCGGCACCGCGGACTTCAGCGTGCGGCCGTCCATGATCGCAGGCCCGGCGGGCGCGCTGGTGCCGCCGAGATCGAAGAAGTCACCGTTGATGCCCGCGACGGCGCCGGCGCCGTCGGCCATGCGTGGCACGGTGGCGCTGGCGGCGACGGATCCCGGCGTGAGCAGGTCGGTGCTCACCGCCGGGTGCGTCAGGTCGACCTCGACGAGGTGGCCCTCCACCCGGCCACCGTCCTCGGTGGTCGTGAAGTCGCGTCGAGTGACACCCGAGGCGCCCGGCTGCTCGGGGCCCAGAATGTCGAGAATCCGTCCCAGACCGTCCGGCTCGGGTGTCGGCGTGGGCTGCCCGGTCGCGGTTCCGGTGACCAGCAGCGGCGCCAGCACTGCCAGCACGATCGCGACCGTGCTGCGTCGCCTCCCCGTGCGCTGCGGCCGACCTGTGATCATCAAGACGGTTCCTCCCGTGCGGGTATGGCTACGGGTCATGATGCCATCACACTGAGCCACGATGCGCAGCCCGGATGAGTGGTTCATCACCGGGAAGCTTCGACGCTGGTCCGGCGGGTTTGGTGAACGCGGTGGCTAGAACAACTTCGCGTAGTCCTCACGTCCGAACATCCGTGCGGTCTCCAGCGCGGACGGAGTGCCGGCGAGCGGATCGGCACCAGCGTCGAGCAGGGCGTGCACCACGGCGTCCTCGCCCTTGAACACCGCGCCGGCCAACGGGCGCTGCCCCCGGTCATTGGCACGGTCCGCGTCGGCCCCGCGCTCGAGCAGTGCAGCGACGGTGCCCGCGTGCCCGTGGTAAGCGGCGAGCATCAGCAGCGTGTCGCCGCTGCCGTTGCACAGGTTCACCGGCACGCCCGCCGCCAGGTACTCGTCCAGGCTTGCCGTCTCGCCACCCCGGGCCATGTCGAACAACCGGGTTGCCAGCTCGGCCATCGCCTCGTCGTCAGCCTGCTCGGTCACCCCGACGATTATAGGGACGCCCGGTCGGCCGTCCCGCCGTGCGGGTGACGGAGCTAGCCGCCGGCACCCGCCGGTGTGACGATGGTGACCATCGTGGATCATTGTGCCTCGCCGTACCGCATACTCGGTGCAGCCGACCGCAGGAGGGGGTTCGAGGACGTGCGCATCGTCAGGGAACTGGTTGACGAGCTGCAGGACGAGCTGGTCGCGCACCGCCGTGCCGCGATCGCGGTAGCGACTGCCGTGCTGGTGCTGTTTCTGGCCGGTGGCATCGCCTCGATAGCCGGCTCGGACGTCGCGGTGGCATTGATCGCCGCCGTCGGCATGGTCGGCAGTGCGGTGGCGGTGCTGGTGCTGACGGCTCGCAACGCCTTGCGCAGGTAACGGGTCACCGGCCTGCTCGAACGGCGCCCTCTCGCTGCGGGTGGACGGCACCCTCGCACTCTCAGTGTCAGGGTGAGTGCGCCGCTGTTGCGGTGGTTGGGATCCTGGCCGCCGGTGATCTGGCTCATCGCCCGCCGCCGTGCGGGTGGCTGGCCGTTCTGGCAGCTCGTGCTGCTGGCCTTGCCGTTCTACCTGGTCATCCGATTCCTGGTGGCGGCGAGCGCCGCTTCCTAGTTCGCTGCCGAGCTGAGTAACAGCACGCGGCAATGGGGGGACGATGCCGCGCGACCAGCGCCACCGAGCAGGTCACCGAGTCGCCGGTAGGGCTAGCATGGTCAGGCGATGGCCAGGGAGTACGACGCGCAGCTACTGGAATCGGTGGCGGTACGCCGCAACCGGATGCGCGAGTCGTTGCTGTGGGGCCGGGAGCGGCGGGCAAGGGCGACGATGGACAACCTCAAGCGGCTTGGGATCAGTGTGGTGCTCGCCGCGGTGGCCTGCGCCGGGTGCGTCGGCTGGTCACTGCTGCAGGAGATGCTGGCCGAACGCGAGCAGCGGTTCTCGTCCCCCGTGTCGATGACGGTCCCGGACGTGACAGTGACCCCGGCTACGGTGCGGCTGTGACGGCCTCGCGAGCACCCGCCGCGACCGGTCGGCTGACCCGGGTGACCCTCGTCGGCCCGCACCGCCGCGCCGATCTCGTGCTGCCCTCCGACGAGCCGATCGGGATGCTGCTGCCCGAGATCATCGCCATGGTCGGTTCGGGGCCCGCAGTGGCGCCGCGTGCTTACCAGCTCAGCATGCTCGACGGCCGGGTGATCGAACCCGCCGCGAGTCTGCGAAGCGCAGGCGTGACCGACGGAACGCTGATCCGGGTCGACCCGGTGACCGAGGCACCGCCGGCGCCGATCGTGCTCGACGTGTCGGACGAGATCGCCGACGACCTCACCGCCCGGCGTGGCCGCTGGAGCGCCGTGGCGCGGCGGTGGACCGCCACCGCGGCCGTGGCGGTCGCGGCGTTGCTCGCGGCGTTACTGGCCACGCCGTACCTGGACCCAGCTGCGCTCATCGGGGCGGGAGCGGTGCTGCTGGCCGCGGGTACCGCGGTGGCGATGCTCGGCTCGCCGCAACCCGGGCTGGCAGTGCTGCTCGGCGGCGCGGCGATGGCGCTGACCGCGGTGCCGTGGGCGATCTCGGAGTGGTGGGGGCGCGGCGCGCTGTGGGCGTTCGGTGCAGGACTGACCATGCTGGCCGCCGGCCTGGCCACCGGCAACCACCGGGCTGGGATGTTCGGTGCGGGCACCGTGCTGGTGTTGCTCGTCGGCTGGGTTGCGCTGGCGGCAGCCGGTCTGACCGCCGCCCGGACGGCCGCGATCATGGCCGTGGTGTCGGTCGCAGCGCTGGGGTTGCTACCGCGGCTGGCGATGTTGGCTTCCGGCTTGACCAGCCTCGAAGACCGTCAGGCCGACGACGAGCCGGTGACCCGCATCGCGGCGGAGTCTGCGGTGGATGCGGCGCACCGCGGTCTCGCGCTGGGCTGCGTCGCCGCGGCGGTGTCCGGTGCCGTGGCCGGCTGGCTGCTGGCGGCCGGCGGCACCGGCTGGACGGTAACGCTGGCCTGCCTGCTCGGCCTCGCGCTGCTGCTCCGGTTGCGCGCCTACCCGCTTACCATCGAGGTGGCCTGTCTGGTGGCCGCGGCGCTGGTCGTCGTCGCGGGGTTGGTGTACCGGTGGATGCAGGCCGAGCCCGACCTGTGGTTGGGTGGTGTCGCTGTCGCGGGTGCCGTCGCCGTCGTGGGTCTGGTGGTGCTCGGCTACGAGCCCCCGCCGCACACCCGGGCGCGGGCGCGGCAGCTCGCCGACCGGCTGGAGGGTCTTGCGGTCATCGGGTTGATCCCGGTCGCCGTCGGGGTGTTCGGCGTGTACTCGCGGCTGCTCGACACGTTCTGAAGCTGGGGAGCGCTGTGACTACACCATCGAGGCCCGGGGGCGGTCCGCCGCCGCCCCAGGGACAGCCGTGGCGGGGGGGTGCCCCGCCACCGGGTCCGCGGCGTCCCCCACCACCACCCTCGCGACAACCGCCGGGCCAACCACCCGGTGCGCCACCAGCGCCCGGCCGTCCCGGCCCGCCACCGCCCGGGCCACAGCGGCCGGCGTCGCACCCGCTTCCGCCATCGCCTGCGCAGCCCACCGACCCCACCCGGCTCGTCGGGCGGGTTCCGGCCGGCGATTCGGCCGCCCGGCGCGTCTGGCGGACGGCGAGCCGGATGTTGTCGGGCAACAGCAGCTCCCGGGAACTGGCCGAACTGGCCGCCGCGGTGCAGCTGCCGCTGAGCACCGGACGGCGGATCGCGGTGACCTCGGTGCGCGGGGGTGCCGGCAAGTCCGCGGTGGCGGCGGTGCTTGCCTCGGTGTATGCCGCGCGCCGCAGTGAGCCCGTGCTCGCTGCGGACGCCGATCCCGACCCCGACGGCGGGTCACTGGGCTGGCGGCTGGGACTGGCAGGTGGCCCTACGCTGGCCGAGCTGGGCCCGCAGCTGCTCGCGTCCCGCGCCGGCAACCTGCAGGCGTTGGAGAGGTTGCTGCCGCGCACCGAGACCGGGCTGTGGGTGCTCCCCGGCGGGGCGCCAGGACGGCCGCAGGCCGCCCGCGACGTCACCCGCGCGCTGTCACGGCTGTTCCCGGTCTGCGTCACCGACTGCGGCCGCGGCATGGACTCGCCCGCCACCGTCGAGGTGCTCTCCGAGGCGCACGCGGTCGTCATCGTCAGCCCCGCCACGCCCGACGGGATGCGCAGCACCTGCGATGCGCTGGACCGGGTGGCCGGCGCAGGCCGGGCGGAGTCATTGAGCCGCGTCGTCGTCGTGCTCAACGCGGCCAGCCGGGACGGGCACGCGGCGCTGCGCGAGGGTGCGGCGCGCGAGGCGCTGGGCCGCTACCGGGTCCCGGTGGTGACGTTGCCGCACGACCGCCATCTCGCTGCCGGCGCGCCGATCGATCCGGGCCGTGTCGGCGAGGCGACGGTGGTCGAGGCCACCCGGCTGGCCGGCGAGGCACTGGCGAGGGCGCGGCAGCTATGACGAGGGGTCGGCTGTGACAAAGAAGGCTGTGACAAAGAGGGCAGAGGCATGACGACACGGGTGGTGCACCGTCCGGCCCGGGCGGTGCGGCCGGTCGCCGCCGAAGACGCGCTGCAGATGAGCCCGCCACCGACCCTGCCGGAGGGCAAGGCGACCTCCGGCGTGCAGAGCCTGATCCCGCTGGCCGGGGCCGGCGTGGCCATGAGCATGATGATGTTCCTTCGCGGCTCCGGCTTCGCCGCGTTCGGTGCCGTGATCATGGTCGCCTCGCTGGGCGCAGCGGGCATCTTCTACTTCACGCAGCGCGGGCAGGCCACTCGCAAGCGCAAGGCGCAGCGCGAGCGGTACCTGGACTACCTCGAGGAGCTGCGCGAGGAGCTGCGCCAGTACGAGCAGCGTTTCCGCGAGCGCAGCGCCCGGCCTGATCCGCCAGCGAGCCACCTGCTCGACGTCATCACCGATCCCGCGCGGCTGTGGGAGCGCCGCCGCTCCGACATCGACTTCCTGCGCATCCGAATCGGAACCGGGCCGCTGCCGGTGCGCGAGATCCAGATGCGGGAAGAGGGGACGCTGGTCAACCCCACTGATCAGTTCATGCGAGCTGAGGCGCAGGCCCTGATCCGCCGGTTCGAACGGATCCCGGGGCTGCCGCTGCGGGTCGGCCTGGACCGGGCGGGCGACGTCAGCGTGATCGGAGCCGAGCGGGCCGATGTGCTGCAGGTGGCCCGGTCGATCCTGGCGCAGGTCGGCGCGCTGCATGCGCCCGACGACGTCACCATCGCCATCCTCGCCCCGCCAGAGCGTGAGGCGGACTGGGCGTGGGCGCGGTGGCTACCGCACCTGCTCGACCGCACCGACATCGGTCCCGCCGGGCCGACTCCGCTGCTCGTCGCCGACCCCGAGACACTCGACGCGCTGCTCGCTGACGAGCTGCGGCAGCGCGCCACCAGCGCCGCGAAGTCCTACCGGCACGGCGGTGGCGCGGCCGAGGCCCGTACCCGCCCGCGGCTGCTGGTGATCGACGACGCGCACGGCCAGGTCGCGCGCTCGCCGGCCACGCCGGATCAGACCACCGGCCTGGCCAGCCTCGGTGTCACGGTGGTGCACCTGCTCGCGAACCGGCTCGACGAGCCCGGCGAGGTCTCGCGGCGGGTCACCGTCGACGGGGATGCGGTCACCGTCGAGGATCTGACAGCCACGCCACCGGTCATCATCCGCGGCACGGCCGACGAGGCGCAGGCGCCGCTGGTGGACGGGCTGGTGCGCCAGCTCGCGCCGTTGCGGCTGTCGGCCGACTCCTACGACGACGGGTCGGGTACGCCGCCCGCGGACTTCACCTCGCTGCTCGGGATGCCCGACCCCGCCCAGCTGGACACGTCGCGGCTGTGGCGGCGGCGGGGCGAGCGCGATTTCCTGCGGGTGCCGCTGGGCATCGACGCCGCCGGGAGACCCACACTGCTCGACCTCAAGGAGTCGGCGCAGCTGGGGATGGGGCCGCACGGCCTGTGCGTCGGCGCCACCGGGTCGGGCAAGAGCGAACTGCTGCGCACCCTGGTGCTCAGCCTCGTCGCCACACACCCACCCGAGCAGTTGTCCATGGTGCTGGTGGACTACAAGGGTGGCGCCACGTTCGCCCCGTTCACCGCACTGCCACACGTCGCCGGGCTGATCACCAACCTGTCGTCGGACGCCACGCTGGTCGAGCGGATGTACACCAGCCTCGACGGGGAGGTGCTGCGCCGCCAGCAGATGCTCGCCGACGCCGGCAAGATCACCGACATCGGTGAGTACCAGCAACTGCGTGCCGAGCGCGGCAACCCGGACGACTTGCCGCCGATGACCCACCTGCTGGTGATCATCGACGAGTTCGGCGAGCTGCTGACCGCCAAGCCCGAGTTCGTGGAGCTGTTCCTGCGCATCGGCCGCATCGGCCGCTCCATTGGCGTGTACCTGCTGCTGTCGAGCCAGCGCATCGAGCAAGGCAAGCTGCGCGGGCTGGACACCTACCTTTCCTACCGGATCGGGTTGCGGACGCTGTCGGAGATGGAGTCGCGCACCGTGCTCGACACCCCCGACGCCTTCCACCTGCCCGCGATGCCCGGCAACGGCTACCTCAAGGTCGACGTCACCGTCTACGAGAAGTTCAAGGCCGCCTACGTCTCCGGCCCGCTGACCGACGGCACCGACGGCGAGGTGGCGCCGGTGGTCGGTCCGCTGGTCAAGCCGATGCTGCGGTTCGGCAGGCCCAGCAAGGGGCAGCCGATCGACGAGGAGCCGGCGCAGCCCACCCGCCGCACCACCGGCCCGACCCTGCTGTCGACCGTCGTCGGGCAGCTCGCTGAGGCGGGCACCGCCGTGGCGCCGATCTGGCTGCCGCCGCTGCCGGGCGCGATCACGCTCGACCGTGCCGGTGGCGGCTTCGACGTCACACCGCGCGGGGTGCGGTTGCGGTGTATCCAGCAGGCCGGGCCGGGGTTACAGGTCCCGATCGGGCTGCTCGACGATCCGGCGCGGCAGTGGCAGGGGCCGTGGCTGGTCGATCTTTCGGCCGGGGGCGGGCACCTGCTCGTGCTGGGCGGACCGGGCACCGGCAAGACGACCACGCTGCGCACGCTGGCGCTTGGCCTGGCCGCCACGCACACGCCGTCCGACGTGGGCATCTACGGCATCGACCTGCTCGGCAGCGGGCTGCGAGCGCTGTCCGGGCTACCCCACGTCGGCGGCGTCGCCGGCCGCGACGACCGCGAGCGCATCCGCCGCACCATCGACGAGCTTCACGGGATGCTCACCGAGCGGGAGCAGCTCTTCGCGCAGCGCCAGCTCGACGGTGTCGCCGAGCTGCGGGCCGAGCGCGCGGGCGGGCGGCTCGACGACCTCGCCTGCACCGAGGTGGTGTTGCTGCTCGACGGCTATGCGCAGCTGCTCGCCGAGTTCGAGAGCTTCGAGTCCAAGGTGCACGACCTGCTCGGCCGCGGCGGGCGCTACGGCATCCACGTGGTCGCCACGGCGCGGCGGTGGAACGAGGCGCGGGCCGCGCAGCAGGTCGCCTTCGCCAACCGGATCGAGCTGCGCATCACCGAGCCCTCCGAGTCGAGTATCGACGGCAAGGTCGCGCGCACGCTACCCACGGACACACCAGGGCGGGCGATGAACACCGAGAAGCTGCTCGGGCAGGTGGCGTTGCCCCGGCTGGACTCGATGCCGGATCCGGCCGGCTCGGGCCTGGCCGACGCCGCGACCACGGTCCGCAGTGGGTGGACCGGGTCACTGCCTCCGCCGGTGCGGGTGCTTCCCGCGGTGCTGCGCTCGTCCGACCTCGCCGATGCGGGCGCCGCACCCGGGACCGTCCCGTTCGGACGGTTCGAGAGCGATTTCACGCCCGCGGTGCTCGACGTCTTCGGTCGCGACCAACACATGCTGGCGCTGGGCGACAGCGGGACCGGCAAGACGAACCTGCTGCGGCTGCTGGCCGACGGCCTGGTGGCGCAGTACAGTCCGGACGAGCTGGTGTTCGCGGTCTTCGACCCGCGCCACGGGCTCGCCGACGCCGTGCCCGAGGCCTACCGCGGTGGCTACGCGCCGAACTCCACCCTGGCACACCAGCTGGCCGCCGCGGTGGCCAAGGAGCTGGAGTCACGGGACCCGGCCCGCGGCGGTGGCGGTCCCAAGATCGTGCTGCTGGTCGACGACTACGACGTGCTCGCGGCATCGGCGACCCAGCCGCTCGCGGCGTTCGTACAGTACCTCGCGGCCGGCCGTGACCTGGGGCTGCACGTGCTGATGACCCGGCGGGTGATGGGTGCGTCGCGGGGGCTTTACGAGCCGTTCACACTGGGGGTGCGCGAGTCCGGGTGTCTCGGGCTGTTGATGTCCGGTGACCGCACTGAGGGGCAGCTCTTCGCGGGGGTTCGTCCGGTGACGATGCCTGTCGGGCGCGCACAGTACGTCCGGTCCGGTGAGCAGGCCCGTACCGTCCAGACCGCTTACCTCGATCCCCCGGAGGACGCCTCGTGACGTTCGACATCGTCGCGCTGTGCGGCGAGCAGCCCGGTCCGGCCGCCACGCTCGCCGCGATGCAAGCGGCGGGACCGCAGCAGGCCGCCTGGTGCCGTCTCGATTCCGGTCCGGGCCGCCGCTACGAGCTGCTTACCGCCGTGCTCGAGCACTTCGGCGTCGTGGAACCGTCGCCGTGACCGGGGACCCACTCGACGGTGCCGAGCTGGTGGCGCACTGGGCATTCGTCTACGACTGCGACGAGGACCGTGGCGGTGGGTTCGTGTCGGGGCAGTTCCTGCTGCGCAGTGACGGTGTGCTGCTGTGGCGGATGGGGGTCAGCAGCTACCACGACGGGATGAGCACGTGGTCGTTCAGGCACTGGAAGCCGTTTCCCGGCTGGGAGGGTGAGACGGACCCCGATCGTGCCCTCCGGGCCATCAAGAGCATGGGATACGGCCTCCACGAACCGGGACCGACGCCGATCGATGCCGACACCGCAGGCCCGTTCCCGCCCGAGCGCCCCAGGTGGCTCTAGCCGCCGTGCCAGGCAGGGCCGCTGGGTGACCCGGTCGGTCGCCAGTTGTTCGACTCGTTCTCTCTGACCGAGCATGCCCGGCTACGCTCCTCGCACATGAGCGCTGAACCGCCGCAAGAACCCCGTCGGTCTTGGGAGCCGCAGCAGCCCTACCCACGTCCGCCGCACCAGGGTCCGCAGCCGCCCCCGCCTGCTGGCGGCAGGACGGGGTTCGGATCCGGGTTGTTGGCGGCGCTCGTATGGGTCGGCGTCAACGTGGTCCTCACGGTCGCGATCGTCGGCCTGCCTCCGTCTGCGGAGGCTGCCGGCACGTATATGTTCGGACTGATCGTTCCATTGTTGCTGGCAGCGCTGCTGACCTGGGTCATCGCTCGGCGGCGCCCTGGTGGCTGGCCGTTCTGGCAGCTCGTGCTGCTCGCCCTGCCGTTCTATATGATCTTCCGGATCGTGGTGGCAGGCGCCGGCGCTGCCGGTCCTTAAGCTCCCCTGGACGTCAGCGCGTGAGGCGCCGGGCCAGTTGTTCGATCACCTCGTGCAGCTCCAGCTCGTCTCGCCAGGCGGTCGGGATAGCGGTGGCTCCGTCGCGGGCGCCGAGCATGTTGCCGCACAGCGACCCGGTGGAGTCGGAGTCCCCGGAGTGGTTCACCGCGAGCAGCAGCCCGTCGGCGAGGTCCGTGGCCGCCAGCGCGGCGCACACAGCGATCGCCAAGGCCTCCTCGCCGGTCCAGCCGCCGCCGAGACGCTCGAGATCCTCAGGCGTCGGGTGGCCTCTCGTGGCGAGTTCCCGAGCGCCTTCGAGAGCTGCGGTGGACTCCTCGTGACCGCGGTGACGGGACAGCTCGAGGAAGGTGGTGTCGAGTGCCGCGTCCAGGCTCGACCCGTCGACGAGCAGGTGCACCGCAGTGGCCAGCGCGCCGGCCGGCAGGTATCCCGACGGGTGGCCGTGCGTGATTGCCGCGAGGTCACAGCCCAGCCAGAACGCCTGCTTGGCGTCGGTGGCCACCAGGCCGGCGGGCGCGGCGCGCATCACGCCGCCGCACCCCTTGGAGTCGTTGATCGGGTCAGTGGTCGTGCCGCGGGCACCGGTGAGGGTGGCGCGCAGCGCGGCGAGGCAGGTGTTGCCGGGCGCGCGGCGGCTGTGCAGCTCCGGCACCGCGAGCAGCCCGTCATCGGAGGGCGGCTGCTCGTCCTGGGTCCGCAGCCAGCGCAGGTAGGCATCCCGCAACTGCTCGATCGGGTCGCCGTTGCCGAGCAGAGCCTCTGCGGTGAACAGCGTCATCTGGGTGTCGTCGGTGATCGCGCCGCGACGGCCGTAGACCTCGTCATAGTCGACGATCCCGGCAGGACCGTAGCGCTGTCGGATGGCGCAGGTCGTCAGGAACTCCACCGGCGCGCCCAACGCGTCGCCCACCGCGCCGGCGAGCAGGCATCCCAGGATCCGATCATGACGCATCGCACCCACTGTAACGTCGGGTGCGGTGATCGACGTCGCTGCAGGAGACGATGTGAAGACGAGACGCCCGACCTCGACAGCAGACTGGATGCGGTTGGTGACCGGACGGGAAGGACGCTGGTGGCGCGGGCCCACCGAGGCCCTCGCGCGGATCGCCGACTCGGGAGACACGGTGGGCTTCGAGGCATCGCTGCAGGCCCTGGAGGAGGCGGGCTACGGCGACGGCGGTAACGGAGCCCGGATCTGGCTTGAGGACTGTTTCGTGCGGCAGGGATGGCTGCACGTCGATGCCGACCGGTACGTGCAGCTGTCGGTCCCGGTGCCCGACTTCCACGCCGACGGGCAAACTCGTCAGCGGCGTCGACAACCGACGCGAGGTGCGTCAGCGCGTCCTACGGCTCGCACGCAACCACCTCGTCGAGCGTTTCGGCGACGACCCGTTCGACGGGGACGAACTCGTGTTGCGCGAGGACCACATGGTCGAGCGCGAGGTCGCATGGTCGGTTCCGTTCGTCCAGCGATCGCGGTTCGAGAACCCGACCTTGGACAACGTGCTGTTCGTCGGGCCGGTGATCATCCCCAAGGACACGCGATTCGCCCCGTCGCTGACGCCGTCGGCTTTCGCTCGGGTCGAGGACTACATAGCCCAGGTCTGTGATGGTGAGCTCGGGCCATGGCATCGCGCGGACGAGGACCCGACGGACCGGACCTGGGTTGCTCTCGGGCTGATCTGGACGCTCCGTGAGGAGCTGTGCGATCCGGGGATCGGGGTGCACTCGTCGGCGATGTACCAGTCGCTGGACTTCGCCGCCTACGAGTTCGACAAGCATGGACGGGACGGCCTCGCTGACCTGCTTCGAAACGCGATGGAGCAGCGAGCCGACGCCACACCGCAGAGCCTGGACGCGGTCGCGCGGCAGGTACTCGAGCAGCTGGGCCACCCGGCTCCACCCGTACCGCTGCCAGTCGACGGCGCGGGCACCCCAGGGCCGTGACCGAGGTCCCGTGCAGGGGCGCTCATCGAGAGGTTGGCGGACCTCCGGATTTGAGGGCCAGCCGCGAGATGTGGTCGGCGCGTCGGATCGGGTCGGGGAGCCGGAAGTCCGAACACAGCGACAGCACCACGTCGCTGGACTGTGCGATGCCTATTCGGTGACCCGGTGAGACGTACACCGGCTTGGTGTCATCCTGGGTCCGCAAGACCTCGCCGATGATCTCTCCCGCATCGGTGAGCGGGACTCGGTCGCCACGCCGCGAACCAGGTTCCGCGTGCTCGCCGACGAATCGGGTCTTGGCGCAGCCGATAGACGGCAGGCAGGTGAGCACGCCGAGGTGGCAGGCCACACCGCATCGCCGCGGGTGTGTCAGACCGTGGCCGTCGCAGAGCACCAGATCGGGCGTGGCAGGTAACCGCTCGAGTACCTCCATGAGGAACGGAACCTCGCGGAAGGCCAGCAGACCAGGAGAGTACGGGAACGCCGCGACACCGTCGCTCACGGCTTCTGCGATGAGCCGACCGCTGTCCACCTCCACGAGCACGGCGGCAGCCACAAGGCGGTCCGACTCGGTCGAGTAGGAGACGTCGAGCCCGGCCACCGTCGCAGGGAGGAGACACCCCGTCGCGGGCAGAAGGACCCGACCGGCGAGTTCGCGCTGGATCCGCGCGGCCTCCTCGGTACTGCGCGGCCCACCCGATTTGCTCAGCGCCGCTTCGCCGTGACGCGCTGGACGAACTCGTCAGCTTCAGCTTCGGTGATCTCCACGTGCTCGTCGTCGTTGCGCCCGAGCCGCTCCCGATCGAAGTAATCGGTCGGATCCCACCGCAGGTTCCGCGTGAACACCTCGTCGATCACGGTGTCGCCATCGCGGCGCCGCCGCGCCACCCCGCTGGGGTTATCACGGCTCCGCCCTGCCGCCAACAGCGCGTAGTAAGTCGCTCCGCTCAAGTCAACCTCCTTGTCGCGCCGCCCGCCGATTCGGGTTTCCCGAATTTGTTCACCGCCCTTCTAAAAAGGTACCCAACTAACCTGAAGGTACCTCCTCGCCGATCGGCGACTCGAACCGCACTTCCTGGCCAACCTTTCGGAAGCAGACGATGACGCCAGGTGGGAGCTGCGTCGAAAGCTGTCGAGTAAGCTCAATCCCTTGAGAGATCCACGCCTCGGTCTGGGTCGAGTCTTCGAAACCGGAACTGTCAGGGTCATCGCGATTGAAGACCGATTGGTAAGTTTCGTCCCAAGAGTCGATAGACATGAGGAGAGTGGCCTCGACCCCGTATCGACTTAGTTCACCGGGAGCCAAATTTTCTCGAGGGTCCTCTTGGGAGTACTCGATCCACAGTGGGTAAGCGTCCCACTCAGGGGAAACTGTCACCGAAATCAGAGGAGGATTGTTGGTTGTCATGACGTTCACCACCCGCGATGCCCGGGTTGACCGAAGTTAGGGTCGATTGTCCCGCTGCTTGGACTTGCAGGGTTTGCGCCAACGATGTAGCCGTTCCTGCCGATCGATACAGCGATGTACTTGGTCTCGCCATTATACTCCACGGCGAAGATCGGTCGGCCGGGAGGCCGCCCCTGGAACCGGCCTGTGTATTCGCCACGGGTGACTGCCTCGTGCACGACTCGGGGAATGTCTGCCTCATGGATGCCCTGACGTGCGAAATCGTGGGCGTGTTCGTTCAGGATGTGCTGGAGCCCGGCTTCCTTGCCAGTGCGGGAGTTGATGCCGCCTTCCTCCAGCCAGACGAATCGTCCAGTCGGGTCCTTTCCGATCTCGACGACGCTGTCCGAGTTGAGCTTCAGCCCTTCGCTCTGGGCATCAGCGATAAGGTGACGGTTGGCGTCGCCCGGCGAGCGGTCCTGTGAGTCCGTGCTGGCGGAGTCGTAGTGCCCACCCGTAGTGTCAGGCTGGTCGGTGGGGCGCGCGTTTTCAGAGCGGGGGTGTCCTTCGGGAGGGTGGCTGCTCGAGTTCGACGGACCAGCGTGGCTCGGCTCGGACTGGCTTGAGGGCAGGTGGCTCGCGTTACCCTCAGCACCGTGGGCTCCGACTACGGCTGGGGTGCGGTCGTGGGCGAGCTCGTCGCGGAGTTCAGTGAGGCGTTCGGCGCCGGGTGGGACGTCGACCTGCCGGAAGATCTCGCCTTGCTCGGCGACGAGCCGCGCCTTCTCGGCGTCCGAGATCCCGGGCACCCGCTGGGCCTCGTACAGGTCGTGGGTCTGCATCTTGGCCGCGAAGCTGTCCGGCGTGTGGAACTGCAGTTCGAAGACGCGACCGGTCGCCGGATCGCGCCACGTCGAGTTGACACCCTTGTAGCTGTCAGGGACCTCCCACGTCGGCTTGAACGTGACGTTCTCGAATCCCCGCGCCTGCAGGTCGCCGACGACGCGTGAGACTCCGTCAGCGTAGTTCGCCGGCGGCACATCGATGGTGTAGCGGACCGAGTCGCGGAGACCGCCGATGGCCTCATCGAGGCTGAGGTCGGGGTTCTCCATCAGGTCAGTCGCGAGTTTGCGCTTGAGGGAGTCCTCGCTCTTGAGGACGAAGTCCGGATAGCCCTGCATCCGGGCGCCGTCTACACCTTCGGCGATGGAGTTGATCTGTGGGCTGATTCCGGACTCCGCGTCGGACGCCCCAGCCAGGAACCGGTCGGCCGCCGCATTCTGCTCCGGGGTCAGGCTGAAGCGTGAGCTGTGCTCCGCGCCGACCCAGGATCCGTCCGGTTGGTTGCCCAGCGCTTGGTCGCCAGGCGACCGAGCGCCGCCCGCCTGATCCTGCCCGTGCGTGACGTCGTCGGTCGCATCGGGCGAGTCGGCACCGTCGGTGTCGACGGTCTCCGGTGTGCGATCCGCGGCAGCCGGTTGGTCAGTGTCGGGGGTGCGGTCCGACGGAGACGTCTCCGCAGTGCGGTCGACATCGGGTCCGTCGGGTGTGGTGTCGACTGGGCGCGCATCCGGCGAGCCGTCCGCCCGGGTCGACGCGTCCGGGGTGCGGTCACCGCTGGACGGGATCGTGGAGCCGTCGACCTCGCGGCGGGGGTCGGCCGGGACGTCGGCGTCGAGGTGGGCGCCGTTGGGTGTGGTGTCGGTGCCGCGCTGGCCGGGAACGTCGGTGTGGTGGGCGGCGCTGGCGCCCGGGGCCGCGGCCGTCGATGGGGTGTCGGGGGTGCGGGCGAGGTTGTCGCCCACGCTGCCTGGGGTGGGTGTGTCAGCGCGGGGTGTGTCAGCGCGGGGTGTGTCGGCGTGGGGCGCATCGGTGTGGTGCGGGACGTTGATGTCGGGCACAGTGCTGCCGGGTAGTTTGAGGTTGGGCAGATGCTGCGACATCCGCGCGGCGAGTTGCCCGGTGTCGGGGATCTTGTGCAGGAGCTCCCCACCGCGGACCATCGCGCCCCCGGCGCGCGAGACCGCGCCCACTCGGGAGGCCTGCGCGCCCGTCCCGACGCCGCGCAGCCCGGCGCCGGCACCCTTGGTGCCCACCACCGCGGAGACGATGTTGAACCCGGCCATCCCCCCGGCGCGGGCATTGTCGCCTTTGCCCCATTCGTCGTAGGCGATCATGCTCTTGCCTGCCTCGCGCAGCAGCGTGCTGGCTTCGCCCTCCTCGAAGATTCCGGGCACAGCCGCCGAGTCACCCGAGACAAGCATGCCCGGCCTGTTGACGGCCATCGCGGCCGCGAGCCCGAACTTGCTGACCCCGGCCCAGGCAGTGCCGGCGGTGCCCCAGGACCATTCGCCGGTGACCGGATCGCGGCCGATCAGCGCACCCATGTCGGTGACCATCTGGACGGCGCCATCCTTGACGCCGCCGACGATTCCGGTGTCGGTCTCGGCCTCGGAGCCCCACGGCAGGGCTCCCTCCTGCTGCGCCGCCGCGTCGAGTTGCTCCTCGGAGTAGCCGTAGTCCTGGTAGGTCTTACCGCCGTAGAGCCGGTTGATGGCGTTCGCGCACCGCTGCTGCGCGTCGTAGAAGTCGGCCATCGCGGCGTTGACCTGGTGGGTCAGTTCGTTGCTGCGCTCGGCGTACTCATGGTCATCGCCCCCGATGCCAACGAACTCAGCCACCTGCTCCACCGCGCCCTCGTTGTCCTTGTCCGCCTGCGCCTCGGCGACCAGGTCCTGGGCTTGAGTCCGCAGCGAGTCCAACCGGGCCTGGATCTGCTCGACCGTGTCGGCATAGGTGACAAGCGCCGAGCCCACCGACCCCAGGTCCTCGCCTACCGACGCCGACCGGTCCCGCACCGGCCCGGTGGCCGCCAACAGCTGCCCCACCTCCGGAGCGTCATATACCCCTGCCAGCCCCTGCCAGGTCTGATGTACCCGCTGCCCGGTCTCGGCGAACTCCCGACCCACGCGCTGCAGATCCCCCGCGTGCCGACGCAGGGCCGGCATGTCTCCCGGAATCCGCGGGATGCCCCCCGGATTGATCACCCCGAACCCCCGCCGGGCATGCTCGCCCGCGGATCCGGCGCTGCCGAGGCCGCGGACTGCGCGTTGCGTGCCATCTCCAGGTCACCCTCGAGGTAGTGGTTCGTCGCCTGCGCGGCGCCAGCCATGCATGCCGCCGTGCGCTCGAACACGGACTCCAACTCCGGAATCACCGACTCCGTCGCGAACCCGGACAGCGCCCCCGCCACGATCTCTGACGACGACTCGCCCGCCGCACCCTCCAGCGCCGCGTTCATCGTGCGCATCTGCGGCTCGAACTCCTGGGCCGCCTCCTCGGTCTGCCCGAGCACGCCCTGGACTCCGGACGGGGAGATATCCCACCGTGGCATCGCCTAACCCCACCCCTTACAGACTGGACCTCGGTCGATCGACTGCACTGCCAACCCGTGCACGAGACAGCGCCGTAGCCGTCGGTTCGTCACCACGGACCATCGCCTGCATCGGTTCGATCGTTGTGCCGCTAGCTGGTGCGCCGAGTTTAGAGCATGACGCGAGCGTCCGCGAGGCCAGCCACGGGACCCTGGAGGTATCCTGGCTGGGTGTGGCGCAACGATTAACGCCGGGTGTCTGGGGCTCGTCGTGACATGGCGGGGAGGAGGTCTCGTGACGTTCGACATGGTGGCGCTGTGCCGCGAGCAGCCTGACACCACCGTGGTGATCGCGGCGATGCAGGCCGCCGGCCCCAAGCTCAAGGTGAATACCATCGAGGAGGCGCAGCTCATCGAGCTGTACCACCCGGACGGGCGGCTGATGCTGACCACTGAGGGCGCCCGGCTAGTGCAGGTGCCCGGCGAGCCCCGCCGGCTGCTCGGCATCACCGACGAGGTGCCGACCCCGGTGTGGTGGGTGGAGAGCCGCTCCCCTGGGGCGGATCCGGACGCCGAGGCGGTGGCCCGGGAGTTCACCCGCGCGCTCGCCGCACAGACCGAAGGCATGTCATGGTCGAGCCGGTAACCTGGCACCCGTCCGCGGACCGGGCCACGATCGAGGCACTGGTCGCCGAGCAGGACCGGCGGCTGGTTCCGCTGACGACGTGGCTGGCCGATGCCGGGGTGGAGGCCGTGGGGTCGTCGCGGACGCTGCAGGTGCTCACGCCCGCCTACAGCAGGATCACTTACCCGCTGGAGCTGATGCTGCGTGACTCGGGGGCTCGCTGGGTTGTGCGGGAGGGCCGCGAGCGGTTCCGGGATGGGTTGACCGGGGTGCGGATGTATTGGACTGGTACCCGGTTCGCTCCTGACCTCGATGCACCGGTTCCGGATGTCGGCGCCCTGCGGCCGGGTTCCGGCGACCTCGAGCTCCAGGTCACCACGGTGCACCCACCGTCGTCATCGCTGCAGCTCGGTGGGGTCGCTGAAGTTGCGATGCGGAAGCTGAGCGATTCGGATCCCACCGGGTGGGGTATCTCCGAGCCGGTCGCACATCCATGGTCGCCGCGCGAACTCACCGCATTCTGCCGGGACCGCGCGCCGGCCTCGAGCCAGGTTCTGGTGCTCGGCAACGGTGTGCTCGGGCAAATCCATGTAGAGCGCACCAAGTCCGGCGTGCAGGAGCGGGTCCGGCTCACCGGTCCGCCCGCGGGCGTCGTGGACGCCGCGGTGATCGAGTCACTCGCCGAGGCGCTCGCGGGCAGTGCCCGCTCAGTGCTCGTTGCGGCGAGCCCAGGCCGACTGGACGGGACGCGCTCCGCGGAGGTCACGATGCCCGCGCTGCCGTATGCGGTTCTGGTCGGCCGCTCAGTGGTGGCCCAGCGCGGGGTCGCGCACGCCGAACAGGTCCCGATCAGCCGGTACCGCATCCTCGACGGGGCCTGCTGGTGCCACCTCGATACCGGACCGGAGCGGCCCTACGAGCTGCTCACCGCTGTCTGCTCCCACTTCGGCATCATCCCCTAGCCTAACCAGCAACAGCCTAGCCAGTAACCGGGGGCATCGAGGCTAGCCGATGCTTTGGACCGCTGACTGCGCCCGTGACAACGCCGTGCCCGCCGACTCGTCGTTACGGGTCATGGTGGTCTTGACCAGATCGATGATCTGACGCACCTCGGTGGCCGCGGTGTTCCACCGCTGCTCGACGGTGCGGTACTCCTCGGACACCCCATCAGCCTGAAAATCGGCCATCGCCGCATTCACATCCGAACTGCGCTGCGCGATCGTGGCCTCCAACCGGCCGACCACACCCGCCAGATCACCCTGCACCTGTGACGACACCCCCGTGTCGAAACTCCGCCGATCCATCGTCATCTCAGCACCCCTTCCCGGGCTCAGCGCGATCCGGAGAACCGGGCCGCGTCGAAGTTGGCCGCACCCTGCGCCGACGAGGCGTTATCGGCCATCTCGGTGTCACCCTGCACGAAGGCGGTGTCCATCCCCGACTGCCCACCCACAATCGCCGCCAGCGCCCCGTTGAGATCGGCGGTGATCGAATCCGCATTGGCCTTGAACGAATCGAACGCCGCCCGCCCGGCACCGTTGAACCGGCCCTGCAACGGCTCCGCCGCCACGATCAACTGCTGGATCAACGCCCCCAGATCCTCACTCGAGCCCTGCGTCTGCTTCGACAAACTACTCAACGTCGTCGAACCCATATCGAACTTCATACCCACACCCCTTCGACGTCTCCGGCACCGCGTTACAGCAGCCCCGTCGTGACAGCGAGTTCTTCTCTGCCACCCGGGCCATGCTACTGGCCGCACCTTGTCACCGCTCACGCTAACGGTGAGCACCAGCCCGGGTACAGGCCTATGTGTGGGCACACCCCGTCCGGGTTGGTTCAGCGCCGTGATGTTGCTCACCCGATGGCGCTGGCATGATCGTGTCTCGAGGCGTGTTACCAGCGCTTCCGCCGGCGACGGGCGCGGACATCGGCTGTCACCGTCACCGCGAACAGGGCCACGACCACCCCGAACACCCCGAACACGAGCACGCCGTACCCGGTGACGACGATCGCGACGTGGATGGCGAAGCCGGCGGCGATCAGTATGGCGGCGGCCGCGAGCAGCCCGTCGGCCCGCAGCGCCGCGGTGATCACCGGCCGCGCCTGCGGTGGTAGTCGCCGGGAGAATCGCCACGACAGCAACCCGGCGACCACGAGCACCACGGCCGCGCCGATCCGGGCGAGGTTGCTGGCGACGAACTGCGGTTCCGGCCCGGTGGCGCCGAGCGCACCGACCAGAAAGAAGGACGCGAACAGCACCAGCCGCAGGTACCACGAAAGCCGCCACAGCACCGCCGCGACGTTCTCGCGCAGCGGCAGCCCGTCGGCGGGCCCGAGGGCGCCGGCGTCGAGTAGACCGCGCAGCGCCGGCCCCGCCCGGCCTCGCCCCATGTCGAGCACGGCGAGGTCGTGACGCGCCACTGCGTTGTCGGGTTCGAGCCGCAACACCTCGCCGTATGCGAGCCGGGCGGTGCGCACGTCGCCGAGCGCATGGTGGATGTCGGCGACCAGCAGGTGCCCGGCCGGCTCCTCGGGGGCGACGGCGACAGCCCACCGTGCGGCCTCGGACGCGGCGTGCAGCGCCCCGGCAGCCTGCAGCACGACAGCATGCGCGACGAGCGTGATCGGCCCGTGCGGATCGAGTGACACCGCGACCGCGCTGGCCTCGCAGGCAGGTTCGTGCCGGCCCAGCGCCGACAGCGCCAGCGCCCGCTGCCGGTGCGGGTCCGGGGCCTGCGGGGCGGCAGCGCTCGCGGCCTCCGCAGCCTGCAGCGCCGCTGCCGGCCGTCCGGCCTGGCGCAGCACCCCGGCGAGCACGGTCAGCAACACTGCATCCGACGGGTCGGCGGCCAGCCCCTCCCGCGCGATGCGCTCGGCCTCGTCGAGCCGGCCGAGCAGGCGCAGGTCCTCGGCCCGCTGGGCGGCGGCCGGCGTCTCGGTCATCGCTTTCGCGACTTGAGGTAGCGGACCAGGTCGTCGTAGCTGCCGTCGGCGTTGGCGAAGGTGGCGACGTTGCGGGCGGTGGCGAACCAGGCGCCGGTGCTGGGCTTGACCTCGCGCAGCGCGGTGGTGAAGTCGCCCATGGTCACGGGCTGGACGGTGCCGGTGTTGATGGAGTCCGACATCGCGCGCTCGGTGGCCGACTCGCACAGGTGCGCGAGGTCGGCGCCCGAGAACTCGGGCGTGGAGCGCGCCAGGGCGTCGAGGTCGATCCCGGACAGCGGACGGTCCCGCAGGTGATACCGCAGGATCGCAGCCCGCGCGGGCGGATCCGGCGGCAGCACGAGTAGCATCCGGTCGAAACGGCCCGGCCGCCGCAACGCCGTGTCGACATCCCACGGGTGGTTGGTCGCGCCGAGCACGAAGACGCCCTCGTTGCGATCCTGTGCCGAGTCGAGCTCGGCCAGCAGCTGGTTGACGACGTTGCGCATCCCGGAATGCCGTAGCTGCGAGCGCTTCTGCCCGATCGCGTCGATCTCGTCGAAGAACAACACGCACGGCGCGGACCGCCGGGCGACGTCGAAGATCTCCTTGAGGTTGCGCTCGCTGTTGCCCAGCCACATGTCGAGCACGTCCGACAGCGCCACCGGATAGAAGCGTGCGCCGAGCTCACCCGCGACAGCCGAGGCGATGAACGTCTTACCGCAGCCCGGCGGGCCGTAGAGCAGCAGCCCGCCCCGGGTGTTCTTGCCGAACGCCTTGGCCACCTCCGGGTTGCGCATCGGCCCCAGCAGCGCGAGTTCGAGCCGTTCCTTGACCTCGGTCATACCGCCGACGTCGACGAGTCGCACTCCCGGCCGCGCGACATCCTCCTCGACGGCCGTCGGCTGGTAGTCCTGCACGAAGGCCGGCTCGGCCAGGTCTGATACCTGCTCCTCGGCGGCCGACCAGTCGAAGCCACCTCCCGACGCTGACAGCCCGCTGCTGACCTGCTGCAGGGCAGCCATGGCGTCGGCGTTGCCAGGGTCGTGGCGCAACGCCACCGTGCAGTGTTCGAGCGCCTCGGCGTGCCGACCGCGTTCGGCCAGCAGTGCCACCAGCCGCAGCCGCAGCGCCACCACGTCCGGGCTGGCCGCGACGGCGGCCAGCAGTTCGTCGACCACCGCATCCTCACTCATCGGCGCGCTCCCTGTCTCTCGAGCCAGCATGACGATGATGCCATTTCCACGACCTGCTGCCGCCTCGATTCCGGTCAGCCGAACCGGACCGACTCGATCACCGCGCGACCCTCAGCCCGGTACTCTTGGTCGTCCGGTTGCACGATGAGCAAGGCGTACAACCGGCGCCCCGCCTCCCCGTCGACCCCTACGACGTGAGTAGCGTCGCCGGTATGAGCGAGGTGAGCCGGTTCGGTGTGGTGGAGCTGTCGGAGTTTCCCGACGACCTGCGGGAGCGGGTCGGCGTGATCGCGGAGAAGTCGGGATTCGTACCCAACATCTTCCGAGCACTGGCGCGACGACCCGCGGAGCTGCGCGCGTTCCTCGACTACCACGACGCGTTGATGACTCCCGAGACCTGCTCGCAGGGTCGAGGCATCAGCTCCGATGACGGGCTGTCCCGCGCCGAGCGTGAGCTCGTCGTCGTCGCGACGTCGGGCGCCAACCACTGCACCTACTGCGTGGTGGCGCACGGTGCGATCCTGCGCATCCGGAGCAAGGACCCGCAGCTCGCCGATCACGTCGCCGCCAACCCGTGGAGCGCGCCGCTCGAGCCGCGGCAGCGGGCGATCGTCGACCTCGCCCTCGTGCTGGCCACCCGCTCGGCGGAGTTGTCCGACGCCGACCTCGACGCCGCCCGCACTGCGGGACTGTCCGACGACGAGATCTGGGACATCGGCGCGATCACCGCCCTGTTCGCGATGTCCAACCGGCTCGCGCACCTGATGGCGCTGCGCCCCAACGACGAGTTCTTCGCGCTGGGCCGCACCTGACTGGGCCGCGCCTGACCCTGTGGACAGGTCGTGAGTGGCGATGCGAGTCAGGACTCGTATCGCCACTCACAGGGCGTCAGCCAGGGAGGATCTCGGGGGGGACGGGCTCGTCGTTGGCCAGCGCCTCGAACAGCGTCAGCGCGGCGTCCTGGTCCCAGGACACCGCCGACCCGCCGCTGTCGAGTTGCTCAAACCCGTCGATGGGGACGGTCGTCGTCACGACGTCGCCGTTCGAGATGCCACGCATCGTCCATCCCAGCCGCGCGAGGTGCCAGATGTGGTCGCCGTCGTCGACCGTAAGTGCCTCGGGTGCCCCGGTCACCAGCGGCACGAGGCGGAACGGGTTGAGCAGCACGGCCGGGTTGGTGGCGCGGCCGAGCAACGCGCCGAGGAACTCCCGCTGCCGTTCCACGCGGTCGAGATCTGCGGCCGGTGTGGCGCGGGTGCGCACGTAGCCCAGCGACTGCTGGCCGGACAGCTGCTGGCAGCCTGCCGGCAGGTCGATGCCGGCGAGCGGGTCGTCGATCGGCTCGTCGAGGCACATCTCGACACCGCCGATGTCGTCCACGACCCCGGAGAACCCGGAAAACCCGATCTCGGCGTAGTGATCGATGTGCACCCCGGAGACGGTCTCGACCGTCTGCGTCAGCAGCTGCGGCCCGCCGATCGAGTACGCCGCGTTGAGCTTGAGCCGGCCCTCACCGGGGACGGGCACCGCGGAGTCGCGCGGCAGGCTCACCAGCGTCGGATCCCCGCCACCGAGAGACGGGATGTGCAGCAGCATGACCGTGTCGGTGCGCCCGCCGGCCGTATCGCCGGTATCCAGCTCGGATTGCTCGTCCTCCGACAGCCCCTGCCGGCTGTCCGAGCCCACGATCAGCCAGTTCGTCCCCGGAGTGTTGCCCACCCGGTCGGAATAGTCGCCCAGTGCGTCGATCCTGGTCAGCGACAGGTCGACGTAGATGCCCAGTGCGGCCAGCACCAGCACCAGCACCAGCAGGATGCGTCCCAGCGTGCTGCCCGGGCGGCGCCGGCGCGGGAATGCCGGGGGCCGTGCCGGCCGGTTCGGCGGCCGATTGGGAGGTGCACCCCCGCCGTGCGGCGGGGGCGCACCGCGCGGGCGCGGCGCGTTCCGGGGCGGCGGCGCGTTCCGGGGCGGCGGCGCCGAACCACGGCCTCCACCCGGGCGCGCTGCGGTCGGGCGGTACGGCTCCGCGAACGGATCCTGCCTCGGCCGTCCCCACCGAGGTCGTCCCGAGTTGCTCACCGTCTTCTCCTGCTCTGCCAGCCCGTTCCGGTGGTGTCACCCTAGTCAGCTGCCCGGCAGGCAAGACGTGTGGCAACCGGCCAGGGCGTGTGTCACGCATCGAGCAATGCGGCGGCACCCACGAGTCCGCCGGCGGACCCGAGCGAGGCCGGGACCACCCGCGCGCTGCGCAGGAACTCTAGCCGGGCATGCTCGGCTAGCGCCTCCCGTGTCGGGTCGAGCAGCAACTCGGCCGCTTCCGCGACCCCGCCGCCGAGCACGATCAGGTCGACGTCGCACACCGCCGCCACTGATGCCAGCGCCCGGCCCAGGGCCAGCCCGCCACGCCGGAACGCGCGCCGCGCCACCGCATCTCCCGCCCGCGCCGAGGTGGCCAGCGCGGCCGCATCGTCGCCCGCCCAGCCCCGCTGCCGGGCCCAGCGCACCAGGTGCGGTCCGGACGTCACCGTCTCCAGACACCCCCGGCCACCGCAGCCGCACGGGTCGCCACCGGGTTCGACGACGACGTGACCGACATGCCCGGCGTTGCCGCTGCGCCCCAGTACCGGCCGTCCGCCGGCAACGAGACCCCCGCCGACCCCGGTCGACACCACCACTCCGAAAAGGTAGGGCGAACCGCCCCTGGCACCATGGCGTTGCTCGCCCAGTGCCATGCAGACGCCGTCGTTGGCCAGCGCCACCGGCAGGTCACCTACGAGCGCAGCGACCCGGTCGCGCAGCGGGAAGCGCATCCATTCGGTGATGTTGACGGGGCTCACGGTGCCGGCCATCAGGTCGATCGGCCCGACGCAGCTGATCCCGATCCCGCGGATCGGGGCCGAGCCCCGTACGTCGCGGAGCATCGCCGACACCTCGTCCCACACCCCGACGGCCGGGGTGCGACGCCGGGTGCTGCGCAGCACCCGGCCCGCAGTGTCCACCAGCGCGGCGGCCAGCTTCGTCCCGCCGACATCGAGCGCCAGCGTCGGCGTGTTCATGACCGCATCCTTGTTCCCCGTACCGGTACCGTCAGCTGCGGGGTGAGTGCCGCGGCAGGAGCGGAGGCATGGGGTTTGGCGGGTCTGGCGTCCAACGATCCCGGCGACATACACTTCGACATCGTGCTGCGCGGCTACGACCGCGAGCAGGTCGATGAGCGGCTGCGATTCCTCGGCGACGAGCTGGCCACCGCCGAGCAGGCGCTGGCTGCGGCGCGGGAGCGAACCGCCGGCCTGGAGGAGGAGCTGGCATCAGCGCGCGGTGAGCTCGAGCGGCGGGTGCCCGACCCCGACGTCGGCTTCGGCAACCGGGTGGAGAAGATCCTGCGGCTGGCCGAGGAGGAGGCCGCGGAGATCCGGCAGCGTGCCGGAACGAGGCCTCGTCGATCATCGAGCAGGCCCGGGCCGCGTCCGAGCAGCTCAACGCCCTGCGCGATGATGTCCAGCAGCGGCTGCGTAGCACCAAGAACGTGCTCGACGAGCACTTCGACCCGTCCTGGCAGTCCGACGGATAGCCGGGGCGGGTCGCCGGAACGGCGAGTGGCATGGTCGCCTCGTACCGGCGAGGATTGATCCCGTCCGTCATAGACGAGGAGCGCAACCTATGAGCATTTCAGTATGTTGAGCAGGCTGGGTACTGCCCGCAGCCTCCTGAGCAAGGCTCAGCGCTACGCGCAGCAGAACCCGGACAAGGTCCGCAGGTACACCGACAAGGCAGCTAACTTCGCCGACAAGCAGACGAAGGGTCGTTACCGCGAGCAGATCGACAAGGCGGTCCGCAAGACCGACGACCTGACCGGTCAGCGCCCGCGCGGCGGGCAGTGGGGCAAGCCGTACCCAGGGCAGCAGCCACGGGGCCCGCACCCCGGAAACCAGCAGCCCCGGCGCGACGATCCGCGCGACCGCTACTGACTCCCTGGAGTGCCGGGTGCGTCACCGGCCGGTGAGCATCACACGGTTAGCGCCGCCTCGACCCTCCCGGATGACACCCCGCTCGTGCCACGATGAGCGGTGCAGTGATCCGTCGAGCCGATGGGCTTCCGTCGCCCCCCACCCCGGGGCGGCGAGCCGGTCGGATGTGCCGTGGCCCATCACGAGTGGGCGCCCCGGCGAGACCTTGAGGAGAGGCGTATGCCGTCCCCGCCGCACGAGCCGCCATCCTGGAGGCAACACGCGTCCGGCACCCACGCCGCCGCCACCGCCGTCGAGGCCGAACCCTCCGCCGAGCAGGTCATCGCTGGGCTACGAGCCACCAGTGAGGGCGGCGTGCAGCTGCTCAATCCCGAGGGCGAGCGGGTATCCCACCCCGATTTCGACCTGGAGATCAGCGCTGCGGAGCTCAAGTCGCTCTACCGGGACATGGTGCTCGTCCGTCGCGTCGACCGGGAAGGCAATGCCCTGCAGCGGCAGGGCCAGCTCGGTATCTGGGTGCCGCTGCTCGGCCAAGAGGCGGCGCAGATCGGCGCAGGCCGAGCGATGGCGCCGCAGGACATGGCGTTTCCCTCCTACCGCGAGCACGGCATCGCCTGGTGCCGCGGCGTGGACCCCACCGAGCTGCTCGGCGTCTGGCGCGGCACCGACCATGGCTCCTGGGATCCGAACGACACCGGGTTTCAGCTCTACACGATCGTCATCGCCAACCAGTGTCTCCACGCCACCGGTTACGCCATGGGTCAGCGCTTCGAGGGAATGATCGGCGACAGCGAGACCGGTGAAGCCACGATCTGCTTCTTCGGTGACGGCGCGACGTCGCAGGGCGACGTGCACGAGAGCTTCGTATGGGCCGCGGTCTACGACGCCCCGGTGCTCTTCTTCTGTCAGAACAACCAGTGGGCGGTCTCCGAGCCGACCGAGCGCCAGAGCCGGGTGCCGCTCTACCGTCGCGCGCAGGGCTACGGCTTCCCCGGGATCCGGGTGGACGGCAACGACGTGCTCGCCACACTGGCGGTCACCCGCTGGGCGCTCGAAGAGTGCCGAACCGGTAACGGTCCCGTGCTGATCGAGGCCTTCACCTACCGCATGGATGCACACACCACGTCCGACGACGCGACCCGTTACCGGCTCGCCGAAGAGCTGGAGGCCTGGAAACTCAGGGACCCCATCGAGCGGGTCCGGGTGCACCTGGTCCGCGAGGGGCTCGCCGGGCAGGACTTCTTCGACGGCGTGGCCGCCGAGTCCGACGAGCTGGCACAGCGGGTGCGCTCACACGCCGAGGCGATGCCGCAGCCCGGCCCGGAGCGGATCTTCTCCGAGGTGTACGCGGAGGCGTCGCCGCCGGTGCAGGCGCAGCGCGAGGAGTTCCTCGCCTACCACGCGACCTTCGTCGATACCGAAGAACCGCTTGCGGGTTCGAGCATCGATACCGAAGAACCGCTTGCGGGTTCGAGCATCGATACAGCGGGTGACCGGTGATGGCCGCGCCCGCGACGGACCGCGCCGGGTCCGGCGGGCAGGGCCCCTCCAACGGGCCCTCCAATATCACCTTGGCCAAGGCGCTCAACGACGGGCTGCGCGCCGCGATGGAGGGCGACGACAAGGTCATCCTCATGGGCGAGGACATCGGCAAGCTCGGCGGCGTCTTCCGCATCACCGACGGCCTGCAGAAGGACTTCGGTGAGCAGCGGGTGCTCGACACCCCGCTGGCCGAGTCCGGGATCATCGGTACCGCAATCGGACTCGCGCTGCGCGGCTTCCGGCCGGTCTGCGAGATCCAGTTCGACGGGTTCGTGTTCCCCGGCTTCGATCAGATCGTCTCGCAGCTGTCGAAACTGCGCTACCGCTCGCAGGGCAAGCTGCCGATGCGGCTGGTCGTGCGCATCCCGTTCGGCGGCGGCATCGGCGCCGTCGAGCACCATTCGGAGTCACCCGAGTCGCTGTTCGCGCACGTCGCGGGGCTCAAGGTGGTGGCATGCTCGAACGCGGCCGACGCCTACTGGATGATTCAGCAGGCCATCGACAGCGACGATCCGGTGATCTTCTTCGAACCCAAACGGCGGTACTGGGAGAAATCGGAGCTCGACACCTCGGTGAAACCCCGGCCGCTGCACACCTCGCGGGTGCTGCGGACGGGATCGGCCGCCACGGTGGTGGCTTACGGGCCGATGGTGCGCACCGTGCTGGATGCGGCCGCGGCGGCCGACTGCGAGCTCGAGGTCATCGACCTGCGCACGCTGTCCCCGCTGGACCTGGCGCCGGTGTTCGATGCGGTCCGCCGGACCGGCCGGCTGGTCTGCGTCGCCGAGGCGCCCGGCGAGTCGTCGATCACGGCCGAGGTGGCCGCGCGGGTGCAGCAGGAGTGCTTCTACTCGCTGGAAGCGCCGGTGCTCCGGGTGACAGGTTTCGACACCCCCTACCCGCCCTCGAAATGCGAGGAGTACTACCTACCAGACCTGGACCGCGTGCTCGACGCCGTCGATCGCGTTCTCGCGCACTGAAGGAGGAGCTGTGGCGCAGTACAAGCAGTTCCCCCTGCCCGACGTCGGGGAGGGTCTCACCGAGGCGGAGATCCTGACCTGGCACGTCGCGCCGGGCGACACCGTCACCGTCAATCAGATCATCGTCGAGATCGAGACGGCGAAGGCGGCCGTCGAGTTGCCCTGCCCCTACCCCGGGGTGGTCACCGAGTTGCTCGCCGAGCCCGGGACGACGGTGCACGTGGGATCGCCGATCCTCACGATCGACCTCGATCCCTCCGAGACCTCCGAGGCGGGGGAGGAATCCTCCGACGAGCAGGTGCCCAACCTGGTCGGCTACGGCCCGAAGTCGTCGACTCCGACGCGCCGGGCCCGCAAGTCGGCGGCGCCACCGACCGAGGCGCCACCGACCGAGGCACCCGTTGCCGAGCCGGCCGCACCGGCCGCGCTCGTGCCGCTGGCCAAGCCGCCGGTGCGCAAGCTCGCCAAGGAGCTCGGCGTCGACCTGCGCTCGCTGACCGGGTCGGGCCGCGACGGAATCATCACCCGTGAGGACGTGCAGCGCGCACATGCCGGCAGCAACGGCAGCGAGCCTGCTGCCACACCGGGCACCGGCGAGCGGCGGGTCCCGGTCCGAGGTGTCCGGCGAGCGACGGCGCAGGCGGTGGTGGACAGCGCGTTCTCCGCGCCGCACGTCACCGAGTTCCTCACCATCGACGTCACCCCGATGATGCAGCTGCGGGAGCGGCTGAAGGCGCAGCGTGGGTTCCGCGACGTCAAAGTCACGCCACTGGCGTTCGCCGCGAAGGCGGTGTGCCTCGCGGCGCGGCGCACACCCGACATCAACGCCTCGTGGGACGAGGCGAGCGGCGAGATCGTCTACTTCGATCACGTCCACCTCGGCATCGCCGCTGCCACGCCGCGGGGTCTGGTCGTGCCGAAGGTGCGGCACGCCGATTCGATGTCACTGGCCGAGCTCGCCGCCGCGCTGGAGTCCCTGACGTCGACGGCGCGAGAGGGCCGGACAGCCCCCGCGGACATGGTCGGTGGCACGTTCACCATCACCAACGTCGGGGTGTTCGGGGTCGACACCGGTACCCCCATACTGAATCCGGGTGAGTCGGGGATCCTCGCGCTCGGTGCGATCCGGGAGATGCCCTGGGTGGTCGAGGGGGCGGTCGTACCGCGCACCGTGTGCCAGCTCGCGCTGTCCTTCGATCACCGGGTGGTCGACGGGCAGCAGGGCTCGCAGTTCCTCGCTGACGTGGGCGCGTTGCTCGCCGATCCGGCAGTAGCGATCACGTTCTGAAGGTGCGTGACGACGATCGGTGAGGCACTGGGCCAGATCTCGCCGCTGAGTCGGTATCGTTACGTGACGGCGATCGAGAGATCTGGGCTTCGACGCCTCGATTGGGGTGTTAGGGGCTTACAGTGGGCGACTGAACCGCTGGATCCCGGTAGTCGAGCGGCGGGAAGGGTGAACCGAGTGCCGCGCACCGACCGTGTCATGGCCGGCCATCACCGTGGCGGGCCCCCGGGGCGGTCGGTCGGGACTTACCGGGTCGTAGGTGGGGCGAGGGACGATCAGCGTGTCGCACCCCTGACTCACCGGCTACGTTCCGGGCGCGTCGCGTCGTCCGCCGGCCGGCGTGCCCCTTGATGAGGAGTGACGAGATGTCCACAACCGAGTCACCGGCAGATACGGGCGGCGGCGCCGTCAGCAGGCATTTGCGGACGCACACCAATCCACCGGTGTTCATCATCTCCGGTGCCGTCGTGCTGGCCTTCCTGCTGGTCGGGGTGCTGTTCGTCGATGCAACCAACACGGCCGCCACGGGGGCGCTGGACTTCATCGCCCGCTACTTCGGCTGGTTCTACGTCCTCGCCGCGACCTTCTTCCTGGTCTTCGTGATCGGGATCGCGGTCAGCCGGCACGGCAAGCTGCGGCTCGGGCCGGACGACTCGCGGCCCGAGTTCAGCACGACGGCCTGGTTCGCGATGCTGTTCACCGCCGGCATGGGGATCGGGCTGGTGTTCTACGGGGTCTACGAGCCCGCCTATCACGCGTCCGACCCTCCGGTGGGCCAGGGCGGCACCCCGGCGGCGGTCGACCAGGGGATGAACTGGACGCTGTTCCACTGGGGGCTGCACCCCTGGGCGATCTACTGCGTGCTCGGCCTGTCGATGGGTTACTTCTGCTTCCGCAAGGGCCTGCCGCTGCGACCGGCGTCGGCGCTGTACCCGCTGATCGGCAAGCGGATCTACGGCTGGCCCGGCAACCTCATCGACATCCTGGCGGTGTTCGGCACCCTGTTCGGGCTGGCCACCTCGCTGGGGCTCGGCACGCAGCAGATCAACGCCGGGCTGGAGACGCTGTTCGGCTTCCCGAACAACCTGGTGAGCCAGGTGCTCATCGTGGCCGTGATCACCGCGGTCGCGGTCATCTCGGTGATGTTCGGCATCGACAAGGGCATCCGGCGACTCTCGGTGCTCAACCTCTTCCTCGCCGTGCTGCTAATGCTGTTCATCTTCATCGTCGGGCCGAAGCTGTTCATCCTCACTGGGCTGGCTGACTACACCGGCAACTACCTGCAGAACATCGTGGGCAGCAGCTTGACCGTGTTCAATCCGAACACCTCCGCCGACGAGTTCTCCTGGCAGAGCACCTGGACGCTGTTCTACTGGGGCTGGTGGATCTCCTGGTCGCCGTTCGTCGGCATGTTCGTCGCCCGCATCTCGCGAGGTCGCACGATCCGGCAGTTCGTCACCGGCCTGCTGGCCGCCCCGGTCGGTGCCTCGATCGTGTGGTTCACCGTGCTGGGCGGTTCCGGACTGTTCTACGAGACGGTCACCGGTACAGTGGACATCTCCGGGCAGGACGCCGAGCTGGCGCTGTTCAGCCTGATGGAGGCGCTGCCCATCGGCGCGATCCTCGCGACGATCGCCTCGGTGCTCGCCATCGTGGTGGTGACACTGTTCTTCGCCACCTCCTCGGACTCCGGCTCGCTGGTGGTCGACATGCTCACCAACGGCGGCGACCCGCACCCCATCTGGCAGCAGCGGATGTTCTGGGCCGTGCTGGAGGGCGCGATCACCGCTGTGCTGCTGGTCGTGGGTGGCGCGACGGCGCTGACCGCGCTGCAGGCCGCGTCGATCACAACCGGGCTACCGTTCGCCATCGTGCTGCTGCTGGTCAGCTACGGGCTGCTCGTGGGATTGCAGAACGACCGGTTCCCGATCCCCGCGGTCGACCGGGCGGGTTCGGAGCGCAGCGGTGTCTCGGGGTACGCGGCGTCCGAGGGCGCCAAGGACGAGGAGTCCGAGGCGCCGCCTGACCCGGAGAAGAAGACCGGCGCGACGGTGGGTGACTGAGGCGCTGGTGCGACCGCCCGGCACCGCCGTCATGCCCGGGCGGCCGCACCGCTGCCACCAAGCAGCCCCACCCAGCACCGGACATCACACCAACAACGACCGCCGGCCCGGGCCGGACAGGGAGAGGATCAGCATGGCGCAGAGGAAGCCGCGGAACCCGTTCCGCGGCGTCAGCGACATCATCAGCGAGATGAACCGGATGTCGGAGCTCATGGGCGGGATCGACAGCGGTGGCAACGTCGAGCACCAGCCCCGCGGCTACGCCGACGCCTGGACCCCGACGACGGACATCTTCGCGCAGGGCTCGGACCTCGTGATCCGTGCTGAGCTGCCCGGGATCGCCGCCGAGGATGTCGAGGTGAGCTTGTCGCAGGGCACGCTCACCCTCTCCGGTGAGCGGAGGGTCGGCGCCGAGCAGGACAACGACTTCTACGTGCGGGAGCGCTGCTCCGGCCAGTTCCGCCGCGAGATCACGGTGCCCGCAAGCGTCGAGGACGAGGACATCGAGGCGCAGCTGCGTGACGGCGTGCTGCAGGTGACGGTCCGTGGGGCCACGAAGACGGAAGGCCCGGCACGCATCACGGTCAAGCAGTAGCTGTTCGGCGGCGGCTGTTCCGGCGGGCCGAGCGTCGTCACTCAGTTCCGTCCGGTGACGAGGGCGTCGGGGTCGCCGGGTTCGGTCATGGTGTAGCCAGGCCCGGTGCCCGGTCCGTACCGGCTGGTGCCGGCCCCGTTCTTCGTGCCGTCTCCAGCGTCGACCGCCGTGCCGCGCTCCTGGTCCGGGAACGGCTTGACCCGGATGTAGAAGTCATGGCCGTGGCGGTCGGTGGCGTAGTCCACGGCCTGCTCGATGGCCTCGGCGGCCCTGATGTCGCGCAGCATCATCGGGTCGCGGCGCAGGTCACGGGCCAGTGCGAGGCACAGCAGCACCATGATGATCACGAACGGGGCGGCGACCAGGATGGTGAGGTCCTGCAACCCGTCGAGGGCATTCTCGCCGCCGGCGAAGAGCATCACGATCGCCACGGCGCCCATCACGGTGCCCCAGAAGATCACAACCCACCGGCTCGGGTCGAGGGTTCCGCGCTGGGACAAGGTGCCCATGACGATCGAGGCCGCGTCCGCGCCGGAGACGAAGAAGATCCCGACCAAGAACATGACCAGCAGGCCGCTCGCCGCAGCCCACGGGTAGGCCTGCAGCATTTCGAAGAGCTGCACGTCCGAGTCGTCCGAGAAGGTCCGCCCTCCCTGGGCCTGGGTGATGGCCGTGCCACCGAAGACCGCGAACCACACCAGGCTCACCAGGCTCGGCACCAGGATGACCCCGCCCACGAACTCGCGGATCGTGCGGCCGCGGCTGATCCGGGCCAGGAACATCCCCACGAACGGCGTCCAGGAGATCCACCACGCCCAGTAGAACACGGTCCAGGAGCTGAGCCACTCGGCCATTGGCTCACCACCGGTGGCCTCGGTGCGCCCGACCATCTCGAAGAAGTCGCTCGCGTACGCACCGATCGAGGTCGGGATCAGATCGAGGATGATCACCGTCGGGCCGACGATGAACACGAACAGCGCCAGCATCGCTCCGGCGCCTCGGCGTCAGCGCCCAGCCGGATCTTCCCGAACCGGCTGAACGCCAGCCACAGGGCGAAGACCACGAAGCCGGTGGCGGCCAGGATGAACGCCCACCCTCCGCCGCGCATCACCTCTTCGAGCATCGCGCTGGTGGTGTCGCTCAGCGAGTCTGTGCTGATCACGCCCCACGCCACGAACACCAGCGCCAGGGCCGCACCGATCCCGAACACGACCCAGTCCGTGCGCAACCCCGACTGATCCGCGGCCGTCGGTCCGCCCGACCCGCCACCCTCCGGCGGCCCCGCTCTGCCCGGCTGCGCCTCCCGAACCACGCTCTCGTCGCGTGACTGTGTCATGTCGGATACGCCCGGAACCGGGCGATCCTCCTTCCCCAACGACGTCCACCAGCTACTCCCGAACAACCGTGGTGGGCATTGTAAGACCGACTGAACCCCGGGCGGTTCAGATCGCCAGCGCGGCGCTGAACCCGAACACCACCCGGTCGGTGTGCGGCCCCCACGCGCCCCGTCAGACCCGGCCGGGCCACCGCCCTCCGGCGACACCCCGTCACCCTGTGACAGGCTGCGGGAGCCGGTCGAGCAGCACGCCGGGACCCGCACTCGTTGCTGTCGGCGGCAGCCGGCTGCGCAACCCGCGGTCAGCACTGATCAGCAGCGACTCCGGCTCCCGATCGGCGATCTCGGCCAGCGTGTCGTCCCCGGAGCCCCGGGCGCGGATGACCTCCACGCCGTCGACGTCGTGAGCTGCCGAGGCGGCGCCTTCGAGCACCACGATGCAGCGCTGCACCCAGCGCAGCTCACCATCGGCCAGCGGGAGGGTGCCCGGGACCGTGGCCGCGCACCTCCTTAGCAGTCGCTGCGCGGCGCCGGCGCGGTCGCGCCACCACCCGTCGGGCACGGATCCGACGACGTTGGCGGCATCCACCAGCAGCGTGGTGGGACGCGTCCGCAGCGACGATCGGCCCGCGGCGAACTTCCAACTCGCCGCAAAATCAGGGTGCAGCGGGAGCGTGGCCACTGCCGGCTCGGGCACCCACCGCAGCTCGGCGCTCTCGTGGTTGGCCTGCAGCGGTCGCGGCGCCGCGGCGTCGGCGATCACCGTGGTGTAGGACCAGCCGTCGTCGGCGGGGTGGTCGGCTCGCTGCGCCACGACCCTTAGCGCCTCGGGCTCGACCCCGGCCTCCTCGCGGGCCTCTCGCAATGCGGCGGTGACCGCGTCGTCCTCACTGGTGCGCGCCCCACCCGGCAAGCCCCAGCGCCGGCCCTCGGGTGTCCATGCAGCGCGGTGTTGCAGCAGCACCAGCGCGCTGGCGTCCGGTGCAGGCGCGCGCAGCAGTAGCCCGGCGGCACCGAAGCGGCCCCACCGGCGCTGACCGTCGGCGCAGTGCACCCAGCCGTCACGGTCGTCGCGGCGCCACACCGGTTCACAGTCCACAGTGGCCTCGGTGATCAGGTCGAACCGGCTGCCGCGTTCGTGGGCCTCGAGACCGGTCGCGTGCACCCGCAGCGTCAGCGGCTCGTCGACGTGGATCTCGCGGCGCTGCGTGATCCGGTTGCGGATGTGGATCAGACCGAGCAGCGGGAACGGGAAGTCGCCGCCGGTCATCAGTTGCAGTTGCAGCCCGAATCCGAGTACGTGGGGCAGGTCGGCGGCAGTCGGTCGGACAGGCTGAACCCGCATACTCGCGCGTAGGCGGCGAGGTCAGCTGGCGGGTGACCATCACGCCCCCACCAGGTGCTGTCCGCAGACCCGGACGACCTGGCCGGTGACGCCGGCGCTCGTCGGTGCGGCGAGCCAGGCCACGGTCTCGGCGACGTCGACGGGCAGCCCGCCCTGGCTCATCGAGTTCATCCGGCGGGCGGCCTCGCGGACCAGCGTCGGCATCGCGGCGGTCATCTCGGTCTCGATGAAGCCCGGGGCGACCGCGTTGACGGTGATCGGGCGGTCGGCGAACTGCACGGCCTGCGCGCGCACCAGCCCGATGACGCCGGCCTTCGACGTCGCGTAGTTGGCCTGACCGGCGCCACCCGCGATCCCGGCCATCGAGGACAGCGCGACGATGCGGCCGCCGGCGCGCAGCGTGGCGGACTCGACGAGGTTGTCGGTGATGCGTTGCTGCGCGACGAGGTTGATGCCGAGCACGGTGTCCCACTCGGTCTCGTTCATCCGGCCCAGCGTGCGATCCCGTGTGACTCCGGCGTTGTGCACCACGATGTCGACTCCACCGTGCCGCGACCGTAGGTGCTCGGCGATGCGCTGCGGCCCGTCGTCGGCGGTGATGTCGACCTGCAGCGCGGTGCCGCCGATCCGATTCGCAACGACGGCCAGCGCGTCGCCTGCCGGAACGTCGAGGCAGACGACCCGTGCACCGTCACGGGCGAGCACCTCGGCGATGGCGGCACCGATGCCCCGCGCCGCGCCGGTGACCATCGCGACCTGCTCGTGCAGCGGGTGCTCCCAGTCCCGCGCCGCGGGCAGCGCGGCGCCCTTGATGGTGATGACCTGGCCGGAGACGTAAGCCGACCGGGCCGACAGCAGGAACCGCAGGGTCGACTGGGCGGCATCCTCGCCGCCCGCGGCGAGCCGGAGCAGTTGCGCGGTGGCGCCGCGCTTGAGCTCCTTGCCGACCGAGCGGACGAACCCCTCCAACGCCTGCTGCGCCGCCGCCTCGCCGGGACCGGTCGCGGCGTCCGGGTCGGCGCCGATCACCACCAGCCGGCCGGACGGTCCAAGCGACCGGATCACGGGGTGGATGAAGTCGTAGAGCGAGCGCAACTGGGCTGCGTCGGTGATGCCGCTGGCGTCGAAGATCACAGCGCTGTAGCGTGCGCCGTCGGCAGGTGTGGTGTGAGTGTTTGCGTCCAGCTCGGCCAGCAGCGAGTCGAGCGCCTTGCAGCGCGACCGCCGGGCGCCCCGCCGGCCAGCACCGGGCCGTCGAGCACCGGCGCCCCGGGACTGTGACGTTGCAGCTGCGGCGGGTCGGGCAGGCCCAGTTGTTTGACCAGCGTGCTGCCCAGACTCGAGCGGGCGAAACTGGAGTACCGGTCCGTCATGGCGTGTCATCTTACTCGCCGGTAGACTTACTGGTGAGTAGGTTGTGCCGCTCCGACCTCGGCGGCCACAGGAGGAACAATGGCCCGCGCGGCCCGTCCGGTTGCGATCCTCGGGGGCAACCGAATCCCGTTCGCCCGCTCCAACGGCCGTTATGCGCAGGCGTCCAATCAGGACATGCTGACCGCGACGCTCAACGGTCTGGTTGCGAGGTTCGGCCTGGCCGGCACCCGGCTCGACGAGGTCGCTGCCGGCGCGGTGCTCAAGCACAGCCGTGACTTCAATCTCACCCGCGAATCCGTGCTGGGCAGCTCGCTCGATGCTCGCATCCCCGCCTACGACGTCGGGCAGGCCTGCGGGACGGGGCTGGAGGCCGCGGTCCTGGTCGGCAACAAGATCGCTCTCGGGCAGGTCGACTCCGGCATCGCCGGTGGCGTCGACACCACCAGCGACGCGCCGATCGCCGTGAATGACGACCTGCGGCGGGTACTGCTCGAGCTCAACCGCGGCAAGTCCTACACCGACTACCTCGCGGCGCTCGCCAAGCTGCGGCCCAACCAGATCGTCCCGGAGACGCCGCGCAACGCCGAGCCGCGTACCGGGCTGTCGATGGGCGAGCACGCGGCGCTGACCGCACGGCAGTGGAACGTCGGGCGCACCGAACAAGACGAGCTCACCGTCGCCAGCCACCACCGGCTGGCCGCCGCCTACGAGCGCGGGTTCTTCGACGACCTGCTGACCCCCTACCTCGGGCTCCGCCGTGACGAGAACCTGCGGCCGGACACCTCGGTCGAGAAGCTCGGGAAGCTCAAGACGATCTTCGGATCGGAGACGATGACGGCCGGCAACTCCACCCCGCTGACCGACGGTGCCTCGGCGGTGCTGCTGGGCAGCCAGGAGTGGGCCGGGCGCCACGACCTGCCGGTGCTGGCGCACCTCGTGGACTCGCAGACGGCAGCCGTGGACTACGTCCACGGCGACGATGGGCTGCTCACCGCGCCGGTGCGCGCAGTGCCTCGACTGCTGGCCCGCAACGGGCTCGGCCTGGCCGACCTGGACCTCGTCGAGATGCACGAGGCGTTCGCCTCGCAGGTGCTGGCCACCCTCAAGGCTTGGGAGGACGCCGACTACTGCAAGCGCGAGCTCGGGCTCGACGGTGCGTTCGGCACGATCGACCGTGACCGGCTCAACGTCACCGGCTCATCACTGGCGGGCGGGCATCCCTTCGCCGCGACCGGTGGCCGCATCGTCGCGACGCTGGCCAAGCTGCTGCACGAGCGCGCCGCCTCGACCGGCAAGCCCGCCAGCGGTCTGATCTCGGTCTGCGCCGCCGGTGGCCAGGGTGTGGTGGCGCTGCTGCGCACCCCGTGACCGGCGGCGCGGACCCCCACGGCGTCGAGCTCATGGACGCCACGGGGGTCGCCGGGCCCCGCTGACCCCACCGCGTCGAGTTCATGGACGTCGGCGTCAGTCCAGCAAGGTCCACACCGTGGTGCAGCCGGCGGTGACAGTGACCGGTGCCGGCTCCAGCCCGAGTTCGGCGACGTTCGGCGAGCCCGCCGCGGTCGTGCTCTCCATCGCCATCCGCGCCATCGGCCGCTCGGTGCCGGTGTCGCTGATGCTGTGCAACGCCCCCAACCGCGCACCGAGCGCCGCCGCATAGCCTTCCGCGCGGCGTCTGGCCTCGGCCACCGCGCGCTGCTGGGCGACCGCGGTGGCCTCACTGTCGTCGGCCAGCTGCCATGACGGCCCGTGCAGCGACTCGGGCTCAGCGCCCAGCAGCGCGTCGAGCAGGCCCTCCAGCACGTCGACATGGTCCACCCGGATCGTGATCGACAGCTGCGCGCGGCACCCGGTGCGACGCTTGCCGTCCCACGCGGTCTGCACCGCCATCCGCCGCGACCGCACCTCCACGCCGTCGCCAGCCAGCGCCGGCTCGACCGGCTGCACCCGCGCGCCCAGTTCCGCGACGGCGGTGCTGCGGTCGGCGCCGTGGGCCGCGAACGTCACCCGCAGCTCGGCGCGGTCCGCGATCTGCTCGTGCTCCCCGCTGCCGCGGGTCACCACCTCCGCCATCCGTCCAGCCAACTCGCGATCGGCGGTATAGCGCAAACTCGAGGTCTCGACAGTGTTCTGGAGCCACCGCCGCGACACGCCGAATCGCGGTCTATCGCCGAATCTGGGATCAGCGCTAGAGAGCCGGATACCGTCCGATGGCATGGACCCGGTGCGCAACCCGTTCGCCCCCGGTGCCGGGCAGCGCCCGCCCGAGCTGGCAGGGCGTAGCAGCGAGCTCGACGCCTTCGAAGTCGTCCTCGAGCGGGTGGCGCGGGGACGGCCGGAACGCTCGCTGGTGCTCACCGGGCTGCGCGGCGTGGGCAAGACCGTGCTGCTGGGCGAGCTGCGGTCGATGGCGATGCGGCGGGGCTGGGGCGCGGGCAAGGTCGAGGCCCGCCCGGATGCCGGCCTCCGGCGGCCGCTGTCCGCGGCGATACACCGGGCGGTCCGGGACCTGGCGCTCAAGCACCGCGCGCCCGACCGGGTCGACGCCGTGCTCGCCGTGCTCAAGGCGTTCGCGCTGCGCTCCGCGCCCGACGGCGCCAAGCTGCGCGACCGGTGGCAGCCGGGCATCGACGTCCCCGCGACCAGCGGCCGGGCGGATTCGGGCGACATCGAGATCGACCTGGTGGAGCTGTTCACCGACGTCGCCGAGCTGGCGGCCGACGTGGGTACCGGGGTGGCGCTGCTGATCGACGAGATGCAGGACGTCGTACCCGACGATGTCTCGGCGTTGTGCGCGGCGTGCCACGAGCTGTCGCAGTCCGGTGCGCCGCTGGTCGTCGTCGGCGCCGGGCTGCCGCACGTCCCGACCGTGCTCAGCGCATCGAAGTCCTACTCCGAGCGGCTGTTCCGCTACCTGCGCATCGACAAGCTCGAACGTGGCGAGGCCGACCGCGCGGTCACCGTCCCGATCGAGCGGGAGGACGGCGAGATCACCCCCGACGCGCTCGACGTCCTGTTCGAGACCTCCGGCGGCTATCCCTACTTCGTGCAGGCCTACGGCAAGGCCTCATGGGATGCCGCGCCCGCGTCGCCGATCGAGCGCGACGACGTGCAGGTGGCCGCGCCCGAGGCGGAGGCCGAGCTCGCGGTGGGCTTCTTCGGGTCCCGCTACGAGCGCGCCACGCCGGCCGAGCGCGAGTATCTGCAGTCGATGGCCGAACTCGCGGGCGGGCGCGACGAGCCGGTCGGCACCGCTGCGGTGGCAGAGACGCTGGGCCGCAAGGCGTCGTCGTTGTCCCCTGCCCGTGACAGCTTGCTCAAGAAGGGCCTGGTGTACTCCGGCGAGCGCGGGCAGATCGCCTTCACGGTGCCGCACTTCGGACGTTTCCTGCTCCGCCAGGAAGCCGAAGTGTGACGTGGATCACATTTCGCGCAGGATGTAACGCCGCGGTTGCTGCCAGCGATGAAGCCGGTAGCCCCGTGATGCTGTCAGACCCCCGACCTGGCAGCGTCGCGGGGCTTTCCACCGTCCGGCCCCGCTGCGGGTGGGGTCGACGGGGACTGCAGGAGATAACGTCGCCGTCGTGACGCTGGATCTCGACTCCTTCCTCGCCCTGCCCCGGCTCTCACAGCTGCTCGCCACCCCGGACGGCCGTCTGGTCGTGCACCGCGCGCTCCCCGACGCCAACGGCACCCGGTTCGCCGCTACGCTCGTCGAGGTCAACGATGGCGGCACTCGCCCGCTGGCCGGGCCACGCCCCGGGCTGGCCGCCGTGGCCGCGACGCCCGGCGGTGACCTGCTGCTGACCGACCGCAGACCCGACCCGTCGGAGCTGGCTGCCAGCGACGGCAGGGACGGCGACGAGGTCGCCGCGCTGTGGGAGCTGCCCGCCGCCGGCGGCGAGGCGCAGTACCTCGCGGGCACTCCCGCCGGGATCGACACGGTGTGCGTCGCGCGGCAGGCGGGGACGGTCGTGGCCACCAGCGCCGTGTTCCGCACCGCCAGCGGTGTCGACAGCAACAGCCTCGACAGCAACAGCCTCGACGCCGACCGCGAGCTCGCCAAGGCCCGCACCGACGCCGGCACCACCGCGCTGTGGTTCGACCGCTACCCCGTCCGGCACTGGGACACCCACCTCGCGCAGCGCGCGCCGCGGCTGCTCGTGCTGGATCGTGCGACCGGCACGCTGCGCGACCTGACCGGCGACGTCGGCTGGGCATTGCGTGAGGCGAGCGTGGACATCACCCCGGACGGCAGCACCGTGCTGAGCACCTGGGAGACCCCCGCCGGCGGCGGTTCCCGGCACCGCGATCTCGTCGCGATCGACGTCGCGACCGGGCAGCGGCGCGTGCTGGCACACGAGCAGGACGTCGATTACGGTGAGCTCGCCGCCAGCCCGGATGGCAGGTATGTCGCCGTCTGCCGCGAAACCCGCTACGACCCCGTCACCCCGGCGAGGATCGAGCTGTGGCTGGTGCCGCTCGACGGCGGCCCGGTCCGGCGGCTGGCGCCCGACTTCGAGCATTGGCCGCGCGATCTGGCCTGGACGCCCGACGGCACGAGCCTGCTGTTCGCCGCCGACGAGGCGGGGCGCGCGCCGCTGTGGCGACTCGACGTCGAGGACCCCGAGGCTGCGCCGGTGCGGCTGGCGGACGACGGCGCGTTCTCCGACATCGCCGTGACGAGCGGCGCCGTGTACGCGCTGCGCTCGCGCATCGCCACCCCGCCCGAGGTCGTCGCGCTCGATCCCGAGCCCGGCCGGCCGCCCCGGGTGCTGTACGGCATCGAGCCGGAGCAGCCGTGGCCGGGCCGGGTCGAAGAGGTCAGCACCACCGCCGGTGACGGCACACCGCTGCGGGCATGGCTGGTGCTGCCTGCCGACAGCGACGGTCCCGCGCCGCTGCTCATCGCGGTGCACGGTGGCCCGCTCGCGTCCTGGAACGGCTGGCACTGGCGCTGGCAGCCGCAGCTGTTCGCCGCCCGCGGCTACGCGGTGCTGCTGCCCGACCCGGCGTTGTCGACCGGCTACGGGCAGGCCATGATCGAGCGCGGCTGGGACCAGTGGGGCGGCACACCCTACGACGACGTGCTCGCGCTGACCGACGCCGCGATCGAGCGCGACGACGTCGACGGCGCCCGGACCGCCGTCGCCGGTGGCTCCTACGGCGGCTATCTCACCAACTGGATCATCGGCCACACCGATCGGTTCCGGGCTGCAGTGACGCACGCCTCGCTGTGGGACCTGCAGGCGTTCCGCGGCGTCACCGACGACGCCGTCAGCTGGGAGCGCTGGTTCGGCGACCCGGAGCGTGACGCCGAGCACTACCGTCGCTGGTCACCGTCGACACATGCCGGCGCGATCCGCACTCCCACGCTCGTGGTGCACGGCGAGCAGGACTACCGGGTCCCGGTCGGGGAGGGCCTCGCGCTCTACACCGAACTGCAGCGCCGCGATGTGCCCTCGGCGCTGCTCTACCTACCCGACGAGAACCACTGGGTGGCCCGGCCGGGCAACATCCGGGTCTGGTACGACGCCGTACTGGCGTGGCTGGATCACCACGTGCTCGGCGAGCCGTGGCGGTGCCCTGAGCTGCTGTAGCCCGGAGCTGCCGTAGTGGTGCCTTGCGAAGCCTTGCTGCCGCGGCACGTACCCTCTCGGGCGTGCCCGACAGCAAGCTCCAGAACCAGATGCTGCACGATCGTGTGGATGTGCCGCTGGTGGACGGACAGGGGCAGCGTCGGCCCGTCGGGGGCATCGTGATCTCAGCAGGCACGGCGGCGATCGGCGGCAGGCGCCGACGCGCCGGGAAGAGGGGGTGAGATGTCCGACGAACCGCGTTCCCAGACCCACGACGATCCCACCGTCGACATCCCTGCGGGGCCGCGACCCGAGTTCGGACCGACCGCGGGTCAGCAGGGTTCCCGCCGATCACGGCTGCGTCGCGGCCTGCTGGTCGCGGCCGCCGTGTTCGGCCTGTGCGGGCTGCTCTACGGCGGCGACCTGGCGATGTCGCGGGGCGAGGTGCCGCGTGGTGTGACCGTCGCCGAGGTCCCCGTCGGCGGGATGGAACGCGGCGCCGCCGCGACGAAGCTGCGCGGGCAGATCGAGCCCCGGCTCGCCCAGTTGGTGCCGGTGCGTGCCGGCGACGTCGAGACCACCCTCGACCCCGCGGCCGCCGGCCTCGCGGTGGACTGGGATGACACGCTCGATCAGGCGGGCGCGCAACCACTCAACCCGTGGACGCGGCTGACGTCCTTGTTCACCACCCGCGACGTCGACGTCGTCACCACCGGCGACCGTGAGGAACTCACCGCTGCGCTGGAACAGTTGCGTTCCGAGACCGATCGGGTGCCCGCCGAAGGCACGATCCGCTTCGACGAGGCCACGCCGGTTGCGGTCGACCCCGTACCCGGGCAGGTGCTGGACGTGCCGGCCGCCACCGAGGCCGTGCTCGACGGGTGGGCAGATGGCAGTGCTGTGGGCCTTCCGGTGACGACCACCCCCGTGAGCACGACGCCGGAGGGCGTTCGGACCGCGCTGACCGAGATCGCAGAACCCGCCGTGTCCGCGCCGGTCACGGTGACCGGTGACGGCGCAGACGCGGAGCTCGAGCCCGAGGTGATCGCGGAGGCGCTGCGTTTCGCGCCCGACGACCAGGGCGGGCTCGACGCGACCATCGACAACCCGACAGTCGTCGACGCGCTGGCGCCGCAGCTCGAGGACACCGAGCAGCAGGGCAAGGATGCCGAGGTCGTCCTCCAGGGAGGCAGCCCGACCGTGCTGCCCTCGGTGACGGGCCGCGGCATCGACTGGAAGGTCAGCCTCGAACCGCTGATGGAGGTACTCACCGGCACCGATGACCGCTCGCTGCCGGCGCGGTACGTCGAGGAGCCCGCCGAGCTGACCACCGAGCAGGCCGAGGCGCTCGGCATCAACGAGGTGGTCAGCGAGTTCGACACCAGCGGGTTCGCCGACGACTCCGGGCGGAACATCAAACGGATCGCCGAGCAGGTCGACGGGGCCGTGGTGAAGCCGGGCGAGACGTTCAGCCTCAACGGCTACACCGCCCCGCGCAACGCCGCCAACGGCTACGGCGAGGCGGGGATCATCGATGACGGACGTCCCGACCGGGGGATCGGCGGCGGCGTGTCGCAGTTCGCCACCACGTTGTTCAACGCGTCCTACTTCGCCGGCATGACCGACATCGAGCACAATGAGCACAGCTACTACATCAGCCGCTATCCCGAGGGCCGGGAGGCGACCGTGTTCGAGGGTGCCCTCGACGTGAGGTTCCGCAACGACTCACCGAACGGGATCCTGATCGACACCGCGTGGAGCCCGGACTCGATCACGGTGAGGTTCTGGAGCACCAAGCACTACGACGTGGAGTCGAACACCAGCGGGCGCAGCGACTTCACCGAGCCGTCGACACAGCGGGTCTCCGGTGACCCGTGCATCGAGTCCAGCGGGTCGCCAGGGTTCACGGTCACCAACACCCGGACCGTGCGCGACGCCGACACCGGCGCCGTGGTGAGCAACGACGGACACACCACCGTCTACGACCCGCAGCCCAAGGTCATCTGCGAGTAGCTTCCCGGCGTGTCAGCCGATCCCGTACGGTGCCGGTGGCCGCTCAGAAGGCCGCTTCGGGCAGCTCCATCAGCGCGTTGTCGGCCGCGTCGATGACGGCGCGACGGGCCGCCAGTTCGGGCAGCACGGTCTTGGCGAAGAACGAGGCGGCACCGACCTTGCCCTCGTAGAAGGCCCGATCCCGCTCGCCTACCTCACCGCCCAGCGCGGCGAGCGCGACATCGGCCTGCCGCAGCAGCAACCAGCCGATCAGCACGTCACCGGCGCTCATCAGGAAGCTGACAGTGTGCTGCGCGACCTTGTAGGTGTTGCGCGGGTCCTGCTGCGCGGAGGTCAGGTAGCCGATCATCGTCCCGAGCATGCCCTGCAGGTCGCCCAGCGCGGTCGCGAGCAGCTCCCGCTCCACCTTGAGACGGCCGTTGCCCGCCTGCGGTGTGTCGTCGTGGGAGTCGAGGTAGGTCTGGATCTCGCTGTTGATGTGCCCGATCGCCCGGCCCTTGTCCCGCACGATCTTGCGGAAGAAGAAGTCCTGGGCCTGGATGCCGGTGGTGCCCTCGTACAAGCTGTCGATCTTGGCGTCCCGGATGTACTGCTCGATCGGGTAGTCCTGCAGGAAGCCGGAGCCGCCCAGCGTCTGCAGCGACAGCGTCAGCATCTCGTAGGCGCGCTCGGACCCCACGCCCTTGACGATCGGCAGCAGCAGGTCGTTGACGCGCTCGGCCAGCTCTGAGTCACCGTCACCCGATACCGATCGGCTCAGCGAGATCTGGTCCTGGTAGCACGCTGCGTACAGGTAGAGCGCCCGAAGCCCCTCGGCGTAGGACTTCTGCAGCATCAGCATCCGCCGGACGTCCGGGTGGTTGGTGATGGGCACCCGGGGTGCCGTCTTGTCGACCAGTTGTGTGATGTCGGCGCCCTGCACCCGCTCCTTGGCGTACTCCAGCGCATTGAGATAGCCGGTCGACAGCGTTGCGATGGCCTTGGTGCCGACCATCATCCGGGCGTACTCGATGATCTGGAACATCTGCGCGATGCCGTCGTGCACCTCGCCGACGAGCCAGCCCACCGCCGGTGTGCCGTGCTGGCCGAACGACAACTCGCAGGTCGTCGAGACCTTGAGTCCCATCTTGTGCTCGACGCCCGTGACGTAGGCCCCGTTGCGCTCGCCGAGCTGTCCGGTCTGGCCGTCGAAGTGCAGCTTCGGGACGACGAACAGGCTCAGGCCCTTGGTGCCCGGACCGGCGCCCTCGGGGCGGGCCAGCACAAGGTGGACGATGTTGTCGGTGAGGTCGTGCTCGGCCGAGGTGATGAACCGCTTGACGCCCTCGATGTGCCACGACCCGTCAGGCTGCGCGATGGCCTTGGTCCTGCCCGCACCGACGTCCGACCCCGCGTCGGCCTCGGTGAGCACCATCGTGGCGCCCCAGCCCTTCTCGATCATGATCTCGGCCCAGTGCTGCTGCGCGGGGGTGCCGTTGCGGTGCAGCACCTGGGCCATGCTGGGCCCGGCCATGTACATGAACGCGGCCGGGTTGGAGCCGAGCAGCAGCTCCGACGCCGCCCAGCGCAGCGTGGCCGGTGCGCCGTAGCCGCCCAGCTCGCTCGACAGGTCCAGCCGGTACCACTCGCCGTCCCACAGCGTCGCGTAGGACTTCTTGAAGGCCTCGGGCAGTTCGACGGTATGCGCGTCGGGGTCGAACACCGGTGGGTTGCGGTCTGCCTCGGCGAACGGGTCGGCCAGCGGGCCAGTGGCGAGACGCTCGACCTCGGTGAGCACGTCGCGTGCCGTCTCGCGGTCCATCTCGGTGAACGGGCCGCTGCCGAACCGCTGCTGCACCTCGAAGACCTCGAAGAGGGTGAACTCGAGGTCGCGCAGATTGCTCCTGTAGTGACCCATGTCCTCGCTCCGATGAGATCGCGGTTGCCAGGGGCGAGTCCACTACTCGCCAGTAACAAGAAGCATATTACCGATAAGTAACCCTCGCAAGCGTGACGGCCACCGTTCGTTGTGCGGGCTACTCCGGTGTGCTGCGGGACTCTCCGAGCAGCGGGCCTCACCGGCCGGCGGTCAACAGCGCGTCGCGTATCCGGTCCAGCCGGGTGTCCGGGCGATCACGACCGTGTCCGCCGCGGCCGAGAGCTCGGCGTCGAGCTCGCCCCCGGTCAGCGCGAGCGTCACGCCGGGCCGACTCCCGAGGCTGTAGTCGACCGTCGCCAGCGGTACGTCGATCTTCTAGGCGAGCGCGGGCCGAGCCTCCAACGCGGGCAGCGTGGAGTCGATGGCCAGCGCGCCGCAGCCGAGGCGCGACGGCCAGCCGGGACACCGCCCGGTGCGGCGCGGTGACGGCACGGCCCACCGCGATCCCGGCCAGCACGCACAGCACGGCGGCGGCTGGGGCCAGGAAGCGGCTCAGTGCCGCGTAGCCGAACCCGACGGCCATGAGCGCCACCACTGCCGCCCACAGCAGCGCCCCCGCCCCGAGGACGACGGGGAGCATCCGCCTGCTGTGCACCGGCCCAGACGACGCAGCCGGCCGCCGCCGCCCACACCGGCACGATGACCATATCCACGATCCGTTCCACTGCGAGCGTGGCGCGTTCCGTAGCCGTGCCCTCCAGGACCTGGGCGCGGTCGGAACCGGTGAACGGGTCGCCTGAGACCCACCAGTCCCCGCCGAACCACAGCAGCGGCACCGCGGCCAGGACCGGGACGGCGACCCGCCACCGGCCCGGTTCCCGCCATAGCAGCGCCACCGCGTACAGCGCGAGGAGGGGACCGGCCTCCGGACGCAGCAGCGCGGCCGCCCCAACGAGCGCAAGGGCTTGTCCGCGCCGCCCGTCGAGGTGGCGCTCGACGGCCAGCAGACACAGCGCGATCAGCACCGGTTCGACGTTGCCCTGCAGCATGAGCCGCAGCCAGCCGGTAGGCCAGCACCAGGCCCAACAGCCCACCCGCGCGGGTCAGGACCAGCCACAGCTCCGGGGCCCGTGCCCGAAGGGCGCCAGCAGCGTGGTGCCGAGGACGGGCAGCGGCTTCCAGCTCGGACCGCCGTCGGTGCTCAGCTCGCCGCGGGTGATCTCCCGGCCCCAGACCTGCCACGCCCACGGGTCGTAGCCGAGCATGGCGGGTAGCGCCAACGACGCGCTCGCGAGGACGACGCAGCCCGCGAGCGGCGCGACGATGCCGCCCGGCCGCACCGCGCGCTTCTACGCGGCGTCGAGCACGGTCACCGGGCCGGTGACCCGGATGTGGACGAGGTCGCCGAGGCGCCATCCGGCCGAACCCGACAACCGGCTGCGCAGCCGCAACCCGCTGGCCAGCTGCACCGCGACGAGCTGGTCGTGACCGAAGTAGGAGCGACCGACGACGCGCGCGGCGATACCGTCGCCGGGCGGGCCTGCCCCGTCCGAGGCGCCGTTGGAGGAGACGGCCAGCCCCTCCGGCCGGACGATGACCTCGACCCGGCCGCTCAGCGCGGAGTCCGCGGGGAACCGCCCGAGCTCGCAATCCACCACGCCACCGGAGGCCGTCCCGGCCACGACGTCGGCCTCGCCCAGGAACTCGGCGGACCACCGGCTCACCGGACGGCCGTAGACCTCCTCGGGGGTGCCGACCTGCTCGATGTGCCCGTCCCGCATGACGGCCACGGCGTCGGCCAGCGACAGCGCCTCCTGCTGGTTGTGGGTGACCAGCAACGCGCTCGCACCGGCCGTTCGCAGGATCGCGGCGACCTCGTCGCGCAGCGCGACCCGCAACCCCTCATCCAGGGCGGCGAACGGCTCGTCGAGCAGGACCACGTCGGGGTCGGCAGCCAGCGCCCTGGCCAGCGCGACGCGCTGTCGCTCGCCACCGGAGAGCTCGTGCGGGTACGACGCGGCACGGTCCGCGAGTCCGACCAGCTCGAGGCACTCCTGCACCCGACCGGGGCGCGGCCCGGCGAAGCCGAGGTTCGCGGACACGGACAGGTGCGGGAACAGCGCGCCGTCCTGGAACACCATCCCGACCTTGCGCCGGTCGGGCTCCTCCCACACCCCGTCGCCCGCGACCTGCCGCCCGGACAGCCAGACGCTGCCCGCGTCGGGTGTCTCGAACCCGGCGACGATGCGCAGCAGGGTCGTCTTGCCCGACCCGCTCGGCCCCAGCAGGGCCACGAACTCCCCGTGCCCGACCCGCAACGTCGTGCCCGTCACGGCCCGGTTGCGCCCGAACGTCTTCTCGACGTCGGCGGCGACGATCGCACAACCCTGATCCATGGTGAGCTAAGCCTACCCTGTGGTAGGCAAGGGTAAGGCCGCTGTCGCCCGAATGTCGGCCGTGACGGGAGGTCAACCCATGCTCACGTCCCTCATTCGCCGGCGATGGGCCGTGACGGCCGCAGCCGCCCTCGTCGCCGTCGTCGCCGTGGGCGGCGCGGTGCTGGCGTTCGGCACGGGGGGCACGGACGGATCGTCCCGCGGGTCCGGCGGATCGCCCGACACCGGCGCTGCACGCGAGGTGAACACCGCCGGCATCGAGTACGCGGACAGCCTCGTGATCTACAACGGCCGGTCGCACTACGGGGACGAGCAGGTCTTCCGCGACTTCGAGGAGGCGACCGGGGTCGACATCGAGCTGCGCGGCGGCACGGCGCCCGAGCTGTACGAGCGGCTGCGCCGGGAGGGTGAGGACACCCCGGCCGACCTGCTCGTGACCACCGACCTGGCCAACCTGTGGCAGGCCGAGGAGACGGGCCTGCTGCAGCCCGTCACCAGCGAGACGCTGCGGACCCAGGTCCCGGAGCGGCTGCACGACGACCAGGGTGCGTGGTGGGCGGTGACCACCCGGCTGCGCATCCCGGTCGTGTCGACCGAGCGGGTGCCTGCGGGCGCGGTGACGAGCTACGCCGACCTCGGCGATCCCCGGCTCGCCGACCGGACCTGCCTGCGGACCTCGAACAGCGAGTACAACCAGTCGATGGTCGCCGACATGATCGCCAAGCGGGGCCGGGAGGCAACCGAAGCGCTGCTGCGCTCCTGGATGGCCAACGACCCCGAGATCCTGGGCTCGGACGGCGAGATGCTCGCGGTGATGGCCGCCGGCGACTGCGACGTCGGCCTGTCGAACCACTACTACCTGGCACGGGCGCTGGACGAGGACCCCGGCTTCCCGGTCGCTCCCGCCTGGCCGAACCAGGACGGTGCCGGGGCGCACGCCAATGTCTCCGGGGTCGGTGTGGTGCGCGGCTCGGACGCCGCGCCGACCGCGGTGGCGCTGATGGAGTGGCTCACCTCCCCGCCAGCACAGCAGCAGGTCGTCTCGCGCGGGGAGTTCGCGGCGAACCCGCAGGTGCCGCCGGCCCCGCACATCCGGGACTGGGCCGACGTCACCATCGACCCGATCGCCGTGGAGGAGGCCGGGCCGCTGCTCGACGAGGCGGTCGCCCTGATGCTGGAGGTCGGGTGGCGCTGAGCGTCGCCGGTCGGACCGCGCGCCGCCGGCGGCCACCGGGCTGGACGGTCCTGGGGGTGTGCACGGCCCTGGTCGTGGCCGGACCGCTGGTCGCGTTGCCGCTGAGCTTCGTGATCGGCGGCGAGGCGTTCGGCCAGATCGCCCGGACGCTGCTGCCGCAGGCGCTGGGGCGCAGCGTGCTGCTCGGCGTCGGAGTCGCCGCCGGCACCCTGGTCATCGGCGGCGGGCTCGCCGTCCTCGTGTCCTTCTACGACTTCCCCGGACGCCGCTGGCTGGACTGGGCGCTCGTGCTGCCGCTGGCGATGCCCGGCTACGTCCTGGTGTTCGTGCTGGTGGGGCAGTTCGGTTACGCGGACCCGCTGCAGAGCAGCCTGTTCGGCACCGGCCTGCAGTTACCGGGGCTGCGCGGCCCGGCAGGCGCGATCGGCGTGCTCACCGCCGTGCTCTATCCCTATGTCTACGTGCTGGGCCGCAGCGCGTTCCTGGGTCAGTCCCGGCAGTCCATGGAGGCGGCGCGCAACCTCGGATGCAGCTACGGCCGGGCGGTGCGCACCGTGGCGCTGCCGCTCGCGCGCCCGGCGCTGGCCGCCGGGGCGGCGCTGGCCGTGATGGAGGCGCTGGCCGATTTCGGGGCCGTGAGCCTGCTCGGGTACCAGGCCATGACCGACGCGATCTACCGGGTCTGGTACGGCGCGTTCGACCAGGCGGCCGCGCTGCAGCTCGCCACGGTGCTGGTCGGCCTCGCGTTGATCATGGTCGTGGCTGAGCGGCTGCTGCGCGGCCGGGCCCGGTTCCACCAGGCGCTGTCCCGCGGTGACGCTGTCGTCCCGCGCCGGCTGCACGGGTGGCGGGCGGCGGGCGCGACCGCGGTGCCGTGCCTGCTGCTGGCCCTGGTGTTCGCCGTGCCGGTGGCCCAGTTGCTGGCCTGGTCGGTGGAGAGCGTCATCGCGGACCGGGTGGGTGCCGGGCTGGGCGCGGCCGTGTTCAACACGCTGCTGCTCGCCGCCGCCTCCGCCGTCATAGCGGTGATCACCTCGACGGTGATCGTCTACGGCCAGCGGGTCCGGCCGTCCCGGATCGGCGCGGCAGCGGCCCGGCTGGCATCGGTGGGCTACGCGGTGCCCGGTACGGTGATCGCCGTCGCGATCTACGTGCCGCTGGTGTGGCTGGACCGCCGACTGATCGACGGGGCCGAGGCGCTCGCAGGCGCGAGCATCGGGCTGCTGTTCACCGGCACCATCCTCGGCCTGGTGTGCGCCTACGTCGTCCGGTTCCACGCCCAGGCGTACTTCGCGATGGAGGCGCGCATGGCGCGGATCCACCCCAACCTGGACGATGCCGCGCGGGCGTTGGGGGCGGACCGGGCTCGGGTGCTCGCCGAGGTTCACGCCCCGCTGCTGTGGCCGGGCGTCCTCACCGCCGCGCTGCTGGTGATGGTGGAGGTCATGAAGGAGCTCCCGGCCACCGCCCTGCTGCGGCCGCTGGGCGGCGACACGCTCGCGATCATGGCATGGGAGGCCACCAAGGACTCCCGGTTCGACACAGCGGCGCTGCCCGCGCTGCTCATCGTGACGGTCAGCCTGCTGCCCGTCGTGATCCTGATCCGGCTGTGGAGCCGGCGCGGTCCCGGCTCGGCAGCCGACCGCGTCACTCCCGGCTGACCGCCAGGATCGGCGCGTCGCGGCCGGTGCCACCGACCGTGGCGTGCTCGTGGTAGTCCCCCTCCACATTCACCGACCAGGCGTCGTGGCCTGCCCCGTCCAGGACGTTCTCGACGCTGAGCATCGCGGTCAGCATCGAGTGGTCCTGGTTGTTGTAGCGGTGCATGCCGTTGCGCCCGACAGGGTGCACGTTGCGCGCGTGCACGGCCAGCCACTCCCGCAGCGTGGCGACGTTGCTGCGGAAGTCACGATCGTAGACGGGGTAGGCCTTGGGCATCCGGACGACGTAGCCGCTCTCGACGGCGTCGCGCCTCACCAGGCCGATGGCGTCGAGCTCGCGGGTGCCCAGCGCGACGAGCTCGGCGTCCGGCAGGTCCCACAGGTCGTCGCCCTCGAACACGAAGTACTCCAGGCCCAGGCAGGTCCAGCCCGGTTTGACCATCGACTCCGACCACGCGCCGAAGTTCTGGACCCTGCCGAGCCGCACGTCCGGGGAATGCACGTAGATCCAGTTGTCGTCGAAGGCGTCGGGCTCGGGCACGACCAGGGCGACGGTGAGGAAGTCCCGGAACCGGAGGCCGTCGGCGGCCGCGCGCACCGCCGGGGGCACCTGCGGGTCCATGGCCCGCACCAGGTCGGGCAGCGGCATCGAGGAGATCACGTCGGTGCACGGAAAGCGGGTCACCGCACCGTCCACCGTGGTCTCGACGGCGACCGCGCGCCCGCCGGCATGCTCCACCCGGGTCACCGGATGACCCAGGTGCACCTTGCTACCGGCAGCCTCGACGAGCTCGCAGCAGCGTTCCCACATCATCCCCGGCCCGAGCCGCGGGTAGTGGAACTGCTCGATCAGCGAGGTGATCTGCGTGCCGTCTCGGCGCAGTGTGCCGAGCACCGCGCCGGCCAGCGACAGGTCCTTGATCCGCTGCGCGGCCCAGTCGGCCTGGATCTCGGTGGCGGGCACGCCCCAGACCTTCTCGTTGTAGGTCTTGAAGAAGTGCCGGTAGAGCCGGTAGCCGAACCGGGTCGCGACCCATCCTTCCAGGTGGGACTGGTCGGCGGGCGGGCAGACTTGCGCCCGCAGGTACGACAGCACGCATCGGAGGGCCTCGGACGCGCCGAGGTTGCGCAGCGCTGCGAGCGGGCGCAGCGGGTAGTCGTAGAACCGGCCCCGGTAGAGGATGCGGCTGCGGCGGGGCCGCAGCAGGAGTTCCCCGTCGGGCAGCACCTCGTGCCAGAACGCCGACACCCTGGCCACCTTGGTGAAGAAGCGGTGGCCTCCGATGTCGAACCGCCACCCGTCCCGCTCGACGGTCCGGCTGATCCCCCCGACGACGTCGTCGGCCTCCAGCACGGTCGACATCACGTCGCGCCGGGCGAGCTCGCGGGCGGCGGTCAGCCCGGCTGGCCCGGCCCCGATGATGACCGCCTCGGGGGCGGCCGGGGCGAGGTTGTCCCGGAACCACGCGACGGTCCGGCGCAGCCCGTCCTCGAGGTCCACCGCGGGGTTCCAGCCGAGCAGCTCGCGGGCCAGCGTGACGTCCGGCTGCCGTACCGTGGGGTCGTCCTCCGGGCGCGGTACGTGGTGGATCTCGCTCGCCGAGCCGGCGAGGTCGCGGATCAGCACGGCGAGCGCGCCGATCGAGACCTCTCGCGGGTTGCCGATGTTGACCGGGCCCGCGTGCGACGAGTGCAGCAGGCGCACGCACCCCTCGACGAGGTCGTCGACGTACTGGATCGAGCGGGTCTGGCTGCCGTCGCCTGCGACGGTCAGCGGTTCGCCGCGCAGTGCCTGCCGGATGAACGTCGGCACCGCCCGGCCGTCGGCGGGGCGCATCCGCGGTCCGTGGGTGTTGAAGATCCGCACGATCGCCGTGTCGACCCGTTGCGAGCGCCGGTAGGCCATGGTCATGGCCTCGCCGAACCGCTTCGCCTCGTCGTAGACCCCGCGCGGCCCGACCGGGTTGACGTGGCCCCAGTAGCTCTCCGGCTGCGGGTGGACCTGCGGGTCACCGTAGGCCTCCGAGGTCGACGCGAGCAGGTAGCGCGCCCCCTTCTCCTTGGCCAGGCCCAGCGTGTGCAGGGTGCCGATCGAGCCGACCTTGAGCGTCTCGATCGGCATGCGCAGGTAGTCGATGGGAGAGGCGGGTGAGGCGAAGTGCAGCACCGCGTCGACCGCCCCGACGACGTGCACGAAGTCGGTGACGTCGGCGCGGACGAGCCGGAACGGCCCGACCTCCGCCAGGTGGGCGACGTTGTCCGCCGCGCCGGTGCTGAGGTCGTCGAGGCACAGCACGGTGTAGCCGTCGCGCAACAGCCGCTCGCACAGATGGGATCCCAGGAATCCTGCGCCGCCGGTGACGACAGCACGTGGCCTGCGCACTCGCATGGGCAATCCTTTTACCGGCCGTTGACCTGATTAAATAAGGTTAGCCTAGGTATATCACCCGAAAGAGGGGCAGCGATAGTGTTTCCCGGCCCCATAGCGTGGTCGATCGTGATCAATAGGTGAACGACAGCGGCGCGACCGTCGACCGGGAACGGCTGCCCGGTCGGCGGTGGTGCGCGGCGCTGCCCGCCGCGCTGGCCGGGCTCGTCGCCGTGGTGTGCGCGGTGCTGCTGCCGTTCGCCCCGGTGTCGGTCAACGAGCCGACGGTGCGCTGGCCCGCCGATCCCGCAAACCCCGAGTCCACGCTGCTCACGCTGACCGCCTACCGGCCGCTCGCGCTCGACGTGCGGTTCAACTGCGACGTCGCCAGGGCCGCCCAGGCGACGCCGGAAGGTGTCGTCGTCTCGACGGCGGTGCCGGGCACGCCGGAAACCGGCGCCATCGGGATGGTCGTGACTGCGGCGCAGGACCGGGTGCGGGTCCGAGGGCTGGACCGGGTGCTGCTCGACGAGCCACTCCCGGCCGGGCCGTGCGGGTACCGGATCAGCGGGCACAGCGACGGGCTGCCGAGCTACGCCGGTCCGGCGGGCGCTTCCGGGCAGCCGGCGCCCGACCTCGACGCCTTCGCCGGGCCGGGCAACGCCGAGCTCGTGATCAGCCGCGACGGCCGGGAGATCGTCCGCACCGCTACCGAGCAGCTTCCCGACGTCGACATGCTGGCGACCTCGCTGCGCGACCCCCCGCCCGGGATCGCGGGCGAGCTGTCGGTCGAGCTGCGCGTCGACGACGAGTTCAGCAGCGCCCCGGCGCCGTCGAAGTCGGCGCTGCTCTGGGTGCTGCTGGTCGCCCTGCCGACCACGGCGGGGCTGCTCGCGCTCGCCGACCGCGCGGTGCCCCGGGCCCGCCGCAACCGGCGGCTGCGATGGCTCCGCCGGCTCCGGTGGCCGCGAGCCGTGGACGTGGTGGTGCCCGCGGTGCTGGTGGTCTGGACGGTCATCGCCCCGGCCACCGACGACGACGGCTACTTCACCGCGCAGGCCCGCAACGCGACGATCTCCGGGGAGGTCGGCAACTACTACCAGTTCTATGACCAGAGCTTCACCCCGTTCACCTGGCCCTACCGGGCGCTGGGCTGGTGGCAGGAGTTCGCGGGCGAGGCGCCGGTCGCACAACGCGTCCCCGCCCTGGTGTTCGGCCTGCTCACGTGGGTGCTGCTGCGCCGCTTCGTCGCGGCCGCAACCGCGGAGCCGGCAGCCGCCGCGCGGGGGATGCGGGTCACCGCGCCGGTGGTGCTCGCCGCGGTGTTCCTGGCCTGGTGGCTGCCCCAGAACACGGGGGTGCGGCCGGAGCCCGTGGTGGCCGCCTGCGGCGCCGCGACGCTGCTCGCGGTGCTGGCCGCCGGGCGACGGCGACGGCTCGTGCTGGGCTGGCTGGCGTGCGCGGTGGCGGGTCTGGGCTTCACGGCGCACACCACCGGTTTCATCCTGCTCGGCGTGCTGCTCGCGGGGCTGCCGGTGCTGTGGCCGCTGGTCCGGGTGCCCGGTGCCGCTGCGACCACCGCGCTGCGCGCGCTCGCCGTGGGCTCGGGGGGCATGGTCGCACCGCTGGTCGCGTTCGCCGACAACGCGCTGCGCGACTTCCAGCGCGGTCAGGCGATGTTCCTGTCGGTGGTGCCACAGGACGGCTGGGCCGAGGAGATCGAACGCTACGGCTACCTGCTCAGCCAGGCCCCGATGGGCAACTTCGCCAAGCGGGCCGCGGTGCTCGCCTGCCTCGTCGCGCTCGGCGCCTTCGCCCTGCTCGCCGTGGCCGCGCGGCTGCGCCGGGTGCCGGTGCCTGCGCCGTTGTGGCTGGCCGGTTCCGCCACCGCGCTGGGGTTTCTCGCGCTCGCGTTCACCCCGTCGAAGTGGACCCACCACTTCGGGACGCTCGCCGGGGTCGGGTCGGCGTTCCTCGCCCTCGCGCTGGTCGCGGCGGTGCCGCTGACGGGGCGGGTGCTGGACGGGTCGAGGCCGCCTGCCGGGCTCGTGGTCGCGGTCGCCGGGTCGTTCACCGTGGTGCTGGCCCTGTCGTGGCACGGCCCGAACGACTGGGCCTACGCCTGGCTCGACGGCGTCTGGGCTGCCGGCCGGCCGCCGTCGGTGGGGCCCGTGACCTTCGACAGCGTGGTGTTGTGGGGGATGGTGGTCCTCGTGGTGGCGGTCGGGTTCGCAGTGTGGGGCCGCTGGACCGGGTGGCAGCGACAACCGCGGTTCGCCGCGCTGCGCGCGGTCCCGGTCGTCGTGGTCGCCTCCCTCGTCGCGACCAGCGGCTATCTGGTCGGTGCCTTCGGGTCGGCCGCTGCGCGGGGCACACCTCCCGGGTCGGTGTGGGCGCAGGGGCTCGCCGATCCGACCGGGACCGGGTGCGGCACCACCGCCGCCGTGCGGGTGCTCGACCCGCGCGGCGCCGAGCCGCTGCCCCCCGCGGCGGGCCTGCCACCACCGCCGCCCCCCGGGGGATTCGTCGCGGGCGACGGCTACCACGCCCCCAACGCACCGCAGGGCGGCGTGGCCGGGCAGGTGTGGGGCAGCCTGGTCGCCGGCCCCGACGGCCGGTCGGCCAACCTGACCACCGGGCGGATGAGCACCGGGTGGTACGCCCTGCCCCCGGATCCCGCGGGCGGGGCGGCGGTCACGGTGCTGGCCGCGGGCAGGCTGACCGGCGGCAACGGGCTCACCGCGGTCTACGGGCGGCGCTTCGGGGACACGGTGGTCCCGACGGCCACCGAGTCGCTCACCGACACCGCACCCGGCCCGTCGTGGCGGACGTTGGTGCTCACCCCCGCAGGCGGGGCCGACGTCGTCCGGCTGGAGGCGATGGACGCCACCGGGGCGGGGCACGGTTGGCTGGCGTTCACCGCCCCGGCCACGGCTCACCCGGTCGCGCTGGACGAGTTCCTCCCCGACGGGGCGCCGGTGGCATTGGGCTGGCAGCTGGCCTTCGCCCACCCGTGCCTGCGCCAGCCCCGGGTCGTCGACGGCATCACCGAGCCCCCGGCGTACGCGGTGCTGTGGGCGAGGAGCACGGCGGGGCTCGACGGCATCGCCTGGCAGCCCCGCCGGGGTGGGGTGTTCGGGCAGGTGACGCGCACCCAGTCGGTGCTGCGGCTGGCCACGGTCGGACCCAGCGACCCGAACGTCGAGGTGTACGAGTTCGGCACCGACCTGCGCCGGGACGCCTACACCCTCACCGTCGACCGGCGCACCGTGCCCGGATGGGAGGCATGGAATGGTTGAGCCCTCGCAGGCCGCGACGGTCGAGGTGCGGGGCGACCGGCTGCGGACGCCGGTGCTGGCCGGCCTCGGCGGCAAGGTGGCCGAGGCGGTCACCCTGGTCCTGCTGGCCACGGTCGTGCCACGGGTCCTCGGGCCGGCCGACTACGGTGGATTCGCCGTCGCGCTGACGGTGGTCATGATCGGGGCGCTGGCGATGACAGTGGGCGGGGCCACCCTGCTGGCCCGCTACGTGCCCGCCGCCGTGCCCGGCGAGCGGGCCGCTCTCGCCAGGGCGCTGTCACTGCGGCTGGGGCGCAACCGCGCGATGGTGCTGGCGGCGCTGGCCGCCGTCGCGACCGTGCTGGCGGTCTGGAACCCGGAGCGGTTCCCGCCACTGCCGACCGCGCTGGTGGTGATCGCGCTCGCACTCAACGTCGCGACGACGCTGGCGCTGCAGGCCGACCTCGGGCTGGGCCGGGCGTGGGGCTGGTCCGCGCGCTACCCGGTGCAGAACGCCGTGCTCGTCGCCGCCGTGCTCGTGCTGTACGCGACGGCGGGCCCGACCGGCGCCGTGGCCGCCATCGTCGTCGCGGCAGCCGCCGGCTTCGTCCTGGCGGTGGCGGCCGTGGGCCCCCTGCTCGTCGGCCGGGTCGCCGCCGTGCCGCTACCGGCCGGAGCCGGACGGTTCGCCGTCATGCAGGCGACGGGTGGCGCACTGACCCAGCTCGCGCAGCGCGGCGGGGTCGTCGTCGTGGCCCTGGTGGCCGGCGACGCCGTCGAGACCGGGTTCGCCGCGCTGGCCCTCGGCGTCGCGCTGGCCGCCGTGTACGCGGTCGTGCAGCTGTTCACGGTCTCGCTGCCGATGCTGGCGCAGCGGCCCGACGACGGCGCCGAACCCGCGCTGCGGTGGCTCGCGGGCTGGGTGCTGCTCGCCGTGGTCCCGTCCGCGGTCGCCACTGCCGCCGTGCTCGACACGGCGGTGCCGCTGGTGTTCGGCGCCGCCTACACCGGAGCCGTCACGGCGTTCGGCCCGGCACTGGCGATCGTGGTGCTCGCACCGCTGCACGCGCTGGCCATCCAGGCAGCCGCGCTGCGCATGCGACCCGAGGTCAGCCTCTACGCCGGGCTGGCCGGTGCGGCGGTATTCGCCGGGGCGTCGGCCTGGGTCGTCCCGGTGGCCGGTGCAGTCGGCGCCAGCTGCGCCGCGCTCGCGGCGACCGGGACGTCCGCGCTGGTGGCGATCAGGATGCTGCCCGGCGCGATCGGCGGGCGGATCGCGTTCACCTCGTTCGGCGGTGCCCTGTCGGTGGTGGCACTGTCGGCGCTGGCTCAGGGAGCGTTGTCATGAACTCGCGTATCTCGGTCGTCGTGCCCACCAGGGACCGGCCCGGCAGGCTGGCCACCTGCCTGGCCGCGCTTCGACGCCAGACCGCCCCGGAGCTGGAGATCGTCGTCGTCGACGACGCATCGCGGGACGCGCGCGCCGTGGCCGGGACGGTCGCCGCCGTCCCGGGGGCCCGCCTGGTGCGCGGGGAGGGCCGCGGCCCGGCCGCGGCTCGTAACGCCGGCGTTCGCGAGGCGCGGGCACCGGTGGTCTGCTTCACCGACGACGACTGCGCACCCGTCCCGGGGTGGGCGGCGGCGCTGGCCGGCCGGATCGACGCGGGCCCGGCCGCGGCTGCGGGCCCGACCCGCAACGGCACGCCGCAGTCCGTGCTGGCCACCGCGTCGCAGGCGATCGCGAGCCACCTGGCCGAGGCGACGATTGACCCGCCGACCGGGCGGATGCGCTTCGCCCCGACCTGCAACATCGGCTGCCGCGCCGAGGTGTGCCGGGCCCTGCCGTTCGACGAGCGTTACCCGCTGGCGGCCGGGGAGGACCGGGACTGGTGCGCGCGGCTGACCGGCGCCGGGCACGAGCTCGCCTTCGAGCCCGCGGCGCTGGTGCTGCATCATCAGGAGCTCGACGCGGCCGGTTTCTGGCGCCAGCAGCTGCGCTACGGGCGTGGCGGCTACCGGTTCCGCGCCGACCACGGCACCCTGCTGCGGCTGGAGACACCCCGCTTCTACACCGGCCTGCTGCGCCGCGGGTGGGCGCACGGCCCGCGAGCCGGCGCCCTGGTCGGCCTCGCCCAGCTCGCCACGGCGCTGGGCATGACGCTCGAAGCCGTCGCGGCCCGTCGCGGCAGCGGCGGCGACCGCTAACGCTCCAGCAGCGGCTGTCCCGGCAACCCGGCCGGGTCCATCCCGGCCAGCGTCGCCGCCGTGGCCGCGATGTCGACCAGCCGTGGCGGGCGGCTCGTCGGGCGCGGCCGTGACGCGCCCGGCACCACCAGTGCCCATGCGCCGCCCGCGGTGTGGTTGCCGGAGCGCCCGCTGCCTCCGCCCCTGCGCGCCACCGTGCCGAACCGGTCGGAGCGGACGTGGTCGAGGGTGCTCGCCTCGCGCTCGCTCCAGCGCACGACGAGGTCCGGCAGCTGTTCGGAGTGGATGCCGGAGCCGAACGTGTCGAGCACCCGCTCGACGGACTTGACCGAGGGCGTGCCGTCGGGGTCGTGGAAGGTGGCCAGCCCGGCCGCGATCTCGTCCATCAGCGCCTCGGCGTCACCCGGCTCGACGATCCCGTCCCGCTCCCGGCCGTCGAGGTTGAGCCGGATGTAGCCCTGGTTGTCGGCGGGCTGGGCGAAGGCCCTGGTCGCGGCCCAGTCCTGGCCCCGCAGCTCGAGGCGCTCCGTCAAGGCCAGCGCGACGCGGTCGGGAAGCGCGGACGCGACCCTGGCCCGCAGGCCGGTCGGCAGCGCGGCACGCAGCTTCCACACCGACCCCGACCCCGAGTCGGCGTCGCGCCGGACTCCGCCGTGCAGCACGGCGTCGAGCATCTCGGGCAACAGGTCGGCGCGGCTGGTGTTGACGTCCATCCCGACCGGGGAGGTGACGATCACGTCCGTCCCGTCGGGCAGCGCCTCCAGCACGCGGTCGATTCCCGCGTCGACGCTCTGGTAGACCTCCTCCAGCGCCCCGGACAGGACGTGGCGGACGTCCGGGTCGAGGCCGCCGGCACCGTCGACCTGGCTCAGGTCCCAGAACTGGTGCCCGGCGACGTGGCCCGCGCTGAAGGTCAACCACGTCAGGTCGAACCGCTCCGTGGCCATCAGCAGGGTGGCGGCGTCCGCGACCCGGCGCGACGCCGCCAGCAGGTCCCGGCGCAGCCGCAGCAGGTCGCGGGGGGAGCTGCGCCCGAACACCTCCTCCACCGCGGCGGCGGTCCCGTAGAGGTGCTCCAGGCGCGTCCGCATGCGCCGCGGCGACGACCAGGGTTGCAGCACGACCCGGTCGGTGAACTGCCAACCACTGACGACCGTCCCGGTCGGTGGCCGCAGTGGTACCCGGCCCTCGTATGGGTCGATGGCCAGGGTGTGCCCGCCCGGCCGCTCCCAGACCGGCGGCGGCGCCTCGAACGCGGTGGTGTAGCGCACCCGCTGGTCGGCCGCCGACCACTGGAACGGGTAGAAGAGCCCGTGGTCGGCCAGTTCCGTGCCGCTGTAGAGCGTGTGGAACGCGCCGGCCGCGAAGTGCGTGGCCGGGGTGTCGAGCTCGTGCCACGTCCCGCGTTCGCGCAGTCGCGCCAAGGTGGGCAGCCGCCCGGCGGCGAGCATCCGGTCGAGCACGGCCAGGCTCGGGGAGTCGAACTGCAGTACCGCAAGCACGTCGGGTCCTTCCGGTCGGGGGTGCGGGTCTTCAGCGGGCGACGGGTCGCCTGTCGGGGGCGGCGCAGCTTCGCACCGCGTCGATGGTTCGCATCACCGCGACCCCGTCCTCGGCGCGCCCGAGTGTGGGTGCGGGTGCGCCGCGCAGCGCGTGGGCGAACGACTCGACCTGTGCGGTCAGCGAGGCGACGAGCGGGTGCGGCCCCGGGCGAGGCGCGAGGCGCCCACGCACCGCCGCCACGAGGCCCCCCTCGTGGCGCTGGCCGATGACGCCGCCGCGCCGGTGCGCGACCGTCAGCCGCTCGTGGTGCGGCCGATTCGTGGCGCACCGGATCCGCACCCTGGCCGGCCCCAGGACCAGGTCGAACTCCGCCCGCTGCGGGGTCACCGAGGCCCGCTGGACCTCGGTCACCTCGCCGCGGGTGATCCACCGGGCGAGGTCGATCAGGTGCGGGCCCAGATCGAGCAGGGCGTCGTCGGTGACCGCGTGAGCGCCCCACCCGCTCCGGCGGTAGCCGAACTCGAGCAGGACGTCGACCTCGGCGCGGGCCGGTGTCGCCTCCCGCAGCGCTGCGATCCCCTCGGAGAACCGGCGGTTGAAGCCGATCCACGGCGCCGGGGTCTGCGCCGCCAGCTCCGCGGCCGCGCCGCCGTCGACCGCGGGCGGCTTCTCGACCAGGACGGCGATGTCCGCTGCGGCCGCCGTGCGCGCGTCGGGCAGGTGGGCCGGGGCTGGGGTGGCCAGCACGAGCCCGTCGACCTCGGGTCCGCCGAGCAGCGCGGCGGCGTCGGGGAACGCGGGCACGCCGCCCGCGAGCTCGGCGACATGCCGTCGCCGCGCGGGGTCGGGCTCGGCCACGGCGACCAGGCGGACGCCACGCGCCGCCCGTAGTGCCGGGACGTAGCCGAACTCCGCGAGCCGGCCGCAGCCGACCAGCCCGATGCGCACCTCGGCGTCCGGTGTCATCGGGTGACCGCCGCTCGGCTGCGCTCGCCCGCGTAGGCCAGCACGCCGGCCGGTACGGACGCCACCGCCGTCAGGTGGTGCAGTGCGTGCAACGCCACCCCGAGGGCCGCCTCACGGGGGCCGCGCCTGCGCGCCAGCAGGGTGTAGAAGTCGTGGTTGAGGGCCAGCAGCGCCAGCACCGGTCCGACGGCGATGGCCGGCCGCCCGGCGAGCAGGGCGACGAGGCCCACGGCGCAGGCGGCGGCGCTGCCCCGGTGCCGCCAGCCGAGGTTCAGGGCGGTGGAGGACCGGCCCGACCGCAGCTGCATCGCCACCCAGGGCACGCCGCGGCGGGCGAAGTCGGTGAACAGCATGTTCCGCACCGTCCACGCCTTGAGATGAGTGCCCTGGATCGCGGGGTCGCAAACGATCCGCGCGCCCCGTGCGAGCAGGCGGGCGCCCAGGTCGATGTCCTCGACCGACGGGTGCGGGAAGCGGTCACCGTCGAAGCCGCCCACGGCCAGGAACGCGTCCCGGCGCACGGCACCCAGTCCCGACCAGAAGGTCTCGGCGGACCCGGCCGCGTTCTGGTGGACATGATGGTGCAGCAGGTTGCGGAAGGCCGAGACGACGCCGGCGGCGGACGGGGCGTCGTCGTAGGACCCGAAGACCGCGGTCAGCCCCGGCCGCGCGGCGAAGGCCTCCCGGATCCGGGTCAGCGCGTCGGGATGGACCTCGACATCGGCGTCGACGAACACCAGCACGTCGCCGGTGGCGCGCCGGGCGCCCGCGTTGCGGGCGGCCGACGCCGAGAGGTGGGCCGGGTGCTCGACGATGACGACCTCGGCCCGCGCTGCGGACCGTCCGATCGCGGTCGTGCACTGCGGGAGGGTCGGCGGCCGGTTGGTCGCCGGCACGACGACCGAAAGAGTGAACACCGCGCGACACTATCAGGTTAGGCTAAGCTAAATGCAATGATCGAGCGACGATCATTCCGTTGCCGAGCGGAGGTTTGGACGGCTTGGCTGAGGCCGAGCCGGCTGCACACTGCTTGCTGCTGCGGTCTCACTTGTCGGAGTGAGAGCTGAGGCACCCGCAGTGCGCAGTAACGCGGGGGCTTCAACTCACGATTACCAAGTTGTACGAGCCGCACCAACCAGGGCGGCCTCGGCCCCGGACCGCCCGAGGGCGCGGTGAGGGTCTCAGTTCCCCAGGCAGTCAAACCATGGAGCCGTGCTGTGCCAAGCTCCGAGTCCACAGTGGAGAGAAACCATGAGCAAGAAGCGTTATCTGGCAGCGTTCGGGGCCGCTGGACTGGTGTTCGCCGGCGTCTTCGGCGCCGCCGCCGCGCTGGACGTCAACAACGCGGGTGTCGCCCAGTCCGGGGAGTCCGACCAGTTGTCCTGTGACGAGAACGGTGTGCGGGTCGTCGGCTACAACCTGGACACCAACGGTTACAGGACCGCTCGATCCTTCGGTGTCACGGTTGACGGGATCGCCAATGCCTGCGACGGCAAGACCTTGGTCGTGCGCACCCTCGACGACGGCGGCAACCAGCTGGGTTTCGGCTTCGCCGAGATCACGGATAACCGGCAGAGTGTGCGCTACTCAGACGCTCCGAGGAACGGGGTGCCCGTCGAGGACATCGAGCGGGTGCAGCTGACCATCGGCTGATCACGACAACTACGGCAGGGTTAGGAGACGACGGTGAGCATCCAGCAGCAGGTCTCGGAGCGGACGCGGGAAGCGACGCGCCCACGCCGGCTGCTCGGGACGCTCACCGTCGTCCTCATCCTCGCCGGATGGTGGTTCTGGCTCCGCCCGGAAGCACTCGGCGGGCCCACCACGCTGGTCACCGTCACCGGGGACAGCATGGAGCCGGGCATGGTCACCGGAGATCTTGCTGTGGTTCGCAAGACCGGCGACTACGCACCCGGTGATGTCGTCGCCTTCCGTATCCCGAACGAGGCCGAGCAGCCGCCCGTCGTGATCCACCGGATCGTCGACGGGGACGCCGACTCCGGCTACCGGATGCAGGGCGACAACAACGACTGGGACGACCCCTGGAAGCCCCGCGCAGCCGACATCACCGGCGAGTTGTGGCTGCACGTGCCCGGCGGCGGTCGGGTCGTGATGACGATGGCCGATCCGCTCGTCGCCGGGGCGACCTTCGCCGCGTTGACCGCGTTCGTCGTGGTGCTGGGCGGCGGCCGTAAGGACGAGGACAACGACACCTCGTCGATGCATGAGGTCGACGCATGAGCCGCCACCGCACCGTGGCCGCCTGGTCTGCCGGCTTGCTCGCCACGGCAGCTGCCGCGCTGCTCACCGCGTCGGCCACACTGCCCGCCTCGGCCGCCCACCTCGAGGTCGATGGCGGCGTGGTGCAGGTTTTCGTGCTCGAGGGTTCGGACCTCCCTGACACGAAGCCGGTCAACCCGCCTGGCCCGCCGCCCGGTGCTGGGCGACCGCCGACAGTCCCCCCGGGCCCGCCCGGCAACGGGTCACCCGATGAACCACCGCGCAACGGCGGCCCGTCCGAGCCACCCGGGAATGAGGGCCCTCGACCCACACCGGCGCCGCGAGCCGACGAACCGGAGCCCCGCGAGGTCCGGTACGAGGACTGCGAGGCCGCCCGCGACGCCGATGCCGCACCGCTCGAGTCGGATGATCCCGGCTACCGGGAAGAACTCGACGTCGACGGTGACGGTGTGGCTTGCGAGGAGGATGAGCCCGAGAAGACCGAACCCGACGGCAGGAACTCCGATGACAGCGACCGCGAGGGCGGTGACTCCGAGGACAGCGACTCCGAGGGCAGCTGATTCGGGGAGCGGCGCCGGACTCGCTTTCAGTGACGGGAGTGACGGCCGGTGAAGGTCCCCGGCAATCCGCCGTCATGGATGTACTTGGCCTCTTCGGCGACCTCGCGAATCCTGCAGGGCCAGGTTGCTGACACTCCCGAGGAGTTGCGGCAGGTCTGGCAGTAGCCGTGCTGGTCAGGCACGTGCGCTGCGAGGGTGTCACGCCACATGTCCGGCATACCTGCCAGGATCGTTGCCATCCCCACGGCTGAGTGTCCTCCTCCAGATCGTGTGACCGATAGGGACCCCGCCCGCGCAAACCGCGCGGCTCCCGGCTAGCGGACCGTACTCACCACGTGTGGGGTACCGGTACCGACGATCGGGTGGTTCTCGCATCGCCTACGGCCACCGGTGTCCGCTGGGCGCTGCTGGTGACGGTCACGGTGCTTGCGGGGCTGTTCGTGCTCCAGGGCTTCACCGGTGGTGAGTACCTGGTCGGGAACGAGGCCGCCATGGACGTCCACGAGCGTGCTGCACGGTGGCCCGGGTTCCGGGTGCACCTCAGGCTCGCGACGTCTCTTCGATCCGGAGGCGTACCGAGTTGTAGGTGGCCCGCAGCCGGGTTGGCGTGCGGGTGGGGAACCAGCCCCGGCCGGGGCGGGGCGCAGGTTCAGCGGCCCGAACTCGTCCACGCAGATCACCCACCCGTCGTCCGGGGGATGGTCATACAGTTGAAGGACACGGCGCATCTTGGCGTCGAAGTCCGGGTCGGTCGATGTCTTCCAGGTGGTGGTGCGCTGCCACGACACCCCGTCGTCGTGCAGGATCCGGCGCAGCGTCTCCCGGCTGATCGTGTCCACGATCCGCTCGCGGACCAGGTGCTCGGCCAATTTGGTCAAGCTCCACACCGAATACGGCAAGCTCAGCTGCCGGGGGCGGCACCGGGCGATCTGGCCGATCCGCTCACGGTCCGCTTGGTGATCGTCTTCGGCCTGCCCCCGTTCCATTTTGGGTCCAGTGCGGCGAGCCCCTTGTCGTTGAACGCGTGGATCACCTCGTACACGTGGTGCTCGGTGGCGGCCATCAACTCCGCGATCGCCGGTACCGGCTGGCCCTGAGCGGAGGCGAGCACGATCGGCGCCCGGCGCAGCCGCACCGGGTCCTTCGCCGTGCGGGTGATCCGCCGAAGCTTCTGACCCTCCTCCATCGACAGTTCGCGGACGAACACCTCCGGTGGGCGTGCCACGGTCTACCTCCCGACCTGACGACAACAACGTCACCCGCCAGGCTGACGCCCACCAACCTCAAGATCAACGCGACACGGCGGTTACCCACTCAACGTTGCCTGACGAGCCACTAGAGCACTACCGTCTCAATGAGGGCTCGCCCGGCGGTCGTGCCGAGCGGCGGTGTTCGTGTGCTGGTGACGCTGCCAACGGGTATCGCCTGATATCGCACAGCGAACGGGCGGTCTCGGGCGGCAGTAAGGGCCGCCGGAGGCGGTCACGGAGCGACGGTGCGGCGGTGGCTCTGCGTGGGTAGGGGCCCGCGCGCGGGTTTGCCCTCGGCGGGATGTTGTCGGAGCAGAATCTGCCGCAAAAAAGATATTCTTGGTCACATCGTTCTGTTGGGAGACACTGCTTGGGTGTTCGACCTCGCGCGTTGTGGACAGTCAGGAGTTTGATGATGAAG
>WHTH01000069.1 GCA_009377865.1 Pseudonocardiaceae bacterium | reverse complement strand
GACCTTGCGGTGCGCCAACCGCGGCGACCCCGCGATCCGCTTCAGGTCAGCCCGTTGATCGTCGGTCACCGGCAGCGCCGGCGCGGTCATCACTGCCATACCACAAGTATACCTTGTTATTTCGCAGACACACCACTAGGGAATAGTTGCAGGTCACAGGCTTGAGGCGGACGAGCTGGCCTGTAAGCCGGATTCTGTGCGCCGGGCGCCTCGCGGCGGCCCGGCCGGCGGCCATCCATCTCGGCCTGCCGTCACCGACAGGCTCCAGCGGCCTACCCGCAGGCATCGGGCGGGCAACCCTCGAACGCCTGCGCAGGCACCGTGCGGTGCCCTCTTGGCCTTGCTCCGGGTGGGGTTTACCGAGCCGTCCCGGTCACCCGGGACGCTGGTGGTCTCTTACACCACCGTTTCACCCTTACCCCGGCCCCGTCGATCTCGTGGGGCGGGGCGGTCTGTTTTCTGTGGCACTGTCCCGCGGGTCACCCCGGGTTGCTGTTGACAACCACCCTGCCCTGTGGAGTCCGGACTTTCCTCGGCAGCATCACGCTGACGCGGCCGCCCGGCCAGCTCGTCCACGCCACCCAGCATAGATCGCGGATGCGGTAACCACATGCGCCACCCTCACCGGGCGCGTGAGACTGCTCGCGAGCAGCGAGATCCTGAGCGCACCGAACCGTCCGAGCGGGTTAGCGTGCCCTCTCGTGCCGTCCACATTGTTCCCCGAGCTGGCGCTGCTCGCGCTCACGGGCCTGCTCGCCGGGGTCGTGAACGCGGTCGCGGGCGGGGGGTCGTTGCTGGTCTTCCCGGCGCTGCTCGCAGCCGGCTTCTCTCCGTTGGCCGCGAACGTGACCAATTCCGTGTCGCAGTGCCCGGGATACCTGGGGATCGCGCTCGGCAGCCGGCGTGAACTGCGTGGCCAGCGCTTCCGGGTGCTGTCGTGCACCGGAGTGGCAGCGCTGGGTGCAGCGGGTGGCGCACTGCTGCTGCTCACGCTGCCCAGTGCGGTCTTCGATGCGGTGGTGCCGTGGTTGCTCGCGCTAGCCGCCGTCCTGCTCGGCCTGCAGCCGCTGCTGCGGCGCTGGATCGGGGAGCCCGATTCCGACCTGCCCGACCGGCGCAGCGTGCTACTGCCCGCGGTGTTTTTCGCCTCGGTCTACGGCGGCTACTTCGGCGGTGCGCTGGGCATCATCCTCGTCGCCACGCTGTCGCTGACCGCCCACGACAGTCTGCAGCGGCTCAACGCCGTCAAGGGCGTGGTGTCCCTGGTGGTAGGGATCGTCACTGTCGTCGTGTTCTCCATCGGCGCGCCGGTCGACTGGCTGTCCGTCGCGCTGCTCGCTCCGACCACGCTGATCGGCGGTTACCTCGGCGCCAAACTCGCGGGGCGACTGCCGGCGCCCGTACTCCGAGCCGCGGTGGTGCTCATCGGGATCGCGGTGGCTGTCTACCTGCTGGTGGAGTGAACCGCTGACACGCCCGTCAACGGAGGTGGGAGGTGTCGTTGACCAGGCGTACCGAGGCAGCACCGTCAGGGTAGAACTCGGAGATCGACAGCGAGGCGAGGTCGAGGTGTAGCCGGTACAGCAGCGAGGGCCCGGCATCGAGTGCCATCCGTAGCAGCGACTTGACGGGCGTGACGTGGGTGACCACGACCAGGGTGGTGGCGCCGTGGGCGGCGATCAGCTCATCCCTGGCGCGACGCACCCGGCGGTGCACCGCGTCCATGCTCTCCCCGCCCGGCGCGGCGACCGAGGTGTCGGACAGCCAGCGCGCGTGGGTGTCCGGGTCGCGCTCGCGTGCCTCGGCGAAGGTGAGTCCCTCCCAGGCGCCGAAGTCGGTCTCGATCAGGCCCTCATGGAGGGTGAGCGGGACGCCCAGCGCGTCGGCGACGGGGTGGGCGGTCTGCCGGGCTCGCAGTAGCGGCGAGCTGACGACGGCGCTGACACCATCCATGGGGGACAGTCGGCGCGCTGCGGCGCTCGCCTGCTGCTCGCCGAGTTCGGTCAGCGGGAGGTCGCCGCGTCCGGAGTAGCGACGTTGCGCCGAGTGAGCCGTCTGCCCGTGGCGCAGCAGCAGCAGCCGTGTCGGGGTGCCGGGGGCGCCGGTCCAGGACGAGGGCGGCGCCGTCTGCTCGCCACCCACCGCCCGATCGCCGCCCATCTCCCGCTCACCGACCACGGCACGCTTGCCTGCCTGGGTGTCCATGGCCTCGTTGGCCAGGCGGTCGGCGTGCGCGTTGGCGGCGCGGGGAATCCACGTGTAGGCGACCTTGTCGAACCGTCGGGCCTGCCCAGTGGCCTCGCCGGCCAGTGGCTGCAGGTGCGGCTGCTTCACCTTCCACCGACCGCTCATCTGCTCCACGACGAGCTTGGAGTCCAGCCGCACGTCGGCCGTCTCGGCGCCGAGCTCGGCAGCAGCACGCAGCCCTGCGATAAGGCCGGAGTACTCAGCGACGTTGTTGGTGGCAGTCCCGAGCCCCTCGGACACCTCGGCGAGCACCTCGCCGGTCGCCGCGTCACGCACCACCGCACCGTAGCCAGCCGGTCCGGGATTGCCACGCGACCCACCGTCGGCCTCGATGACGACGTGACGGGTCACAGGCCCGACTCCGCGGTGCGCACCAGCACGACACCGCACTCCTCGCAACGCTGCACCGTCTCCGGCGGCGCGTCGCGTGCCTGCGCGATCGCGCTACGGTCGAGTTCGAGTCGGCAGGCCCCGCAGCGCCGCTGCCGCAGCAGCGCGGCACCGGTGCCCTTGTGTTCCCGGATCCGCTCGTAGAGTTTCAGCAGATCCTGCGGCAGCTCGGGCAACAGCCCGGACCGGTCCTCGGCGCGGCGCGCCTCGGTGGTGTCGAGGTCTGCCAGCGCCTCGTCACGGCGGCGGGTCGCATCGGCCAGGCGCTGCTCGGTCTCGGCGAGCGCGGCCCGCGAGCGGTCCAGTTCCGCACCCGTCCCCTCGCGCTGCTCCATCACCTCGAGCAGCTCGTCCTCCAGCGTCGACTGCCGGCGGGTCAGCGTGGCCAGCTCGTGCTGCAGGTCCTCCAGCTGCTTGCCCGACGAGATCTGCCCGGAGTCGAGCAGCCCCCGGTCGCGCTCTTCCCGGGCGCGGACCTGGTCGATCTCGCCCTCCAGCCGGCGCACGTCACGATCGAGGTCGCCGGCAGCGGTCTCGGCGGTGACGACCGCGTCGCGCCCAGACCGCAGGTCATGCTCCGCCTGCTCCACCTCGGTCAGCTCCGGCAGCGTCCGGCGCCGGTGGGCGACCCTGGCCAACTCGGCGTCCACCTCGGCCAGGTCGAGCAGGCGACGCTGCGCTTCGGGGTCAGCATTCACCGCGGGGACCTCCCAGGGGTTGCGTCGCGCCGATCGTCCACGGGTCGGTGCGGCGTTGCGAGACGACCAGGTCGACGGTACCGCCGAGCGCATCGGCGATCACCGACGCCGCCTGCTCGCACCACGGCCACTCCCCCGCCCAGTGTGAGACGTCCACCAGCGACGGCCCGCCCGACTCGACGTGCTCGGATGCCGGGTGGTGGCGCAGGTCGCCGGTGACGTAGGCGTCGACACCCGCAGCGGCCGCCGTGGCAAGCAGCGAGTCACCGGCGCCGCCGCACACCGCGACCGTCCTGATCGGACGCTGCGGGTCGCCCGCGGCGCGCACCCCCCACGCGGTGGCCGGCAATGCGGCCGCCACCCGCTCGGTGAAGGCCTGCAGCGGCTCGGCGGCGGGCAGCTCGCCGATCCGTCCGAGGCCCCGTGACGAGGCGGTCTCGGCCTGCTCGTGCAGCGAATACGCCGGCTCCTCGTAGGGGTGCGCGGCCAGCAGCGCGGCCAGCACCTCACCGCGCCGCGATCGCGGCAGCACCGTCTCGATCCGGATCTCGGCGACACGCTGCAGCTCGCCGAGCTGCCCGACGGTGGGGGACGCACCGGGCAGCGGGACGAACCGGCCCGTCCCGTCGACGGTCCACGCGCCGTGGCTGTAGTCGCCGACCTGCCCTGCACCGGCTGCGGCCAGCGCGTCGAGCACGCGCTCGGCGTCGTCGACCGGCACCGCGGCGGCGAGCACATCGAGCGGGTGCGCGGATGCTGCGCGCAGCGGCCCGGTGACCGTCAGGCCCAGCGCGGCGGCCAGCGCGTCGGACACCCCGGGGTCGGCCCGGTCGGCGTTGGTGTGCGCGCAGAACAGCCCCGCGCCTGCCCGGATCAGCCGGTGCACCAGCGCACCCTTGGGATCGTCTGCGGGCACCCCGTGCACCCCGCGCAGCAGCAGCGGGTGGTGGGTGACCAGCAGCTGTGCCCCCGCGTCGACGGCCTCCTCGACGGTCTCGGCCACCGGATCGACGGCGACGAGCACGCGCGCCACCGGCTCGTCCGGGTCACCGCAGACCAGGCCCACCGCGTCCCAGCTCTCGGCCAGCGCGGGCGGGTAGGCGGTATCCAACGCCGTCACGACGTCGCGCAGCGTGGCCGTCATGCCGGCATCTCCGCGGCGTCTGACACGGTGTCCAGTGCGGCGCGCAGCGCGTGGAGCAGCGCAGTGGCCTCGGCGGACGGGCGCACGGCGACCCGCATGTGGTCGGGCGTCAGCCCGGGGAAGGTGTCGGCACGGCGCACCGCGATCCCGTCACGACTCAAAGCAACTCTGACCCGGTCGCCGTTCGGCACCCGCAACAGCAGGAAGGGGCCGGCAGCGGGCTGGTGTACGTAGACGCCGGGTAGTGCGGCCAGCCGGTCGGCCATCCAGTCCCGGTCGCGGGCGGTCTCGGTGGCGGCGTGGGCGGCCTCGGCGACGGCGGCGGGCTCGCTGCAGGCCGTCACGGCCTCGAGTACCAGGGTGCTCACCGGCCACGGCGGGCGAGGCGCGGCCAGCCGTGCCAGCAATTCGGGTGGACCCAGCGCGTAGCCGGCCCGCAGCCCCGGCAGTGCCCAGGTCTTGGTGAGGCTGCGCAGCACGATCACGCCCGGCGTGGTGGCGTCACCGGCCAGCGACTCGGCCTCACCCGGCACCGCGTCACCGAACGCCTCGTCGACCAGCAGCACCCGATCGGGCCGGGCCAGTTCGCGCACGGTGTCGGCGGGGTGCAGCACCGAGGTGGGATTGGTGGGGTTTCCGAGCACGACGAGATCGGCACCGTCCGGCACCCGCTCGGGGCGCAGCAGGTACTCGGCATCCGTGTGCACCCGCACCACCGGCACTTCCGCGGTGCGCAGCGCGGCCTCCGGCTCGGTGAACGACGGATGCACCACGGCCGCGCATCGGGGCGCCAGTGCGGGCAGCAGGGCGAAGCCCTCCGCCGCACCCGACAGCACGAGCACCTCCTGGGGCCCGCGACCGTGCCGGGTCGCGACGGCCTCGCGGGCGGCTGTGTCGTCAGCCGCCGACGGGTAGCGACCCAACCGGCCCAGAGCGGCGGCGAGCCGGTCGGTCAGCCACGCCGGCGGTGCTTCGCCCCGGACGTTGACCGCGAAGTCGAGCAGCCCGGGCGCAGCATCGACGTCGCCGTGATGGCGCAGCGGATCCGGCTCCTCAGGCGTGCTCATCGTCTGCGGAGTCTAGAAGTTCCGGTTCCGAACGACGGTCACCGGCGTGCAATCCTGTCGGTACGGTCGGCGGCGTGACTTCTGCTCGACGGCGCCTTCATGTCACGTTCGTGTGCACCGGCAACATCTGCCGCTCCCCGATGGCCGAGGTCGTCTTCGCCGAGCGGCTGCGCAGTGAGGGCCTTGACGGCCGGGTACGGGTCAGCAGTGCCGGCACCGGCGCCTGGCACGTCGGCGATCCCGCCGATCCGCGCACCACGAAGACACTGCGCAAGGCCGGCTATCGGTGTGACCACGTCGCGGCGCAGGTGGGCCCCGAGCACCTGGACGCCGATCTGCTTGTCGCGCTCGACACCGGCCATGTCGCCGCGCTGCGCCGGATGGTCGACGATCCCACGCGGATACGGCTGCTGCGGTCGTTCGATCCGTCCGCCGACGGCGATCCCGACGTGCCGGACCCGTACTTCCGTGGGCAGGGCTTCGACGAGGTGCTCGACATGGTCAACGCTGCGATGCCGGGCTTGCTCGAATGGGTCCGGGAGCGGCTGTGACCGGCGCGCGGTCGGCCGTCCAGGCCCTGACCGGCGCCGCCGCCCGCTCGATCAGCCCGATGGGTGCGACGCTGTGGACGGCGGAGCTCGACGACGGCAGGTCGGTGATCATCAAGCGGGGCACGGACGGCCTGGCCACCGCGGAGGCGGCGGGGCTGCGCTGGCTTGCGGTGCCCGGCGGCCCCCCGGTCCCGAAGGTACACGGCAGTGACGACCAGTGGCTGGTCGCCGACCACGTCCCCAGCGGCCGGATGAGCGCCGACGCCGCTGAGCGGTTCGGCCGGCAGCTGGCGACGCTGCACGCCGCCGGTGCCCCGGCGTTCGGCGAGCCCCCACCCGGCGGGCCCGCCGACGCCTGGATCGGCACGGCGCCGATGCGCAACGAGGCGGCGCCCGACTGGCCGTCCTGGTACGCCGAGCACCGCGTGCTGCCCTACCTGCGCAGCGCGGCGGCAAGCATGCAAGGCTCCGACGTGAACGCCGTCGAGCAGGTGTGCGACCGGATCGGCGAGCTGGCCGGGCCGCCCGAGCCACCGTCACGGTTACACGGCGACCTGTGGTCGGGCAACGTCCACGCCGGCGCCGACGGGCAGGTATGGCTGATCGACCCGGCGGCACACGGCGGGCACCGCGAGACCGACCTCGCGATGCTCGCACTGTTCGGTACCCCGCAGCTGGAGCGGATGCTGGCCTGCTATGACGAGGCGGCGCCGCTGGCCGACGGCTGGCGCGACCGCGTGCCGCTGCACCAGCTGTTCCCGCTGCTGGTGCACGCCGTGATGTTCCGAGGCGGTTACGGGGCGAGCGCGGGCGCCGCCGCCCGGGGTGCGCTGCGCTGACCGGCGTCCCGGCTACCGTGGTGGGATGCGGTGGACGTTTCTGCTGCGACCCGGATGGCTCGCGCTGATCCTCGTCGTCGGGACCTTCTCGGCGCTCGCGTTCACCATGCTCTCGCCGTGGCAGTTCGACCGGCACGACGACAAGGCCGCCCGCAACGCCGCCATCGAGGATTCGTTCCGGACGCCACCCCAGCCGCTGCGCGAGGTACTGCCGGCGGGCGCGGCGCCGGGTGCGAACACCGGCTGGAAGCAGGTGGAGCTCACTGGGCGCTACCTGCCCGACGCCGAGACGGTCGTGCGGCTGCGCACCGTGCTCGGTGAGCCCGCGTTCGAGGTCGTGGTGCCGCTGCGGCTGCGCGACGGCACGACCGTCCTCGTCGACCGCGGTTACCTTCGCCCCGCACCCGGGGTGCAGGTGCCCGGCTATCCGCCGGTGCCCCGCGGCGAGGTCACCGTGCAGGGACGGCTGCGCTTCGCGGAGAACGATCCCGGCGACCGGTCAGCCGTGCGCGGCGGCGGCACGACCCAGATCTACGCGATCGACCCGCGCGCCGTCAGCTCACTGACCGGCGTCGAGCTCGAACCGGGATATGTGCAGCTCAACGAGGGCCAGCCGGGCGTGCTCGGCGCGCTGCCGCTGCCACAGCTGTCTTCCGGGCCGCATCTGGCCTACGCGCTGCAATGGATCGCCTTCGGCGTCATGGCCCCGCTCGGCCTGGGCTACTTCGCGTGGCGGGAGGGCATGATCAGACGCCACGAGGACCCGCGCGGGCGTCGCCGCGATCCCGCCGACCCGCGTGACCCCGCTCCCCCGCTCGCGGGCCGCTACGGCGCCCGGTAGCGGTGACGCGAAGGTCACTGATATCCGCGGGCGAAGAGGGTCGCCAGATGCCCCTCGGGCGCCGTAACTTGTACTCGTGGAAGACGACATCGTGCCGCTGCACGCGCCGTTCGACGTGGCACTACGCGGATTCGAGCGCAATCAGGTCCTGGACCACATCGAGTCGTTGCAGGGCCACATCAGCATGGCCGAGCGCGATCGCGACGCGGCGCTCGCGCGCGTAGCCGACATGCACAAGCACCTGGAGCACCTGCAAAGAGAGGGCTCGGTGCTCTCGTACCTGCAGCGCCAGACCGACGCGGTGAACGAACAGCTGCGCCGTATGCAGCAGTCACCCATCATCGGCGTGACGGACCGGATCCAGCACATGCTGACGCTGGCCGAGGAGGAGGCTGCCGAGGTGCGCAGCCACGCCGAAGCCGAGGTCGAGCAGTTGCGCACCCAGGCAGCGACCGAGACCGAGCAGCTGCGCACCCGTGCCGAGACCGAGGCCACGTCGCTGCGCAGGCGGTCCCAGGTCGAGTCGGAGCGGCTGTCGCAGGACACGGCCCAGCGGTGCGAGCGACTCGAGGCTGCGTCACAACGCCGCTGCCGAGATGCCGAGCAGCAGTGCGAGCAGGAGATCGCGCGCCGCCACGCCGAGGCGACCGCTCAGATCGCCGAGCAGGAGAGGCTTGGCCTGGCACGCATGCATCTGATGATGCAGGCGGTCGGCGAGCGGGTGCAGGCGGCGCGGCACGAGATCGCCTCGCTGCGGAGAGTGCGCGGCGAGCTCGCTGCTCAACTGTCGGCGGCCGACCAGTCGCTGACGGCGGCGCTCGGCCACATTGACGACACCGCCGGACGCGAGCCGCGCCACGAGTCGGAGCCGGTACCCACGCAGCGGCAGGGAGCCCTCCATGACGCGCACGTCTGAACGACAAGCGCTGCGGCGGCGCAGAGGGCGGCGGCGACCGTGCCCACCGTCCGGGACAGCGTGACGCTTCGGGCGAGGTCGGCCGGGTCTGGCGGCGGGCCGTGGCCGAGCACCGGCCGATCCTCCAGCCCGTATCGATAGGGCGTGGGGCCGCCGAGCCGGATCCCGAGCGCGCCGGCGAAGGCGGCCTCGACCTGGCCGGCATTCGGGCTGGGGTGCTCCCCCGCGTCGCGCCGCCACACCTGCCAGCCACCGCGCGCCGAGCCGCCCACTGCGGGCGCGGAAGCCACAGCCAATGCCGCGGCCAGCCGGGACGGCAGCAGGTTGACGAGGTCGTCGAGCCGTGCCGATGACCACCCGAACCGGCGATAGCGCTGCGCGCGGTAGCCCACCATCGCGTCGAGCGTGTTGGCCGCGCGGTAGGCCAGCAGTCCGGGGACTCCTGCCAGCGCGCCCCACACCAACGGCGCGACGACGGCGTCGGAGGTGTTCTCGGCGATCGACTCCACGCTGGCCCTGCTCAGGCCGGCGATGTCGAGACGGTCGGCGTCGCGCCCGCACAGGTGCGGCAGCCGCGTCCGGGCGGCATCGATGTCGCCGCAGTCGAGCTCCTGCGCCATCGCGGTGCCCTCGGCCGCCAGCGACGCACCGCCCACGACGGTCCACGTGGCGAGCGCCGTGGTGCCGGCCTGCAGCCACGGGTGGCGCCTGGCAAGCCGTTCCAGTGCCAACCCGGTCGCCATCGCGCCACCGACCAGCACAGCACTGTAGGCCACGCCGACCGGCCGGTTGTCGGCGTAGAGCCCCCGCTCGACACTGGCCGCGAGCCGGCCGAACCCGGCCACCGGGTGCAGCCGGACCGGATCCTTGAACACGGTGTCTGCCGCGACGCCGAGCAGCAGACCCACCGCCCGCGCCGCACCCACCCGGGTCCGCCCATCCACGCCGGGCGAGCTTGCCATCGGGCTCGTGGTGACTGTGAGCTGGGAGGCACGACGGATTGCTCATGGACCTCCTCGCGGAGGAGCTGGATCAACCGCGCTGAGTGTCAGACACCGTGGCCAGGATCACGGCTGTGGAGTCAGTGGACTACCTCGACACTGTCATCGCAGACGCAGGTGGGCACCTCAGCCGGTCCCATCCAGGTAGCGTTCGAGCGCCTCGCGGGCAACCTCGGACACTGACCGACCCTCCGCACTGGCGCGCTCCTCCGCACGGCGCCGCGTCTGCTCCGGTATCCGGAACGACACTCGCGGGGAGACTTGACCGATCGCACCCAGGGATGGGCGTCCCGGTCGCGCGAACTGCAGCGCCTCGTCGGCTGCGCCCCCCGCATACTCCGTGGTAATCCGCCGACCCTGCCGGTCACGGACGTCCTCGGCCTCGAGGTCGACGTCGGGCCCCACCTGATGACGATGATTCATCGGTTCCTCCGCCCGATACGGTGTCGCCGCGCCGGGCGGGTGAACCGGATCATCACAGGGTGATTCTGTCAGACAGTTGTGTCGGACACAACTGTCTATTCGTCGATGTTGTCGATCTGGAACGGCAGCGCGACGGCGACCTGAGCGAACTTCGTGGTCAGTTCCGTCTCGTCGGACGCACCGATCCAGACGCTGGCGAGCCGGTAGCTATAGGTGTCCTGCCGGTGCAGCTCGGACAACCTGTCACCGGCCTGTACCGACACCTCCACCGAGACACCTGGAATATCGCGCAGCACCCGGTCGATCTCCTCGGCAGTCGGGGGGTGACGCACGATGCCGTCGGAGAAGCGCCGCAGGAACCACTTGGCCGCGATCGGATACGCGCCTTGCCGCCGCGGCAGTTCAGGATCTCGGCCCAGCGCGAGCCGCAGCATCACCTGGTGACTGGAGGCCCCGTCGACCTGGTAGAACAGCTCGGCATGCGACTGCGAGTGTCGCGTGTTGACCTCGAGAAGCCTGATGACGTCGTTGTCCGGTTCCCAGAAGAACTCGATGTTGAAGGGCGTCCCCTCGAGCCCGACGCCCTTGATCACCTTGTGGGCGATCTCGGCCATCCGGAGACTGACCTCGGTGGGTAGCGACGAGGGGTACTGGTATCGCAGGAAGCTCGGGCTGTTCTCGTACCGCACCGAGTCCACCACCCCGTATATGTGGACTTCGCCCTGGAAGCGGTAGCCCTCCAGGGTGACCTGCTGCCCGGAGATGGCTTCCTCGGCCAAGCAGGCGTGCGCGCCGGCGGCGGCGATCTCTGGCGGCAGGTCGACGTATTCCAGCAGCGCGTCGAACGGCTCGGCCACCCAGTCGATGCCCGCACGGATCTGGGCCAGCGCATCCCGGAACTCCTGCTGGTCGGTCACGCCGAACGCGAGCATCGAGGCGAACGACTTAACCGGTTTGACCCACAGCGGGTAGCTCACGCCGTCGGGCGGATCCTGGTCGTGTTCGGGGTCGACGAGCCCGAACCGCGGGTACTCGTCGATCACCTTCTGCTGCTCCAGCCGGCTCCAGTACTTGTGCTCGCACTTGACGAACTCCTCGAGCGGCGCGCCGGGCAGACCGAGCCGAGCGCGGAGAATCGGCAGCATGGTGCTGACCGGGAAGTCCCAGCAGCCGATGATCGCGTCGACGCGCCCGTCGAACGACTCGAGTTTCCGCTGCGCCTTGTCCAGCAACCCGTTGAGCCGGATCTCCTCGCCGTAGATCTCCTCGTACGACAGCAGCTGGTGGAAGCGGTACTGCCCGGACTCGGGCAGCTCCTGCAGGAGCTTCTCGTTGTGCTCGTCGAGGCCCAACACGAAGACGTTCTCGGGCATCGCTCCCCTTCCTGATGAACCGAGCGTCGTTACGCAGCGGGGTCGCATGATACGGCCAGCTCATGTATCCTTGATCACTCGCCATCCTGGATGGATCATCGATCCTGGATGTCGCGCCGGTAGTCACCGGTGAGAGGACCGCCCGAGTCCCCGGCGGCACGTGACGTGCTCATGCTGAGGAGATGGCGATGGCAGAACAAGCAACAATCGGCGTGCGGCTCAGCGCCACCTCGGTGTGGTGGGACCGAGACTCGCCGATGGTCACGGTAGTTGGACGGATCGATTCGGACGCCGCCGCCGACGAGTTGGCCGCTCACCTGCAACATCTCCGCACCTTGGGTGCCCGCTACGTCGTGGTGGACTTCTCCGCAGTCGAATGCTGCAACCAGCAGGGGCGGACGGTGCTCCTCGCGGCCCGCGAAGAAACACGCCTTCGGCAGGGCTGGTTGTGCGTCCTCGGACCTTCGTCGTTGCTGGATCAACTAGTCGGATTCAGTCAGCAACCCGCGGAGGGTCACCGTGCCCAGGTCGCGTACTGAAACGAGCGGCACTTGCCGACCGATCGTGGACGCCACCATGGCCGCGTCGCTGGACTGGCGGATGCAGGCGGCGTGTCGCGCAAAAGAGCCTGAACTGTTCTTCCCGACGAGCACCAGTGGGCCTGCCCTGCGGCAGGTCGAGGCCGCCAAGGCGGTCTGTCACCAGTGCCCGGTATGCGCTCAATGCCTCGATTGGGCGATAGGGTCCGGCATCGACGACGGCGTCTGGGGCGGCATGACCGAAACTGAACGCCGATCGCTGGCCCGGTCGCGCAAGCACGTCTAAGTCACCACGCACGCCACCACCCGAGATGATTTCCACCTCGGTGATATCCAGATCCTCCGAAGCGCGGTCGCAGAGATCGAACACGACAAGCCGGGCGCCGTCGACGATGGCGATCGGTTCGATTGTGCTCACGACGATCTCGACCGGTACGTCCATGCTGCGCACCGATCAGAAAGGCGGTTCGTCGGGTGGTTCGGCAGGTGGTGGTCGCGCCGGTCGCGCCAGCGGTGCTGGTTGGGGTTGGTGGAGGATCGGCCCCTCGCACATCGTCGGCACGCCGGGCGGGTCGGGGTGGAGGTCGCGGGGAATCGGCTCGGGCAGGTCTGGTGTGATCGCTTCGCCGCGGGTGCGGTAGGTCTGCCGGAGAGGGCTGGTCCAGACGAAGTGGCCGGGCTCGGGTTGTTCGAGGGTCCAGCCGCCCCAGTGTTTCATGGTGTGGTGGTATGCGCAGCCGGGGCCGCTGTTGGTCGTGACGGTGTGCCCGCCGCAGGCGTGATCGCGGGTGTGATCCAGCTCGGCGGCGGCGGCGCGGCGCCGGCAGCCGACACCGACGCAGTGCCGGTCGCGCATCTGGATGTGGCGTCGCAGCGCGGCGTGAGCGAAGCGCCGATGCGGATGGCTGTCCAGCGCCGCGCGGGCCGCCTGCCGGTACTGCCAGATGCCGGCGATGCCGTGCAGCAGCCGGGCCCAGTCGGGATAGTCGGTGACCAGGGCGGCAAGCCGGTCGAGCATCGAGGCCGCGACGGCGATCTCCACGATCCCCCCGACGCAGTCGCCGCGGCCGCCCCGAGGTTCGAGACGGGGGCGCCGGCGGGTGAGGTCACCGTGGAGCAGGTACCCGTCGGTGTCGACGATGGCGAGGCGCCACTCGGCGGCGTGCTGGGCGGCGACCAGGTCCCGCGCGGCGGGGGCGGGGATAGGGCCCCACCCGGCCAGCTCGGCGGGGTGCTCGTCGAGCCCCAGCAGGGTCGAGAGCCCGATTCGCACCTCGATGCCGTACCGCACCGGGCGATTCACACCGGTCCCGCTGGGAGGTATCGCTGCGACCGGGCCCGGTTGCCCGCCCGGGCCGGCCCGCTCAGGCAGCTGGGGGCGCTCGGGTTGCTGCGCTGGCGGTTCCGGCGCGGGTCGGTCGGGCGCCTCGCGCTGCGGGGATTCGTGGTTGCCCTCGCCCTGGCCGGGTCGTTTGCTGCGCTGTTGTTTGCTGCGCTCGTCGGCCGGGTCGGCGTCGGCGGGGCAGATGGGACCGAGGCGCACCATGGTGGTCAGGATCTGCTGGCGGTCCTGCCCGTCGAGGGTGCCGTCGAGCAGCCGCAGGTACAGGTCGGCGCGGGTCTGGCCGACGGTGGCCGGGTATCCGGCCGCCCGCGCGGCGTCGGCGAGTTCCTCCAGGCGGGCGGCGGCGGCCCCGGCCTCACCGGCGGGCAGCCCGGACCCGGTGAGTACGGCGGTGCCGGTGTGGTCGAGGTAGCCATGCACGCTGCGCTCGCGCACCGCGCGCTGGTAGGTGCGGCGGGTGTAGTCCGGGTCGATGGCCGCCACCTCACGCAGCAACCGGGCGGCCAGCTGCCCGGTGGTCCAGCCCACCGCGGCCTGGACCAGCCGCGCACAGATCCGCTCGGCCTGGGCCGCGGTGACGTCGGCCAGGTAGCTGGTGAACACCCGCGCCTTGTGATGGTCGAGCTCACCGGCGGCCAGGGCCGCATATACCCGGGGCAGCCGGTCGACCAGCGCCTGGGCACAGCCCAGCTCGTAGTCGGCCCGGCGGGTGGTGAATGTCAACGCCGCGGCGATCTCCGCGCTCTCCCACCCGCCCGGACTGCGTCCGGCGACCTCGGCCATCGCCGCCCAGCACCGCGCATAGCCGCGCGAGACCTCCGCCCACGCGGCGCGCAGCTCGTCGACGACCTCCGCATCGGAGACCACCGGACCCGTCGCCGCCGTCATCCATCGATCATATGTTCGACCACCGACAAGACCGGCGCCCACCGCACCACAACCCGCGCCCCCCTGCTAACTTCCTCCGAATGGATGAAACACGTGGCCCGACTGCGGGCTGCGCCCGGGAAGGTCACCGGTCGGGGTGGCGCGCAAGCCTGTAGAAGTTCTGGGCCGCGCCTCGGGCGGTGATGCCAGGTTCGCCCCGGCCGCCAGTGTCCGCGACCGATCGACCTCGTCGAGGTATGCCGACACGATCTCCTCGGTGGATTTCGTCGGTCGGCACGCCCCACTCGACCTCGTCCCCGCCAGGTAGGTAAGCGACGACCTCCTCAGCCGTGAAGCCCCACCGCATCCATCGCCGCTCGACCCAACCGAGATGCTTGATCATGCCCAGCGGCGACCAACCCACTGGCTCGACCACGGCCCGCAGTTGCGCATCCGAGAGGTCGGCGATCTTGCGCAGCAGGGTGTCGCGGTACCACTCCAGGTACCCGACGAGCAGCTGGCGCGGGTCGGAGGCCTCGACACCAGGCTCGTCGAGGTCTCCGAGAACGGCCGGTTCCGCTCGGGCGACGTCTGCACTCAGCAGACTCTATGAACCGAAGGCCAGCCCGACCAGGGCTGTGCGCTACCAGCCTTGCCGAGCCGCCCCGGGCTGAAGGAGCCGCTGGACCGTTCCGTCGGCAGATCCCGCGGCGATGGCCACCTGGGAGGATGAATCGCATGCGCATGAGGTGGAGGCGTTGGTGGCCTGGACCAAAGCACGGGATGGCGCGCGGGGTGGCGGTGTACGGGCCCCCGAACTCCAACGACCCACATGCCCTGGAGGAACACTGCGAACCTGGGCCAGCTCTTACGGCGTCGTCGCCCTGATCGATGATCCGGAAGACCTGTCGGCGCTGGAGCGACACCTCGACGCATGGGCAATAGCACCCGAGATCGGCCCCTCGCTGGGCAATGAGGTCGGCCTGTATCTCGGCACTGTGATCGTCAAGAACGTACCCGGCGCAGGGTGGCTGGCCTGGCCAAATGGTCATCCGGTGGTGCGGCTCCAGTCGGGGCGTGACCTAGACGTCATCGCACTGGCTGACCAGCGCCTTGCCGGCGAGGGGTGGGATCTGCCGACCATCTACACCGACGCCGCTTCATCGTGATGCAGCCCATTGAGCCTGTTGCCGTGGATGTCGGACGCCCGGTGCTCGCCAGCATCGCGTGGAGGATCTGTGAACTCCGCTGATATACGGTCGCTACATCCGGCCCGGTGAACGATCTTGCCCGTAACTGTTTTGCCTGGTGGGCGCAGCTGAGTTCGAACCAGCGACCCCCTCGCTTGTAAGGTGCCTCCTCCGCGTAGACCACAGCCTCTACCTGCGACAACGGCAACCCACCCGACCCCACACGCAGCCGGAGACCATCCTCGTCAACGCGGTTTCGCTCCACGGACGGCACCACGTCGACGAGCCGACAGGGCGGTGATCAGCCTCGCGGGCGACGGACGCCGGGCTGTGTGGGTGACGCCTGAGGCCGTCACCGCGACGACGGCGCTCGCGCGGCACGCTCAGTTGAACCGCGGTCCGACTGCGCAGATCACTGACCGGTTCGTAGACCCGGCCGCCACAGAGTTTCCCCTGCTGCACGGCCGCGTCCGCGGCCTCAGAAGGGAGAGATTCTGGCCCGGCCAGAGCCGAACCGCCCCCAGCGATGAGCTCCTCGACGGTATCGACGTTGCCCCGCTGCGATGCCGTTGCCAGCATCTGTTGCGCGGATGCCAGCGCGCTCTCCGGCGGCACGACCAGCAAGGTCAAGCGCTGTTCGTCTGTTGTGATCACGTCCACGGTATGGCGATGTTGTGAGTGAAACCCCTCGAGTCGCACCCGCTGCCCATCGAGGTCGATACTGCGTGGCAGTGCGACATCCCACGTGGAAATGTCGTAGGACACTCGTTCGACCCGGCCCGGGCCAGCGGCCAGCTCCGGCAGTTCAGCGGGTAAGTCCCGCGACCGGGGCCACCAGGCCCCGTCGACCTTCGCCTGAGGCTTCAGGCTGCGGTTGATTCGCGACACCGCAACGTGGGGACCCTCGATTTAGTATGCTATCGGGAGCTTTTTTCTTCATCACACGTCATAAAATCTACGATCGATGTCGATGACATCGCACTCTAAGCTTGACAAATTCTAAAGCAACGAGTATAAATTATGGTAGCGTGCCGCCCGCCTGGGGCAGTGCGACGATGACAGAGGTGATGACCGTGCTGCTCAACTACGACCCCGCGTTCGACCCGTTCAAGATGCTCGAGCGCCTGTCGGACCAGCAGCGTGAGCGCGCGTGGACCGGCATGCCGATGGACGTCTACCGGGCCGAGGACCACTTCGTGGCCAACTTCGACCTGCCCGGCGTCGACCCTGGCTCGATCGACGTCACCGTCGAGGGCAACACCCTGACCGTCAAGGCCGAGCGCAGCGCCCCCACGCCCGACACCGCCGCCGAGTGGCTGGTCGCCGAGCGACTGCGCGGCCGCTACGGCCGCCAGCTGATGTTGGGGCGGGACCTGGACGCCGACAACCTGCACGCCTCCTACCACGACGGTGTCCTCACGTTGACGATCCCGGTCGTGGAGAAGGTCAAGCCGCGCCGGGTGGAGATCAGCCACTCCGGCGCCCCGCACACCATCGAAGGCGGCCCGAAGGTCGCGGCCGACCCAGCCGCGACCGGCTGACCCACGACGCGGCCGACCGCCTGGTCGGCCGATGGCAGGCCGTGGCGGGGTCCGGGCGTCCCGGGCCCCGCCACGTGCTGCGCCCCGCCCCCACCAGGACGCGAGGACCATGCTCGAGCGACTCGACGACGAGGACTTCCCAGCCCTGACCATGGGTCAGGCCACCGAGCTGCTCGGGGTGCAGCCCGCGTTCCTGCGCAGCCTCGACGCCGCCGACGTCCTGCACCCGCACCGCTCGACGGGCGGGCACCGCCGCTACTCCCGCCGCCAGCTCGCCCTCGCCGTTC
>WHTH01000068.1 GCA_009377865.1 Pseudonocardiaceae bacterium | reverse complement strand
GCTCGTCCTTGTCCGCCACCACCTGGCGCAGACGAGCGTTCACCGCACGAAGATCCGACACGAGACACCATGATCACCACGCAGTCGTCAAGATCAAGCCGCCACGCCGCCCCAGGTCAGACCCGCCCGTGAATGGACACGGGCGTTCGCTATCTGGAGTGGTCGTGGGACCCGGATCCGGCCGACACCTGGATCGCGACCGAGTACGCGTTCCTGCTCCGCGATGCCGATGGCACGGTGAGCGTCGTCCACGAGACCCATCGCACGGGGCTGTTCGGTCGTGACGTCTGGCTCCGCACACTCGCCGAGGCGGGTTTCGACCCGGACACCGTGACGGAATCGACCACGGAGGAGCGGACACCGCGCGACCTGTTCATCGGACGCCGCCGGCCACGTAGGCGCTGCGGGATCGCCAGCCCTCGCCGTCACGCTCTGGGAAGCTTGCAATCGGTACCTGGGTACAGGCTTAGCCTCGTGGTATCGGTTCGAATCTGTGGATGGAGGTGGGCGGAAATGCTGCGGGAGGTCAGCGACGCGACGTTCGACCGGGAGGTGCTGGGAGCCACCCGGCCGGTGGTGATCGCCGCCGGGGATCGCCCGTTCACGGCCGACGAGCTCGCCGGATGGGTGCCGGCGGAAGCATGCTCGCTGCCCGGTACGGAGCAGCCAATCTCGGCTACTTCCACGCGCACAACGAGGGACTCGACGTGACCAAGGCACGCGAGGTGCCGCTGGCGCGAGTCGGATGTGTTCACGCCGTTGGAGCGCGACGTCATGGAGTACGCCGAGGCGATGAGCCAGACCCCGCCGACGGTGACCGACAAGATGTCCGCGCCGCGCTGGTGGAGCTGACCGCGTTCATCGCGCTGGCGAACCTCTACACCCGTACCAACACCGCCTTCGGCATCGAGTCGCAGGGCTTCGCGGCGGCGTGTGACCTGAAGCCGCTCGCCGTAGCGTCGACGGCATGACCGACGACCCGTTCGTCCCCCACCGCAGCCTGCTCTTCACCGTCGCCTACGAGATGCTCGGCTCTGCGGCCGACGCCGAGGACGTCGTCCAGGAGACCTGGCTGCGGTGGGCCGAGGTGGACCAGGCGGAGGTGCGTGACCCACGGGCCTACCTGGTCCGGATGGTCACCCGGCAGGCGCTGAACCGGCTCCGATCGGTGTCCCGCCGCCGGGAGGAGTACCGCGAGCCGCACCCCCGGTGGCGCTCGCCTTACACGTGTACTGCCTGCGGGAAAGAACACCAGCACCCCGGCGGTCACGAACAGCTTGCTCGGTGAGCGTAGGCAGGCTGGTCAGAGCACTCGACATGCGGCGACCCCGGAAGGTTCGAGACGAACAGACCGACGTTCAACGCGCCGAGCAGAGCACGTATGTTCCGCCTCACGCCGCCTGACATCGCCACGCCGATCCTCGCCTGAAGACCAGCCGACTCGGGTCGGCGCCGGACCCGCCGGATGGAGGACCATCTCCACGAGCGTGGCGCCGCTGGGCTCAGGCGGTGGTCACCGTGATGGTGTGCCAGCCGGTGGCGCCGTCGGGGATGGTCAGGCTCGGTTTCGGGGTCTGGGTGTAGCCGCTGCGGTCGGTGGCACGCACCTGCAGCCGGTGCCGGCCCGGTGGCAGCTCGAAGGTAGTCTTCCACATCCGCCAGGTGTCGATGCTGACCCCGTCGGCGAGTTCCGCACGCTGCCAGGCGCCGCCGTCGGCGCTGACGTCGACTGCGGCGATGCCGGTGTGCTGGGCCCACGCGGTGCCGGCCACCGTCACCCTGCCGGCCGGCACGGTGGTGTCGGTGCGGGGGGCGTCGATGCGCGACTGGGTCTTGATAGGGGCACGCTGCGCCCAGCCGCGCTGTTCCCAGTACGGGGTGAAGGCCTCGAACGTCGTCAGCTCGATGTCGGTGATCCACTTGCAGCCCGAGACGAACCCGTAGAGGCCGGGGACGACCATCCGCACCGGGAACCCGTGCTCGACCGGCAGCGGACGCCCGTTCTGGCCGATGGCCAGCATGGCGTCGCGCCCGTCGGTGACCACGTCGACCGGCGTGCCGGTGGTGAAGCCGTCAACACTGGTCGAGGCGATCTGGGTCGCGCCGGGCCGGACCCCGGCCTCGGCCAGCAGGTCGGCCAGCGGCACCCCGAGGAACATCGCGTTGGACATCAGCGAGCCGCCGACCGCGTTGGACACGCAGGTCATGGTGATCGGTGCCTCGATCAGGCGGCGCGACCTCAGGTCGTCGTAGGACAGCCGCTGCTCCCGGTCGACCATGCCGTGGATGCGCAGCTCGTAGTCGCCGGTCGAGAGCTGCGGAACCTGCAGGGCGGTGTCGATGCGGTAGAAGTCCGCGTTCGGGGTCAGCCACGGCGGGGTGCCCGCCGAGACGAAGTCGGCCTGCGGCGGCGGGGCTGTCCGCGGCTGCGCGGGAGACGGGAGTGAGCCGACCGCCGCCCGTGAGGCCTCGGCGGTGCTGCTGAACAGCCGCCCGAGCAGGCCGGCCGCCCCGGCACCGGCGATGACACCGCCGGTGGCCCACAGCAGTCGGCGCCGGTCGAGCCCGGTGTCCTCGGCGGACGTCGCCGCGGTCCCGGGGTCCGCTCCGGCCACGGCCTGTCCGGCGGGCTCGCGCCCCGCAGCGGCGATCGCCCGGTGGTGCAGTCCGGCGAACACGGCGAGCCCCACCGCCGACGAGGCGAGCGGAGCCATGAGATCGAAGAGGGCGAACGTCGGGGAGGCCAGGATGGATGCAAGACCGAGCACGCCCATCACCGCGATCACGACCAGCCCCGGTGCTGGCCGCTGCCGGCTGGCCAGGCCTGCCACGGCGGCCAGCAGCGTGATCACCAACGCCATGCCGATCAGCAGCGCGAGCTTGTCGTAGATGCCGAACGTGGCGATTGCGAACTGCTTGAGCCACTCGGGGGTCAGCCGGATGAACTGCTCGCCGACGGCCAGGAACGGCGACGAGGACGGGCTGACCACCGCGGCGATCAGGTCGCCGACGGCCAATGCCGAGGCGACCCCCAGCACTCCGATCAGGCCGGCGATCGCCGCGCCAAGCCGTCGAGGTCGGATCTGCGTCGAGCCGTGAGCAGTCGTCGTCACCATCGCCTGTGGTTCGCACGCCGCCGGAGCCGGGTTCGTGTTTGAAGTCATCACGGCTGCCTGTCATCGAAGACGACGCCCGCCGCCGATCAGCTCCACACGTCCGCCGCCGGCAGCGCCGCGAGTCGGTCACCGAACGGCAGCCGACGTGTGCCGGTGTGCAGCACCACTCCGGCCACGAACTCGCCGCCGGCACGATCGAGGTGGTCGCGGACCGACGCGAGTCCGCGGAAGTCCTCGGGGCGCGCCGTGGAGGTTGCCTTGACCTCCACAGCCAACACCCGACCGTCGGCTGCCTCCAGGATGATGTCCACCTCCATCCCGTCACGGTCGCGGAAGTGAGACAGGCGGGCGGACGTCTCGCTCCAGGTCAGCTGCTTGGCCAGCTCGTTCACGACGAAGGTCTCGAACAGCGGGCCGGCCGCCGGGTCGGTCGGGCGTCGCAGTGCAGCGGTCTGTTTCCCCAGCAGGTTGGCAGCAACGCCCGTATCGGTGAGGTACAGCTTCGGACGCTTGACCACCTTCGCGGTCAGGCTGCGGCTCCATGCCGGCACCCGGTGGACCAGGAACACCGTCTCCAGCCACGGTTCGTAGGCCGCCGCCGTCGAGCGGCCGATCCCCGACCGGTCGGCGACGGTGTTCAGGCCGGTTGTCCCGGTCGACGATCACCTTCACCGCCAGATCCAGCGGCTCACCGAGCCGCTGGATCTCATCGATCACCAGCGGCCTGCCGAGCACGTCGAGGAACGTCCCTGGATCGTTCGTGGCCGCCGCGAGGTCGTCGGCGTTGTCGAGACTGACCGCCGTCGCCCCGTGCTGGTCCGCCAGCGCAAGCGCAAGGGTCGACTTTCCGACCTGGCGAGCGCCGTGGATCACGAGCACCCGAAAGTCGGCGAGCGACTCCTCCCGCAACGTCGAGCATGCGGCGCGGAACGAGTCCATGGCCAGGTCGAACCATGGGATCATGGTACTCCGGGTTACACTTCGTCGGTCGACTACCAACCACTTCGTCGACCGCCTGGCAAGCATTTCGTCGTCTGGGTACCGTGCAGATCGTCGCCGGCAGGCGACGCGATCGTGCGGAAGATCAGCGGGCTGTCACCAGATCCCGGCAGTGCGGTCGCCCACGTCGCGGGAACCGCCACCGCACACAGCACGGCGCCCGCTATCACCACCGCATGCACGCCCCAGCCGGTGAGCATCCAGGCTCCGAGCAGCGACCCGAGGGCGATACCGGCGTTGGCCGCCGAGGCGCCCAGCCCGTGAAATTCAAGGACGTGCACCCGCCCGAACGGGGCGGGTGCTGACCTGAGGCGCACTGACCCCGACACGTGCAAGCAAAGCGGGAAGCTCGGCGAGTGAGCCGATGGTTTCGACGCCGGTCACGGCCTGCTGAGCCCCGGTGCGATCAAGCCAGATACCGCGAAGCCCAGCGGACGAAGACGAGTGGGCGTCGACCTCAAGCCGGTCGCCGACATACGCCATTGCCGAGGCCGGCACGCCCAGGTGAAGGCGGGCCTGCGCAAAAATGGCCGGGTCGGGCTTGGCGACACCGAGGTAGTCCGAGGTGATGACGGTGTCGACGTGTGGGCCAGCCCTGTGCGGCGAACCTTGTCCTCTTGTTGAGCTTGGTCGCCGTTGGACAACACCGCTATCGCGGCCAGTGGCCGTATCGCCTCCAGGCAGGGGACCACGTCGGCGAAGGGCTGCCAGGCGGCCTCGTAGGCGCCGAGGTAGGCGGCGAACACGTCGTCGAGCTCGGTGTTCGACCATTGGGTGGCGTCGATGCCGACCCGGGGAAGGAAATCCAGGAGCCGCCGACGTCGCTGGCCTTGAAAGGTCGTCTCGCCGACCCGGTAAGCAGGGAAGTGGCGCTCCGCGACCACGTTCCAGTGCACGATCAGATCGGCAAGGTTGTCGGCGTCAGCCCAACCCGCTGCGTTCAATCGGTGAGGATCGCGCACACATCCTTGAATGGCCGCGACCAGAATCCGCATCGTCGGCCCTGCCCCGACGTGGTTTGTGCCCCGAATGTCGCCTTGGGCGATCTGCCCGTTACACCCGGAGCGTCTGGCCGAGCTCCCCAGCGGCAACCGGATGAGTCGACCTGTACCCGAGTTCTGCAAGGAGAAGGTCGGGGCGAGTCCCCGCGTCGGCTCCACGTGCAGGTCGTGGTTGAAGTGTCAGAGGTCGAGGACGATCCGGTCCCCACGGCTTCGGGACACGCAGATCGTCATGGTGTCGGTGCGTTCGCCATCGGTCAGCACCCGGTCCCGGTGGTCGACCTCGCCTGAGATCACGCGGCTTCGGCACGTTCCGCAGAACCCTCGCTGGCAGGAATAAGCAATGTCGGGGATCTGCTGGCGGATGACGTCGAGCGCGGACCGGTCGGCGGGCACGGTGAGCACGCGGTTGCTGCGCGTCAAGGCGATCTCGAACGGTCGGCCGTCGACGATCGGTGGTGTGGTGAACCGTTCGAAGTGCAACGCCTGAGCTGCGCTGTCCGGCAGGTCCCGGCGGACGTTGGCGATGATGGGGGCGGGGCCGCAGCAGTAGACGGTGGCCTGGTTCGGCGCGTACTGCAGCAACTCGGAACCCGAGGCGGGAAAGCCGAACTCGTCGTACGGGCGCAGCCGCACGCGGGCCGGGTCCAGTGCGCTGAGCTCGTCGAGGAAGGGCATCGACGCCCGTGAACGCCCGGTGTATACCAGCTGCCACTGCGCGCCATCGGCCGCGGCCTGCTTGACCATCGGCAGGATCGGTGTGATGCCGATCCCGCCCGCGATGAACAGGTACCGGTCCGCGCGTACATACGGGAAGCCGTTGCGGGGACCGCGGACGGTCAGTGCGCAGCCGGTGCCGACGGAGTCGTGCAGCTCTCGTGAACCGCCGGCGCCGGTGTCGATCCGCCGTACCGCGATCCGGTAGGAGCCGCGGTCGCGCGGGTCGCCGCACAGCGAGTACTGGCGGCGCCGCCCCGTCGGCAGCAGCACATCGAGGTGGCAGCCCGGTTGCCAGCTGGGTAGCTTCTCACCTCCGGCGGCGACCAGCCGGTAGCTGCGCACGTTCTGCCCCTCGATGCGGATCTCGTCCACCACGAGGTTGAGGTCCCGATCGACCCGTTGGGTCGACGGGCGCCGTGAGTGGGCACCGTTGGCGAGCCACTCGTAGCCGGTGACCAGCGCCCCGAGCATTCGGAACATGCGGTCGGCATGCGCCCGGCCCCGCAAATCGGGTGGGGGAATTTGGTAGTCGTCCATGTCACACCGCCGCGGCGGTGGCCGCAGGTGAGCTGGCCAGGTAGGCGACGGCTTGGCCGGTGGAGAACTCCTTCGACGGGTGGTAGGAGGGTCGGCAGTAGTTGAGCGTCTGACCCACCAGTTGGTGTGCCGGCGGCAACAGGTGCCGGCGGCTGGCGCGGAAGTAGTGCCGCCAGCGCGGCTTGACCCGGCCGCCCAGCTCCGGGTCGGTGCGCATCAGGAAAGCGATGCCGCGCACCCACAGCCACAACATGATCGGCGCTGTGGTCAACATGGCTCGCGCTCGATGGAGGTAACGGCCGTCGAGGTGGGTGAACAGGTCGAAGGCCACGGCGCGGTGGACGACCTCCTCGGCGCCGTGCCATCGCAGCAGGTCGAGCATGGTGGGATCGGCCTTGGCGGCGTCGAGCGCGGGAGAGTTGAGTGCCCAGTTGCCGAGCGTTGCCGTGATGTGCTCGATCGCCGCGACGATCGCCAGTCGCTCGATCAGCCACTCCTCGCGTCGCTTGGCCGGCAGCTCGCGGTCGCCGAGCGCCGCCCGGAACATCCACTCGATCTGCGCAACGTAGGGATCGGTGTCGATACCCCTGGTCTTCCAGTGATCGAGCACGCCTTGGTGAGAGCGGGCGTGAAGGGTCTCCTGGCCGATGAAGCCGAGCACGTCCTCGCGCAACCTGTCGTCCTTGATCAACGGGACGGCGCGGGTGAACAAGTCGACGAACCACCGCTCCCCGGCGGGCAGCAGCAGGTGCAGCACGTTGCAGGTGTGGGTGACCAATGGCTCGTCGGGTACCCAGTGCGTGGGCAGGTTGCTCCAGTCGAAGGTGACGTCTCGTGGTTCGAGGACGAGGTCGTCCGGGTCATCGCGACCTTTGTCGTTGCGGTGATGGCCGAACATCGGCTCTCCTTCCAGGTGGTGCAGCGTTATCGAGGTACGCCCTCGACACGGTCGATCAGCTCGCGCGCACAGCGCGCCACAGTCTGCGGGTGCGTGCGCGGCAGCCAATGGCCACCGGGTAGCTCGCGAACCGCGAGATCAGGCGCCCACCGCCCGATGTCGGTCTGCAGTGACACCGAGACGAACAGATCCCGTTGCGGGGCAAGGACTTGTACCGGGACGCAAGTTGTCCGGAGACCGGGTCGGCCGAGCCGCGGCAGCAGGTTCGCCCGGTACAGCTGCACCCCACACACCGCATCCGATACCGCCGGGGCGGTCGTGTCGTCCAGCAGCGCGAGTACGCGCTGCGCGAGCCCGGTGCGCCAGGACAGCTCAGGTAGCAGTGGCAACTGGAAGAACGCGATGTACCAGGACGACACCGACTGGACGGCCAGTTCGCGCAGCCCTCGCGGCGTCGGGCGGCGCAGCCGCGCGCGTACCCAGTGGCCCACATGATCGAGGCAGGGCCCGGATATCGAGGTGAAGGAGGCAGCCCGGTCGCGCAGCCATCCCCCGGTCAGCGCATGCCAGACCTGGATCGCTCCCCAGTCGTGGGCCAGCAGGTGCGCCGAGCGGTCGGGGCTGACGGCGTCGATCACCGCGGCGAGGTCCCCGGCAAGCTGGTCGAGCCGGTATGCCTTGCGGTTGCGAGGTTTTCCGGACTCGCCGGCACCGCGGACGTCGTAACCGACGACGTGGTATCGCGACGTCAGCTCGGCCGTGACGTCGTCCCACATGGTGTGGTTGTCGGGGTAACCGTGTACGCAGACAATCGTGGGGGCGCCATGCTGACCCGACTCGTGCACCCGTAGCCGCACACCGTCGGTGGCAGTCACCTCGCCGGCCATCACGCGGCCTACGCCCGCTGCCAGCGGCGCACGTGCGGAAGGTCATCGTCTAGCCAGTACGCGCTACCACTGCCGGTCACCACGAGGATCTCCTCGAACTTCACCCCGACGTCGCGGAAACCGATGTGTGGCTCGACCGCCCACAGACCTGGGGTCGCCGGATGGCGGGAGATCTCGCCGTCGGCCCACAGCGGGGAGCGGTGATGCATCCGCTGCACGATCAGGTCGCCGGCCAGGGTCTGCAACGAGCGAATGCCGAAGCCGGCCGCAACGATCTTCGGCAGCCGCGAGTGCACCCGCCTGATCTGGTGCGCGATGACCCGCCCAGGGTAGACCCGGTGCCGGTTGTCGTAACCCTGCCGGGCGATCAGCGCATCGACGTCGCGATAGATCTGCTGCAGCGGCACGCCGTCGTTCACCCGCGCGGCGATCAGCGTTCGGTACTCGGTGAGATCCTCGGCCAGCTGCTCGTAGATCGGGTTGGTGCCCAGGCAGCTGGCGTAGCCGATGTCGGCGACGTACCCGTCGCGCACCGGTGCGCAGTCGAGGATGAACGGCATGTTCTCGGCCAGCCTGCGGCGGGAGGGGAAGAACTGCAACGGCGTCCGGAAACCGCGAAACGCGGTGCGGTCACCGAACCACGCGAACGGGGTGTGAAACCAGTCCTGCACTCCGCGGTCGGTCAGGTACGCGCGGATCCGGTTCGCCGCTTGCTTCTCGGTCACGCCGGGTTCCAGGCTCTGCCCGACCGACTCTGCCGCGGCGTAGGCCAGCTGCTGCAACTCGCGGAACTTCGCCAGATCGGCGGGAGCAGTGACCTCCTTGGCAGCCACCTGGCACCTCCCTGGCCTTTCCTACCTTGAGGTAGGAACTTCCTACGTCATGGTAGGTTTGTCAAGTGGAACGCCGGAAGGTCGTCCCGCGGAGCGCGGTCGGCCCCGGCCGGGCACGGGCGGCCCATCTCGGCCCGGAACGCCGGCGCCCGATGATCCTCGACGCCGCGTTGCAGGTCTACGTCGAACAGGGCTATCGCGGCACATCGATGCAGGCCGTCGCCGATGCGGCGGGTGTGACGAAGCCGGTGGTCTACGAGTGCTACCGCAACAAGGACGAGCTACTGCTCGCGCTGCTGGATCGCGAGGAGCGCCGCCTGCTCGATGCCATCACCGACGCGTTGCCGACGAATCCGGCGTCCGACAACGTCGAGGCGGTACTGGCCGCCGGTCTCACGGCGTTCCTCACCGCCGCCGGTAAGGCGACGAACTCATGGCGGGTGGTCTTCGAGTCCCGCCGGGGTTCCGATTCCGTGGTGGCCGTACGGGTGGGCCGGTCCCGCGCCATGATCCTGGGTCAGGTGCAAGATCTGGTGCGCATGTACATGGCGGTGAACCAGGTCGACGACGCCGAGCGCAAGGTGCCGGTCATCGCCGAGTTGCTCGCCACCGTGGCCGAGTCCTGCGCCCGCATGCTCGTGCTGGAGCAGTACCCATGGAGCGCAGTCGAACTCGCGACCTATGTGTCGCGCTTCCTCACCCGCGGCATCCTGGGTGGTGGCCGCCACGGGTAAGGGGGTTCGCTCGACCGGTGGTCGGCCGGAGCTCAGAGACGCTCTCGTGCCAACTCGGGGGCCGTCGAACCCGCACTCGGGATCCTCACTGTCACTGCGGCCGCGCCTCCTGGAGCTCGAAGAGCGCTGCGAGGACGTCTTCGCAGCGGCCGTCGCGCTGCCACACTGCGCCTGAGGTGCCCGGCAGCTCCGACGGCAGGATCAGCCGACGGTCGTCGTTTGTGCGGTGTCGCATGGCGATGCAGCGGTCCTCGCCTTCGATGGCCACCGCATCGGTCCAGACCGGGCCGATGCGCACGGTCACGATCGCCACCGGTCGCCGTTGTGATCACGGATCAGCTGACCGTGCCACCCGTTCGCGGTCGTCAGCCGTCGGAGGTAGGGCGTGGCCGCATACGTCCGGCCCGTCACGGCTGCTGCTGTCGGGCCGCGGTGAGGCGCCCGGCCAGCTCGTCGGCCTCGTCGTCGGTGAGCACAGCCCCGGTTGACAGCACCCCGTGATGCAGCAGCTCGATCCGGCCGTTGACGCGGCGCACGATCAGCGTGCACGCCCCACTGCCAACGTCGACCGGCCGCCGCGCACGCAGCACCGCCCGGTAGGTCTCGGTCTCGCCGGGGTTCACCGGGCCACCACCAGCAGCCTGCGAAGACGACCAGCCCTGCCTTGAGCACGACGGACCCTGCCGTGGAACACTGCAAAGCGTGTCAGAGCTTCGGAAGCTGCGGCTGCAACGCCGCTGGCGCCAGCGCGACCTCGCCGACCAGGTGGAGGTGCTGTCACGCCGGGTGCTCGGCCACACCTTCTCGGCGTCTGAGCGCACGATCGGACGGTGGGAGTCCGGTCAGGCATGGATCGCCGAAGAATCCGCGAACCAGCTCGGGTAGACGCTGGAGGCGTAGGAGCGCGGACTCGGCCTGTCTCGGAGGTCGTCGAAAGACGTGATGGCGGTCTTGGTCCAGTTCGCGGATAGCATCCCGGTCCGAGACGTCGCCCAAGCGGCCCCGGTGCCTGGGACGGCACCGGGCAGCTGTCCGTGCGGGAGCCGAGCCAGCTGTGACGCTGGCGTCGGCCGGGTGGTTCCGCTCGTCAGGCGGAGACGAGAAGGTTGCTGCTCTGGCCGACGCCTACGAGGACGAAGTCGACGTTCACACCGCCGTCCGACAGGGCCGCGGCGACGTCGCCGACGGTCAGATGGTCGGTGACCTCGACAGTGCGCGCGGCGGGCACGGAGTCTTCGACGGAGCCGTGCTGAGCGGGGCCCATGACGAAGTTCATCACGTGCCCGCGGTGGATCGTGGAGACCACGACCGGGTGTGGGAAGTCCGTGACCTCAGCGGTGAGGACCGTGGCTGGCTCGTCCGCGGCGAAGTGGAGCAACACGAAGTCGCCGTCTGCGTCGACGGCGGTCGGGTGGCTACGGAGCCAGGACCGGAACTCAGGACTGTCGCTCGTGCGGGCAGATGCCCTGGCGACTTCCGCGCGCTCTTCAATCGCGCTCAAGGCCCGACCTCCCATGCATGGATGTACCCGGCAGTCCCAGGGTACGACCTATCGACCGCTTGCTGGTAGGCCGAGTCGATTTGCTCACGGGTGTCGAGCAGGAAATGCGTCCTGCGCTGCTGCTGGTCCGGTGGAGTGTCACGGAACCACCGGATCTGGTGGAAGTTCGCGTGCGCGACGGAGAAGCGGGTGACGAACCGCCAGTGGCCGGCCCAGTTGACCTGCAGGAGCAGGCTGAAGTCGACCAGGTTGCCCTGGCAGTGCCGCATCCGAGTGACCCAGCGTGTGTCCGAGTCGAGGTAGCTCTTGAAGCCCGTCGGCTCGCACTGCTCGCACCACGGATGGCTGTAGCTGCCCTCCTCGAGGCGCTCACCCTTGTAACCCACCGGCGCAGGCTACGGGTCGACACGCACCATCCCGTGTTTCACGCGACGCCCCCGCGTCGCCGCACCACCGCCTCCGGCGGCCCTGGACACACCGGCACTCCGCGAATCTCGGCCTCCATCGGGCGAGGGGACGTCCGGCTGATCTCCACACCCCGACATCCGTGCAGCTCGGGAGCAGCCATGACACGGGCATGCAGCCTGGCGGAGCAGGCCACCGGCCGGGAGCTCGTGCCGCGTCGAGGAGTACGGCAGCGTCGGGGTGCAGCTCACCACGGCTGACGTAGGGTGTCCTTGAGGAACCTGGCCTGGCCCATGAGATCCGCCTTGGCGGTCGGTCGGGCTCATCTCGTCGTCGAGGATGGTGGCGTAGGCGTTCTGCTCGACGGCGACGACCGGCACCAGGCGCATGTCGCCTTCGGACCACCGGGATGCCGTCGAGGTTCAGGTCGTTCCATCGCACGGCGCACAGCTCGCCGCTGCGCAGCCCGGAGCCGCGGCGAAAGCGGATCAGATCAGGTAGGTCCGCTCCGACTGCGACCTTGTCCGCGTCGACGTGGGCGAGCAGCCGGCGGCGTTCCTCAGGGGTTAGGCCGCGTGGCTGGGCCTTGCGTGGCCCTTGGGGGGCTCGATGGGCTTGAGCTCGCGGACCGAGGTTGGCAGCGGTGTCATGCAGCACCGCCTGCTGCATGACGGCGACGACGATGCGTCGGGCGAGCTGGGAGGACGACGCCGTCCAACCAGTGTCGGTAGGTGTCGGCGGTGGAGTCCTCACGCCCCGCGGCAATGTTCGCAGTCCACACCGTCGCAGCGTCGCCGAACGTGGACTGCGGCCGGAGCAGCTCGACTCGTTCGCCGCGGCGCCTGCGTAGCTCGTCATGCAGGGCATGCTGCGCCGCGGTCCGGGACGACCCCAGCGCTCGACCTTCGGGTGACAGCGTCGAGATCCCGGACGCGGCAGCGGGCCACCCCCTGGCCGCTGCTGCGGGTGACCTTGATCGACCCATGATGTCCGAGCGCAAGCGGTGGATGGGCCATGAGGAAGCACCGACAACGCTGTGACCTGCGGTAATGGGTGCGCCGCCAGGGACTCGAACCCCGAACCCACTGATCCGGGGTAGTGGTGGCCCGCGCCTACCCCGTCGTGCTCACGGCGGTATCGCCTATGCCCCTACGGACCCGGAGCAACCCCGCTACGCCCTGATAAACCGTGGCAAAACCGTGGCGTGGATCATGGGTTTGAACGATGCAGCAGGGCTGCCGGAGCGCGTGCGCGCGCTCGACCCCATCACCTAACGCGGGGCGCCGCGCGCGGTCGCGGCCACCTGTCTGCGCCGCGCGGCTCTGCTCAATGCCTGCGGCGGTGTCGTGACCCCACCACCCACCTGGTGATCGACTTTGACGCCCCGGCCTCTGCGCCGGGGCTAAGGCAGGCTCCTCGTGATATATGGGGGTTGACGCCCGCTACCCCTCTCGCTAGGGTGCTTATACCCCTAGCCTGCTGCAATAGGGGTAGCACAGATCGAGTGCCGGGGTCGGTTCCGCGCCAGGTGGGCCTCGCAGCCCGTTCCCCACGCGGTGGTTGGAGTCCCGCCACTCCCCAGCAATAGGGCTTAAGGAGGCCTACCGATGGCCACTTTCCAGACCACCACGACAGACGACGAGCTTCGTCTCTACACCACAACCGAGGCAGCCCAGCTGCTGAACCTGTCCGAGGTCGTGGTCCGCAAGCTGTTCCGTGCCGGGACCATCCCGACCGTGCGTAGCGGCCGCGGTGGACGCACCGGGAGTCGCTACCGGGCCTCCCGTGCCGCGTTGCGCGCCTACGTCGAGCGGGTCGACGACCCCGCCAGCAACCGGCACCCGGACAACCGCCCCGCCTGACACGCGCGTGAGGCCGTTTCTGGCGATGAAGGGTGCGCGGCTGCCCGGAGCCTGTGGGACGCGCGAGGAGTACTGCGAGCGACGGCCCCGACCGGGCGCCAAATCAGGCCGGAACCCGGGTCTCCCAACGACCACCCGTGCAATCGAGGAGCGCTCCGGGGCATTTGCCAGATTGCTTGCAGTGGGCGCCGCCTAGCGCGTGCAAAGGTGCTTGAACAGGACAAAGACAGGAGGGAACGCATGAGCAGCAACATCACACAGGTCAGTACGACGGCCGTGCTGCGCCATATCGAAGATCAGGCACAGGGCCACTACGACCAAGCCGCCTACGCGGTGGATGCGCCGTTGCCCGACCTGGCCGGGTTCAGCGACTGGGCCGCCAATGAGGGCGGCGCGGTCGGCGGCGTCGCCGAGTGCATCGAGCGCTATGACGCCTTCCGACTGTTCGGCGACGTCGAGGACGTACTGGCTTCCGACTGGCGAGGCATCGTGCCCACCCGCCGGGAAGGCGCCGACCTCCACGACGCCCGCAGTCACATCGCCGATGCCAAGGTCGCGCTGAACAGAGCTGCCCGATGAGCCCCCGGCCGAGCATGGACGAGCAGTTAGACGACGCGACCAGCCAGCTCCGCGTGGTCGTCGAACGGCAACGCCAGGATGCCGACCCATCCCACGAGGACTTCTACGCCTGGGGGTGGGCGCTCACCGAGGTCACCGCCAGGTTGGAGCACCTGTCCCGGGTGCTGGCCGGGCAAGTGGGCCGCTACGGCGACGCGCGGGTGCTCCGCGACGACGAAGGCGCCGACCCTGCCGCCCGGCTCGCGGAGGCGCGCGGCCACCTGACCGCGCTCGAGTCGGCGCTTCGGGCCGCGAACGGCGCCGCCCGCGCATACCACTCAGCGGCCGGGCACATCGCCGTGGAGGTCGACTCACAGCGCGAAGGCGGTGCGCGATGAAGCTGCGGATCGGCGGTACCTGTGCCGAGTGCGCGGCCACGGTGCAGGCGCTGTGGTGGAAGCGGCGTAGCAAATGACCGTCCACGGCCGCCCCCTCCCACCCCGGCCCGACACCCGACCGCTGCTGCGCGCCGACCTCAAGGCCCGTTGCTGGCGCGGCGCCGAACCCGCCGAATCCCTCGACCCAGCTGACCGCGCACAGCTCCTCACCGAACTGTGCGCCGCCGGCTGGACCGACACCGAGATCGCAACCCACACCCGCATGAGCACCCACACCACCGGCCGTATCCGGGAACAGCTCGGGCTCGAATCCAACCACCACCCACGCGAGGGGGCCGCCTGACCATGAGCGTGCAAGCGATCACCTGGGCACTGGAAGAGGCCCCGGACGTGCCCCCGCAACTGGTGTCCACGCTGATCGCGCTCGCCAACCACGCCGACCGGCGCGGGCGGTGTGCTTACCCGAGCACCGAGACTCTCACCGCCTACACCCGCAAGTCCTACCGGCAGGTACGCCGGGACTTGGACGAGCTGACCCAGGCGGGCCTGATCCGGCCCGGCAACCCGGCGCATGTGGCGCATCTGCGGGCGGATCGACGTCCCCAGGTGTGGGACCTCGCCATCGAGCGGCGGCCCTTGCGGGGGGCCACCGACGACCCCCCGCAGAGGCCGTACGGGGGGACACCGGTGACCACTCGTGAAGCTGACCGGGGGGACACCGACGTCCTCCCGCAGCCGGGTGACGGGGGGTCACCCATGACAGAACGGGGGGTCATGGGTGACCGCCACGGGGGGTCACCCATGACCCCCGAACCGTCCTTAGAACCGCCCATGAACCAAACCCCGCACGGCAGGCCTCGCGCAGCCGGGCGCGCGCCCGCGCCTGCGCGCTCGCGCGACGCCGGAACCGAATATCCGATTGCCGCAGACCTCGACGCCACCGCGACCCGCCACGGCGGAGATTCGATCGTCGCCCGCTGGAGCGACGCGAATCCCGGCGTCCTGACCCCACAACGCCGCGCCCTCGGCAGGGCCGTCGACGAACTGCTCGCCCAGGGCGCGCTCGCCAATCTCATCCCCGCAGCGCTCGATGAAGCGCACCGGCCGCACTGGCGTGATCCGATCCGGTCGCTGCCCAGCGCCTACGACCGCGCCCGCCGTGACGCTCACCCATCACCGGCCGCCCCATCGCGTAGCACACCACGCGAAGCGGCGACCGACCGTGCCCAGGCCGAAGTCGCCGCGGCTTTCGAAGACGCCTTTGGCCATGACCGCAACGGACTTCGCGCACTCCCCGGAGGTGGCTGATGCTCAACTCTGAAGAGCTCAAAACGTTCATGAACGCCGTCGCGGCGAGCGACCGGCGAACTACCGGCAAAGCCGATGTCCAGTTCTGGGCCGCGATGGCCCACGAAGGCGGTTGGACCCTCGGTACCGCCATGCGCGCTCTCGTGCAGTTCCGCGGCCGCCATGCTGGCGAGTGGCTCGAACCGGGTCACATTACCGAGATCGTCCGCGAGGCCCGGCGTGCCGCAGCGACAACGTTCGCCGCTCCCGACCCACCCGACGATCTGCCACGCCGGCAGTACCCCGCGTGGCTTCGTAACCGCCGCGACGAGCACATCCGTCGCGTGCTCGATGCGTGGGCCGACGGTGCCGCGATGCCGGTGACCGAGCAAACCTGCGCCGAACTCGTCGGGTCCGAGCGAGCCACACTGACGGCAGGTTTGGACACCTCGACCTGCCCTTGTGAGCTGCGTGAGCAGCTCGAGCGCGACTTCAAGCGAATCGGCCAAGAACAACCAGGCCCGCGGCCGACGGTGACGCCACCGCGACGGATGGCCGGCGACGCGCAGCGCCGGGAACAGGCCCGCGCTGAGCTCGCTGGGCGGCAACCCACACCGTCGCCCGAAACCGATGGCGAGGAGGCGGCGTGACTGCCGGTAGGTGGGTGCCCCCGGTGAGTCGACTCCAGTGCCGCGACACGCAGCCGCGCGCTACCGTGGCGCACGTGACACAGCCGCACCTCGATGACGGTCTGCCGCCGCTGGCTGCCCCCGATGCCAGCGATGACGAGCGCGCACGGGCGATCGTGGCTCGCATGGTGGCCCGGTTCGGTGCGCCGTCCATCGAGGACTACCGCCGGGTCTACGAGCAATCCGGGATGCCGTGGCCAGGCGGCGACGAGATTCGCCGTCGCCACCCCGTCGACCCCCCCACGGCGTGATCGGCGGGAAGGTTCTCGACGCCTCCGCGCTGGCCGCGCTGGTCGGTGGCCGCCTCTCCGCGGTGGCCTGGTTCGCCACCGCGGAGGCCAGTGGTGTCGCTCTGTACCTGCCGACGCTGGCACTGGCCGAGGTCCGCGCGGTCAGGCCCAATGCGGGCCCGCTGCTCGCGGAGGTGCTCGGCCACCCTTCAGTGGTGCTCGGCGAGCTCGATGCGGCCGCCGCTGGCAACGTCGTCCAATTACTCGATGAGGCCGGGGTCTTCGATGCCACGGCCGGGCACGTTGTCCACGTCGCCCGGCAACGCATGTGGCCGGCCTTGAGCGCCGACCCCGGCCGGTTGCGCCGGGTTGATCCCGAGATCGAGATCGACCTGCTCTGAATCTGAAGCGCACCGCGTCGGTGTCGTCGTACCGCTGGAGGTGGCCCGCTGAACTCCAGTGGCACCGCTGGATCAGAGCGTCATGTCGATTGCACAACGTTCCCGTCAGCACCGACCAGGCCGCGCCCTGCCCCGGTGCTGTTCATCCACGCCGTCAGGGAGTGAGCCAGGGCAACAGCCTGCTTGCTTGTGCTCACGTCCTGTGGCGCTG
>WHTH01000091.1 GCA_009377865.1 Pseudonocardiaceae bacterium | reverse complement strand
GCGTCACGTCGAGGTGATCGCGAAGGTGCTCGCCACCGCCGCCGCCGACCGGCTCACACCCGAGGTGCGGGCCGGCGCCGAGACCGAACTCGCGCACAAGGCGGCCGTCTACACCCCGCCCGAGCTGGCCGCCTACGGCGCCAACCCCGCACCACCTCAGGAGCCGGTCGATACACCTGCACTCCCAGCGGGCGGCAGACGTCGATCGGATCCCGGGCATCCGGACCCCACAGCGGCACCGACAGGTCCCCACCCGGGCACGTCGACAGCGCACACAGCAGGTCGATCTCTGCGACGAACTCGAAGTGGTCCCCGCGCTGGGCGGGGCAGGTCTTCATGAAGTAGCGGTCCTCGTCGTTGAGCCCGGTGCACTGGAAGACGTCGTGCACGTCGTGCACGTCGAACTCGGTCAAGCCGTGGGGCAGCATCGCGCGGGTGAGGTTCGAGTGACAGTGAAAGTCGAAGTCCTCCCCGGTGAGCATGCGGTTGACGTACGGGTCGCAGCGGGTGCCGAGCAGGTCGTGCACCCGTCCGCCCTCGCCGTCGACGCCGTAGCCGGCGAGGCTGTCGGCGGTGATCGTCGCCAGCGGCCGCAGGAACGGCAGCGTCGACCACAACCGGTCGGAGGTCGACACGTGCGCGGCCTGCAACTGACGGGTACGGGCGGCCCACATCCGCTCCCGGGGTCGTGCCGGTTCCACAGGTTGAGGTCGCCGACCTGCGGGCCCTCGACAGCGACGATGCGGCACAGCTGCCCGGCCGGCACCTCCCACGCCCGACCGGAACGGATCGGCATGACGAACTCCTGCACCAGTTCGCGCCCCGGCCTCTCGGCCAGCCGTCGGAAGAACTCACGGTCGACGTCCAGCCTGCCACCTGAGCCGGCCTGGTAGGCCGCTGCAGGCGAGGTCATCGGCTGATCGCTGCCTCTCTTCGGTCCGCTCATCGAAGCATTGCGCGGATGTGAAGGAACAGCGGTAGCCGGTTCCAGGCCTTGGCAGGGTCGAGATCGGTGGGCTCCCGGAGGCGCTCGATGAGGAACCCAGCGCAAGCCAGTGCCTCGGTATATGCCTGCAGCGGCCGGTGGTTGCTGTGGAAGGTCATGGTCAGCCCGTCCCGTTCGACGCTGTCGACGTAGCGACGGGGGGTGAACCACGACCCGCTGATCACGAAGGGTCGCGTCGGGTCGCCGCGTTCGCCGACGAACCGTCCTGCGGAGTTCACGGGGTGCACGATGGCCAGCACCAGGCGCCCGCCGGGTTCCAGGATCCGAGCGACCTCGTGAATGGCGGCTTCCATGTCATCGACGTCCTGCAGGGTCATGTGGGCGATCACGCAGTGGGCGCTTCGGGTGGCCAGCGGCAAGTGCGCGGCATCTCCCACGACAACTCGACCCGCCGCTTCGGGGTGGTCGGCCGCGGCGTGGCTCATCGCGGGGGAGGCGTCCAGCTCGACGACCAGGTGGCCTCTCGCGGCGAGATCCCGGCCACGCGACCCTCGCCGCACCCGAGATCGACGGTCAGCCGCCCGGGGCCGGGCACCAGCGGCAGGAATGATTCCCGGTGGAACTTCCAGTAGCTGTCGTGGCCGGGTGTCCGCGCCCAAGCGATCCACTCGGGCGCGTGTCGCTCCCACGCCTGCCTGAGTTCCGGTTCTGCCATCAGACCCCCTCGGTCGCCGAGCGGCGACTCACCTTGCCGCGCTGGCAAGTATCGCGGCGAATCCGGCCGCGTCAACCGTGCCGGAGCTCGCGGACGGTCATCCCCCTGCGACGCCGGATCAGGGCCCGCAGCGTGCCCGCGTTGCGGAACCCGACACGGGTCGCCACCGCCTCTGCGGTCAGCGTCGTGGTGCGCAGCAGGTACGTGGCATGGTCGAGGCGGACCTCGTTGACGAACTCGACCGGGGACATCCCGACGGTCGACGCGGTGAGCCGCTGCAGGGTTCGCTCGCTGAGCCCTACGGTCCGCGCGGCGGCGGCGATCTGCACCGGCTCGTCGAGGTGGCTGCGGACCCACCGCTCGAAGCCCGACATCGCCGGGTCGTGCTGGGCGAGAACCGCGGGCACCGCGAAGCTCGCTTGCGAGCGCCGGTCCCCGATCAACAGGTAACGGGCGACGAGGTCGGCGAGCGCGGGGCTCTGTCCGTACACGATCGAGAGGGCGAGATCGACGTGGGCGAACGCCACCGCCGGCTGAGCGTCGCCGGGCGGACCACCGGGTCCACGCCGCCGTGATCCGCTCGGTTGAGTACGTCGAGCCCGAGCTGGTGCGGTCGCTGGTGATCCAGCTGGACCTGGTGATCTGCCAACCCTGACCTTCGGCGTCACCACCGTGGCCGCTACCGCACTGCTCAACAGACACCACGCGCGCACACCATGGCCACGCACGCGAAACTACGCGCGCGTGGCGCACAGAACGCGCGCGTGAGCACGGTGGTCAGGCCCGCCAGTGCGTTCACCCGCGCGGGACGAGCCGGAACACGAATTTGTCAGACCCGCTCGCTAGCGTCGGCCCCTACACCGAGAAGGGGAGCTGACCATGAACGAATCCGACGTGTTCCCTGCTCGCGGACGAGGCGCTGGTCGAGGTCGTCGACCAGGTCCGAGACGACCAGTGGCCGAGGGAGCTGCCGTCCGGTTTCCTCACGAGCCAGCGCGACCGTAGACCGACGCTGCGCGAAGTGATCGACTACCACGCCTACGACGACGCCTGGGTGCCCGACATGCTCGCCGGGCGCACCATGGACGAGGTAGGACGCGCCAAGTTCGACGGCGACCTGCTCGGCGCCGACCCGAAGGCCGGCTTCGCGGCGATCGCGAAAGCGGCGTGCGCGGCGGCGCAGAACCTCGATGACCTCGACCGCATCGTGCACTGCTCGTTCGGCGACTTCCCCGCCCGCGAGTACTTCTGGCAGATCAACGGGTTCCGCGGGCTGCGCGCCCACGACCTGGCCCGCGTCATCGGCGTCGAGCCGAACCTGCCGGACGAGCTGGTGCAGGGGATGCGGGACGAGATCAGCCCGAACGCCGAGGAGTGGCGCGCGATCGGTGTCTTCCCGGCCGCGGTGCCGGTGCCCGAGGACGCGCCATTGCTACACCGGCTGCTCGGACTGACCGGACGCGACCCCGCATGGCGACCCTGAGCACTCAGCCGGTTGCTCGGCGACCCAGTCTGGCAGCGCGAAAACACCTCGGAAACTGTCAGGGGTAGCTGCCAGTGTCTGTCCATGAGATACGACGACGCTTCCCGATCACTCGCCCGGCTGCGCGGCCTGGACCGCTGGGGCGACGAGTACGACGACGTCCACTGGGAGGACGACGACGATCCGCCGGCCCCACCGCTGCAGTTGAGCCCCACCCAGCAAGCCGCGCTGGCCTCGGCTATCACGGAAGGTGTGCAGGAACGGGGCTGCGACAACACCCTTCGCGCCGCAGAGGCCTGGGTCACGAGTGCGGGTCTGGACTGGGGCGCCGTGCAAGCCGGGCTGCAAGGCCGCGGCGGCTATTGCGATTGCGAGGTGCTCTTCAATGTAGGGCTCACCACCCCATAACCGGAGCGAGCGGTCGAGGCCAAGGTGCGACGATCGACGGGTGGAGCACATCAGCAAGCGGCTGTTGAATTGGGCGTCGGTGCTGGAGGACAAGACCCGCGCCCAGGCCGAGACCACGGCGAGCATGCCGTTCATCCATCCCCACGTCGCACTGATGCCTGACGCGCACCTGGGCAGGGGCGCCACCGTCGGCTCGGTCATCCCCACCATCGGCGCGGTCATCCCGGCCGCCGTCGGTGTGGACATCGGCTGCGGCATGATCGCGGTGCGCACCCAGTTCACTGAGGACGAGTTCCGCGGTGAGCGGCAGCTGCGGTCGCTGCGCCAGTCCGTGGAGCACGCGGTGCCGCTGTCAGCGGGCAAGTACAACCGGGCGCTGACCGGCGCCGCGCAGCGACGCGTCGAGCAGCTTGCCCAGCGCGCGGATAGGGACGGCTTCAGCCCCGACGAGTACGCAGCCAACTGGGCGCTGCAGCTGGGCACCCTCGGATCCGGGAACCACTTCATCGAGGTGACCGTCGATGAGCAGTCCCGGGTGTGGCTGTTCCTGCACTCGGGTTCGCGCGGCATCGGCAACAAGATCGCCCAGCAGCACATCAATACCGCCCAGATGCTGTGTGAGCGGTGGTGGATCCGGCTGCCCGACCGCGACCTGGCCTACCTCGTGGACGGCACCGACGAGTTCTGGCACTACATCACCGAGCTGCGGTGGGCACAGGAGTTCGCGCTGCTCAACCGGGAGGAGATGATGGACCGCGTCGTGGGCTGTGTTGCCGAGTGGATCGGCGGCGAGGTCGAGGAGCAGGAGCGGATCAACTGCCATCACAACTTCACCCAGCAGGAGCGTCATTTCGGCAAGGAGGTGTGGGTCTCGCGCAAGGGCGCGATCGAGGCCACCGAGGGGCGTCCCGGCCTCATCCCCGGCAGCATGGGCACCGCTTCCTACGTCGTGGTCGGCAAGGGCAACCGGGCCTCGCTGAACTCCTCCCCCCACGGCGCCGGGCGCAACTACTCCCGCTCGGCGGCCAAGCGCGCCTTCACCCGCGACGAGTTGCGCACCACCATGGCCGGCATCGAGTACCGCGACTCGGAGGCATTTCTCGACGAGATCCCACAGGCCTACAAGGACATCGACGTCGTGATGGCCGACGCCGCCGACCTGGTGGAGATCACGCACACGCTGCGCCAGATCGTCAACGTGAAAGGGGATTGAACGAGGTTCATCCGGCGGCCAGGAACTCCGCGTAGCGCTCCTGCAAACGCGACGGGTCCGGCTTCGCGGCGATCGAGTGCGGCACCTGGATGCGCCGGCCGCGCATCTCCTGCAGGCCCGTGGCGCAGCATCGGGCCGTCGATCTCCTCGAGGATGTCGCGCCGCACATCGATGATCAGGTCGGGCCGGACGCCCAGCACGTTCCGGTCGAAGGCGCGGTGGTGGATGCTGCACAGCGCCAGCCCGTTGGGCACCACGGCCGTGCCCCGGGGATGGGTGTCGGCGAGAATGTGCGCCGCGTCGAGCAGCTCGGCGTGGCGCAGCCGGCACATCGCGCACGACGTGCCGTACGCCGAGATCACCCGGGCGCGGAACACCGGCTGGTGCAGCCGCAGCTTGTTCAGCCGCTCCACGTAGCGCCGCCGGTCCGCCTCGGCGGCCACCGGGGCGAGCCAGCGCTGCGCGTCGTCGACGGCCAGCGCCACCCGCAGCTGCTCCGGCTCGTCGCCCACGACGTAGACCGGGTACTGCGCGTGGTACACGCCGGGTGCCACCGCCACGAACCACACCAAGGGCAGGCCGAGCTGCCCGGCCCGCCGCAACGCGACGTTGTCCCAGTGCTGCGGGTCCTGGCCCCGGTAGGAATATCGGATCAGACCGTCGGGGCCCTCCGCGTCGACGTACGGCGGCTGCTTACCCGGCGGCGTCCAGGTCGTCCTGATCGCCAGCGCCGCATCGAGCTGGCGGGGTTTGCAGATGCCCTGCTGACGCAGCAGCAGCGCAACGTCCTGACCCAAGAACGGGAAGCTGGCCACCTCCGGCTGCGTCACTGCGCGGGTGCCCTGCTCGGTCCGCTCATCCAGCCAGCGAAGCGCCACCTCGCGCACCGCCACCTCGTCGAGCCCAACCACCGCCACCTCCGAGGATCGCACTGATCGTGGCAGACGCAGTAGCCCTCGCGCGATCATCGGCACAGATCCGGTAGGCCCCACGGGTGCCATCTATGATGGTCACTTGCGACGCGTCCCCGCGGTCGGCGAGATCGACGATGCGCTGCACCTGGCGCCGAGCGATGGGACGGAGGTCCGCCGTGAGGACACCGTTCGACGTGCTGGTGATCGGCGCCGGGCCCGCGGGAGCTGCGGCAGCGCTGGCAGCGCTGGCGCTCGAGCCGACGGCGCGGGTCGGGCTCGTGGATCGGGCCGAGTTCCCCCGCGACAAGGTGTGCGGCGACGGTGTGACGGCAGGCGCCGTCGCGGTGTTGCGGGAGCTCGGCACCACCGCCGTCCTGGACGGTCTCATCCCGGTGGACGCGCTGTGGCTGTCCTCCGCCAGCGGCCACACCGCCCGGGTACTCACCGGCGAGCCCGCCTACGTCGTCCCGCGACGGGAACTCGACGCCCGGCTGCTGCACGCCGCCACGAGCAGCGGTGCCGAGCTGCTGACCGAGAAGGTCACCGACGTCCGGCAGGCTGGTGATCACGTCGTGGTCAACGATCGCCACGCGGCACGCTGCGTGATCGGCGCCGACGGCGCCAACTCGGTCGTTCGCCGACAGCTGCACGGTTCCCGTCAGCCATGGGCACATACCGCGTTGGCGATGCGCGGTTACGCCACCGGTGCTGCCGGTACGCCCCGGCTGCAGGCGTGGTTCGGCAGTGGCAGCCGGCCCACCTACTCCTGGCTGTTCACCACCGGGCACGGTCCGGCCAACATCGGCTGCATCACCTTCGACGGGTCACTTCGCTCCAGTCGCACCGCGCTCGTCACGGCGATTCGCGAGCAGTTCACCGATCTCGACATCGACGATGCGACGCTGCGGGCGCACCAACTCCCGCTGTCGACCCGCCGGCCTCCTGCCGCCCGGGGCAGGGTACTGCTCGCCGGCGACGCCGCTTCGTTGATCAACCCGCTCACCGGAGAGGGGATCCAAACCGCTCTGCTGTCCGGTGCGCTGGCCGGGCAGGCCGGCATCCGACACCCGGATGGTCCTGCCCAGCCCTACCGCAGGGCATTACGGCGCAGGCTGGCCCGGCACCTGCTGCACACCACTGCTGCTGCCCGCGCGGTGCGCGACCGCCGCGCCATCGACGCCACCGTCTCCGCCATGGCAGACACGCCGCTGGTGGCGGCCCGCGTCAGCGCGATGGCGTTGGGCACCGGCACGCTATCGCCGCTCGCGGTGGCGGCGATCATCGCCCGCCGCATCACCGGGCCCGGCTGACGGGGCCACGAGGCGGTATGACTCGCGAGCTCATCGCGGAGCCGTCGGACCAGCCACAGATCGAACATCAAGGGCGGTGCGGGCGTGCTCGGCCAGCAGCGCGTCCATCACGCGTTCCTCGTGACGACGAGCGGGGGTAGGAAAGCTGGCGGATCAGCGAGGCTGCTCTGGCCGCCGCGTCAACTCGCACGGAGGCCTCGCGCGGCGCATGACCGCGGGCGAGATGTCGGGCCGAATCCATTTGATCTCGGCGTGTTGATCACGGAGGCTCGGCCTGGTCGTAGTTTGATCTTCGAGTGCCTGAGCCGGAGGAGATGTCGCGCGAGGAGCTGCAACATTGGGAACTCCTCAATGCCGCCGTCCATGGACGACGATCCGGGCAAGACGCCCCGGCGGCGAGGAAGCGTCGTGATGGGCCGCAGCGGCCCAAGGGCACGCAGCCGGGAGCGCCGGGCGCGAACCTCGCCTGGGTGGAGCGGCCCGGTGACCGGCAGGATCGGTTCCCGCAGGGTCACTGCGAGTGCGGACACGATCTGGCCGACGCCACCGACCTTGAGGTGACCGACCGCTACCAGCAGCATGAGATCCCGCAGGTCAGTGTCAAGGTCACCTAGTATGACCAGCATGCGGTGCGCTGCTGCTGCGGCACGATGCACTCCGCGCCCCGCCCGGAGGGCGCCCGCACCGGGGCCGTCGGGTACGGCCCGAACCTGCAGGTCTTCGCCGCGTACTTGATGGTGCAGTTCATCCCCGTCCAGCGGTGCGTCGAGCTGCTGGAGTCGCTGACCGGCGCCACCCCCAGCGGGGTTCATGCACGGCATGCTCACACGCGCTGCCGGGCTACTGGCCGAGGTGGACAAGCGGATCCGCGCCCTGATCACCCTGGCCTACGCGGTCTGCGCCGACGAGACCCCGCTGTGGGTCGGACCGCGGAACCCGCTATGCGAGGCCACGGCGACCAGGACGACACACGAACCGAAAATTGTCGGTGGTCGGGGCGAGAATGTGTTCGTGACCGACAGCCCGCTGCGTGAGGCGCATCGCCTTGCCGAGGAGGCGATGGCGGCGCTGTCGGTGGCGGCGGCTCCGGTGGCGGCCGATGAGGAGCTGCTGTCGACGCTTTCCCTGTGCGAGATCGTCACCCGGCACATCGATCACCTCGCTTCGCGATCAAAGGGGTCCGGTGACCAGGTATGTGTGTGGCGGCGGACAACGTCTGAGTTGGATTGCGGGCGCGACGTCGCCGGGGGCTGCCGCCCGCCGATCGCGAAGGACTGTGCCAAGCCTGCTCGCCTTCGCTGCTGCGGATGCGGAATATGAAGACGCCCTACGAGCGGTGGGACGTTACGCCACCCAGGCACGGAGTAGGTCGTCCGCCGTCAGCGCGACATCGAGTTCGTCGGTCGAGAAGCCCGATCGGGACACGCCGACGAGTGGAGCCGATGCTCCACCGGGCACCTGATCCGCAGCGGCGGCCAGTGCCCGCAGGTCGGCGCGGGCGAACGGTGCGCTGTCCCGCCACTTAACCGAGCCGACGAAGTTGACTGTCGCCGGGGCGGCGGGACCGTCCGCACCGATGAGATCCACCTCGACGTCGGCGGTCCTGCTCCAGTACGAGCCGACATGGCGGGCGTCGCCGAAGCGTTGATCCGGCAGCATGCGGGCGACGGAGGCGCGCACCAGGGGTTCGATCGCCCCGCCTCGCCAGCGCGGCCACTCGGCCGCCACCTCGGCCGCGACCAGGTCACCACGCCCCCGCAGCACCTGTTCCATCCCGGGCGCGATGAACCGGAGCCAGAACCGCAGGTACCCGTCGGCCACGCGGTAGTGCACGGCTCGGCTTCGCTTCGTGGACAGCGGGCGCTGCGCGACGAGGACGCGTTTGTCGTCGGTGAGAACCCGCAGTGTCCTGGCCAGCGATCCTTCACTAAGGCCGGCCCGGTCCCGGATGCGGGAGAACGCCGCATGCCCACTGCCGACCGCGAGTAGGACCTCCCGCGCCAGCAGTCCCACGGGGAACTCGGCGTTGAGCACCCGCTCACCGACCACGACCAGTGGGGACGTCGAGTCGCTCAGCTGCCGGCGCACGAAGTCCGTCACGCTGCGATCTGACGACCACTCCTGCGCGATACGGGGGAATCCGCCTGTCACCAGGTGTGCTTCGAGGGCGGGAATGGCGCCGACGTCGAGCAGCTCGGCGAGGTCGTATGGAGTGAGGGGGTCGAGGATCATCTCTCGGACGCGCCCGTACAACGGACGACCGTAGCTGCCGAGCAAAGACATCATGCCCAGATCGGAGCCGAGGAGCACCAACATGACGGGACGGCGTGACAGGTGCCGATCCCATGCCGTCTGCAGTGCGCCCTCGAAGGCCGGATCCGCCTGGAGCAGCCAGGGCAGCTCGTCGACGACCACCACGCTCGGTTCGTCGATCCCCCCAGCCAACGCAGCGAGAAGCCCCTCCCAACTCGTGAAAGACGCGTCTCGCATCGCTGTGGTGGAAGACAGCGTCGAGGTGGCGATTCCGGCAATGAAGGATGCGCGCTGCACCCCCGGATCTGCACCGAACGATGCGGCCGACTGCCCGTGTTCATTCGCAGTGGAGGTGCCCTTCACGGCAACTGCGGCCGACCACCTCGTAGCACCGTCGACGGGCGGCGGTAGGTTGCCGTCCGACCCTGGCCGATGGCGATGCGGAGGGCCGTCATGCTCCTTCCTGATCGGCTGCAGGCGACGTACTGGCCCGGCGGCCGGGTTCCGTCGGACGGGCACGTCGCGCTGTGGGGTACCGACGACCCGGCCGCCGCGGCCGCGGCGCTGGGCCTGCCCCCGGGGAAACTTGCGGAGCTGCCGACGGTGCTGCCGCGCACCGCCCGCGCCCGCGGGGTCGTCGCGGCCGACGTGCCCGCCAGGGTGGTGCCCGTCCGATCAGCGGCGCGGGCGCTGGCGGCGCTGCCGCCGCCGCAGGACTGGCCGGGCTGGAAACGGCCCGGCGACTCGCTGCTCGCCTGGAGCGTGGCCGCCAAACTCGCACTCGAGCTGGTCGCGGGCGGAAATCTGGCGCCCGCTGTGCGGCCGGCTGGCCCGAGCCTGGGCATCGCCTACTGGCGCGTCACCCCGGCCGACGACGGCCGGCTGGCCACCCTCGCGGAGGCGTTGCCCCCGGCCGCGCACGCGCTGCGCCGAGAGGACAGCGACGGCGATGACGGTGCGACGTGGCCGTCGGGCGAGCTGCTCACCGCGTTCTGCGACGCGCTCGCGGACGGCTGCGCCCGCACCGGCGCCACCGGCGCCCGCCCCACCGCCCCTCGGCCCACAGGCTGGATGCAGCGGTGGCTTGCCGCGCTGACCGCCGACGACCCGGTGGTCGAGCTGTCCGACGACGGCATCGTCGAGGAGGTCGCCCGCTGGTCGGCGCCGGTGTTGTGCCGCGACGGGCACGCCGAGGCCCGGCTGTGCCTGCAGCTGCACACCCCGCACGCCGAGCATGCGGAAAACGCTGACGCCCCGTGGCCGCTGGCCTATCACCTGCAGGCCGCCGACGATCCCAGCCTGCTCGTCCCCGCCGAGCAGGTGTGGGACACCGGGGCGGCGAGCCTGCGGGTACTCGGCCGTAGCGTCGGTGATCCGCAGGAGTCGCTGGTCCGG
>WHTH01000082.1 GCA_009377865.1 Pseudonocardiaceae bacterium | reverse complement strand
CTCCTGACTCCTCGCCGAACCTTCGGGAGTCCACGGTAGGAACGTGCGGCCCCGGCGTCGTCGTCCCGCTCGGCCGAGCCGGCGAACCAACACTGCCCGGGCCGACCGATGCCGGTCTCCGAGTCGGTGGACGACACTGGCCGACCTCAGGCCCGAGCGGGGCCCGTGGCGGACGAGGTGGGAATGCACAGCAACGAGAAGGTGCTCCGGGCGGCACTGGACGCCATCGCGGCCGGCGACCAGGAAGCCCTCGCCACCGTGGTGGCAGATGATCTGGTCGTACACGTCCCCGGCCGAAGCCCACTCGCCGGCGAGCTCCATGGGCGGGGCGTGTTCGGGGCGAAGGTGCGGGAGTTGACCGGAGGAACCCTGACCATCGAAGCCCACGACGTGCTGGGATCAGACGATCACGCCGTGGGCGTCTACACGATGCGCGTCGAGTGCCCGGACCGCAGCTTCGAGTGGCGCCACACGAACGTCTACCACATCCGTGACGGCAAGATCGTCGAGACCTGGCAGAACCCGTTCGAGCAAGACGCTTTCGACGACTTCTTCTCGTAGTCCGGCCGGGCTCGAGCCCGATCGGCGGCGGCCGCCTCTACCGCAGGCCGCGGAAGAAGGCCCGGACATCCGCGACGAAGAGTTCGGGCTGCTCGAGCGCGGCGAAGTGGCAGCCACGCGGCATGTCCGTCCAGTGCACCAGGTTGTAGCGGCTGCGGACCCAGCGCGGCGCCGACGGGATGATCTCCTTCCGGAAACGCCGCCACCCCGGTCGGCACCGGGACGAAACCGGGGGTCACCTTCCGGAAGCTCTCCCAGTACAGCCGCGCGGAGGAGGCGCCGGACGCCGTGATCCAGTAGAGCATCACGGCGTCGAGCAGCTCGTCGCGGCTCAGCACGTTCTCCGGATGCCCGTCGCAGTCCATCCAACCGGCGAACTTCTCCACGATCCACGCGGCCTGGCCGGCTGGGGAGTCGGTGAGCCCGTAGCCGAGCGTCTGCGGCCGGGTGCTCTGCTGCTTCGAGTACCCGGAGTCCTTCCGGTCGTAGTACGTCCGGGCCGCCAGCGCGGCCTGCTCGGCGGCGGGGTCGGCGCTCTCGTCCGGGTCGGGTCGGGCGATGGGCATGTTGACGTGGATCCCGAGCAGCCGGTCGGGGTGGTTCGCCCCGAGCAGGGTGGTGATGTGGCCGCCCCAGTCGCCGCCCTGGGCCCCGAACCGCGGGTAGCCCAACCGGTCCATCAGCTCGCACCAGGCGCGGGCGATGCGCTCGACCCCCCAACCGGGCGTGTCGGGCTTGCCGGAGAAGCCGAAGCCGGGCAAGGCGGGGCAGACGACGGAGAACGCGTCCGCCTCGTCGCCGCCGTGCGCGGCCGGGTCGGTCAGCGGACCGATCACACCGGCGAACTCGGCGACGGAGCCCGGCCAGCCGTGGGTGATCACCAGCGGCAGCGCGCCCGGTACCGGCGAGCGCTCGTGGACGAAATGGATGTCCAGCCCGTCGATCGTCGTCGTGAACTGGTCGAACCGGTTGAGAGCGGCCTCCCTCGCCCGCCAGTCGTACCGGTCGGCCCAGTAGCTGCACACCTCCTGGATGTAGCTCAGCGGCACACCCTGTGACCAGTCGTCCACGGTCTCGCGGTCTGGCCAGCGGGTCGCGCGAAGCCTGCGGCGCAGGTCGTCGAGCATATCGTCGGCGATGTCGATACGGAACGGCCGGATCTGGTCGGTCATCGGCGGTTGAGCTCCCCCGGTCGAGGTCGTTCACGGGGCCGGAACCTCATCCTCGGGCACATCCGGGTGGCCCGCCCATCCGCCCGTGACGCCAACACCGAACCGGAATTTCGTCCCGCCGGGTCAACCCGTGGCGGGTGCCGATGAGGTGATACTCGCCTGGTCCCGCGGTGCGGCCGCGGTGGTCCCCGACCGGCGCGGTGAGGAGGGCAAGGCGTGGCGCAGATCGGTCCCGGATTCCTCACGCTGCCGGAACGCCTGGCCAAGCCACGGTCCAGCGGGTTCACCCACGTGCTGGACAAGGGGCTGTCACTCGTGGGACTGGAGTCGCTGCTGCAGACCGCGGGCGCGTCGATCGACTTCCTCAAGCTGGGTTGGGGCACCGCGTACGTGTCCGACGGGGTGAAGGCCAAGGTCGCGCTGTGCCGCGATGCCGGGGTGAACCTGTGCCTCGGCGGGACTCTGCTGGAGATCTGCGTCCAGCAGGACCGGGTCGCCGAGTACACGCGCTGGCTGCGCCGGCTCGGCATCACCCACGTGGAGGTCTCCGACGGCGCGCTCGGTATGCCCGTCGAGCAGAAGTGGAAGCTGATCCGCCAGCTGTCCCAGGAGTTCCGGGTGCTCTCCGAGGTCGGCTCGAAGAACCCCACCCACTCGGTGGTCGCGTCCGCCTGGGTGACCGAGATGACCGAGGACCTGGCCGCCGGTGCGTCAATGCTTGTCGCCGAGGGCCGGGAGAGCGGCACCGTCGGTCTCTACCTCCCGAGCGGCGAGGTGCGCGGCGAGCTCGTCGACGCGGTGCTGGCGACGCTGCCCGCCGAGCTGATCATCTTCGAGGCCCCCCGCAAGGACCAGCAGGCCTGGTTCATCCGCAGGCTCGGGCCGGACGCAAACCTCGGCAACATCGCGGCCGAGGAGGTGGTGGCGCTGGAGACGCTGCGGCTCGGGCTGCGGTCCGACACGCTGGATCTGCTGCCCGCGGTGAACAGCGACCAGCCCCGGCAGTGCTCCGACGACATGGCGCCCGAACCGTCCACATTGATCCACTAGGGGGCTACGGGTGCGCATCGGCGATGCCGACATCCTACTACCCACCACCATGGTGGGTTCCTGGCCGAGACCCCTCTGGATGCGTGGCGGCGTGCTGCGCGAGTCCCCCCACGACCTCGACTACCTCGACATGTACCAGCGCACCCTGTTCGAGGACGCGGTCCGGCTGTGCGTGAAGGACCAGGACCTAGCCGGGCTCGACATCGTCACCGACGGGAACCAGTACTTCCAGGGCGAGACCCCGTACGACAAGATCCAGATACTGCTGGTGCCGCTGCGCCTGCAGGGGTTCCGTGCCTACGGACCACCCGGGACTGCCGCCGGGATGGAGCAGTACTTCCGGCCCATCGTGGCCGACCGGATCCGGTGGGTACGGCCGATCTTCGGTCCGGTGCTGGCCGCGATGCAGCAGGCCACCAACCGTCCCTTCAAGCTCAACATCAATTCCGGCCCCGCCACCGTGGCGGCCTGGTGCGACGACCAGTACTACGGCGACCCGGAGGTGCTGCGCGCCGACGTCGCCGACGCGTTCAACACCGAGCTGCGCTGGCTGGCCGACCACGGTGCGGCGTTCATCCAGCTGACCGAGCAGAGCTACCTCGCCTCCAGTGGGCGCGACACCTGGACGGTGGGCCTGATGAACCGCGTCGCGTGCGGCGTCGACGCTCACCTCACCTGGCACATGTGCTATGGGAACGCGCGCGAGTCCGACAGCAGCTACCCGCAGGTCAACGCGTCCTGCCTGAAGGACCTGTTCACGAGCGACCAGCCGATCGACTGGACCGAGATCCACCTCGAGACCGCCCGGCCGGGAATGGCCGAGATGGGTGTCCTGCAGGCGTGGACGGAGCGCGAGGGCGGATACCTCGGCATCGGCGTCGTCGAGGTGATGAACCCGCATGTGGAGACCGAGGACGAGGTCGCTGCGCGGATCCGAGCCGCCCTCGCACACGTCGAGGCCGAGCGGCTCATCGTGAGCACCGACTGCGGCCTCTACCAGCTGCCCCGAGATCTGGCGCACCGTAAGCTGCGCGCCCTGGTGGAGGGGACCCGGATCGTCCGCCGGGAGCTGGGGCGGCGCGCTGACGGGACGCCGTGACGGCGCCCCAGGGTGCGGTCGCCGTCCCCGACACGGAATCGCTGCGAACCGACGGGAGGCGAGGTCAAGCGTGCGGATCGCGATGCACATCGGGGGCGATGCCCTCGGCAGCCCAAGCTCCCCGGCGGACGTCGTGGACGACGTGCGGCGCGCGGAGGCGGAGGGGTTCGGGTCGGCCTGGTCGGTGCACTTCTCCCGCGGGTCGACACGCTGACCGCGCTCGCGCTCGCGGTCGCGGGTGCGGGTGCGGGTACCGAGCGGATCGAGCTCGGGGTCGGCATCGTCCCCACCTACCCGCGGCACCCGCTGGCACTTGCCCAACAGGCGGCCACCACGCAGGTCTTCTGCGGGGGCAGGCTGACGCTCGGCGTGGGCGTCTCGCACCGGCCGGTGATCGAGGGCCTGCACGGGCTCTCGTTCACCAGCCCCGCGGCCCACATGCGGGAGTACCTCACAGTGCTCGGGCCGCTGCTGCGCGCCGAGGAGGTGAGCTTCCAGGGCGAGCACTACCAGGTCGAGGGCGGCTTCGCCGTTCCCGGCACGTCCCCGGTTCCGGTCGTGGTCGGTGCGCTCTCACCACGGATGGTGCAGGTTGCGGGTGAACTGTCCGACGGCGTCGTCACCTGGCTCGCGGGGCCCCGAACTCTCGCCGGAAGCATCGTGCCCACCGTGCTCGACGCTGCCGCTGCGGCGAGCAGGCCGCAGCCGAGGGTCGTCGCCGGCCTGCCGGTCGCGGTGACCGACGACCCCGAGCGGGCGCGCGCCACCGCGGAGACACGGTTCGCCCGTTACGGCGACATCGGCGTCACGGAGCTGTGGCCGGTGGTCTTCCCGGTCGGCCACGACGCCGGCACGAGCACCAGCCGGACGCGCGCCCTGCTCGCCCGGCTCGGTTCCGAAGGGTGAGCAAGATCTGATTCAGTCCGCGACCCGGAGCCGCCAGTCAACAGTGACGGCGCCGGAAGGGGTGGCGAGCACCGGGTTGAGGTCGAGCTCGGCGACCTCCGGCCGGGCAGCCATGAGGTCCCCGACGGCGCAGACCACCTCGGCCAGCGCATCGACGTCGACGAGGTGGCCGCCGCGCGCCCCGGCGAGGACCGGGAAGCCGCACAACCCCTGGATCAGGCGGCGCGCGTCGGCAAGCCCCAGTGGCGCGAGCGCGAACGCGACGTCGCCCAGCACCTCCACGAGCACCCCGCCGAGTCCCACCATCACGCACGGGCCGAACTGCGCGTCGCGCAGCCCGCCCACAACGACCTCGGTGCCGGCGAGCTGGCGTGCGACGAGGACCCGGGCATCCGCAGCGAGCGCCAGCACTTCCTCGGCTGCGGCTCGCAGCGCCTCGGCGTCCGCCAGCCCGAGACGGACGCCACCGGCGTCGCTCTTGTGCACCAGCTCCGCCGACACCACCTTCGCCACCACCGGGTAGCCGAGCCGCTCGCCTGCCGCCGCCGCGGCGTCGGCATCGCTACACACGGCGAAGTCCACCAGCGGCACCCCGGCCGCCCGCAGCACGCCCGCGGCGGCGTCGGGGTCGGCGAGCCCGGAGGGCAGGCTCTCTGCCGCCGGTACCACCTCGGGAGGCGACGCCAACGGGCGTGCGGTTCCGAATTGCGCTGCGTGCCCGAGCGCGCGCGCCGTGCGCTCCGGCCACTCGAAGCACGGGATCCCCGCCTGTTGCAGGAGATCCGCGGTCCCGCGGGCGCTGCGCGGCGCCACCCAGCACACGTGCACCGGCACGGCGACACCGTCCGCCCGCAGCCGGGCCACGGCGTCCACGAGCCCGCCAGCGACCGACTCGTCGGTGGCCGCGCGCTGCAGCAGCACCGGGACCACGGCGTCCACCTCGCCCGAGCGGGCCAGGCGCTCCACGAGCATCGGGTACAGTTCGGCGAACCGTCGCCACACCGGGGTGACGTCCACCGGGTTCGCGGCGCTGGCAAACGTGGGCAGCAGCGGGCGCAGCTCGTCCTGCAACCCGGGCGACAACTCCGGCACCGTGAGGTCCTCGTCGGCGAGCAGGTCGGCCAGCTCCACCCCGATGCCGCCGGAGTTCGTGATGATCGCGACCCGCCGCCCGCGAGGCGGTGGCTGGGTGTCCAGCGCCCGGGCGGCATCGAGCATCTCCAGCCCGGACCGGGCCAGCAGCACCCCGGAGCGCCCGAGGGCTGCCCGCCAGATCCACTCGGTTCCCGCCAGCGCCGCGGTGTGCGATGCCGCAGCGCGAACGCCCGCGGCCGAGCGCCCGGTCCGCGCGACGATCACCGGCTTGCCGGCACGTGCTGCGGCGCCAGCCGCCGCGCAGAATTCCCGCCCGTCGGGCAGCGACTCCAGGAAGAAACAGAGCGTGCGGCTCGCCGGGTCGTCGACGAGGTGATCCAGCAGCTCCGCGTCGCCGACGTCCACCTTGTTGCCCATCGCGTAGACCTTCGCGAAGCGCATCCGCTCGTCGACGGCGAGGGTGTGCACCGCCATCCCGTACGACCCGGACTGGGTGGCGAGTGTGATCCCGCCCCCACCCGGGGGCAGACCGGTGGCCATCGACGCGTTGAGCGGCAGGTCGCAGTTCTGCACCCCGAAGCAGTTCGGACCGATGACGCGCACGCCGCCTGCCCGGGCCGCGGCCAGCAACTCCGCCTGCAGCTCCTCCCCCGCCGGGCCGGTCTCGGCGAACCCGCCACTGATGACGAGCACAGCCGGGACCCGGGCGACGCCGGCGTCTCGGACCACGGCGGGCACGGCTTCGGCACGCACCACCACCACCGCGAGGTCCAACGCACCGTCGACGTCAGTGAGGCTCGGGTACGCACGTGTCCCGTTCACGGTGGCCGTGGACGAGGTGACCGGCACGACATCCCCGGGGAAGTCCGACAGGTTGCGCCAGAACAGCTCCCCCAGCGAGCCGGGCTTGTCGGACGCGCCGACCAGCGCCACCCGCCGTGGTGCGAAGACGGCGTCGAGGCCGCTCATCCGGCGTCCTCGTCGAAGCTGCGGCACAGCTCGGCCGCGGCGAACTCCGAGCGCCGCACTCCGAGCGGGTCGATCCGGCGGACGACGGCGAGCTCCCCCTCCGCGGGCGCCGGCACGGTGCCGAGGTCATCGGCCACCGTGAGCGGGAAGCCGGTGGCGGCCCGCACCTCGTCGAGCGTCACGTCGGGGAACAGGTGTCGCAGCCGGACGCATCCGTCGACGTAGTCGAAGACGCCGAGCTCCGTGACGAGCCACTGCGGCCCCCCGCCGGTGTAGCCGAGCTCGGCGCGGCTGCCCGCGGGGGTGTGGTGGCCGAGGTCGGTGACGAAGTCGCAGGCCCCGACGAGGGCGCGCCCGGAGCGGTGCCGGGTCGTCCACAGCGTCAGGTGCTTGATCGTGGCGGACAGGTTGCACCCACCCCCGCCTCCACCCAGCTTCACCTTGGCCCCGTCGGGGAAGCCGCCGATCGCGGTGACGTTGGTGTTGCCGTGCGCGTCGATCTGCCCGCCGGAGAGGAACATCCGGTCGACGTCACCGCGGATGGCGGCGTCGAAGAACTCTTCGAACCGCATCCGGTAGCGGGCGCCCCGCTGCAGGCTCGCGTCGTTACCGGTCGGCGGGATGAACGGCGGGTCGGGGTCGACGGCGTAGGTGGCGCCCTCCACGAGCATCATCCTCGGTGCGTGGGTCCGCTTCGCGACATGCATGGCGACCTGTGCGCACGGGCTGCCGAAGCCGTGGAAGGTGACCTCGCGGTCCGCGATCGTGCGGGCGAGTGTCACGACGAACCATTCGTCGAACGTCCATGTGGTCATCGGAACATCTCCTGCCACGCCTCCGTGGACGCCGACCACCCGCGCAGCCGGGCCAGCCGGTCGGCCCCCACCTCGGCCCGGTAGCCGTCCTCGTCGGGCTGGCCGGTGACGTAGCGGTCCAGGTACTTCGCGAGGTCGTCACCGCCCGCGCCGGCCGCGGCCACGTACTCGGCGAGGTGCGGCCGGTCGTAGGCGTAGTCCGGGTAGCAGGACGTCGGGTGCGCCCCGTAGGGCACCTCGCTCACCGCCGCGACGACGTGTGCGGGAACGGTGACCCCGGCGGCCGCGACCTCGTCGGCGCCGACGATCCGCTCCGCGGTGGCCACGACCGTGCGCGAGGCGGCAGCGAACCGCTCGTCGAGGACGTAGGGCTGCTCCAGGTGCAGGTTCCCGCGGGCGTCGGCGAGCGGGGCATGCAGCAGCGCTACGTCGGGCGCCAGCGCGGGCACCGCGACCAGGTTCTCCCCGGTGAATGGGCAGCACACCTGGCCGTACTCTGGGTGCAGCCGCCCGATGTCCGAGCCGCGCACGCCGCGGACCGGCAGGAAAGGCAGCCCGAACTCCGCGGCGCGCAGCTGCTGCAGCACGGTGTCGCAGCAGCTCTCCCGCACCTCGATCGACGCGCTCTCGGCGGCGCGCCGAAACGCCGGGGCAAGGCCGAGGTCCTGCTCGAACCCGACGTAGCTCTCCTCGCACACCGCGATCGCGCCCGCCGCGATGAGCAGGTCGACGTCGATACCGTGCGCCGATCCCACGACGTGCAGGCCCCGGATGCCGCGGCGAACCAGGGCACGCACCAGCGCCATCGGCAGCCGGGCGGACAGGCCCCCGCCCAGCGCGACGAGCGCGCCGTCGGGGACCAGCGCGGCAGCCTGCTGAAGCGGCACCCGCTTGTCGTCGTCAAGATGGAACACCATTGCGACTCCCCTAAATCGCCGTCATGCCGCCATCGGCGGCAAGGATCGAGCCGGTCAGGAACGACGCACCATCGCTCGCGAGGAACAGCGCCGCCGCGGCGATCTCCTCCGGGGTGCCGAGCCGTCCGATGGGGTACTTCACCACCGTGCGGGCGAGGCCCACCTCCATGTCGCCGTCGCCGCGGGCGCGCAGCATCGGCTCCATCAGCGGGGTGAACACCGTGCCGGGGCACAGCGCGTTCACCCGAATCCCCCGCGGGGCCAGGTCGACGGCCATCGACCGGGTGAGTGCGACAACGGCGCCCTTCGCGGCGCAGTACGCGGCAAAGTTCGGGACGCCGACCAGCGCCGCCACCGAGGCCTGGTTCACGATCGCGCCGGACCCGCTCGCCCCCAGGTGCTCGGTGGCCGCGCGCGAGCAGAGAAACGTGCTCTTGACGTTCACCGCGAAGCAGCGGTCCCAGTCCTCCTCCGTGGCGTCGGCGACCGAGCCGGAGCTGTTCACCCCCGCGTTGTTGTAGAGCACGTCGAGGCGGCCGAACTCCGCGACGGTGCGCGCCACGGCGTCGCGCACCTGCGCGTCAATGGTCACGTCGGCGGTGAACGCCACCGCGCAGCCGTCGTCGATCATCGAAGCCGTTTCCTGCGCGGCGTCGCCGGCGATGTCGACGACGGCCACTGCGGCGCCTTGCGCGGCGAACAGCCGTGCGGCCGCGCGGCCGATGCCCGAGCCGGCGCCGGTGATCAGGGCGACCCTTCCGTCCAGCTGTCCCGTCATCGCGCCGTCCACCCTCCGTCGATCACGAACGCTGCGCCGGTGACGTAGCCCAGCCGCTCCGAGGCGAGCACGGAGATCGCGTCGTCGATCTCGTCGGGTCGCGCCACCCGCCCGAGCGGTATCCGCGACTCGGCGGCGGCGCGCAGCTCTGGCACGTCGAGTCGCCACTGCGTCATCGGCGTCTCCACGGCCACGCGGAACCCATCCGCGAGCAACCGCTGTACGGTCGCCCGCCCGATCCCGGAGGCGCCCCCGGTCACCACGGCGACCCGCTCGGTCGGCGCCGTCATGCCGGGACCGCCGACGGGGCGATGGCGGCCTGCGCGGCCAGCAGCACCGGCTCGTACACCGGCGCGTACGGCGGGGCGTAGGACAGATCCAAATGCAGCAGGTCGGCCACGTCGAAGCCGGCCTGCAGCGCGGTGGCCACCACGTCGACCCGCTTCGCGACCTCGCCGCGCGAGACGAACTGCGCCCCGAGCAGCCGCCCGCCGGGCTCGTGCACCAGCCGCACCGTCACCGGCTCGGAGCCAGGGTAATACTTGGCGCACGACCGTCCGACGGCGTCAGTGGCAACGGGCTCCGCTCCGAGGGCCTGCCGCGCCTCGGTGAGCGTCAGCCCGGTGCGCGCCACCGCGAGGTTGAACACTTTGACCACAGCGGTGCCGACCACCCCGCGGAACCGGGCTGTGCCGCCTGCCACCACGGTCCCGGCCACCCGGCCCGTCTTGTTCCCGGCCGGGCCGAGCGGCAGGTACGCGGGACGGCCGAGCACCAGATGCTGCGGGGCGATGCAGTCCCCGGCGGCGTACACGCTCGGCAGGGTGGTGCACATCTCCTCGTCCACCAACAGCGCGCCGGCAGGCCCGGTCCGTGCCCCGGCGAGCGTCGCGACGTCCGCCGCAGGGCGCACCCCCATCGCGAGCACGACGAGGTCAGCGGGCAGCGCGGCACCGTCGACCAACGCGACGAGCGCGTCACCGTCGCGGCGCACCCCCTCGAACGGCACCCCGAGCCGGAGGTCGACACCGTGGCGGCGCACTTCGTCGGCGACCAGGGCCGCCACCGGCTCGTCGAGATTCGGCATCACCTGCGCGGCCGCCTCCACGACCGTCATACGCACCCCGCGCGCGTGCAGCGCCTCGGCCATCTCCAGGCCGACGTACCCGGCGCCGACCACTACGGCCGTCCGGAGGCGACCCTCGTCGAGGAGGGCGCGCAGCGCGACAGCGTCCTCCAGGGTGCGGACGGTGACCACCCGCGCGTCGGTCACGCCGGGCAGCGCGGGCTGTACCGGCGCACCGCCCGCGGCCACCACCAGGTCGCCGTAGGCCAGCCGCCGGTCTTGGCCGCCCTCGCGGTACCGGAGCTCCCGGCGCTCCGGGTCGAGCTCGACCGCCTCCGCGTGCAGCCGCAGATCGATCCGCCGCCGTTGGCGAAAGTACGACGGCGGGTAGGAGTACAGCGCCTCGGCCCGCTCCACCAGCCCCGCCAGGTAGTACGGGATGCCACACAGCCCGTACGCGGCGTGCCCGGTCGCCTCGAGGACGACGATCTCCCGCTCGGGGTCGACCCGGCGGGCGGCCGACGCGGCGGACATCCCGGCGGCGCCACCGCCGATCACCACGAGCCGCTGGGCCACCAACGATCTCCTCCCGCTGGGGAGACCGACGCTAGACAGCGCGGCGCCGACGCCCCACGGCCCGGCGGGACGAAGGACCCCGCGGGCTTCGTACCCCCGAGACACAGACTCCCCAACTCGCGGGGCCGTACGTTCGTCGCGTGGAGCACGCGCTGCGATCGGTCGCGGTCGGCCGATGATCCCGGACCCCGCGCCCAACCTGCTCACCCGGCCCTACCGGGGGCTGTCGGTGCAGGAGGTCGACGTCCCCCTCACGGAGCCGGACCTGCGGGCGTACCTGACCGGCCGCGAGGTCTACCGGCGCACCGAGTACCTCGTGCTGCGCAACGGGGACGCCGCGGCGCTGGTCGCGGTGCGCAAGGAGTCCGAGGAACCGCTCTTCTCGCCCGTCGTCGAGGCGCGGGTGCTCGCAGGGCCCGACCGGGTGGTGTGCGTCGGCGCCCCCGAGGTCGACGTCGGCAACGCCACCGCGCTGGCCCGGTCGGCGCTGGCGCACGCCCGGCCCGGCGCGCTCGCCTACGTCGTCACCGGCCGATTCGAGCATGTCAACTTCATCTGGTGTCCCGAGCCGTTGCGGGTGCGGGTGACCGAGGTGGTGCCCCCCACGCCGCCGAAGCTATTGGCCATGGCCGAGCAGGTGCTGGCCTTCGACGAGGACCTGCCCCCGATCGAGCTCGAGCTCGAGGCGGTCGACATCACCGAGCTCGCCGCCGCCCACCCTGCTGCGGGGTATCTGCTGCCCTGCCGCGGCGCGGGCACGGACGTCGGCGCCCCGGTGTCCTACCTGGACACCCGCCCGGCGGACCGCCGCGAGTGGCTGCTGATCGGCTGCGAGCGCTCGCTGCAGTTCCACCGCCACTTCTATGGCGACGAACCACCGCGGGTGGACCTGTGCCCGCGGCTGCGAGTCGCCTCGGCAGACCGGGCCACCCTCGCGAAGTGCTGCCTGCTGGAGCGCGGCGTGGAATACGAGGACGGTCGCGCCGTGGTGCCGTGGGGCGCGAACTTGGACGAGGTGCGGGCGGCGCTGCGCCGACTGACGGGGGTGCCGCCCGTTCCGGCGCCCGCAGCGTGAACGCTGCCATGGGAGCGCACCTCGCCGACTCAGCAGTCTACCGCCACCTGTGGTCCACCCCGGAGCTGCACGCCCTCCTCGACGATCGGGGTCGGTTCCAGGCCTGGCTGGAGATCCTCGCCACGCTCGCCGAGGCGCAGGCCGACGTCGGGCTCGTCCCCGCCGAGGCCGCTCGGGCGATCCGGGAGCACGCCGACGTCACGCTACTCGACCTCGAGGAGGTCGGCGAGCAGACCCGTGCCACCGGGCACTCCACGCTCGGGCTGATCCGCTGCTTGACCGAGGTGCTGCCTGCGCACGCCGGTGAGTGGGTGTACTACGGCGCCACCGTGCAGGACCTCTCGGACACCTGGACCGCACTGGTGGCCCGGAAGGTCGGCGATGTGCTGGAACGGGACCTGCGACGGGCCGAGGCTGCGACGCTGGCGTTGGCGCGCGAGCACCGCGATGTGCTCATGTGCGGACGCACCCACGGGCAGCCGGGCCTGCCGATGACATTCGGCTTCAAGGCCGCGGTGTGGGCCTCCGAGCTGCGACGGCACCGTCAGCGCCTCGCCGAGGGCCGGCCGCGGTGGGAGGTCGTCCAGCTCGGCGGGGCGCTGGGGACCATGGAGTTCTGGGGTGAGGCGGCACTGCCGATGCTCGACGCCTTCGCGTGCCGCCTTGGCCTCGGCGCGCCGGACGT
>WHTH01000105.1 GCA_009377865.1 Pseudonocardiaceae bacterium | reverse complement strand
TTCGGGCTGTACGCGACCACGGGCCGGGCGGTGAGCTTCGTCAGCCCGCTCGCCTTCAGCGGCTTCATCGTCTTGTTCGGCGCACAGCGGTGGGGGCTGATCGGCATCCTCGCGGTGCTGGCCGTCGGGCTGATCCTGGTGATACCACTGCGGATGCCACCCGGCGCTACGGCCCCGCGCCCGGCCAGCTACCACGTTTGACGAGCACGTCGCGCAGCAGGTCGGGCCGATCGGTGACGAGGCCGTCGACCCCGAGTTCGAGCAGCTCGACCATCTCGTCCGGGCGGTCGATCGTCCACACGTGCACCTCGCGCCCGAGCCGGTGCGCGCAGCGGATCAGCGCCGGATCCACCACCGGCAGCCGCCAGCGGTACCGTGGCAGCTGCGCCAGCGTGCCGCGGACCGGTGGTGCAGGCAGCCAGGGCAGCTCCCTGGGGTGACATATGATGGAGCGCAGCCGCAGTGCCGCCGCCGATGCCGTGCCCATCGAGGTGAGCAGCCGCTCACCGGCGGCCCGGCGCAGTCGTTGCAGCCGTGCCCCGGAAAACGATGCCAGGCAGACCCGGTCCCAGGCGCCGGTGCGTCGCAGCAGCCACAGCATCGGCTCGACCGCGTCGCCGGCCTTGACGTCGATGTTGAGCAGCGTGCGGGGCAGCTCCTCGAGCAGGTCCTCGAGCCGGCACACCGGCTCGCGCCCGCCGATTCGGCCGCCGCGCACCTGCGCCCAGTCGAGCTCGCTGATCGTGCCCGTCCGGTCGGTGGTGCGCTGCAGCGTCGGGTCGTGCTGCACGACCAGCACACCATCACGGGTGGCCCGGACGTCGGTCTCGAGGTAGCGGTACCCCTCAGCCACCGCGCGGCGCAACGCCGACAGCGAGTTCTCCATCCCGGCCAGTTCACCGAGGTGCCAGCCCCGATGGGCGTAGGCGCGCGGGTAGGGGCCGCACAGGTAAGGGTGCTCCGGGCCGGCCACGGCAGGCAGTGTGCCCCACGATGACCGTATCGTGGATGAGCAGCGTTACCGCAACCGATAGCATTCACGAGCCGAGCGAAGGCGAGGTATATGAGCGCCGACCTCGACATCCTGGCCGCGGAGTTCGCCGCGCAGCTGGGGGAGGACTCCGTGATCACCGACCGGCAGCGGCTGCGCACCTACGAGTGCGACGGGCTGGCGCACCACCGCGTGGTGCCCGCGATCGTCGTGCTGCCGCAGACCGCCGAGCAGGTCGCCGATGTGGTCCGGGGCTGCGCTGCCGCGCAGGTGCCGTTCGTGGCCCGCGGCTCGGGCACCGGGCTGTCCGGCGGCGCGCTGCCGCACGCCGAGGGCGTGCTCATCGTGACCTCCCGAATGCGCCGGATCCTCGAGGTCGACACCGCCAACGAGCGCGCCGTCGTCGAACCAGGGGTGATCAACCTCGACGTGACCAAGGCCGCATCGCCCGAGGGCTGGTACTTCGCGCCGGACCCGTCGAGCCAGCAGGTCTGCTCGGTGGGCGGCAATGTCGCGGAGAACTCCGGCGGCGCGCACTGCCTCAAGTACGGGTTCACCATCAACCATGTGCTCGGCGTCGAGGTGGTGACACCGGACGGCGAGCTGGTCTGGCTGGGCGGCACCACCCGTGACACGCCGGGTTACGACCTGCTCGGCGCGTTCATCGGCAGCGAGGGCACCCTGGGCATCACCACCAAGATCGTGGTGCGGTTGCTGCGCGCGCCCGAGTCGGTGCGCTGCCTGCTGGCGGCGTTCCCCGGCGTGGACGAGGCCGGTGCGGCGGTGTCGTCGATCATCGCCGACGGGGTGACGCCGGCAGCGATCGAGATGATGGACGCGCTGGCCATCGAGGCCGCCGAGGCCGCCGTGGCATGCGGCTACCCCGAGGGTGCGGGGGCGGTGCTCATCGTCGAGCTCGACGGCCCGGCCGCCGAGGTGGAGCACACCTTCGCCGCGGTGGAGCAGCGCTGCACCGAGGCGGGGGCCTTCGAGATCCGGATCGCCCGCGACGACGCTGAGCGCGCGCTGTTCTGGAAGGGCCGCAAGTCGGCGTTCGCCGCGGTCGGGCGGATCAGCCCCGACTACATCGTGCAGGACGGTGTGATCCCGCGGACGGCACTGCCCGAGGTGCTACGGCAGATCGCCGATCTGTCCGGCGGCACCGGGATACGGGTGGCCAACGTCTTCCATGCCGGCGACGGCAACCTGCACCCACTGGTGCTCTTCGACGACGCGAAGCCCGGTGAGGCCGAGACCGCCGAGGAGGTGTCGGGTGCGATCCTCGACCTGTGCATCTCCCACGGTGGCTCGATCACCGGCGAGCACGGCGTGGGGGTCGACAAGTCGAAGCACATGTCGCGGATGTTCACCGACGACGACCTCGACACCATGCAGCGGCTGCGGTGCGCCTTCGACCCGGCGGGGATCTGCAACCCGGGCAAGGTGTTCCCGACACCACGGCTGTGCGGCGAGGTCCCGGGCAAGCACAAGGGCCCCCACCCGCTGCAGGCGGCCGGCCTCGCGGAGCAGTTCTGATGCCCGCCGACACGATCGACGAGCTCGGCGCTGCCAGCGAGGTGCACCGTGGCACCGCGGCCGACGCCGTGGACGGCATGGTCCCCGCGCTGGTGGCCTACCCGCGCAGCACCGCGGCGGTGTCAACCGTGCTGCGCGCCGCGCACGGCCGCGGCTTGCGCGTGGTGCCACGCGGCGCGGGGACCCGGCTGTCCTGGGGTGACGCACCGAGCGCGGTCGACCTGGTGGTCGACGTGTCCCGACTCGACTCGGTCGTCTCGCACGCCGCGGGCGACCTGGTCGTCACCGTGGCGGCCGGCGTGGCGCTCGCGACGCTGCAGGAGGCACTCGCACCGCACGGGCAGCGGCTGGCGCTCGACCCCGTCGTCACGGGCGGCACGATCGGCGGCGCCATCGCGACCGCGAGCGCCGGCCCGCTGCGTTACCGCTACGGCTCGGTACGCGACCTGCTGATCGGCATCACCGTGGTGCGCGCCGACGGCATCGTGACGCATGCGGGCGGCACGGTGGTCAAGAACGTCGCCGGCTACGACCTCGGCAAGCTCTACACCGGCTCGCTGGGCACCCTCGGCGTCATCACCGAGGCGGTGTTCCGGCTGCACCCGTTACCCGAGGCAGCCCGTTGGGTCACGGTCGCCACGCCCGATTCGCAGCGGGCCGCGGCCGCCGTCGCCGCCGTCCGGTCCTCGCAGAACGACGCCGTCGCGCTCGAGGTCGACCGGCCGGTGCCGGGTGAGCCGGTCACCATCGGGGTCGCGCTCGAAGGGATCGCGGCGGGTATCGGCGCCCGGTGCGATGAGGTCTGCCGGCTGCTCGGTGACACCGCCGGTGCCCGGGCGAGCGTCGCGGATTCGCCACCGGACTGGTGGGGCCTACTGCCGCACGACACCGCTACCGGACCGGGTGCGACCCTGACCCACGAGCCCGCCGCGCTCGGAGACGTGCTCGCCCAGGCACCCGGAGCAGTCCGTGGCTCGGCCGGGGCCGGCGTGCTCGCCGTCGGGCTCCACGCCACCCGGGTAGGGGAGGACCTCGATGCGCTCCGGGTGCTGGCCGGGCGGCACGGGGGGAGCGCGGTGCTGCGCTGCGCGAGTCCCGACGTCAAACAGCGATGCGACGTATGGGGCCCGGTGCCGGCACTACCGCTGATGCAGCGTGTGAAGAACGAGTTCGACCCCGAGCACCGGCTCGCGCCGGGCCGGTTCGTGGGAGGGATCTGAAATGGACATCAGGACCGCCTTCGAGACGCCCGGGGCGTTCGATGACCACCACCCGCCGCAGCGTGAGCTGATCGACGACTGCGTGCACTGCGGCTTCTGCCTGCCGGCGTGTCCCACCTACGTGCTGTGGGGCGAGGAGATGGACTCGCCGCGCGGCCGGATCCACCTGATGGAGACCGGGCTGGACGGCGAGCCGCTGTCCGAGTCGATGGTGGGTCACTTCGACGCCTGCCTGGGCTGCATGGCCTGCGTCACCGCCTGCCCGTCGGGGGTGCAGTACGGCACGCTGCTGTCGGAGACCCGCGCCCAGGTGGAGCGCCGGCATGAACGCTCCCGCGGCGAGAAGGCACTGCGCGAGGCGATCTTCTCGCTGTTCCCCTACCCGAAGCGGCTGCGGGCGATGCGCGGCCCGCTGGCGCTCTACCAGCGCAGCGGGCTGCGCGGGCTGCTGCGCCGCTCCGGGCTGCTCGACCGGCTGGGGCCGACGCTGCGGGTGATGGAGTCGCTGACCCCGACACTGACCCGTCGCGAGAGGCTGCCGTCGCGGGTGCCCGCGCTGGGCACCCGCCGGGCGGTGGTAGGGATGCTCACCGGCTGCGTGCAGGACGCGTTCTTCCCGGCGGTCAACGCCGCCACCGCCCGGGTGCTCGCCACCGAGGGTTGCGACGTGGTCATCCCGCCCGGGCAGGGCTGCTGCGGGGCACTGTCGGAGCACATGGGCCGCGAGAGCGAGGCCATCGGCTTCGCCCGGTCGATCATCGACAGCTTCGAGGTCGCTGCCGTGGACCACGTTGTGGTCAACTCCGCAGGCTGCGGCTCGGTGATGAAGGAGTACGCGCACCTGCTGCGCGACGACCCCGGCTACGCCGACCGTGCCGCATCCTTCGTCGAGAAGGTGCGCGACCTGTCCGAGCTCCTGGTCGAGCTCGGTCCGGTCGCGCCGCGCCACCCGCTGGACGTGACCATCGCCTACCACGACGCCTGCCACCTCGCCCACGCCCAGGGCATCCGCAACCAGCCGCGGGAGCTGCTGCGCGCCATCCCCGGCCTGGAGCTGCGGGAGATCATCGAGGGGGAGCTGTGCTGCGGTTCGGCAGGGGTCTACAACCTGATCAACCCCCAGCCGGCCACCGAACTCGGCGACCGCAAGGCCCGCAACGTGCTCGCCACCGGGGCGCAGCTGCTGGTCACCGCCAACCCCGGCTGCCTGATGCAGATCGCCGCCAGCGCCGGACGGCTCGGCGAGTCGATCGCGCTGGCCCACACCGTCACCGTGCTCGACGCCTCCATCCGTGGCCTTCGGCCCCGTGAGTGGCGATAGGAGTTATAACTCGCATCGCCACTCACGACCTGTCCGGACGCCCGCGACTATAGCACTTGTGCTACCATGAGCCACATGAGCACGGTCGGGCTACGAGAGCTGCGACAACAGGCCTCCGAGCTGGTGCGGCGAGCCCAGGCCGGCGAGGAGGTGACCATCACGGTGGCGGGTCGTCCCAGCGCGCGACTGGTGGCCGTGGCCCCGCAAACCTGGCGGAGCTATGTCGACGTGACAGAGGTGTTCGACGGGCGTCCCGACACGGCATGGGAAGCCGACCGCGACCGGGTGGATCAGGCGCTGCGCGACCCGTGGATGCCGGCGTGAGGGCGGTGCTGGACACCAGTGTCGTCATCGCCACCGACGTACCACCGTTGGAGGGGGAGCTGGCCATCAGCGCGGTCACCCTGGCCGAACTGCATTTCGGTGTGCTCATCGCCCGCGAGCAGGCCATTGCTGCCGAGCGGCTGCGGCGGCTGAGCATCCTGCAACGGAAGTTCGATGCACTACCTGTCGACGAGGCAGTGGCCGACAGCTACGGTCAACTCGCTGCAGCCGTGGCAGCCGCTGGGCGGCAACCTCGCGGCCGCACGATGGATCTCCTGATCGCCGCCACCGCCCACGCCCACTCCGCACGGTTGTACACCCGCAACGCCAGCGATCTCGCCGGTCCAGACCGACTGATCGAGGTCGTTGCTGTCTGAAGAAGGGCAGGGGGCAGCGCTCGCCGGTGTCGAGCCGGTGCGCAAACGGTAGCGCCGTGACGTCAGCGGCGCGGCACGCCCAGACCGAGCGTCATCGACGTCCCTGCGGCACCCGCAGCAGGATGCTCACGCTGGTCTCCGCCCGGATCACTCGACGGGTCCGCTGTCCGATCAGGCGACCGGGCAGGTGGCGGTTGCCCCGGCGAGGGTCGCTGCGCCGGGGGTCCGCCGTCCGGTGAAGTGGGGGCGTTCGACTCTGCCGGTCCTGCCCGGGGTGCACTTGGCGACGGGCCACCTGCCGGCGGCTCGGCGGGTGGGTCGCCGGACGGAGGCTGCTGCGGTTGCGGCGACCCGGGCGGCCCTGCCCGTCGCGCGTCGGCGGCTGAGCCGGGTACGGCACCGGTCACGGCGGCGTGGAGCGGGACCGCGGGGCCAGCCGGGGAAGCGACGGGCGGCCGTGATGGGCCGGCCGGGGGAGGCGTGTGGGTCGTTGCAGCGATGCGTGCCGGCGCAGCGGCCGGATCCGACGCCGGGGGCACCGGTGCGGGCACCGGCTGCTGGGTGGTGGGTTCGACGGTCGCGGGCGGCGTCTCGACCACCGGTGTGGCCCCACGCGCATGCTGCCGATCGGCCGCGGTCGGTCCTGCCGGGGGTGACGCCATCCCGAGCTGGGGTGGCGACGGGGCTGGTGCGAGCACGACGGTGACCGCGGCGGCAACGCAGCTGGCGCCGGCGGCGAGCGCGACTGGACCCGAACCACTCGCCGCGCCGAGGGGACGGCACATCCATCCCAGCACGCCGAGTCCGGCGGCCAGGACGGCGCGTAACGTCCGCCGCGCACGGGCCAGCAGCGACTCGGCGGCACGAGGGCCGACTCCGAGTCGACCCGCCACCTGTTGCACATCACAGCCGGCCGCGGTCAGCCGGAGCGCCTGGGCCTGCCGCGCGGGCAGCAGTTCATCGGCCCTGGCGGCGACCCAGGCCGCCTCCGCACGGTGGCAGACCTCGTCCTCGAGTTGCTGCTCGGTGGTCGCTGTGAGTGTCGATGCCGCCACTCTCGCGCAGTGCCGTGTTTCCCGGGCCTGCTGTCGGCGCCGATCGGCGCACAGCCGCTTCGTCACCGTGACCAGCCAGGCCCGGAGCCGGTCGTCGTCGATGTCCGGGTGTTCGGCGGCACGCAGCATCGCTTCCTGGACGGCATCTTCGGCATCCTGCGGACTGGGAGCACTGCGCCGAGCCAGCCGCAACAGCAGTGCCTGCTGCGCCGAGATGCGCCGCCACCGAGCCGAGGATGTCCCGTTCCCGGCTAACGACCGGTCAGCCGCAGCTCCCACCCATTCAGCACCCATACCGGCCCCATCTCGTCACCGGTGTGCCCTGCTGCCCGCAGTGGCTTCGGCACCTCAATCGCGGGTGAGCGCAGCGTGTTAGCAGCGTCACTTCAAGTACACCTGTCTGGCCCAGAGCACGC
>WHTH01000088.1 GCA_009377865.1 Pseudonocardiaceae bacterium | reverse complement strand
CGGTCGATCTCGACCATCGACACGCCCGCGCTGGCCAGGTGCCGGGCCAGCCCGGCGCCGTACACGCCGGTCCCCTCGATCCCGACCAGCACCAGCGTCCCGAAGCTGCGCAGCCAGGCCAGCAGCGCCGCGTAGCCGGCTCACCGGTCGTTGCAGACCTGAACATAGACGGTGGCCCCTGCTGGTTGCTGGGTCTGCAGTCGGCTGGTGAGGTGTCGCGCCATGAGCGCTGCCGTGAGGGCGCCGTGCCAGTGGCGCGGGCTTGGCGATGACCGGACAACCGGCGGCGAGCGCAGGGGCGATCTTGTGCCCGGCCAGCAGGAGCGGGTAGTTATACCCCGCGATACCCACGACCACACCGATCGGTTTGCGTACCCAGAAACCCATCAGACCGTCGCCGCTCGGCAGCAGGTCGAGCGGCGAGGGTCTCGCCGTGTAGCCGCGCGGCCTCCTCACCGGCGGTGTGCAGCGTCAGCAGGGTGTGGTCGACCTCTACCCGGCAGTCGACGAGAGGCTTCCCGGTCTCCAGCATGAGCAGCTGCGGGAAGTCGTCGCGTCGCGCCGCGACCGCGTCGTGAACGGCCAGTAGGGCGTTGCGCCGGACGTGGAAGGGCAACCGGCCGACGGTCTGGCGCACCGTGAGCGCCTCGTCGACCGCGCGGCGCGCCGCGGTGACGTCACCCCCAGGGGCGCGGCCTATCACCGAGCCGTCATACGGGAAGACGACCTCCGCGGTGCCTGCTGCGGGCTCCCAGGCGTCACCGATGGGCAGGCCGCCGGGAAATGCACCGTCGTGGGGCCGGCTCACGCTTCGTCCTCCATGTTCGTAGATCGGGTATTCGGCCTGTCGAGGAGGTCGGCGGGAGCCGCCCCGGCGAGCGCCTTCTCGAGCGTCGGAATGGCGGCGAGGAGCCGCTTGGTGTAGGGGTGCTGCGGGTCGTCGTACACTTGGTCGACGGAGCCGATCTCGACGATGCGGCCCTGGCTCATCACCGCGACGCGGTCACACACGTGGCGGACGACCGAGAGATCGTGGGAGACGAAGACGAGCGTGAGCGAGAGCTCGTCGACGAGATCGGCGATGAGGTTGAGTACCTGGGCGCGCACCGAGACATCGAGCGCGCTGACCGGCTCGTCGGCGACGAAGATCTCCGGCGTCGGCGCGAGCGCGCGGGCGATGGAGATGCGTTGCCGCTGGCCCCCGGAGAACTGGTGTGGGTAACGCCCGATCGCGTCGCCGGGTATCCCCACCGACGTGAGCAACCCAGCGATCGTCTCACGTGAGTTGCGATTGCCTTGGGCGACGAGTGGCTCGGCGACGATCTCGCCGACCTTCATCCGCGGGTCGAGCGAGCCCATCGGGTCCTGGAAAACCAACTGCAGCCGCTCGCGCAGGAACTTCAGCCGGCGCTCGGGCAGCCGGGTGATGTCGGTGCCCTGGACCAGCACCGTGCCACTGTTCGCCTGGTCCAGTCCGGCGATGATCCGCAGCAGGGTCGACTTGCCGCAACCTGACTCCCCGACGATCCCGAACCGTTCTCCTCGCGCCACGTCGAAGCTGACGCCCCGCAGGGCGTGCACCACCGGAGCGGCGTGCAGCAGCGATGAGCGCGCCCGCCGGTAGTCGCGGGTCACGTCGCGCACGCTGATCACGGCATCGGGATCCGGCTCCGCCGGCAGGTCGGACACGGCAACCGCCTCAGTCATCGAATCCCCGTCTCGAGTGCGTGACGGGGTGGAAGCACGCGTAGCCGGTTTCGTCACCGAGCTCCGTCCATGGCGGCCGGTCGGCACACGCCTGCGTCGCGTGGTCGCACCGATTGCGGAACACGCACCCGGCGGGGAATTCCCCGGCCGGGGGTACCGACCCGCGGATCGTCGCGAGCCGACCGCGGGCATCGACGACCGCGAGATCGGAGGTCGCGATCAACCCCTGGGTGTACGGGTGGCGTGGCCGGGTGAAGACCTCCAGGACCGGTCCGGACTCGACGATCCTGCCGCCGTACATCACCAGGACGCGCTCGCACACCGTCGCGACGACGGCGAGATCGTGGGTGATAAAGAGCAGGGCCGAGTTGCGCTGCTCGACCCCGCGCACGACGAGGTCGAGGATCATGGCCTGCACCGTGACGTCGAGAGCGGTGGTGGGTTCGTCGCAGATCAGCAGCGCGGGGTCGTTGGCCAGCGCGATGGCAAGCATGATGCGCTGCCGCTGACCGCCGGAGAACTGGTGCGGATAGGCGTGGGCCACAACGGCCGGATCGGGCAGCCCGACCTGCGCCAGCAACTCCACGGCCCCGGCGTGAGCCGAGCGGCGGTCGGTGCGGGCGCGGTGGATCAGCAGTGCCTCCGCGACCTGGTGTCCCACTCGCATGGTCGGATTCAGCGCCGTCATGGGTTCCTGGAACACCATCGCGATGTCCTTGCCGCGTACCTGCGACAGCGCGGCCTCGTCGCCGGACAGGAGGTCGTGGTCGCCCAGGCGAGCGGAACCCGTCGCGGTCAACTCCCCAGGGAGCAGACCCATCAGGCTGAGCGCGGTCAACGACTTGCCGGACCCGGACTCGCCGATCAGACCGACCCGCTCGCCGGCGTGGATGGTGAAGCCGACCTCCTCGACCAGGCGGCGCTGACCGGCGGCCACGCTGAGATCGCGCACCGCCAGCACCGCGGACCGGTCGGGTGGGTGCTCGCTGGTCGAAGCCGTGACGTTCGCCGTACTCATCGCCGGTCCTCGAGCTTGGGGTCGAGGTAGTCGCGCAGCCCGTCGCCGAGCATGTTGAAACCCAGTACGGCGACCGCGATCGCGACACCGGGGAAGACCGCCAGGCGCGGCGCCTCCCACAGCAGCTCTTGGCTGGCTTGGAGCATCCGCCCCCACGTCGGGGTCGGCGGCGGAGTGCCGAACCCCAGGAAGGACAGCGCCGCCTCGGCCAGCACCGCGATCGCGAAGCCGACCGACATCTGCACGATGACCAGGCCGCTGACGTTCGGCAGCACGTGGCGCAGCCCGATGCCGAAGGGGTGGCGTCCCGCGGCCCGGGCGGCGAGGACGTACTCGGTCCGCATCACCTGCAGCGTGCCGCTGCGCACCAAGCGCGCGAAGTTCGGGATGCTGGCGATGCCGATCGCCACCATCGCGACGAGGGTGCTGCCGCCGTACACCGCGGCGAACATGATGGCGAGCAGCAGCGCGGGGAAGGCGAGGAGCAGGTCGTTGAAGCGCATCAGAGTCTCGCCGACCCACCGCGAGCCCATGCCCCCGACGATGCCAAGCGGCACCCCGACCAGGGCGGCGACGCCGACCGCGACGATACCCACGAAGAGGGCGGTCTGCGAGCCGACCATGATCTGGCTGAATACGTCCCGGCCGAACTTGTCAGTGCCGAACCAATACTCCGCCGACGGCTGCTGCAACCGTGCCGCAGCGTTGACCAGAGTGGGGTCGTGCGGTGTCCAGACGAACGACAGCAACGCCATCACGATGAGCAGGCCGACGATGAGCCCACCGACGACCAGGCTCGCGTTCCAGCCGCGGGCACGCCGTGCCGGACCGACGGCGGTGTCCGCGAGCTCGACGGAGTGCACAGTCATGATGCTCCCGCTCTCAGTCGCGGATCGATCGCGATGTAGAGCAGGTCGACGAGGAAGTTCACCAGCAGCACGGCGACGACGAGGACCATGACGACGTCCTGTATCATGATGAGGTCGCGGTTGGCCACACTGTCGAGCAGCAGGCTGCCGAGGCCGGGGATGACGAAGACCCGCTCGACGACGACGGCCCCGATGAGCAACGTCGCCAGCTGCAAAGCAAGCATCGTCACGACCGGGATCGCAGCGTTACGCAGCCCGTGCCGGACGAGCGCCTGGCCCGGTCGCAGTCCCTTGGCCCTTGCGGTCCTGAGGTAATCCTCCCTCAGCACGTCGAGCACGGCGCTGCGCACGTACCGGGTGAGCACCGCCCCCTGCACGATGCCAAGCGAGAAGGCCGGCAGGACGAGCTGCTTGAGGAACATGCCAGGATCCACCACGGGCGGCGTCCACCCGTTGGCGGGCAACCAGCGCAGCCGCACGGCGAACACGGTGATCAGCAGGATGCCCGCGAGGAACGCAGGCACGGCCACCCCGACCTGGGAGAGCCCCGACAGCAGCACCCCGGAGAGGCGCCTGTGTCGAATCGCCATCACCGTTCCGACCGGTACGGCGATCAGCACGGCGATCACCATCCCGGTGACCACCAGCCACAGCGTCACCTGGAACCGGTCGGCGATCTGCGGCCCGATCGCGGCGTTCGAGACATAGGAGTCGCCGAGACGGAAGGTCACCAGCCCGTGAACCCAGCTGGCGTACTGGCTGACCAGCGGCCGGTCGAGCCCGAACTCGTCCCGCAGCTGCTGCACCGCCGAGTCCGAGGCGTTCACGCCCAGAGTAACCCGGGCGGGGTCTCCCGGCAGCACCGCCATGAACGTGAACACCGCTATCGAGCTCACGAACAGGCTGGCCAGGAAGACCGCCGTCCGGCGCAGGAGACGCAGCAGCATGTGGAGTCTGGACTTCCCGTCAGGATTGGCCCAGGTGGGTGAAGTCGAAGGACTCGGAGATCGCGTTCTTGGGCAGACCGGTGATGTCCTTGTCGGCAACGATTAGGTTGGGCTGCACGAAGAGCCAGTCCGCCGCTGCGTCATCGGCGAGCATCTCCGCGGCCTGCTTCATGTACGTCACCTGCTCCTCTGGGGTGCCCTGGTCCGCCTTCTGCAGCAGCGAACGCAGGGCCGGCTTGCCGTAGCCGGTGTAGTACTTGGGGTCACCGAACACCGCAGCCATGTCCCGCGGCTCGACGTGCGCGATGATCGACATGTCGTAGTCGGCGCTGTTGAAGACCGTGTTCAGCCACGCGGCCGGGAACTCCAACTGGTCGAGCTTGACCTTGAGACCGAGCTGCTCGAGCTGGCTCTTAACCACCTGACCGCACGCCGTGGCGTACGGCAGGTTCGGAAGCCGCAGTCGCAGCGTCTTGCCCGACTCACCGGACTGCCGGATCAGCTGCTTGGCCTTCGCGGTGTCGTGCGGATAGCGATCGGTGAGGTCCTCGTACCACGGGTCGGTAGGCGGCACCATGCTCCCGACCAGCTTTCCCTTGCCCGCCCAGCACGTGTCGAGCAACGCCTTGTGGTTGATGCCGTGCTTGATGGCCTGGCGCAGCTTCTTGTTCTGCAGCGGCCCTGACTTGTTGTTGAACGACAGCACCACCTCGCCGTTCGTAGTGCCCTCGATGATCTGGTACTTCGAGTTGTTCTCGAACTGGCCGAGAGAGTCGGGGCTTTGCACCGTGCCGATCACGTCGATCGTGCCGCTGAGCAGCGCGTTGTTCTCCGCCGTGGGGTCCTTGAAGTACTTCAGCGTGATGTTCTTGAAGTGCGGCTTGTCGCCCCAGTAGTCGTCGTTGCGGGTGAGCGTGATCGAGTCGCCGCGCTTCCACTTCGAGAACTCGTACGGGCCGGTGCCGACCGGCTTGGTGGCCAGGGGATCCACGCCGGTCCGGCTGAACATCGCGCCGATCCTGGTCGTCATCCGGTAGAGCCAGTCATTGCTCGGCTGCTTCAGCTTCACGACCAAGGTGGTCGGGTTCTTGACGGACACCTCGTCGACCTGGTCCATCGCCGACTTCAGCGAGATGGTCCAGTCGGACTTGACTCTGTCGATGGAGAACTTCGCGTCCTTGGCGGTGAACGGCTTCCCATTGCTGAACTTCGCGTCGTCGACCAGCTGGAAGGCGTACGTCTTGCGGTCGGATGAGACGTCCCACGATTTCGCGAGCGCCGGCACGATCTTGCCCTTCTGGTCGACCTTCACCAGCGTCTCGTACACGTTGTAGAGCAGCGCCTGAGGGATCGCGGCGCCGTCGTTCTTGGTGAAGTCGAGGCTGGCTGGCTCGGCGGTCAACCCGATGTTCAGCGAGGCGTTCGCCGCCCCCTGCGACGAATCGCTCCCCTTCCCTGACTCCGTGGAGCCGGCCGAGCATGCGGCCAAGGACATCGCCGCGATCGCGGTCAGGGCCACGGCGGCCTTCCTCATGTGGGACATCTCGTCAGCTCTCCATCCAGCGCAGAACGGCTGAAAACGACCACCGCCGCAAATCGCGCGACGTGGCCTGACCAGTAAACTAGATAATTTTGACTGCTACCCTGACGATAGGACCAACGGTTGTCAAGGTGCGCTGGGCGCACCGCAGCGAGCGTTCGACAAACCCGCTCGGTGCGGAGTAAGAGCTGCTCAGCGCAACGATGAGGAGTGGCGCATGGCGGAGGACTTCGACGACCTAGTGACCCTGCCCGCCGTCGAGCTGGTACGCCGGTACGCGGACGGCACGCTGTCACCGGTGGAGCTCCACGACGCGGTCCAGGCGGTCATCACCGCTTCGGAGCCGGTGCTCAACGCGTTCTGGATCCGCGATGATCCCGGCGAGACGCGCAAGGCCGCCAAGGCGAGCGCGGCCCGCTGGGCAGCCGGCGAGCCGCTCGGTCCCATCGACGGGGTCCCGGTCACGCTGAAGGAGAACGTCGCCCGCCAGGGCGTCCCGATGCCGGCCGGCAACGCGGGTGTGACGCCCGTGGTCCCGACGCACGACGCTCCGGTCACGACCGCGGTGCTGGAGTCCGGTGGCATCGTCCTGGGGTCGACGGTGATGCCGGACTGGGGGATGCTCTCCTCCGGTGTCTCCAGCAAACATGGCATCACCCGCAGCCCGTGGAACCCGTCGTGGACGACCGGCGGCTCGAGCAGCGGTGCCGGCGCGGCGGCCGCCGGCGGATACGGCCCGTTGCACGTCGGTTCCGACATCGGTGGCTCCATCAGGCTGCCAGGTACCTGGCTCGGGCTGGCCACGCTGAAGCCAAGCGCCGGTCGAGTCCCGCTCGACACCCCCTACCTCGGCCGGGCGGCGGGCCCGCTGACCCGCACGGTCGCCGACGCCGCGTTGGCCACACAAGTGCTGAGCCGCCCGGACGAGCGCGACTGGACGAGTCTGCCACCCGCAGAGCTCGACTGGTCCATCGGCGAGGTCGACCTCCGTGGCCTGCGGGTCGGCCTGCATCTCGACGCCGGCTGCGGCGTAGCCGCCGAGCAGCACGTGGTGGACGCCGTGTCTGAGGTGGCGGAGGTGTTCCGTACCGCGGGTGCGACGGTGGAGCCGGTCCCGCCCTTCATGACCCAGGAGCTCCTCGACGACCTGGACTTGTTCTGGAGGGTCCGGTCTTGGAACGACTACAAGGCACTATCGCCCGACGGGAAGCTGCGGGTTCACCCGTTCATCGTCGAGTGGTGTCACGGCGGGGCGGACGTGAGCGGCACCAGGCTGATCCAGTGTTACCAGCACATCATGGACATCCAGAAGCGCACGGTGGCCGCCACGATGCCGTACAACGTCGTCCTGTCACCGGTCGCGCCGATCCCGGCCTTCCCGGCCGAGCAGCCCATGCCGTTCGTCGAACCCGGCAAGGGAATGTGGCACATCGGCTTCACCGTGCCTTACAACATGTCGGGCCAGCCCGCCGCCACGGTCAACTGTGGCTTCACTGCCGACGGGCGACCGATCGGCGTGCAGATCAGCGGGCGCCGCTTCGACGACACTGGCGTGCTCAGGGTCGCCGCCTGGTACGACGTACACCGCCCACCCGGCGCGGTCCCGCGCTGGCCCGACGCCGTACGCGCCGGTGCGTCAACCGCCGAGAGCACCGCGTCATGACCGAGGGGACGCATTTCCAGCGAGTGCGGCCGGTGCGCCTGTACCAGGACATCGTCGACCAGATCGAGAGCGCCATCGCGCGCGGTGCGCTGAAGCCAGGCGGGCGGCTGCCCAGCGAGCGTGAGCTCGTCGCGCAGTTCGGCGCATCACGCGCGACCGTGCGGGAAGCGCTGCGGGTGCTCGAGGCGCATGGCGTTGTGCGTTCGCGGCCGGGCCAACCCAGCGGTCCCGAGGTGCTGTCCTTCTCCCCGGACAGCCTGGCCAACCAGATGACCCGGCTGGTGCAGCTGGACGGGATGTCGCTCACCGATCTGCTGGCGTTCCGGATGGTCATCGACGGGGCGGCCAGCCGGCTCGCCGCTCGGCTGCACACGCCGGAACAGCGCGATGCCATGGAACGGAGCATCGCGGCGATGGAGCAAGCAATCGAAACCGGCTACGACGAGTTCAGCGAGGCCGACGTCGCCTTCCACGACGCCATCGCCCAGGCGAGTCGCAACGCGATGATCCAGGTCTGCAACAACGTCGTCCGCGGTGTCGTACTCCAGGTCATCGAGGACAAGGTGCGACGCGCGTTCGACAGCGAGGCATTGATGCGCGAGTCGCTGCAGCACCACCGCGACGTGTTCGAGGCCATCAGCACAGGCGACGGCGAGGCCGCCTCCCGCATCGCACGGCAGAAGCTCTACGATTACTACGCCGGCTACGTCCCCGAAGAGGACCGCGCCGGCATTCTTGCGCTGCTCGACGTCGAGCCGCCGTAGCTCCCGCCCAAGGCCTACGCACCGCGTGCGGCGGCGGCCGTCCCCGAGATTCCGTCTCGGCGGGTGAATCGTAGTGCCTAGCTTAGCGCGGACACCAGCTCGTCAGTACGGGCCCGCAGCGCCTCAGCTGTGATCAGCCCGGCCGGAACCAGCGCGGTCGCCACCAACGGCACCAACTCGACATCGGGATGCTTGGCGCCGGCGACGAGATATCCCGAGATTGTGCTGGTGCCACCGGCGTGCCTGGCAAGGATCTCCTCCCCCCGCAGCACGCCCGCAGCCTCGAAGTACGTGGAGTCCACCCGCTGCTTCGAGAATGTGTTGGCCTCGTGGTAAAGGCCTAGGACAGCAAGTCGAATCATATGCTTCCCAAGTTCGTCGTCCCTCCACCGGTGCGAAACGATGGACGTAGGTTTTCGACCAACCCTTCGAGAGGAAGGACCTACGCCGGTGTCTGTTCGAGTATCGCCTAATGACGGGCAACAGGCGCCGTCGTCGGCGGCGACCTCAGCTACGCACGGCTGGACTGAGGCCTGGGCGGGTCAGTACGTCGCCCGTCCTCCGGAAAGGTCGAACGTGAAGCCGGTGGTGAAGCTCGCCGCAGGGGAGAGGATCCAGCCCGCCATCTCCGCGACCTCGAACAGCGTGCAGCAGCGGCGCATCGGAATGCGGGACGTCATGTAGTCAACCTGCTGGGGTGGAAGCTGCGCCACCATCGGAGTCTGAACCACTGCGGGCGAGATGGCGTTGACCGTGATCCCGTCCTCGGCGTACTCCTTGCCCTGAACCTTCACGAGGCCGATGAGTGCTGCCTTGCTGGTCGAGTACGCCGCCATCCCCGGGTTGCCTTCCTTCCCCGATATGGAAGCGATGTGCACGACGCGTCCGTAGCCCTGCTGCAGCATGGTCGGAATGACCGCACTCCCCACGACGAACGCGCCGTGCAGGTTCACCCGCATCACATTCTCGAAGTCCTGGAGCTCGACCTCGTGACTGCGAATCCCAGTGGTGCCTGTGATCCCGGCACAGTTCAACAACCCGTGGACGCCGCCCCACCGGCGCACCATGTCGTCGACCGCAGCCACCACCGCGGCCTGGTCAGTCACGTCCGCGGGGGCGGGGAGGACGTCGCCGCCGCTGACGGCGACCTTGTCCCTAAGGGCAGCGAGCGCGCTCTCGTCCCGGTCCATCAGTGCCACGTGAGCCCCCCGCTCGGACAGCCATTGTGTGCATTCGCGACCGATACCTGACGCTGCACCGGTAACCATGACCACATGTCCTTCCAGTGAGGTGCCGGTGAGGGACGGCGAGAAAGGTGCGGGCACGGATTTGTTCCTCCTCTACTTCGGAGATTTCATGGCGGAAGGCGGAGACCCTTCAAGCCGCCGTCAACGCGCAACGCGACCCCTGTGGTGGCGCCCGCCAGCGGACTGGCCAGGTAGGCGATTGCCTGGGCCACCTCATCGGCGGAGATCAGTCGGCCAGAAGGCTGGCGCGCCTCCAGGGCGATACGCTCTGCGACCGGATCCGGAGCCCGGTCCAGGAGTCGCTGCACCCAGGGCGTGTCGGTGGTGCCCGGGTTGACGCAGCAGACGCGGATCCCGTCTCGGACGTAGTCCGCCGCCATTGCACGAGTCAGGGACAGCACTGCGCCCTTCGACGCGGAGTAGAGTGCTCGTTGGGGCAGGCCGACGTCCGCCGCAGCGGAGCACGTGTTCACGATGACCGCGGACGTCGAGCGGCGTAGGTGGGGTAATGCGGCTCGGCTAGCCCGCGCGACGCCGAGGACGTTGACGTCGATGACGTGGTTCCATTCGGCGAAGGGGTTGTCCTCGATGGTGCCGGCTGCGCCGATGCCAGCGTTGTTGACCAGAACATCCACGCCGCCTGCGGAACGGGCAACCTCCTCCACGGCTGACGTGACCGAGTCCTGATCGGTCACGTCAGCCACAATGGGCACGACACCTTCGGAACCCTCGTGGGCGTCCCGATCGAGGGTGAACACGTGCGCGCCCCGACCACGAAGAATTCGACCCGTCGAGGCGCCGATTCCTGACGCGCCTCCGGTCACCACCGCGACGAGCCCTTCGAAGTCCTTCACGGTGTCATCCTCCGCTCTCCTCGTCGAAAGCCTCGTACTGGAACGCCTCCACCGCAGATGCGCCCCCGCTGGACCAGTCGGTAGAGGTTCCCGGCGACGACGGTGAGCGTGGTGTCCAGGTCGACGTTCAGCGGGACGCCGGAGGTCAGCGCGTCGAGGTGGAACCCGCCGATGTAGGCGTCCAGCTCGTTTTCCACCATCATCCGTTCTGCGTAGCGGGCGAACAGGGTTTTTGCGGGCGTGGTGAGGTCGTTGGTGACGCGGAACATTACGAACCAGCGATCAATCGCATGTCCCCATCAGAGGTTCACGCACCCGACCATGCCGGTGGCAACACCCCCCAGGCCGTCAAAGCGACAGGGGGCCATAAGCCATGCCGACACCGCCGGACTTCCCAAGCCCAGCCTT
>WHTH01000017.1 GCA_009377865.1 Pseudonocardiaceae bacterium | reverse complement strand
GCCGCCTACGGCCAGACCTTCGGGAACATGTCGCACTCGATCGGGCCGCCGACCTCGAGGTCGGGCGCGGTCACGTGTCCGGTGAGGCTCTTGTTGTTGAACATGTTCGCGACATGCGGGTTCCACACCGCCTGGTCGCCGACGTAGAAGCTGGTGACGGCCCGGCGGAAGTTGTTCGTCAGGTTGCCCAGCGAGCCGTGCACCGTTCTCGGGTGATGCAGCAGCAGGTCGCCCGGCTCGGCCTCGGCCACCAGCCAGTCGTACTTGCCATAGTCCGCCTCGAAGTCGGGCATGTCCTCGTAGGGCGAGTTGAGGTACGTGTCGGTGATGGCCGGGATGTTCTTGAAGCCGACCGGGTGGTAGATCACGCCCCACTTGTGTGATCCCCGCAGGTAGTGGATCGCCCCACCGTCGGCCGTGACCTTGTCGAAGGGCACCCAGATCCGGATCTGCTGGTCACCCTTGACCGGCAGGAAGGGCAGGTCCTGGTGCCACGGGGTGGGCTTGGTGGCGCCGGGCTCCTTGGCGAAGATCTGGTCGTAGAAGAAGATGACCTCCGTGACGTCGGTCAGCACCTGCCGGGTGACGTGCTTCAACGGTCCGTGGATCGCCCACGCCTTGAACGCGTCGTCGAACATCCACGGGAAGGTCAGCGAGAAGAACCGGGGATCGCCGTCATCCGCGTAGTTCTGCGAGGAGGGATCGGACTGCTCGATCAGGCGGGCCACCCCGGCTCGCATGAAGTCGACCCAATCCTGCGGGATGACCCCTTTCACGATCGCGGCACCATCCCGCTCGTACGCGGCGCGCTCCTCGTCGGAGACGGGGCGGATCAGCCCGGAGGCCGGATAGGTGATGTCGATGTCGAGGATCGCGGAACGCATGCGGCACTCCTTCGCACGGTGGGCGGGCCCTTCGCAATGACCGGTGAGGCCATGCAACCAAAGGCGTTCCGGCCCGCACATGTGCGCGCGGGAAAAGCTGGCGCCCTACCTTTGCCGCTCCCGGCAGGATCTGCGGGGCTGCGCTGCGGCGAGAAGTCGACCGACGGCGATGGGCGGGCGCGGGAAGCGCCCGCCCATGCCAGCCCTCAGCCGCCCAGCTCGGCGCGCACGATCGCAGCGCCGTCCGCGAGCGCGCGCAGCTTGTTCGCCGAGATCTGCCGCGGCAGGTTGATGAGGCCGCAGTCGGTGGAGAGCCCGAGCTTCTCCGCCGGCACGTACTCGAGCACCTGCCGGATCCGGTCGGCGACCTCGGCGGAGGTCTCGGTGACCGTCGACTTCACGTCGATGACGCCGGCCACGAAGGGCTTGTCCCAGTTGTTGTCGGCCAGCGGCTTGAGGTCGTCCGGCCCGGTGCGGCCCACCTCGTAGTTCAGCACGTCCAGCTTGACGTCCTTGACCTTCGGGAAGATCGTGCGCGCGCGGTCCGGGGCCGGGGCATCCGACGCGCGCCGGTCCAGCACGTAGCTGTCGAACTCCTGCGCGGTGTCGTCGGGCAGGTAGCCCGGCGTACCGCTGTAGTTGCCCCAGCAGGCGTGCGCCCAGAACTGCACGCCGGAGACACCCTCGACGGCCATGTTGAAGACCTCGACCTGCCAGTCGTCCATCTCGTAGGGCCACAGGAACTCGTCGAGCTGGATGACGTCGACGCCGACGTCGGCGAGCTCCTTGAAGTCCTCGTTGTAACAGCGGGCGATGGCGCGGGCGAGGTCCGCGGTCTCCTTGTAGTGCTGGTTGTTCGACGCTGCGGTGAGCACGTGGATGCCCTGGTAGGAGATCTTCACGGGCTTCTTGGTGGCCTTGCGGACCGCCTGCAGGTTGGCCATCGCGAACGAGGTCTTTCGGGAGACCTCGCCCACCACGGTCGGCGCGTACAGCGTGGAGTAGATCGGCAGCCCGATCTGCGGACCGGTGAGTTCGTAGCCGCGCATCCGCTCGTAGTAGTGGTAGATGACCTGGCCGTACGGGCTGTCGCCGCCGTGCACGCGCCCGTCGGAGATGAGGTCGAGCCCGGCGACCTCCTGGTCGTGCACGAGAGCCAGCACGGCGTCCTCGAACGCCTCCCGGGTTACCGAGTCGTACACCAGGTTGCCGGCGGGCAGCTTGGAGAAGGCCTGCCCGTCATACCAGCGCGGGTTGGGGTAGTTGCCCACCATCGTCGTGGGCAGCAGGATGTCGTCGTTGCCTACTCGCACGGAAATCCCCTCCTGGGATCGTCAGTTTCGAATCATTTCTGCGGCCGGTCCGGCCGTGTCACATGCGGAGCGGGCGGCCGCGACGACGCGCTCCACCGACGGGTTCACCGCAGCTTCGAGGCCTTTGGCCACTGGGATCGGGATGTTGCGTCCGGAGACGCGCGCCACCGGGGTCCGCAGGTCGAGGAACGCCTCCTCGGCAAGGATCGCGGCAACTCCGGCCCCCCAGCCGAGCTGGCCCGGGTTCTCCTCCACCAGCACCACACGCCCGGTGCGCCGCACGGAGGCCAGAACGCCCGCGGCGTCGAGTGGCACGAGCGTTCGCAGGTCGATCACCTCGGCGTCGACGCTGTCCCCAGTGAGCTGCTCGGCCGCCTGCCTGCATAGCCCGACGGTGGCGGCCAGCCCGACGAGGGTGACGTCCGAGCCGGGCCGCAGTACCGCCGCCTGCCCCAGCGCGACCACGTGCTCGCCGTCAGGGCACTCCTCGCGGCTACCGTAGAGAGCCTTGTGTTCGAAGACGAGCACCGGATCGTCGTCTCGGATCGCCGCGGCCAGCAGTCCAACGGCCTCCGCTGCGCTCGAGGGAGACGCGATCTTGATACCGGGGACGCACATCGCCCAGTTCTCGACGGCCTGGCTGTGTTGGGCGCCGAACCCCAGCCCGCCGCCGTTGGCTCCGCGGACCACGAGTGGGCAGCTCAGCTGGCCACCGGTCATGTAGTGTACCTTGGCGATCTCGTTGGCCACCTGGTCCCAGCATGTCGCGTAGAAGTCGGAGAACATGATTTCGGCGACGGGCCGCAGGCCTGCCATCGACGCGCCCATCGCTGCGCCGACGATCGCCTGCTCGGAGATCGGCGTGTCCCACACCCGCGTCGGCCCGAACTCCTCCAAGAGCCCCTTGGTGGTCTTGAAGACGCCGCCGGCACCGATGTCCTCGCCGATGAGCACGACGTTCTCGTCACGGCGCATCTCGTGTGCGAGTGTCGCTGCGACCGCCGCCCGATACGTCAATTGCGCCACTGTGCGCTCCCGTCGCTCCACATGCCGACCAGCGCCGACTCCACGTCCAGCGCTGGTGCTTCGAGTGCCGCGGTGGCGATCTGCTGTGTTTCGGCACTGGCTCGCGCGGTGACCACCTCGAGGTCTTCTTCGCTCACCCCGTCGGCGGCCAACGCCGCTCGCGCACGCAGCAGCGGGTCGCGCTCCTTCCAAGAGGCGACCTCGGTTTCGGAGCGATAATCCGCCGGGTCTGCTGCGGAATGCCCGCCATGTCGGTACGTCGTGGCCTCGACCAGTGTCGGGCCGCCGCCGCCGCGTGCCGTCTCCATGGCGTGGCCGACAACCTCGCGGACGGCGTCGACGTCGTTTCCGTCCACTGTGACCGACGGGAGCCCGTAGGCCGGTGCGCGGTCCGCCGCCGGCTGCGGCACCGAAGTCACCTGCGAGATCGGGGTGTACTCCATGTAACTGTTGTTCTCGCAGACGAAGACCACAGGAAGGCCCCAGATCGCGGCGAGGTTGATCGCCTCGTGGAACGCGCCGATGTTGGTAGTGCCGTCCCCGAAGAAGCAGGCCGTGACCTGGTCGGTGCCTTTGATCTTGCTGGCCCAGGCGAGTCCGCAGGCGATCGGGAGGTGCGCCCCGACGATCGCGTACGAACCCATGTACCCATGCTCGAGGCTGGTGATGTGCATCGAGCCGCCCTTGCCGCCGCAGATTCCACCGCTGCGGCCGAGGAGCTCGCGTAACACCGCCCCGGCTGGGGTGCCGCGCGCGAGGGCGTGGGCGTGGCCGCGGTACGTGCCGATAGAGTAGTCGCCGGGCTGCAGGACCGAACCGACGCCAACCGCGATCGCTTCCTGGCCTTGACCGAGGTGTGCCGGTCCGCGGACCTGGCCTTGGCGGTAGAGCGCGTCCACCTTGTCCTCGAACAGCCGGATGAAGACCATCTGCTCGTAGCGCTGCAACGCGGCGCGCTCTTCGGAGAGCATCCCGGGTCCGGGCATCCTTCGTCCTTCCTTCCGTGGTCACAGCAGCTCGCGGGGGAAGGTCTCGGACGTCTCACGCAACGTCTCGGTTCCCGAGCGAGCCAGCGTGCCCGCGCGGACCGCACGCCGACGGTAGGAAGACAGCGTATGGCCGGGCCACGACCGGCCAGGACGAAATGCGGCGCCAGGTTCGTCCTGAGCGTGGCAGCTCAACTCCTGAGCGTGGCAGCTCAACCGAGGGAGCAGACACTGGTGGAGCCCATGCCGCAGCTCTGCGCGGCTGCCGCTAATAGCCCAGTGCGCTGCGCAGGATCAGCAGCACCGCGCTGGTAGCTGCCACGGTGAGCACGGCGGGCCGCGTCCAGCCGTCGTCGAGAATCCGGCGCGCAGGCCCGGAGAGCACGAAGCCGGTGATCAAGAAGGGCGTGAGCAGCGCTGCACTTTCCATTGATTCGGCCGTGACCTGCCCCACGCTGGCGAGCGCCGCGATCGAGACCACCGACCCGAGTACAAAGTAGCTGGCGATCGTGCCGCGCACACGCGCCCCCGACACATCCTGGTAGAGCAGTGCGATGGGCGGTCCTCCGATACCGGCTGCGGTTGCGCCTGCCCCGCTGACCACGCCCGCGGCCACGAGCGAACCGGGTTTGGGGCGTGGTCGCCATGTGGATAGTGAGAGCCCCGCGAAGGCGAGTACGCACAGCCCGACGAGCATGCCGAACGCTCGCTGCGAGAGCACGACGACGGCCAGCACGCCGAGTGCAGTACCCGGCAGCCGCCCGAGCATCGCCCACCCGACGCCGCGCCAGTCCGCGTGGCGGCCATCCCGCGCGACTGCCAGAACCGCGTGCACGGTAGCCAGCATGATCATCGGAGCTGGTACCAGCGCGGGGTCGACCAGCGCAAGGAGGGGTGTGGCCAGCAGCGCCATGCCGATCCCGACCGCGCCCTGCACCGCAGCGCCCGCCGCGACGATCAACCCGGCGACGGCCAACGCGCCGAGGGTCACGGCGCCCCCGGTCGTGAGTATTCTCGGTAGCGCCAGCGACCGAGAACACTCACGAGGTGCGAGCCATCTGGCGCAGGACGTACTGCAGGATGCCGCCGTGGCGGTAGTAGTCCGCCTCACCGGGGGTGTCGATGCGTACTGTCGCGTCGAACTCGACCGGGGAGCCACTTTCGGCGCGCGCCGTCACGTGCACTGTGCGGGGAATCGCGCCGTCGTCGAGCGCGGTCACCCCGGTGATGTCGAAGCTCTCGGTGCCGTCGAGGCCCAGCGACGAGGCCGACTCGTTCTCGGGCAACTGCAGCGGCAGCACCCCCATCCCGATCAGGTTCGAGCGGTGGATCCGCTCGAACGACTCCACGATCACCGCGCGTACCCCCAGCAGTGAGGTGCCCTTGGCGGCCCAGTCCCGCGACGACCCGGAGCCGTACTCCTTGCCGCCGAGTACGACCAGTGGCACCGCGGCGGCGGCGTAGGCCTGCGCGGCGTCGTAGATCGTGGTCTGCGGCGCGCCCGGCTCGAGGAAGTTGCGGGTGAGGCCGCCGCTGCTCGGGTGGTCCGAGATGGCGTCGAGCAGCAGGTTGCGCAGCCGGATGTTGGCGAACGTGCCGCGGATCATCACCTCGTGGTTGCCCCGGCGCGAGCCGTAGGAGTTGAAGTCCTTGCGCTCCACGCCCTGCTCGGTGAGGTACCGCCCGGCGGGGGAGTCGGCCTTGATCGCCCCGGCGGGGGAGATGTGGTCGGTGGTCACCGAGTCGCCGAGAAGTGCCAGCACCCGTGCACCGGAGATGTCGGACACCGGCTGCGGCGTCGCGGTCATCCCGTCGAAGTAGGGGGGTTTGCGGACGTAGGTGGAGTCCGGGTCCCACTCGAAGATCTCACCCTCGGGGGTGGGCAGCGAGTGCCATCGCTCGTCGCCGGCGAATACGTCGGAGTATCCCGTGGTGAACATCTCCTGGTTGATCGCGGTGTCGATGACCTGCTGGATCTCCTCCGGTGGAGGCCAGATGTCTGCGAGGTAGACCGGCGTGCCGTCGCTGCGGGTGCCCAGCGGCTCGGTGTCGAAGTCGAAGTCCATCGTGCCCGCGAGCGCGTAGGCGATCACCAGCGGCGGGCTGGCCAGGTAGTTCATCTTCACGTCGGGGTTGATCCGGCCCTCGAAGTTCCGGTTGCCCGACAGCACACTGGCGACCGTGAGGTCGGCCTCGTGCACCGCCTGCGAGATCTCGTCGGGCAGCGGACCGGAGTTGCCGATGCACGTGGTGCAGCCGTAGCCGACCAGGTGGTAGCCGAGCTTCTCCAGGTAGGGCCACAGCCCGGCGCGGTCATAGTAGTCGCTGACCACCTGAGAGCCAGGAGCCATCGAGGTCTTGACCCATGGCTTGACCACCAGCCCCTTGTCGACGGCGTTGCGGGCCAGCAGCGCCGCACCGAGCATCACCGACGGGTTCGACGTGTTGGTGCACGACGTGATCGAGGCGATCACCACGGCTCCGTGGTCGATCTCGCACACGCTGCCGTCGGCGAACCGGACCGGGGTGGGCTTGCTGGCGCGACCGGTGGAACCCGCCGCGGCCGAGGTGACCTTGCGGGGCTCGCCACCGCCGTTGCTGCCCGGGGAATGGGACGGTGCGTCGCTGGCGGGAAATGACTCGGCGGAGGCCTCGTCCACGCCGGAGCGCACCCCGAACGGCTCCTCCTGCTGTGGCACCCCAAGCTTGCGGTCCTCGCCGCCGGTATCACCGCCGGCCACGTAGTCGCCGAGCACGCCGCGGAAGGCGGTCTTGGCGTCGGACAACGCCACGCGATCTTGCGGTCGCTTCGGGCCCGCAATCGACGGCACCACGGTGGACAGGTCGAGTTCGAGGTACTCCGAATACGTTGCCGGGTCGGCCGGGTCGTGCCAGAGCCGCTGCTCCTTGGCGTAGGCCTCGACCAGTGCGACCTGTTCCTCGGAGCGGCCGGTGAAGCGCAGGTAGCGGATCGTCTCCTCGTCGATCGGGAAGATCGCGCAGGTGGAGCCGAACTCCGGGCTCATGTTGCCGATGGTGGCCCGGTTCGCCAGCGGCACCGCGGCCACGCCCTCGCCGTAGAACTCGACGAATTTGCCGACCACACCATGCTCGCGCAGCATCTCGGTAATCGTGAGCACGACGTCGGTGGCGGTGGCGCCGGGTGGTATCTCGCCGGTGAGCTTGAAGCCGAGCACCTGCGGGATGAGCATCGACACCGGCTGGCCGAGCATCGCCGCCTCGGCCTCGATGCCGCCCACGCCCCAGCCGAGCACGCCGAGGCCATTGACCATGGTGGTGTGGCTGTCGGTGCCGACGAGGGTGTCCGGGTAGGCCTGGCGGACCTGGCCGCCGTCGGCCGGTATGTCACGCGACGTCACGACTCGTGCCAGGTGCTCGATGTTGACCTGGTGCACGATCCCGGTCCCGGGCGGCACGACCTTGAACTCGTCGAAGGCACCCTGTCCCCAGCGCAGGAACTGGTAGCGCTCGCGGTTGCGTCGGTACTCGAGGTCGACGTTGCGTTCGAAGGCATCCGGGCGCCCGGACACATCGGCGATCACCGAGTGGTCGATGACCAGTTCGGCCGGTGCCAGCGGGTTGACCGCCTGCGGGTCACCGCCGAGGTCGATGACGGCCTCGCGCATGGTGGCGAGGTCGACGATGCAGGGCACCCCGGTGAAGTCCTGCATGATCACCCGCGCCGGGGTGTACTGGATCTCGGTCGACGGCTCGGCGGCAGGATCCCACTGCGCGAGCGCCCGGATGTGTTCGACGGTCGTGCTGGTGCCATCCTCGGTGCGCAGCAGGTTCTCCAGCAGCACCTTGAGGCTGTAGGGAAGGCTGCGCCAGCCCGGCCCCACGGCATCGTCGAGTGCCGCCAGCCGGAACACCTCGTAGGAGGGGCCGCCGACGGCGAAGGATCCGCGGGCGCCGAAGCTGTCGGCGCTGCCTGCAGGGCTCTGTGAAGAGGTCACGTGCAACTCCTGGGTGGCAGCGATCGTGGTAGCTCGCGTTGAGCTGAGACGCATCTTTCGGGCGAGTCTGGACCACGCGACGTCATGCCGCGTTCGCAACCCTCCCACCTAAACCGTACGCATGTCCGGTAAACGATTCCACCTGTGGCGGTGGCTCACGGCATAGGCTTGCTGCGGCGCCAGCCACGATATCGATCCAACACCGGAGTCGAGCCCTACACCGGAGGTGCGAGCCATGCGGGTGCCCCTGACCGTCGCCGACTTCCTCGACCGCGCCGAGACCGGCTTCGCGGACTCGACCGCGGTCGTCGACGAGCCGACCCAGCCGGCGCCGCCGGTGCCGACTACGAGTTACGGCGAACTGGCCCGCCGCGCCCGCGCCTGGCAGGCAGGGCTCGATGCGTTGGGTGTGGGCGAGGGGGAGCGGGTCGCCGTGGTGAGCCACAACTCGGCCAGGCTGATGGAGCTGTTGCACGCGGTGCCCGCCAGTGGCCGAATCTGCGTGCCGGTCAACTTCCGGCTGCATTCCGACGAGGTGGACTACATCGTCGATCACAGCGGTGCGTCGGTGCTGCTGCTCGACCCGGAGCTCGACGAGCCACTCAAGGGGATCGACGCGCCACAGCGCTTCGTGCTCGGCAACGAGACCGAGGATGCGCTGATGCGGTTCGACATCGAGCCGCGACCGTGGTCCCAGCCCGACGAGGACGCCACCGCGACGCTGAACTACACCTCGGGCACCACGGCCCGACCCAAGGGCGTGCAGCTGACCCATCGCAACATCTGGATCAACGCGGTGACGTTCGCGATGCACACCCGCGCCTGGGAGCGCGACGTCTACCTGCACACGCTGCCGATGTTCCACTGCAACGGCTGGGGCATGCCCTACGGGCTCGTCGGTCTCGGCGCCGAGCACGTGGTGATCCGCAAGATCGACGGTCACGAGATCCTCCGCCGGGTGGCCGGGCACGGCGTGACGCTGATGTGCGGTGCGCCCGCGGTGTGGAACGCGGTGCTCGACGCCGCCGCGGAGTGGGAGGGCGAGCTCCCGGGCAACGGCACCGTCCGGCTGGTCTGCGCCGGTGCGGCGCCTCCCACCAGGACCATCCAGCGGGTGGGCGAGGAGCTCGGCTGGGAGTTCAACCAGATCTATGGGCTCACCGAGACCTCGCCGCTGCTCACCTTCAACCGCAGCAGGGCCGCCGACGACTCGCTGCCGGCCGAGGAGCGGGCCCGAAAGGTGTCGCGCGCCGGGGCACCCGCGCTGGGCGTGCAGATTCGGACCTCCGAGTCGGGGGAGGTGCTGGCCCGGTCGAACGTCGTCATGGACGGGTACTGGAACAACCCGGAGTCCACCGACGAGGTGCTCATCGACGGCTACTTCCGCACCGGTGACGGCGGGTCGATCGACCACGAGGGCAACCTGACGATCTCCGACCGCAAGAAGGACGTGATCATCAGCGGTGGCGAGAACGTATCTTCGATCGAGGTCGAGGATTGCGTGTTCAGCCACCCGGCGGTCGCCGAGGTGGCGGTGATCGGCGTTCCTTCGGAGAAGTGGGGCGAGACGATCAAGGCGCTGGTCGTACCGGCCGAGGGTGTCGAGGCCGGCGCAGCGATCGAGGCCGAGATCATCACGCACTGCAAGCAGCGGCTCGCCGGCTACAAGGCACCGACCTCGGTGGAGTTCCGCGACGAGATACCGCACACCGCGACCGGCAAGATTCAGAAGTTCAAGCTGCGCGAGGCCTACTGGGCCGACCGCGACCGCAAGGTGAACTGACCGGCGCCCGGCGAGCCGGCGGGGTCGTGCCGTCAAGGGCACCTCCACGGCGCCGGATGCAGTGAAGGTGCCCTTCACCGCGATCGAGAGCGCTGGCAGTGCAGTGAAGGTGCCCTTCGCGGCACACACGACGCGGCGGGTGCACCGGGGGCGATCGCAGTATGCGCACACGAAGCGTGACGATCTCCCTCAGCTGTGACTCATGTGGCTGAAGTTGCGTTGATAGCTTGCTGTTATTGACGTGACAAGTGGCGCCTTTTGGGGTGGAAGTGACACAGTGATCGGCGTGTCCACGTGTTTGCGCTCCGTGGACCTGGTATCGGAGGGATAACCGGCGGTCCCGCCGGGGGAGGAGACGGTGTGCACAACGGCCGCCCCGTCGCCCGAATGCTGCTCGTGGCGCTGCTCGCCGTGCTCGCGCTCGCGGGCTCGCCGGTCGTCGGCGTGGCGGTTCCCCCGGCGCCGCCGAATCCGAGCGACGAGGAGCTCGATACCGGTCGCGACGAGGTCGATGCCAGGGCGGGGAACGTCGGCAGTCTCGCCAATCAAGTCGCCGAAGCCGATGCGCAGCTGCAGGCAGTGCAGGCCGAAGTGGCGCTGGCGCGCGAGGAGACCAATCGCGCGCTGATGGAGCTGAGTTTCGCCCAGGACGAGGCGGCCGCGGCACAGGCCGCCGCCGCGGCGGCACGGGCCGAAGCCGACGCCGCCGGTGCCCGGATCCGCGACACCCAGCAGCACGTCGACGAGTTCGCTGCGGGCAGCTACCGGCAGGGCAGCACGGTCGGCGGGGTAACCGCCTTCCTCGGGTCGGAGAACCCCGAGGACCTGCTCGCCCGCGCGGAGCTGCTGGAAGCGGTCAGCGGTTCACAGCTCGACGCGCTCGAGAACATGCAGCGCGCCCGGACCGTCAAGGCCAACAAGGACTCGGCCGCGCGGGCCGCGCTCGACGATGCGCAGGCCAAGCAGCAGTTCGCCGAGCAAGCGAAGGTCGCGGCCGACACCGCGTATCAGACCGCGATCGACGCCGAGTCGGCCCAGGCAGAGCGCACCACGCAGCTCGAGGCCCGCAAGGGCGACCTGGAGCGCCAGCTCTACGAGGCCCAGCAGGACGTCCGGGGACTGGAGGGCCAGCGCCAGCGGTACGAGGAGTGGCAGGCGCAGCGGGAGCGGGAGCAAGCCGCGGCAGCGGTAGCCGCCGCGGAAGCGGCAGCGGCGAGCTCCTCGGACTCGGACGCGGGGTCCTCGGATTCTGGGAGTGGATCGGTAGGCGACGTCATCGACCGGGCGATGTCGCAGCTCGGGGTGCGGTACTCCTGGGGCGGCGGGGACTCGGACGGCCCGACACTCGGGATCCGCGACGGCGGCGTCGCCGACTCCTACGGCGACTACCGCAACAGCGGCTTCGACTGCTCCGGCCTGATGATCTACGCTTTCGCCCCGGAGATCGGGTATTCGCTGCCGCACTACAGCGGCTCGCAGTACGACTCCGGTGTCAAGGTGCCGCTGTCACAGAAGCAGCCGGGCGATATGCTGTTCTGGGCCACCGGTGGGCGGATTCACCACGTGGCGCTTTACATCGGCGACGGCCAGATGATCGAGGCCCCGCAATCCGGGTCGCAGGTGCGGATCGCGCCGGTCCGCACCAGCGGCATCATGCCCTACGCGACGCGCCTGCTGTGAGCAGAGCCGCGGCCGGCTCCGTGGTGAGCGCGTCCACCGGCCGCGTAGCCAAGCCTTGACCTGCACCGATCGTCGGCTAGGCTTCAGCCACCGAGCGCCCGTTTGAGGGTGGGCGCCCGCCCAACGGGTCGCTCAATTTTCCCATGAAGGGACGTCGCGTTCCCAACGCACTTTGTGACCGCTCCGGCGCGAAAGGCGAAGCCAGGTCACGCATGTCGCCGCGGGGAAGGGCTTCGTTTTGGGACGCGAGCCGGGTCGATGTGGGAAAGCACCAGATGAACGAGGGAAAAGAAACCTGAAGCGCACTATTACGGTGGTATCGGCGTTCACTGCCATCGCCATGGTAAGCAGCATGGCGACTACCCACGCTGCTCCCGCGCCCCTGCTGGGAGCACCCGAACGACGGGCGGAACGACGTGCTGGCCCTCGATGCGGGCCAGCCGCAGAGCAGTCCACCCGGACCGCCGACCGGAAACAATGTTCCTGGCTGGCTGCTCGTGTACCTGAACCGGGGTGTCGACGGCAGTGGGAATCCGGTGTTCAGTCGCGAGATCATGCCGGTGGGGCAGCGACCGCTCGGGATGGGGCTAGCGGACTTCAACGGCGACGGCAACGTTGACATGGGCATCGACAACGAGAACACCGACGCCGTCCAGATGCTGCTCGGGGACGGCAACGGCAACTTCGCACTCGTCCAGACGGTCGACGTCGGCAGTCACCCGTTCTGTGACTCGCCACACTTCCCGGCGGCCGACGACTTCACCGGTGACGGCATACCGGACCTGCTGGTTCCGTGCAACAACAACGGCCCGATCCTGATGTTCCGCGGCACCGGCGAGGGCACGATGAGCGCGCCGACGGTGATCGATGCCGGCAGGGCGAACAACTTCGGCGTCGGCGGGAACAAGGCCCGCCCGCACACGCTGGCGTTGGGCGACTTCGATGACAGCGAGACCGTGGACTTCGCGTCCGCGAACACGGGTGTGGCCCAGCCCGATCCGAGCATATCGGTGTTCGCCAACCGGCCGTGGGGCACTTTCGTTGAAGCGGCCGGATCTCCGTACCAGGCGGGCACGGACGAGGGCGCCCGGACGGCGTACGTCCGGTCGGCCAAGATGAGGGGCAGCATGCAGGCGTCGGCCCGCAACCACCCCGATCTGGTGGTGACGTCGGCAGCCGCGGGCGGCCCCCAGCGGATCGCCGTCCTGCTCGGCGACCGGTCGTCCACCGGGCTGTTCGAGCACGCGCCGAACTCACCGTTCCTGGTCTCGCCGGTGGGCGCCGAGACGGCTCCGGACCAGGTCAGGGAGTTCACGGTGGGCGACCTCAACGGAGACGACAAGACCGACGTGGCTGTGGTCTTGCGGTCGGGAAAGGTAGCGGTGCTACTGCACGGGTAGCGACCGGTCGCTCGGGCGTGGCAGGGCACCTTCACGGGCCTCACACGGGTGACGGAGTTGGCTGGCCCCTACGCTCGTGGCGGTGCGGGCGCCGCCAGGCGTCCCGCGAGAGGACGCGACGCACGAGGAGGACCCGTGACCGAACCCGGCTCCGCGCAGGGCGATGCACAGCAGGCCGGCGGTGGACCACCGTCGACGCCGGCCCGTGACGCTCAATTGCTGGAGCGGACGGTCTTCGAGGTCAAGCGCGTGATCGTCGGGCAGGACCGGCTGGTCGAGCGGATGCTGGTCGGACTGCTCGCCCGGGGTCACCTGCTGCTCGAGGGCGTCCCCGGTGTCGCGAAGACGCTCGCGGTGGAGACCGTCGCGCGGGTGGTCGGCGGCTCGTTCGCCAGGCTGCAGTTCACTCCTGACCTGGTCCCCGCCGACATCCTCGGCACCCGGATCTATCGGCAGAGCAGTGAGCGCTTCGACGTCGAGCTCGGCCCGGTCGTCGCCAACTTCGTGCTCGCCGACGAGATCAACCGCGCGCCGGCGAAGGTGCAGTCCGCGTTGCTCGAGGTGATGGCCGAGCGGCACGTCTCGATCGGCGGGCAGACCCATCCGATGCCCGACCCGTTCCTGGTGCTGGCCACCCAGAACCCGATCGAGAACGAGGGGGTCTACCCGCTGCCCGAGGCGCAGCGCGACCGCTTCCTGTTCAAGATCCCGGTGGAGTACCCGACCGTCGAGGAGGAACGGGAGATCGTCTACCGGATGGGCGTCACCCCGCCGACGCCGCACCGGGTGCTCGATCCCGGAGAGCTGACCCGGCTGCAGGATGTCGCGTCCCGGGTGTTCGTCCACCACGCGCTGGTCGACTACACCGTGCGGCTGGTGTCGGCCACCCGCACCCCCGGCGATCACGGCCTGTCCGATGTGGCCGGTTGGGTGGCCTACGGCGCCTCGCCGCGCGCGACGCTGGGCATCATCGCCTCGGGCCGGGCGCTGGCCCTGCTGCGCGGTCGCGACTACGTGCTGCCGCAGGACGTGGTCGACGTCGCGTCCGACGTGCTGCGCCACCGGCTGGTGCTCTCCTACGACGCGCTGGCCGACGGAGTGCCGGTCGAGCACATCGTGACGCGAGTACTGCAGACCGTACCGTTGCCACAGGTCTCGGCACGGCCGCAGCCAGGCCCGTCCGGGGAGCACGCGCCGGCCGGGGTCACCGGACGGCCGTGACAGTGGCCGCGGGCACCGGCGCAGCCCGGGCATCGTGGGCACCACCGGCGCTGCGAACCGGTCGGATGGAGGCGGGGCTGCGAGCACTAGAGCTGACCGTCCGCCGCCGGCTCGATGGGCTGCTGCAGGGCAACCACCTGGGGCTGGTACCGGGTCCCGGCACCGAGCCGGGGGAGGCACGGCCCTACGAACCAGGCGATGACGTGCGGCGGATGGACTGGGCGGTCACCGCGCGGATGGGCGGGCCACACATCCGCGACACAGTCGCCGACCGGGAGCTGGAGACCTGGCTCGCCGTCGACCTATCGCCCAGCCTGGACTTCGGTACCGCAGAGTGCGACAAGCGGGAGCTGGCAGTGGCGGCGTCGGCGGCGATCGCACACCTCACCAGGGGCGGCGGCAACCGTGTCGGGGCAGTGGTCAACACCGGTGCCGACACCATGCGGCTGCCCGCGCGCGGGGGGCTGGCGCACGCCCGCGGGCTGATCCGGCGCATCGCCGAGCTACCGCGCGCCGCCGAGGGCACCCGTGGCGATCTGGCCGCAATGCTGGAGCAGTTGCGACGCCCGCCCCGACGCCGGGGGCTGATCGCGGTCGTCTCGGACTTCCTCGGCCCCGGCGGGGACGGGGAGATGTTCGAGTGGGAGCGGCCGCTGCGGGCGCTGTCGGCGCGCCACGACCTGCTCGCGGTCGAGGTGCTCGATCCGCGGGACCTCGAGCTGCCCGACGTCGGCACCGTCGTGCTCGCCGACCCGGAGACCGGCCGGCAGAAGGAGGTCGCCACCACACGGTTGCTGCGCCGCGAGTTCGCGGCCGCTGCCGCCGCACATCGTGACGAGGTCGCCGCGGCTTTGCGCCGCACCGGCGCCGGGCATCTCGTGCTGCGCACCGATTCGGACTGGGTCGCCGATGTTGTGCGGTTCGTCCTCGCGCGCAAGCGCCGCTGGTCTGGAGGGGTGTGAATGAGTTTCGGGGAGTTCACCGCACCGATCTGGTTCGTGCTGTTCGCCGTGGTGGCAGCGTTGGTCGTCGGCTATGGCTGGTCGCAGCGGCGGCGGCGCCGGCACACGCTGCGGTTCGCCAACCTCGCGATGCTGGAGCGGGTGGCGCCGCGCCGCCCCGGGTGGCCGCGGCACATCCCCGCCGCGCTGCTGCTCGTCGCGCTGATGATGTTCACCGTGGCACTGGCCGGGCCGACGGCCGAGGCGAAGGTGCCACGCAACCGCGCGACGGTGATGCTGGTAATCGACGTGTCGCTGTCGATGCAGGCGTCCGACGTCACACCCAGCAGGCTCACGGCGGCGCAGCGGGCGGCGTCGACATTCGCCGACGACCTCACACCGGGCGTCAACCTCGGGTTGGTGTCGTTCGCGGGCTCGCCGACGGTGCTCGTGTCGCCGACCACCGAGCGGGCGCCGGTCAAGGGGGCCATCGCGAACCTCACGCTCGCCGAGGCGACGGCGACCGGCGAGGCCGTCTACGCAGCCTTGCAGGCCATCGACACGTTCGGCCAGATCGTGGGTGACACCCAGGGGCCGCCACCGGCACGCGTCGTCCTGCTCACCGACGGGAAGCAGACCATCCCGCCGGACCAGAACGACGAGCGGGGAGCGTTCACCGCCGCCCGGGCCGCAGCCGAGGCGAAGGTCCCGATCTCGACGATCTCCTTCGGAACCGAGTACGGCGCGGTCGACATCCAGGGCGAGCGGATACCCGTCAAGGTCGACGACGAGTCGATGAGGGAGATCGCCAGGCTGTCGGGCGGTGAGTTCTACAACGCGGCCACTGCCGGTGAGCTGGATGAGGTGTACTCCACACTGAGCGAGCAGATCGGGTACGAGATCAAGCGCAAGGATGCGAGCAAGCCCTGGTACGCCCTCGGCACGATCACCGTGATGGCCGCTGTCGGGGTGGCCCTTGGATTCGGCCAGCGGCTGCCGTGACGGTAGGGTCGCGGCAACCCGCTGCCCCCCGCCGACCTCGGGAGTGATCTGGTGAGCCGTTCCGTCCTCGTCACCGGTGGCAACAGAGGTATCGGGCTGGTGATCGCGCGGACCTTCGCCGACCGGGGCGACAGGGTCGCCGTGACCCACCGCGGCTCAGGGGCGCCGGACGCCCTGCTGGGGGTGCACTGCGACGTCACCGACAGCGAGGCGGTCGATGCCGCGTTCGCCGAGGTGGAAGCAGCGCACGGAGCCGTCGAGGTGCTCGTCTCCAATGCCGGGATCACCGACGACGGCTTGCTGCTGCGGATGGGTGAGGAGCAGTTCAGCCGGGTGGTCGACGCCAACCTCGCTGGCGCCTACCGGGTGTCCAAGCGGGCGGCGAAGGGCATGCTGCGTGCCCGGTTCGGGCGGATGGTGTTCATCTCGTCGGTGGTGGCTCTGTCGGGCGCGCCGGGCCAAGTCAACTACGCCGCGAGCAAGGCCGGTCTGATCGGGGTGGCCCGCTCGATCGCGCGGGAACTGGGCTCCCGCAACATCACGGCCAACGTTGTCGCACCTGGCTACGTCGAGAGCGAGATGACGGCGGAGCTGACCGAGGCGCGCCGCGACGAGATCATGTCGTCGATCCCGCTGGGACGCCAGGCCCGGCCCGAGGAGGTCGCGGACGCGGTCACCTGGCTGGCGTCGGACGGCGCCGGGTACGTCACCGGCGCGGTCATCCCGGTCGACGGCGGCCTGGGAATGGGCCATTGATCCCAAACTTTCGGTTAGCCACCAGGGCTCGGGCCGAATCGATACAGGGGCCGGATCTGACACAGGAGGAAGAGTCGTGGCGGGACTGCTCGAGGGTAAGCGGCTGCTGGTGACCGGTGTGATCACGGATGCGTCCATCGCGTTCCACGTGGCGCGTGCCGCGCAGGAGCAGGGCGCGCAGGTCGTGCTGACCGGGTTCGGGCGGCTGAGCCTGGTCGAGCGCATCGCGGGACGGCTGCCGCAGCCGGCGCCGGTGCTGGAGCTCGACGTGCAGAACCAGGAGCAGCTGGACTCGCTGGCACAGCGGGTGGGCGAACACGTCGACGGGCTGGACGGGGTGTTGCACTCGATCGGCTTCGCCCCGGAGTCCTGCCTGGGCGGGGAGTTCCTCAACGCGCCGTGGGAGGACGTCGCCACCGCGATGCAGGTCTCGGCGTACTCGTTGAAGTCTCTTGCGGTGGCGTGCCGCCCGCTGCTGGGCCGGGGCTCGTCGATCGTCGGGATGGACTTCGACAACCGGCAGGCCTGGCCCGGCTACGACTGGATGGGGGTGGCGAAATCGGCGCTCGAGTCGGTGTGTCGCTATCTCGCCCGTGATCTGGGTCCCGACGGCATCCGGGTCAACCTGGTGGCGGCGGGGCCGGTCCGCACGATGGCCGCACGGTCCATCCCGGGCTTCGATGCGTTCGAGGCCGCCTGGGACAAGCGGGCGCCACTGGGCTGGGACATCGACGACCCGACGCCGGTGGCCCGGACGTGCTGCGCGGTGCTGTCGGACTGGCTACCGGCCACCACCGGCTCGATGATCTGGGCGGACGGTGGTTTTCACGCCATCGGCGTCTGACCTGTGACCAGCCCCGGGGTCGAGGGCACCGGGTCACACGCCGACGCCCTGCTGGTGCTCTCGTTCGGCGGGCCGGAGGGGCCCGATGACGTGCGACCGTTCCTCGAGAACGTCACCCGTGGCCGTGGGGTGCCCGCCGAGCGGCTCGACGAGGTCGCCGAGCACTACCTGGCGTTCGGCGGCGTCTCGCCGATCAATCGGCTCAACCGGGAGCTCATCACGGCCGTCCAGCGGGAGCTGGTGATCGCCGGGCCCGCGATGCCCGTCTACTTCGGTAACCGCAACTGGTACCCGATGGTCGAGGACACGGTGGCGGCGATGGCGCGCGACGGGGTGCGCCGAGCGCTGGTGTTCGCCACGTCGGCCTGGGGCGGCTACTCCGGGTGCCGACAGTACCACGAGGACATCGCCAGGGCTCGTTTCGCCGTCGGCGCCACGGCGCCGCAGCTGGTCAAACTGCGCCACTTCTTCGACCACCCGCTGTTCGTCGCGGCCAATTCCGACGCGGCCGTGCAGGCACGGCGCCAGGCGGGGTCCGGCGCGCGCCTGGTGTTCACCGCCCATTCCGTGCCGCTGGCCGCTGATGCCGCGGCGGGCCTGCCCGAGCAGGGCGGTCATCGCTACTCGAGGCAGGTCGCCGAGGCGTCCCGGCTGGTGGCAGCCGGGATCGGGACCGAGGACTACGACGTGGTGTGGCAGTCGCGCTCGGGCCCGCCGCAGCTGCCGTGGCTCGAGCCCGACCTCGTCGACCACCTCGAGACGCTGCCGGCCGCGGGTGTCGACGGGGTCGCGCTCGTCCCGGTCGGGTTCGTCTCCGACCATCTCGAGGTCGTGTGGGACCTCGACCACGAGGCCGCGCAGCGCGCCGCCGAGTTGGGGCTGCGGTTCGCCAGGGCTGCCACCCCCGGCACGGATCCGCGCTTCGCGCGGATGGTGGCGGAGCTGGTCTCGGAGCACACCGCAGGGGTTCCGCAGCGCCGGCTCTCGACGGTCCCGGCCGCGGGCTGCGCGGCTGACGGCGCGCCGTGCGCCCCCGGCTGCTGTGAACGGATCAGTGCCGGTCGACGCCCTGGGTGAGTGCCCGGACAGCCTCGGCCACCGCTGCCCGGCGAGCCTCGCGCACCATCGTCGCCAGCGGTCGCAGTGCCGCCGACCGCGCGGCCGCAGTCGGCGCCGACAGCGCGCCACCGGGGTCGTCGATGTCGGCGGCCGCCAGGATCGCCTCGACCTCGTCGGCCTGCTCGAAGACGCGCAGCGCCCGGCCCGGCATACCCGCGGGCCACGGCGGGCGTATCCGCGTCTCGAGCCGTCCGGCGATCTCGTCGCGCACTCCGGGGCGGTGCCGCGCGACGTCGAGGTCCACCAGGGTGGTCGCGGCCTGCCGGACCGCGCCGCGCAGCCCGTGTTCGGCTTCGGCCAGCAGTGGCTCCTCGGCGGGCGGCAGCGGGCCCGAGCGGAACACGGTCCAGCGTAATACGCAGTCGGCGACCGGCTCGGGCACGACCGCCAGGTCGGCGCCGGCCAGGAGCGTGACCTCGCCGGCGTGAAGCGCGGCCGGCGTGAGGTCCTCGGCGGCCGGCAGGCCACGCACGTCGCCGGAGACCGGCAGCAACAGCCGACTGCCGTGGGCGCCGGCTCGGCGGGCGGCAGCCAGCAGGCCCACCACCGAGGTGGGTACGTCATGCGGGCCCGGCAGTTCGAGCTGCCGGGCGGTGTCGTCGTCGGCCGCGGTGACCTCGTGGCGCTGCGCCCAGGTGTGCAGGGCGTCGATGACGTCGTCGGGGGCGGCGGAGCCGTGCAGCCAGGCGGAGGCCCACACGGTCATGGTGGCGCTGGGACGTGGCACGGGGGCACAGGTTAGATCTCGGGCGAGGGTTCGTGCACATCGGCACCCCAGCCGATGCCCGGGCTCTGACAGAATGGACATATGGTGGCAGTGGTGTGGCTCATCGTCGGAGTCCTGCTGATCGCCGCCGAGGCGCTTTCGGGGGAGTTCGTCCTGGTCATGCTCGGTGTCGCGGCGCTGGCGGCGGCAGGCTCGGCCGCGCTGTCCGCGCCCGTCTGGGTCGACGTGCTGGTGTTCGCGGTGACGTCGCTGGGCCTGGTCACACTCGCCCGCCCGGTGCTCAAACGCCGGCTGCAACCGGTCGAGATCAGCCGGACCAACGCCGAGGCGCTGCTGGGGGGCCAGGGTGTCGTCATCGAGACGGTCGATGCGCACCGTGGCCAGGTCAAGCTCAAGGGTGAGGTCTGGTCGGCCCGCGCGTTCGACGAGAGCGAGGTGCTCGAGCCGGGTCGCGCCGTCACCGTCATGGACATCGCAGGTGCCACAGCCGTCGTATTGGGGGAGCCGTAATGGATCCTGTCACTCTCGTCGTCATCGCGGTCGTGCTGCTGGCGATCGTGATCACGGTCGTCAAGTCCGTCGTTGTGATACCGCAGGCGACCGCCGCGGTGATCGAGCGGCTCGGCCGCTACCGCACCACCGCCGCGCCCGGGCTGAACTTCCTGGTGCCGTTCATCGACCGGATCCGGGCCCGCATCGACCTGCGCGAGCAGGTGGTGTCCTTCCCGCCGCAGCCGGTGATCACCCAGGACAACCTCACCGTGAACATCGACACGGTCGTCTACTTCCAGGTGACCAATCCGCACGATGCGGTCTACGAGATCAACAGCTACATCAACGCCGCGGAGCAGCTCACCACCACGACGCTGCGCAATGTCGTCGGCGGGATGAGCCTGGAGGAGACGCTGACCTCCCGGGACGCGATCAACACGCAGCTGCGCGTGGTGCTCGACGAGACCACCGGGCGGTGGGGCATCCGGGTCGCCCGGGTCGAGCTCAAGGCGATCGACCCGCCGCCGTCGATCCAGGACTCGATGGAGAAGCAGATGCGCGCCGACCGTGAGAAGCGCGCGACGATCCTGTCGGCCGAGGGGCAGCGCGAGTCGGCGATCAAGACCGCCGAGGGCGAGAAGCAGTCCAAGATCCTGTCCGCCGAGGGGTCCAAGCAGGCCGCGATCCTCGACGCCGAGGCCGAGCGACAGTCCCAGATCCTGCGGGCCCAGGGTGAGCGTGCCGCGCGCTACCTGCAGGCACAGGGCGAGGCCAAGGCGATCGAGAAGACCTTCGCCGCGATCAAGGCCGCACGGCCGACCCCGGAGCTGCTGGCCTACCAGTACCTGCAGACGTTGCCGGAGATGGCGCAGGGCGACGCGAACAAGGTGTGGATGGTCCCCAGCGACTTCGGCAAGGCCCTGGAGGGCTTCACCCGGATGCTTGGCGCTCCGGGCGACGACGGAGTATTCCGGTTCGAGCCCAGCGAGGAGCGGGTTCCCGACAGCCGCCCCGAGGAGTACGAGGAATCCGTCGCGGACTGGTTCGACACCTCCACCAACCCGGAGGTCGCGGCGGCCGTGCGCGCGGCCGAGGAGGTGGCCCGCAAGGAAGTCCCCAGCGCGATGAGCGGGGGCCGCCCCTCGATCTCCGCCGGCAGCCCGGCAGCCGTCGAACGCGGTCCCGCGGTCGGCGACATGGCGACGCCCGCACCGCCGGAGCCGCCCCCAGCGCCGGAGCCGCGGTCGTCCACCGGAACAGCAGGAGGGTCCGACGATCTGGAGACGTCGGCCGAGCCGGAGCAGCGCCGCGACGGCTGAGCTCAGCCCCCCGCGAGCGTGAAGCCGTAGGGAAGCTCCAGCCGGTGCCGGGACAGCAACTCGGGGTCGGCGAGCAGCTCTCGGGTCGGCCCGTCGGCGACCACTCTGCCGTCGTCGAGCACGACACTGCGCGGACACAGCTGCAGCGCGTAGGGCAGATCGTGGGTGACCATGAGCATCGTGCGGTCGAGCCGCAGCAGCACCTCGGCGAGTTCCCTGCGCGCGACCGGGTCGAGGTTCGAGGACGGCTCGTCGATCACCAGCACCTCGGGATCGCAGGCGAGCACGGTGGCCAGCGCCACCCGTTTGCGCTGCCCGCCCGACAGGTGCAGTGGTGAGCGCCCGGCGTGGCCGGCCATGTCCACCGCGGTGAGTGCGTCGTGAACCCGCGCGTCGAGCTCCGGGCCCCGCACCCCGAAGTTGGCCGGCCCGAACGCAACGTCTTCGGCCACCGTCGGCATGAAGAGCTGGTCGTCGGGGTCCTGGAACACGATGCCCACCCGGCGGCGGATCTCGCGCAGGTGCTCGGCGCGGACCGGCAGCCCGCTCACCTCGACGCTGCCCGAGGAGGGGCGCAGCACTCCGTTGAGCTGCAGCACCAGGGTCGTCTTGCCGGCGCCGTTGGGTCCGAGCAACGCGACCCGCTCGCCGGGCGCGACGGCCAGGTCGATGCTGTCGAGTGCACGGTGGCCGTCGGGGTAGTCGAAGCGCAACTCCGAGACCCGCAGCGCGGGGATGCTCACGCCGTCGCCCAGGCCCCGACGACCAGCGCCAGCGCGACGGCGACCGGGAGCATGCCTAGTGTCCACTCGAGCCGCGGCACGGGCCGCTCATCGAGCGCGGGCATCGCGCCGGTGAACCCGCGGGCAACCATCGCAAGGTGCACTCGCTCACCCCGTTCGTAGGAACGGAGAAACAGCCGGCCCACGCTGCGTGCGGTGGCACCGGCCTGCCAGAGCAGCCGCGGGTCGTGGCCCCGGGAGACCCGGGCGATTCGCATCCGCCGGGCCTCACCGATGATGACCTCGACGTAGCGCAGCATCAGCGTCGCGATGGTGGTGATCGTCGCGGGGATCCGTAGCCGCTGCAGCCCGAGCAGCAGATCCCGCGGCGACGTGGTTGCCGCCAGCGTCAGCGAGGTCAGCACACCGAGGGTGCCTTTGATGATGATGTTCCAGCCGTCCAGCAGCCCGTCGGCCGACAGCGACAGGCCCGCGACGTCGACCCGCTCGCCACCTTGTGCGAACGGCAGCAACACGGCGAGCACGACGAAGGGCAGCTCGATGAGCGCGCGGCGCCCGATCCATCCCGGCGGGATCGCGGCGATCACCCACACCGCCGCCAGCAGCACCAGGTAACCACCGTATGTCGCGAACGCTGCCCGGGGTGTGGCCACTACGCAGAACACGACCATGAATGCAGCGAGCACCTTTACCTGCGGCGACAGCCGGTGCACCGGCGATGTCCCCGGCAGGTGCAGCGGATGAGCGTGGCCTGCACCCATCGCGATCGCTCAACGCTCGTCAGTGGGGTTCTCGGTCCGGCGGGGCCGCAGCAACCAGAACAACCCACCCCCGATGACGAGCGTGACCAGCACCCCGATGATTCCCGACAGGCCTAGCAGGACCGCGTTACCGCCGACGGTGTAGTCGGCCAGCGGGCTGTCGGCGAGGGCGTGGTCATCGGCATTCTGCGCGAGGCAGTCGTCCCTGAGCTGCTCACCGCCGGAAGCCTCGCTACAACCTTGCAGCGTGACCGTGTCGAGGCCGTCCGGGTGCGGGTAGGCCAGGTACGAGAGCACGCCGGCGATCAACAGCGCGGCCACGCCGAACCCGGCGAAGAAGGCCAGCGAACGGCCTCGCTGCGGCGGCGTGCTCATGATGCGCTCCCCTGCGGTGTGATCTGCGCGGCGGCCGCGGTGCGGGTGTGTTGCGGAGCGCCGCGCAGCAGGTACACCAGGTCGGACCTGCTGGAGGCGACCGCACCGACGGTGAGCGCGGTGATGATCCCCTCACCGATGCCGATCAGGGCATGGAGTCCGATCATGCTGATCAACACCGCGCCGAGCGAGGCGCCCGCCGCGCCGCCGATCGTGTACTGCAGCACGAAGCCGAGGGAGGTGATCACGGTGTTCATGAACGCCGAGATGAAGGCGACCCCGATCAGCCACTGCCGGCCACGAGTGGCCAGCGGGCGCAGCGCCAGCGCGACGCCGAACCCGACGGCGGTGCCGATGATGGCCATGTTCGTGATGTTCAGACCGAGCGCGGTCAGCCCGCCGTCGGCGAAGAGCAGCGCCTGCACGATCAGCACGATTCCGACACACAGGCTGCCGAGCCAGGGCCCGACGAGGATCGCCGCCAGCGCCCCGCCGAGCAAGTGCCCGCTGACGCCGGGCAGGATCGGGAAGTTGATCAGTTGGAGGGCGAAGACGAACGCGGCGACCAGCCCGGCCATCGGGGCAGTGCGCTCGTCGAGCTGCGCACGGGACTTCGCCAGTGCGAAGGCGAGTCCGCCCGCGGCGACCACCCCGAAGACTGCCGAGGTGGGGGCGTTGATGATGCCGTCACTGATGTGCATTGCGACGACGCTGCTGCTCATCGCCGCCCTCCTCGCGCGGTAATCGCCAGAGTCACCCGTCAGAGTAGTGCAGGCTGATCGTTGTTGCAAGAAGTATGCGACAAGACGCGCGCTCCATCACGAACGGGACCTTCGTGATACCCGCTGCGCCACGAAGGGGCCCTACGCCTCATCTGCCGAGGCGAAGGGGACCTTCGTGGCCTGCCGTAGGGTGGCGCGGCACGGTCAGCGCGATAGCAACGGGGGGCGGCGGTCGGCCCACGGCCGGGCGTGCTCGTAGGCTGCGCACGCTGCGAGCACCCGGGAGTCGGAATGCCGCGGGCCGACCACCTGCAGCCCGATCGGTAGCCCGGAGATCGTCATACCGCAGGGAACCGACGCGGCGGGCTGCTGCGTCATGTTGAACGGATAGCCGAACTGCGCCCAGCTCGTCCAGTCCGGCGAGTGCCAGCCGGGCGGCACCTCGACGCCCGCCTCGAACGCGGTGATGGGCATCGTGGGGGTGAGCAGCAGGTCGTAGCGCTCGTGGAAGTGCCCCATGGTGGTGCCAATCGCCATTCGGGTCGCGGTGGCGGTGAGGTAGTCGAGCGCCGAGTACCTCTCGCCCTGCGCGACGATCTTCGCCAGGCCGGGATCGAGCAGCGACCGGGGCTGCGCGTCGAGGTGATCGACGGTCTTGGCCGCGCCGGAGTACCAGAGCACGTCGAAGTCGTCGACCGGGTCGGTGAAGCCGGGGTCGGCGAGCTCCACCTCGGCACCGAGATCGGCAAACACCTCGGCCGCCGCCTCCAGTGCGGCGAGCACGTCGGGATCGACATCGACGTAGCCGAGGGTAGGGCTGACCGCGATCCGCAGCCCGAGCACGCCGGACTGGAGCGCGGCGCCCGAAAAGGCACCGGAGGGCGGCGCCAGCGCCGACCAGTCTCTGCTGTCGAACCCGGACATCACGTCGAGCAGCAGCGCGGTGTCGGCCACCGTGCGGGCCATCGGTCCGGCGTGGGCGAGGGTGCCGTACGGGCTCGACGGCCAGTGCGGGATCCGGCCGTAGGTCGGCTTGAGCGCCACCGTGCCGGTGAACGAGGCGGGGATACGCACGGAGCCGCCGCCGTCGGTGCCGATCGACAGCGGCCCCATCCCCAGCGCCACCGCCGTCGCGCTGCCCCCGCTGGAGCCGCCGGGGGTGCGCCTGGGGTCCCAAGCATTGCCGGTGACGCCAGTCAGCGGGCTGTCGGTCACGCCCTTCCATGCCAGCTCGGGGGTGGTGGTCTTGCCGACCAGTACCGCCCCCTGCTCACGCAACCGCGCCACCGGTGGCCCGTCGGTCTGCCACTCCTGGTCCTGCGAGATCGTCTTCGAGCCACGCAGTGTCGGCCAGCCGGCGGTCAGGAAGATGTCCTTGATCGACGTCGGTACTCCGTCGACGATGCCGGTCGGCTCGCCGGCCTGCCAGCGCTGCTCGGACTCCGACGCCGATGCCAGCGCCCGCTCCGCGTCGACCAGGCAGAAGGCGTTGACCTCTGGGTCGAGCCGCTCGATCCGCTCGAGCACGTCGCGGGTGGCCTCGACCGGCGACAGCTCGCCGTCGCGGTACGCGGCGACGAGTTCGGTCGCGGTGAGGTCGGCGGGGGTAGTCACGCGCTGCTCCCGAGGTTCGACGGTGTGGTGACGTAGCCGCGCGTCTTGTCGACCACGTTGCGCAGCGGACGGCCCGAGCGGTAGCGGTCGAGGTTGTCGGCGAACAGCGCGGCCAGCTCGTCTCGCCAACCCAGCACGTCACCCGACATGTGCGGGGACACGATCGCGCCAGGCGAGTCCCACAGCGGCGAGCTGTCCGGCAGCGGCTCGGTCTCGAACACGTCGAGGGCGGCCCCTGCCAGCCGGCCGTCACGCAGCGCCGCGACGAGATCCTCGGTGACCACCAGCGGGCCGCGGCTCACGTTGATCAGCCGGGCGGTGGGTTTCATGGCGGCCAATGCTGCGGCGTCGATCAGGCCCCGGGTCTGGTCGGTCAGCGGCGCGGCGAGCACCAGGTAGTCGGCTCCGGGGAGCAGCCCGCGCAGCGCAGCAGCGGAGTGCACGGTGTCGAACTCGGGATCACCGGTCTGCTCGATGCGCCCGGTGAGTTGCACCCGCAGCCCAGCGGCGGTCAGCATCCGCCCGATGGCACGCCCGATCGGGCCGCTGCCGACGACCACCGCAGTGCGCCCCCCGATCCGCTCGGTCTCGCGGTGCTCCCATTGCCGCTGGTCCTGGCGGCGCAGCGTTCCCGGCAGGTCCTTGGCGAAGGCGGTCACCAGCCCGAGTACGTACTCGGCCATCGGCACGTCGAATACGCCCCGCGAGTTGGTGAGCACCACGTCCGATGCCAGCAGCTCGGGGAATGCCACGCGGTCGACCCCCGCGCTGGCGGTGTGCACCCACCGCAGCGAGTCCGCACTGGGCCACGCCGGTCGCAGCGCATCGGACAGGAAGTCCCACACCAGCACGACGTCGGCTCCCGGCAACGCTGAAGGCAACTCGTCAGCGGTCACGGTGCGTAGCGCAGCACCTGCGGTGAGTTTCTCGAGGTCAGTGGGAAGATCGCCGGAGTGCAGTACGACGATGACCGGTCCAGCGCTCTGAACTGGAGAAAGAGACAATCTATTCGACCTCGGTGGTAGCGCTGGACGGGGGAGGGGCAGTTGACACGCTAGGAACGCCTCGTAGCATTGTCAACAATCCGCGACATTCGCAGTTTCGCGCGACGAACTGCGAACCGGGTCGAGGGATCCCATAGGGTTGCTGAATGTCCAGGTACCTGAGCATCACGCTGGCCAAGCGCGGGGTGACCTGCCTGGCAGAGCTGCTCGACAAGGACGCACCGCGTACGTGCGAGGCGGTGTGGCAGGCGCTGCCGCAGGACGGCCCGGCGCAGCACGCCAAGTACGCACGCAACGAGGTCTACGCGATGGTGCCGCGCTTCACCGAGGTCACTGTCGGCCAGGAGAACCCCACCGTCACGCCGATCCCGGGTGACCTGGTCTTCTTCGACTTTCCCGGCGGCATGCTGCATCGCTCGTTCAAAGAGGACGTCGGTGTCGGCGAGCTGCCGGGGGTCATCGATCTCGCGATCTTCTACGGGCGCAACAACCTGCTGATCAACGGCGATGTCGGCTGGGTGCCGGGCAACGTATACGGGACGATCGTCGAGGGTCTCGACGAGATGGCCGAGGCCTGCCACGACGTGTGGCGCTCCGGCAGCGTGGGTGAGCGGTTGGTCTACCAGCGACACTCGGGCTGACCAGGATCCGATGGCCTCGGCGACGGCTCGTCGAGGCGAGCAGGTCGGCTGCCGGCTGAGCACGTTGTAGGATTGTCGACAATGAGTTCATCGACTGGTGTGACGACTGCCGGCTTCCTGTACCCGGGCTACAGTGCCGAGGACGACTACCCGACCGTGCAGCGGCTGCTCGGTGCCGACGTCCGGCTCGCGCTGGTCCACACCGAGATGCGCGAGGACGCGCACCGGGTGGACGCGCTGCTCGACATCGGAAGCGACGAGGTGCTCGCCGAAGGTGTCGCTCGGCTCGGTGAGCTGGACTCGGTGGTGTGGGCGTGTACCAGCGGCAGCTTCGTGTTCGGCTGGCAGGGCGCAGCACAGCAGGTGGAGGCGCTGGCGAAGGTCGCCGGGGTCCCCGCGTCGAGCACCTCGTTCGCCTTCACCGATGCCGTGGCGGCGCTGGGAGCGCGGCGGGTCGCGGTCGCCGCTACCTATCCGGGCGACGTCGCCGAACGGTTCGTCGAGTTCCTCGGCCATGCCGGCATCGACGTGGTGCGGCTGTCGAGCCGGGGCATCGTCACCGCGGCCGAGGTCGGCACGCTGGGACGCGACGACGTGCTCGACTTCGCCGAGGCCAACGACCACCCGGATGCCGACGTGGTGCTGATGCCGGACACCGCGTTGCACACCGTCGGCTGGCTCGATGACCTGGAACTGCGGGTCGGCAAACCGGTGCTGACCGCCAACCAGGTCAGCATCTGGCAGGGCCTGCGGCTGGCGGGCACTGGGCTGCGACGGCCCGGCCTCGGCACGCTGTTCGAGGGTGCGGCCGTGCAGGAGGCCGGATGAGCGGGTTCGACGGCGAACTGGAGCCGATCAGCCGGGAGCCCACCGCCGCAATCGTCGCCGACAGGTTGCGGTCTGCGATCACGCGGGGGACGTTCCCGCCCGGGTCGCAGCTCGGCGAGGTCGACCTCGCCGCTCGGCTCGGGGTCAGCCGGGGCCCGCTGCGGGAGGCGATGCAACGCCTGGTGCAGGAGGGGCTGCTGCGCAGTGAGCGGCACCGCGGCCTGTTCGTGGTGGATCTCGGCCTCGACGACGTGCACGACGTCTACATCGCCCGGCAGGCCGTGGAACAGGCGGCCGCACAGCGGGTGCTGCGCGGCGACCGTGCCGGCGCGGTAGCGGCATTGACCGCCGCGCAGCGCGACATCGTGGCAGCGGCCTCGGCGCAGGACCCGGCGGCGATGGCCGACGCCGACGAGGCCTTCCACACCACGCTGGTGCGGGTGTCGAACAGTCCGCGGTTGCAGCGGATGGCCCAGACGCTGCTCGCCGAGACCCGCATGTGCCTGGCCGCGCTGCAGGCCACCAGCCCCGACCCCGCAGACCTCGTCGCCGAGCACCAGGCACTGCTCGACGCGCTGCGGGACGGTTCGCAATCGCGGTTGCTGGCGCTGCTCGAAGACCACATGCACGACGCCGTCGCCCACATCGAGCCGCCGCGAAGGGCACCTGCACGGCCTCCGACGCAGTGAAGGTGCCCTTCCCGGCGACTCGCCAGGATCAGCTCGTCGCGACCGCCACGTACTTGGTCTCGAGGAACTCGTCGATGCCCACGGAGCCGCCCTCGCGGCCCAACCCGGAGTGCTTGATCCCGCCGAACGGGGCGGCCGGGTTGGACACCAGGCCTTGGTTGAGCCCGACCATGCCGGACTCGAGCCGCTCGGACACCCGCAGCGCGCGCTGCAGATCGCGAGTGTAGAGGTAGCTGACCAGCCCGTACTCGGTGTCGTTGGCGTCGGCGAGCGCCTCGTCCTCGTCGGTGAAGGTGGTGATCGGCGCCACCGGGCCGAAGATCTCGGTGTGCGCCATCTCGGCGTCGGTGGGCACGCCGGTGAGCACGGTCGGACGGTAGAAGTGACCCGGGCCCTCCACGGCGTCGCCGCCGACGAGCACCCGGGCGCCCGCGTCGACAGCGTTGTCCACGAGCTGCTGCACCTTCTCGCGCGCCCTCGTCTCGATGAGCGGGCCCACCTGCACGCCGTCCTCGGTGCCGCGGCCGATGCGCAGCGCCCCCATCCGCTCGGCCAGCCGGCTGGAGAACTCCTCGGCGACGTCGGCGTGCACGTAGAACCGGTTGGCCGCGGTGCAGGCCTCGCCGATGTTGCGCATCTTGGCCGTCATCGCCCCCTCGACGGCCGCGTCGAGGTCGGCGTCGTCGAACACCAGGAACGGCGCGTTGCCGCCGAGCTCCATCGAGGTCCGCATGATGTGCTGCGAGCACTGCTCGAGCAACCTGCGTCCCACCTCGGTGGAACCGGTGAAGGACAGCTTGCGGGCACGACCGTCGCGGATCATCGGCTCCATCACGCGCCCGGAGCTTGAGGTCGGCACGACGTTGAGGACCCCGTCTGGCAGTCCGCACTCGCGGAGGATGTCGGCCAGTGCCAGCATCGACAGCGGAGTCAGACCCGCCGGTTTCATCACCATCGTGCAGCCCGCGGCGACCGCCGGGCCGATCTTGCGACTGCCCATCGCGGCGGGGAAGTTCCACGGCGTGATCAGCAGGCACGGCCCGACCGGCTGGCGCATCACCAGGAACCGGCCCGTGCCGTTGGGCGAGGTGGCGAAGCCACCGCTGATCCGCACCGACTCCTCGGCGAACCAGCGGAAGAACTCCGCGGCGTAGGCGATCTCGCCCTTGGACTCGGCCAGCGGCTTACCCATCTCCAGGGTCATGAGCAGTGCGAGGTCGTCCTGCCGGTCCATCATCACCTCGTAGGCGCGGCGCAGGATCTCGCCGCGCTCGCGGGGCGGGTGGGCAGCCCAGCTGCGCTGCGCGGCGATGGCGGCATCCAGTGCCGCGATGCCGTCCTCGGGCGAGGCGTCGGCGACCGAGCACAGTGTTTTTTCGGTCGAGGGATCCTCGACGTCGAAGGTCTGGCCGCCGGTGGCGGGCCGCCACTGGCCACCGATGAACAGCTCGGTGGGGACGGCGTCGACGACGGCCTGCTCGCGGTCGGCGGAACTCATCTGGTGTGACCTCTTCCCTGTTGGCCGGGCCTCCGGTGCCGCTGTAGGATTGTCGACAATCTTACAGGCGTCTAGCGGCACCCGTCACAAGGGAGCGTGTCATGGCCCAGCTGTCCCCGGTCCTCAAGCAGGCCACTCCGGTCCTCGCCGCGCGCGGCGAGGGGGTCTACCTCTACGACGCCGAGGACCGGCGCTACCTCGACTTCACCGCGGGGATCGGCGTCACCAGCACCGGCCACTGCCACCCGCGGGTCGTCGAGGCGGCCCAGCGGCAGGTCGGCACGCTGATCCACGGGCAGTACACAACCGTGATGCACGAACCACTGCTGAACCTGACGGAGCGGCTCGGCGATGTCCTGCCGGAGGGCCTGGACTCGCTGTTCTACGCCAACTCCGGCAGTGAGGCGGTCGAGGCGGCGCTGCGGCTGGCCCGGCACGCCACCGGTCGGCAGAACGCCATCGTGTTCTCCGGTTCGTTCCACGGCCGCACCATGGGCGCCGCGGCGCTGACGACGGCGGGAACCAAGTTCCGGGCCGGGCTCGGCCCGCTGATGCCCGGGGTGGCGGTCGCACCGTTCCCGTACGCCTTCCGGCAGGGCTGTAGCGAGGAGCAGGCCGTCGAGTCCGCGCTGCGCGAGCTGGACTATCTGCTGGCCACCGTCAGCGCACCCGCCGATACCGCCGCGATCTTCATCGAGCCGGTGCTGGGGGAGGGTGGCTACGTCCCGGCCCCGCCTGCCTTCCTAGCCGCGTTGCGCGCGCGGGCCGACCGGCACGGCATCCTGCTGGTCGTCGACGAGGTGCAGACCGGGTTCGGGCGTACCGGCAGGTTCTGGGGTCACGAGCATGCGGCCGGGGTACGGCCCGATGTACTCATCACGGCGAAGGGGTTGGCCAGCGGCTTTCCGCTGTCGGCGATCGCGGCACCCACCGCGGTCATGGAGAAGGCCTGGCCAGGGTCGCAGGGCGGCACCTACGGCGGCAACGCGGTCTCCTGCGCCGCGGCGCTGGCCACGCTCGACGTGATTCGCGACGAGGATCTGGTCGGTAACGCAGCCGAGCAGGGTCGCCGGCTGGCCGACGGGCTGCGCAAGGTCGCCGCCGACCACCCGGTGATCGCCGATGTGCGTGGCCTCGGGCTGATGATCGCCAACGAGTTCTGTGCCCCGGACGGCACGCCCGACACCGCTAGCGCAGCGCGCGCCCAGCAGCAGGCCGCCAACCTCGGGCTGCTGCTGCTGACCTGCGGCGCCCACGGCAACGTGGTGCGGATGATCCCGCCGCTGGTCGTGAACACGGAGCAGATCGACGCGGGTGTGGCGCTGTGGGGCAAGGCCGTCGCGGCCGCGGTGTCGAGCTGACGCGTTCAGTGTGGCAGCGCGGGCAGCCGCGTTCGGGCGTCCACGAACAGCCCCACTACGCCGACCGCCGCACACAGTACCGAGACCGCGATCAGCGTCGGCGACGTCGAGCCGGTCAGCGCGTCACCGAGCAGCACTACTGCGATAGTGCCGGGCACCACTCCGACGGTGCCGGCCAGGAATTGCCGCCACCGGATGGCCGACAGCGCGCTGCAGTAGTTGAGAATCGAGAAGGGCACCACCGGGATCAGCCGCAGCGAGGCGACCGCGAGCCAGCCCCGGCGGCGCAACCGCCCGTCGATGCTGCGCAGCGTGCCTCGGTCGAGCAGCGGCGCGACCAGGTCCCGGCCGAGCGCCCGGATCAGCCCGAACGCCAGCATGGCGCTGATCGTCGTCGCCGCGAGTGCCACACCGACGCCGCCGACCGGCCCGAACAGCAGACCGGCGGCGAGGGTGAACACGGTTCGCGGGATCGGAGCGACCGTGATGAGCCCATTGGCCAGTACGAAGAGCAGGATCCCGGCCGGCCCGGCCGTGACTGCCCAGGAGCGCATCTCGGACGGGGTCGGCACGGGCAGGACCAGCGCAGCCACAGCGAGCAACGCCAGCGCGAGGAGCGCGATCAGCGGCCGGTGGAGTCGGCTCCGGCGGTCATGGGATGCGGCCGTACCTGACCCGGACGGGGCGGCGCTGCTGGGCACGATCCTCCTGGCGCTCGACCTCGTGGCGCTCCTCGTGACGCGCCGGGGACCCGACTGTGCAGTTTACGCGGGACGCCGCGGCCCTGGACTACGTGTCGTGCTCGCCGTTCCGGGTACCCGTTGCCCGGCTCGGAGGCAGGTTGGGCCGCGATACTCGATGGATCGAGGTGATTGTGACCGTGCAGGTGCAGGTCAAGCGGGCCCGCGAGGGGGTGGAGCGATGCGACGGTTATCGGGTGCTCGTCGACCGGATGTGGCCGCGCGGTGTGTCCAAGGACACTGCACGGCTCGGCGAGTGGGCGCGCGAGCTGGCTCCTAGCGACGAGCTGCGCCGCTGGTTCGGTCACGATCCCGAACGCTTCGGCGAGTTCGCGCGCCGCTACGCCGACGAGCTGCGCGGGCAGCGTGACGCGCTGTCGGCGCTGCGTCGGCGTGCCCGGGAGGGGCAGCTCACTCTTGTGGTCGGTGCCCGCCACGTGGAGCACAGCAACGGGCCAGTGCTGGCCGACGTGCTCCGCCGCGGCCTTCGCCGCTGACGCGGATCGGCTCGCCCCTGCTGCGGATACGCCAAGCGACCGCTCGTAGGCATTGGACGAGGTTCTCGGTCACTCTCCGTGGTTCTATGGAGTTCGGGCTACTTCTCTCCGACGCTTTGCTTTGAGTCGCCCCGCGCATCAACAGACCGGGGTTGATGGTCTGGCGTGGTGAGCTGCGTTTGATGCACGGGGCGACTCAAAGCAAAGCGCGCGGAAGCGGGGCCCACCGCACGCCGACACGGACTCGATCATCGCCGCTGTCCGGATCGACCCGGTATAGGACGGGAGCCTACAACAATGGCCACCTCAGCAGGATTCGTCCAGCGGATATCGGTGTTCTCCGGCCCCACGACGTGTGTCTGGGTCGGGGCAAACCCCGGGTCTGCCGAGCTGCTCACCCTGGCGGTCGGCAACGGCGACACCGCAGAGACGATCGCCACCAAACAATCGCTCACCGCCACGCTCGTCGAGGCCGCCACCGGAGGGCGCCGCGTCAGTTCGATCTCCTGCCTGAGGTGCAGCGCGAACACGTGTAGGCGCTCGCCGCGATGCGAGGTCTCCTCACGGAAGATCCTCCCTCCCTATGATGCCGACGAGCTCGCCAACTCGGCACACCGTGGAGCCGCAGAGAAAAATCCGCGATCAGCCGATCCACTGCACGAGCAGCACGTGGACCACCCGTTCCTGCTCCAAGCTCAGGTACACGAGCGCTCCGGAGTTTCCGACGGCGAGCGTGCGCATCGACCCGTCCGGTTTCTCCGTGCGGTACGGGCTGCCAGACCACGGGGCAACCTCCAGCAGCGTCCGCGCCTCGGCGTAGCCGGACAAGGCCTCGGCCGGCAACGCGGCGACCTGTTCCTGCACCTGGTCATCGTCGACAACCCGGTACACCTACACGCCCAGCCGGGCAAGCCGTTCCTTGAGCCGCGCGAGCGGCTCATCCTCCGGCACGTCGTCACCGGACAGCAGCTGCGCCGCGCGGCGCAGCATCCGCCGGTACTCCTGCGGGTCGGCGGAGATGATCGCGCGGCGCCGCCAGTGCTCCAGCGTGTCCAGCACGACCGCCAGCTCCAACGTGTCGGCCGCCTCGTCCAGCGCCCGCCGGTACGCCTGGTCGAACTCCTCCCGCTCCTCCGCGATCAGCGCGGCGCGGATCGCGCGCGGGCCAGCCCCCTCCGGCAGTGGGGGGATGGCCGGAATCGGGTGGCGATGCTCAGCCGCGGTCATGGCGGCCACAATAGCGTCCGGCGCGGACAGCGCCAGATGCTACGCGCCGTCGAGAACGCTCGTTGCTCCAAGGGCTGCGCAGGCTCGGCGAGATCGGCGGCGGCTCCCGAGTGCAGAACCAACGTGGTGTGCCACTCGGGCCGCTTGTCGCCAGGAGAGTCCCCGTGGTCTACACCACTGATGGCGGCTGGACGCCCCTGTTCGTGCGCGGCGAGCGCCGTCGTGTTGGAGGTAGGCGGCGTGCTTCAGCGCTGCGGGCATGGCTGGTTGAACACCAGCTCGGGAAGCGGTCCGAGACCTCGCCGCTGCGCCGCTACTCGAAACGGAGGTCAAAACCGTTCACGCTCCTGAAACGCTCCAGCAGCTCTGCGTCGCTGAGCTCCTCCAGCGGTGTGTGCGGGCCGATGGGCTCGGGTCGGTAGACTTCGGCGGCGATGTCCAGCTCCCGGTCGAGCAACCACTCCGGGCGGCTCGACGGGCTCTCGTCGAAGGGCTCTCCGTCCATGCACTAAGTCTGGGCCTCCTGTTGTTTCCGTGGGTTGGGTTTCATGATCGTCCGGGGAGTGGTGGGCAGAGGCCGCCTCGGGTGAGGTCGGCCATGGCGATGAGCGCGTCGGGGCTGTGGTAGCCGTAGGCGCGGCGGGACAGCAGCCGGATGTGGGTGTTGGTCGCCTCGGACAGGGCGTTGCCCAGGCCGTGGTCGAGGGTGTTGTGGATCAATGGCAGGAACCGGGTGATGGTCTTGGCCAGAGCGACGAACTCCGGGAGCCGGGAGCGGCGCGCCCAGGACAGCCAGCCGGCCCGCGTCGCGCACGGGTACTGCGCCCGCGAGCTCGCCGCCGAAGCCTGCCCCTACGCCAACATCTGCGAGACCTGCGAGAAACTTCCTGCCCGCAGCCGAGTTCCTACCCGCCCTCGCCGCGCAGATCGCCGACGTCCGCGAACTCCGCGACGACGCCGCCGACCGCGGCTGGACCTCCGAGATCGCCCGCCACGAGCGAGTCATCGACAGCCTCGACAAGCACCTACGCCGTCTCGACAACAGCAACCGACCGACGACAGCCCTGCTGCTGCGCCGATGCCGAGCGTCGCGCTCATCAGCGCGACACCGGAATCAACGCGATCTTCCGGCAGCTCGTCGCGCATCAGGCTGATACCCAGCGGCAGGGCGCCCAGCGCTGCTCCTTGCAGCACCCTGGCGACCACCAGGACCGTGAACTCCGGTGCCAACGCTCCCAGCGCCGATCCCGCGGCCATCAGACCGATCGCCACCAGCAACCACTGGCGCTTGCCGTGCATGTCGCCGAGGCGCCCGAAAACCGGGGCGCCGACGGCACCGGCGACCAGCGACGAGGTAACCAGCCATGAGGCGTTCCCGACCGACGTGTTCAGCTCACGAGGAAAGATCGGCAGGAGCGGGATGATCAGGGTCTGGGTCAGCGCCACGGAGATGCCGCAGGTGGCCAGGATGCCGATGACGAGGGATTGCCGACGCCGCGCATCGGGCACGAAGGGGTCCTCCCAACGATCGCCGCAGCGAGGGGCTCAGGCCAGATCGTTGGGGGTGCCCCTTTCCGCTGCCTGGCCGCTCCTCCCTCACCAGAGTTGGTCGGACGCGAGTCTCGCTCCGTCGGCCATGGCCTTGAGCTTGAGCCACGTGACCGGGGGGTCGACGGTGTACAGCCCAGCGAAGGTGCCGAAGCCGCAGTCCGAGCCGGCGATGACGTTCTCCCGGCCGACCAGCTTGGCGAGCCGGACGAGTCGCTGCGCGACCAGCTCCGGGTGTTCCACGTAGTTGGTGCAGGAGTCCAGCACACCGGGGATGAGGACCTTGCCGTCGGGCAGCTTCACATCCTCCCAGACGTTCCATTCGTGCTCGTGGCGCGCGTTGGCAGCCTCGAACGAGATCGCCGCGGGCCGGGCGGACAGCACGACGTCGATGACATCTTTCATCTCCGGGTCGTAGATGTGCGGGAACGCGGCGTTTCCCCAGCACAGGTGCAACCGCATGTTCTCCGGCGCGATGTCCCGCACGGCGTGGTTGAGCACCCGGACGTGCATCCGAATCTGGTCACTGAACTCGTCGTCGGTCAGCTCGGCGTTGGCTCCCATCACCCGGGTCATCGCGAGATCCGGGCAGTCCAGCTGCAAAACGATGCCCGAGCCGGCGATGGCGTCGTACTCGGGCTTCATGGCGTCGGCCAGCGCAAACAGGTACTCCTCCTGTGAGCCGTAGTGCTGGTTCGGCAGGAAGGTCGCGATGACCCCGGGCGAGGCCGCACTGAGGAACACGTCCTGCGGGCTGTCCTGCGGGCTGATGCCGGCCACCGCGGCCTGCAGGTTGTCGATGTCGCGGTGCACGGCGTCCGGATCACGCAACGACACCGGCCCGTTGCACGCGGGCAGCCTCATGTTCTGGAAGGCCGGGCTATCGGCAAGATGCTTTATCGTGCCTGGATACTCGATCATCTCTTTGGACACGATCGCCGCGCCCTCACCCTCGAAGCCGGTGAGTCGCTCCTTGACGTAGGTGGAGTAGCCGATCTTGCCGACCTCACCGTCGTTGAGCACATCGACCCCGGCGTCGACCTGGGCGGCCACGATGTCGGCCACCACCTCCCGGACACGCTGGTCCAACCCGCCGACGTCGTTGCCCTGGTCACGGTCGAACAGCATTTGATCCAGATCTCCTGGACGGGGCAGGCTGCCGGTGTGGGACGTGAGAATCCGCTCGGTACTGATCTTCATGTCAAGCCTCCTCGGGCGGTGGATGTGTGGTATCTCCGAGGCCCCCGCCCAGAGCCCATGCCTAGCGGGCGGCGTGCCACGAAAGCGGCGGTGGTCAGGACGCGGCGGCGGTCAGCTCACCGCGCGCGATCGCCGCGCCCTTGACCATGGAGCTGAGCTTGGCCTTCGCCAGGCTGCGCGAATAGGCGAACAGGCCGCAGTCCGAAGTGAGGTGGATTCGTGCCGGATCAACATGCTTCGCCGCTTTGCGAATTCCTTCGGCTACTTCTTCAGGGGTTTCGATGAGGTAGTTTTTGTTGCTGATTACCCCGAGTCCGAGGTCTTTGTCGAACCCGGGGGTGGCAAACAGTGCCAGTTCGTCCTCGGGGAACCCGGTCTGCGCAAAGCTCCAGTCGAAGCTGTCGACCTGCAGCTCCTTGGCGTAGGGGAACATCGCTTTGTATGGTGCGATGCCGACAGGCGCGGGGGTGCCACCGTGGCAACAGTGCCAGATCTTGTATGCGTCGATGCCGTCGAAGACCCGGTTCAGGATCTCGATGTCGAATTCCCATTCGTCCGGGGGCGCCAGGAAAATGAGGTCGTCGAGTTCCACGATCCGCGCGCCGGCCGCGACCGCGGCCAGCATCTCCTCGTGATAAATGTCGGCCATGTCGCGCAGCAAGGCCTTGCGATCCTTGTAGTGCATGTCGACCACAGTCGCCGACAGCTCAACCGGTCCCATCGCGAAGAACGCTTTCACCGGCTTGGTCGTGCACCGCTGGGCCAGGGACCAGTTCATCGCGTGCCTCATCGGCCCCCGGCCGACCTTTCGGGTGACGCTGAACGTGGCGCCACTGATCGCTTCCATCACCTCGTCGAGAGAGGACGTCTCCATCGTCTGCGAGAAGTCGGTTCCGGAAACCGCCGTCTCGCTGGCGAAGAGCTTGCTCGCCGTCTCCTGGGGCTGGATCTCGATACCCTGCATCCGCTCGAGATTGTAGAGCAGAAATGAGGCGATGAAGCCCTGATGCCGGTCATACCAGAGATGGCCGTCGGCGATGACATCAATACCCGCCTCTTCCTGATCCCCGATCATCGCACGGGTGCCGTCCTTGTACGCTTGTGCGAAGTCCTCGTCGCGGAAAGCCTGCAAGATGTCCCTGCCGCCGAGGTTATAAGTGAACCACGTCGGCCGCGGATAGGAGCCGACGAACGAACTGGGGAAGAGCTTGCCTGCGATGTCACTCATGTGCCGCCTGGCCATGTGATCACGACCTTTTCCCCGATCGACGATGTTTACTGGCACCGGCGTGCCATGTCCCCATGCCAATCATTGTGACACTCAGTGCCAATACAATATCCCAGGGGTCACACAGGCTGTCAAGCGTCCGATCGGTGCAAGTTGAGCCGTGATGGCGTTCCCTCTGACGACCTCGACCACCGAGTCGACGTGCCCCCGGGATGTCCCCGTCGCGACCGCGTCATGAGGCGCCCCAGCGCACGAGCCCACGGGGCTCCGGAACCCTCTCGGTGCGTTCACGGGCCGCTTCGGGCGGGCGCGGGGGAAGGCTGAAGGCAGCTCTTACCAGCAAGGATGTGTCACTGTGAAGGTCCACATCCGATCAGCCCAGGAGCAGAGCACCTCATGGTCACCGCCCCCGGGCAAGGACGGTCGAGCGCGGCTTCGGTCGTCACCCGTCGCGGTCTTCGTCGATCAGGCCCGGCGGCAAGGGGAGCCGCTGTCGGGTGCCGCTGCGCCCGGCGTCGCCGTGTCCAACACACAACGCCGACCACATCACGGTGATCCGCACCGCGCTGCCCCCTGAACACCGGTTCAGAACCCGCCCAGGCGGCGGGTCCTGATCAGCCCAGCCTGCCTGGCCCAGTCCGCCTTGCAACGATCACCAACGAGCCCGCCTCGACTGATCTGCAAGTGCCTCCACCTGTCCGAACCCGGTCGCAAGGTGGCGCAATGCCAGATCGAGATGATCCTGCAAGTTGGTGCCTCCGCGCCGTACCCACCATCGCGTGGACGCCATCGTGACACCCAGACTGGCATACGCGATGGCTTGAGGCAGCAGATCCTCAGCCTCAAGACCCAGCCGCTGCGCCACGAACTCTGCAATCACCCGCCGCCAGGCGGCATGCACGAGCACCGAGTGCGCCTGAAGAGAGGGGACGGCCTCGATCAGCTCGATGCGCAGACGCAAGGCATGTTGCTCGGCACGACTGAAATCGGTACTGGCCACAACGGCCCTACGGACCGTGTCGAGCAACGGCTCGTCCGGCGGGGACGCGCGCAGGTGCGCCCCCATCTGTTCCAGACGCGCGCCATGGTCGCTCCACAGGACGTCGTTCTTCGACGGAAAATAGCGGAAGAACGTGCGACGCCCGATCCCTACCGCAGCCGCAATCTCATCAACAGTGGTCTCGTCGAAGCCCTCGCGCGCGAACAGCTCGAGGGCAACGTGCGCAATTCGCCCGCGCGTCGTGCGCGGTGGCCGACCGCGCCTCAAGCGATCGGGGGGACCCGGACCGTTGGACGCCGCTTCGTCCACCGCCCTCGCAGCCATGCGCCAAGTGTATGGGGTCTCGAGGCTGGTCACAGCTCCGGCGACGTCACGTTGCTGTTCGCCCGTCAGGCCCGACCGAGGCCGCGCCATCGGACGGCTCCTGGACAGGGCCGCGGCCCGGGCGGGGATCGCGTTGCCGGGCCACGGTGGGGCACGTTCGCCCAGGAACCTGATGTGCGGGGTCTCGCGCTCGAGAAGCGCACGCATGTCGTCCTCGACGGCGAGGGCGACGTCGGTGGCCATGTCGCGGCTGCACTCAGGTGGGTGTGGTGCAGGCACCGGGACATCCTTCCTGGTGGCCGAGGCCACCTCACGTCAGGTGTCCGTGCTACGGGGCCAAGCTCACGGCGGTTTCCTCGCTGGTCATGCCGGTCATGTGGTAGCGGACGGCGATGCGTTGGTCGAGCGCGGCGAGCACCCCGAGTTTGATCTTGCGGCGGAGGGTGGGTTGTCCGATCAGGAGCGCGGCGAACGGGCTGCGGGAGTCCATGTCGTGGTTGGTCAGCATCCGGATGCTTTCGAGCTGGGGGTGGTCGAGCAGGTGGGCTTCGTCGACGTCGTGACGATCAGGCCGCCAAGGTGACGACGTCCATGGTCGCGGGCCGCCGGCTCGTGGTCATCATCGTGGCGTCGTTCGTGTGCAGAACGAGCGTCGGGCAACACGCTCCGCCCGCCGCCGCGCCTGCTCATCGATCTCGGTCACTCGCACTCCTCACGGTCGAAAGATCGTCCGCGCGGAGCCTGGCGGCCCGCAGCGCCGGTCACCAGGGGCGGCTCGTGTTGATCGACATCGGGGTGCCGGCCGGGGCCAGCAGCCGTCCCGAGCTGACCGCGGCGGCCAGCTCCCACGGCGACAACCCGCTCACCGCGTCGCCCCACCGGCGCACCACTGCCACCGCCGCCGCGAGGATCGCGGCGACCGCGTCACCCAGCGCCGACGCGGCCGGCTGCGGGAGCAGCGCCAGCGGGTCCAACCCGACCAGCAGCTGTGTGAACCCCGACCGCAGCGACTCCACCCGGCCACGGAACCGGCGCAGCCAGCCCCGCACCGTCGCGGCCGGGCGCCCCAGCGACTCAGCGATCCGCCGATGCCCCCAGCCCGCCGCGGCGAGACCCAGCGCGGCGCCGATCACCTCGACCACGTCCGCGCGCCGGAGCAGGGCGCGCACCGGCAACAACACATGGGTCCGGGCGCATCCCGAGCACCTCGCCCGCCGCGGCCGACGCCACCACTGCGACCCGTCGCCCCCGCGCAGCGCCCGCGGCCGGGCATGACCCCACGGACCCAGCCGACCCGAACAGTCCGGGCACGCCAGCAGGCCCTCCGACAGCCGCCGCTCGACCTGCGAAACGTCTTTGCCTACCGTGAGCACGGCGCCTCCGAGCGCGCTCAGGTGGCCCTCCCGGCGGCTCCGGGAAAAGACGACCGGGAGGGCCCACCTCCAACCAGACGCCGCACATCGTCACGTTGTCGTCGCACACCAACACCACCGCCACCCCCGGGCCGGCTCACCACGCCGCACACACCCGCTGACGCCGACCTACCACCCCATGGTCATCAGGAACGGCGGCTAACAGGCGGGGTCGAGGTCGCCGTCGGTGTCCACCGCGGTGTCCCAGTCGCTCTCGCGCAGGTGCTCGATCCCGGCCAGGGTTCGTTCGTCGACCGGCCAGCCGATGGTGTACTCCACGCGGCGGCCGCGGCGCCCGTGGGTCGGTGCGGTGTTCAACGAGGTGAGGTAGTCGATGACCTCGTGGGAGGCGCCTGCGCCGTCGATGCTGACCAGTACATCGCGGCGGTGATCGGCCGGGACCTGGGTGAACGCGGCGGCCAGGACCGCGAGGTGATCGGCGGCGGTGAATGAGCCGGCGTTGCCCGGGCGCTGCATCACCGCGAGTGCGTCGCCGATGTTGGAGCACCAGGCGGTGAGGGGATGAAACCCGAATCCACCTTTGTAGGTGCCCGCGGCGTGGGCCTTCGGGCTGGCGGCCTCGATCAACGTGGCGTCGAGCCGGATCACCAGCACCGGCCGCGCCGGGTCACCAGGCTGGATGCCTGGTCGGGTCAGGTCCTGGCCGGCGACCCGCACCGCGGGAAGCTGCCCGTGCCGGGAGATGATGGCCGCCCACGACCGGGCTCGGGCCGCGGCGGTGGCCCGGGCCAGTCGGCGTCCGGGCAGCCCGTCGGCGCCGAGTCGCTCGCCGAGCTCATCGAGTACCCGTAGCAGTGTGCGTCCGACGCCCCACCGCCGGGCCCGAAGATCTCTTCCTGCGCGGTCATGGCCTCCACATCGGACAGGCACGTCGCCCCGGCCGCCAAGGCACACGTGGTGTCGACCAGCGCCCGACCGCGATGGCGCAGCGGAAAGAACCCTGCCCGCGCCATCACCTGGGCCAGGCCGGTGGTCAGCCCGAGCCGGTCGGCCAGCAACCACGGCAGCACCACCCCCGCCTGCGCGACGGTCCCCGTCCCGCCGACCTCGACCTGCAGTCCTTGCGACCACGCCAGCGCGGGATCGTCGCCCTGGCGACGGGTGGTTGTAGTCTTCACCGGAAAGGTGCTCCTTCCTGGGGGCCATGCAGATCTAGGCAATCCGTATTATCCCAGGTCAGGAGCACCTTTCCTTGTTCCGACACCCCGCAAATCCATGATCAGAAGCCTGCGGTGAATACCCAAGGCCGGAGGGTGGTGTCCAGGCTGATCGTGTTCTCGTCGACCAGTTCGCGCGCCAATAGTCACGCAGCCGCAGTTGATCGGCGATGGTCTTGGCGTCGCGCGGGTCGGACTTGGCCTAGCCGCCCTTGTTGGCGCGGTGGGCTCGGTTGACCACCAGCCCCGGGACGTGGACCAGGCGGATGCCGGCATCGAGCAACATGGCGGTGAGCAGGCTGGCCACGCCGCCCATCAGATCGACTCCCACCGTGACCTCGCCATGTTTGGCAGCGGCTTTACGCAGGTGGTCGATGAGCACGTCGATGCCGTTCGAGTTGTTGTCGATTCTGCGAGAGCAGCACCTTGCCGGACTCGACCGACACGACCGCGACCCAGTGAAACTCCTTGGCGACGTCGATTCCTACGGCAACTGCCATCGATCCCTCGCTTCCTTCGGTGCCGCTGTGGCGCGTCCCCGTTCCGCCGTCAACGCCCTACACAACGATCGGTCGCAGTGCCTAATCAGCGGTCAGAACCAGGGAGCGGGGCAGGCGGCCAAGCCACCCGAGCCATCAAAGGCAGCTGGCATGACAGCCATCCCTGCCCCGCCTGCGTCCCCCGATCTTTCCGGACGACCGGGAGCACACCTGAAAGGTAGGGCGGCATGACGGGGCGGTCGACGGGTTCGGCTGCGGTGTCGCGGGTGCGATCCCACAAGGGACTGGTCTCGGTCATGGCCGGTGACCGAGGTCACACCCTCTCGTCCGGATGATGTGGCGTCCTGTCGTAGACGCGGTCGCCACTACAGGGCCAGCATCGTGACCGACATGGGACCTGCGCGGCCTTGCGGCCGTCGGGCGGTCCTTGTCCCCTCGGAGCTCCATCCGGGTACCGGCGTCCCGTGACCGGTGCCCGGGTGGCCCACGTCCGCGGTGGTCGGTCGATTACCGGTGCCGCGGTCGGTCATGTCTGTTATGGACGTGGATGCCGTCTATGTCGGACTCAGGTGGGTTGCACGTGGCGCCGTGGTTCCACACCATCGTGTGGTGACGGACGGCGACCATATCGTCGCAACGCGTCACAAGTTATAGAGATGTCACGATCGAGATGGTCGGTGGTGGTCGGTCCTCTGCCGGGCCCGGGCGGTGCTGGTAGGTGGCCGGTCGATCCGCCCTGTCCCGGGGCCGGATCTGCTGTGACGATAGAGAGGACCTATGACTGTGGCGAAGCATGCCAAGCCCGCTGTGACCAGCACCTTGGCGAGCCAGGGCGCCCGCGGGGCGGCCGCCCTGGCGATGACCTCGTTCGGGTTCTTGGCCACCAGCCCGGCCGCGTTTGCCGGGGGCGACGACGGCTCCGCCACCCCGACCGCACGCGCCTCAGGGGCATGTGTCGATACCGGATTCCGAACTCCACTTGGGGTCGCCACCTGCCTGATGCAACCACAGGCAGCCCAACTGTCCACCGGCATCGATATGAAAGCCGGGATCCCAGGGCTCGCCGTCCTTTCGAGCAGTGATACTCGAAGCCTTTCCCCGCAGAGCGTCACCGGCGCCTGCATTGTCGGCTTTGGCCTGCTCGGCGATTCCGAGACACACTCCGCTTCGGATCCCACGGGGACGACCAACTCCTCCCGGGCCGACGGCGTGCTTCCCACGACGGTCACGGAGGCAACCTTCGTTGCTCCGCCCACCAGCGAGCAGCCGAAACCACCCGTAGGTGCAGCATTTAGCGGAGCCACCGCACCCGTCGGGCAAACGTACAGCTCGTCGATGGTCACCCGCGACGACACCCACAGCGAGGCTTACGGCCCGCTGAAAGCCACAGGACAAGCGCACACGATTGAGAGGGAAGCGTCCGAAGACGGCGTTACTGGCATTGGTGATTACTAAGCAGATCCTGACGCCGCTTGCATCAACCGACCAGCAACGAATTCCTGGCGACCACGTCCCCATCTTGGCTAGAGGTCCGTCAGCGCGATAGAACCGGAAAGGAGATAGGATGTCACGACACACCGTCCGTCCGCAGGCCTTGTTGCATCGCCGGAGGTGGCTGCTATTAACAGTGTTCCTTCTACTGCTGGCAGTCGTGGCTGTCCCACAGCAAGCTTCAGGTCAGCCGACCACGGGCGCCGACCTCGAATGCCCCGACGCGGCGACTCTGCACTTCGAGCCAGGCCTGACGTCTACCCCTCAACGCCAGACCATATCGGGCATCCTGCAAGTAGGGACGGCACTGTCGCCGTCAACCCCTTGCACTTCTGCGACCGGAATCCCATACCAGGGCGCGACCGGCAAGATCGAGGGAACCGGGGTGCTGGGATGCACCGCCGCCCCCGGTGTCATGGAGGCGCATGGAACAGTGGACGTGGTTTGGGACAACGGCGACAAGTCAGTCGTCAGCTGGGAAACTGTGACCTATGGGGCCGTGCCGACTGTGAGGGCAAAGTTCGTAGAGGGGCCGCTCAAGGGCTCTGAGGTTATCCAAGAGGCCGTGCCGACTGGTGTCACCGGGAACTGCGGCGCAACGCGCCCCCTGACAGATGGCGGCTTCACCGGAACGGTCCAAGTCATCCCGCTCTAGCACTAGGCCGCCGATCCGGACAAGGCGCAACGTGAGGAGGGCGGCTGGCTTGCAGGCTGGTCAGGTATCCGGGCGTTCGCCTCGGGATTTGGTGCCGTTCTTCACCCAGGCGGCGACGTTCGAGGCGCTGTGGCCGCTCATCCACTCGCACCTGAAGGAGGTGATGGATCGGGGAAAGTACTCGCATGGGCGCAAGGTGGCCGCGCTCGAGGCCGCACTCGCCGAGTGGACCGGCGCCGCGCACGTGGTGGGTGTGAACTCAGGGACCGACGCACTGGTGCTGTTGTTGCGGGCGTGCGGCCTGCGCCCGGGCGATGAGGTGGTCGTGCCGGCCTTCAGCTTCATCGCGTCGGCGTCGTCTGTCGTTCTTGCCCGTGGGCGGCCGGTATTCACCGACATCGACCCAGTCACCTACGGGATCGACCCGAAGTCGGTGTCGGACGTCGTGACCGAACGAACCCGGATGGTCATGCCGGTGCACCTGTTCTGTCAGATGGCCGACATGCACGGTGTGCTGAAGACGGCGCGGGGACACCGGCTGAACATCGTCGAGGACAGCGCCGAGGCGCTGGGCATGCGTTGGGACGGGGTCCATGCGGGGCTGCTGGGTTCCGGGGGAGTGCTGTCGTTCTTCCCCAGCAAGACCCTGGGCGCCGTCGGAGACGCCGGTGCGATCATCACCAGTGATCCGCAGGTTGCGGAGACGGCGAGGGCGCTCCGTCACCACGGCCGGTTCGGTCCGACGGTGGATGACTTCCGGCGCATCTCCACCAGCACGTCCGTGGCCGGCGTCAACAGCAAGATGGACGACATTCAGGCGGCTGTGCTCACTGCAAAGCTGACGCGTCTCGGCGAAGACATCGCCCGCCGGGCTGAATTGGCCAATGCCTACACCGAACGGTTGCGCGATGTACCCGGCGTGGTACGGCTCCCCACGATCGTCTCACGGGACGTGGAGACGAACCCGGTCTTCTACGTCTATCTCATCGAGGTCGAACACCGCGACGAGCTCGCCGCCTTCCTGGCCGACCGGGGGGTGGAGACCGAGACGTATTATCCGACGCCGCTGCACTTGCAGCCCTGCTTTGCCGACCTAGGGTACGCCCGAGGGGACTTTCCACGCGCAGAATCGGCCTGCGATCGAACGCTTGCGCTGCCCCTGTATCCCGACCTGTCGTTGAACGACCTGGAACGGGTGTGTGAGCTGATCGCCAGCTTCTTCACCGGGGCGTCACCATGACGATTCCCTTCTTCCCTCCTGATGTGTTCGAGGATGACCGGGAGGCCCTGCTCGAGACCGTGCACGAGGTCGGCACCGCCCCGGCGCAGCGGTTCATACTGGGCGAGCACACCGCCCGATTGGAAGACGCGTTGCGCGCCTGGTTGGGGGCGGCCGACGTCGTGGCATGCGGAAGCGGTACGACGGCGCTGACGCTCGTCCTCACCGCCATGGGGATCGGGGCCGAGGACGAGGTCGTGATACCGGCCTTCGGGTGCGCGCCGCTTGCGAGCACGGTCGTGAATCTGGGAGCCACACCGGTGTTCGCCGACGTCGATCCGTGGACCATGGTGGCCGATCCGGAGCAGATCGAAAGCCTGATCACCCCCCGCACGCGGGCGATCATGCCTGCACACGTCTTCTCGGTCATGGCCGACATGCCGAGGATGCGTCAGATCGCGGAGCGCCATCGGCTGCGGCTGCTGGAGGACTCGGCGGTGGCCCAAGGGGCAGTGCTCGACAACCATCCCGCCGGCCGATGGGGAGAGGCAGGCGTCTTCTCATTCGTCCAGGTCAAAACCTTCGGCACGGCCGGCGAAGGGGGGGTCGTGGTCACTGACGATCCGGCCTTGGGCGGCACTGTCCGGATGTTGCGCAACCACGGCCAGGACGGGCAGCGGCGGTTTCTTCACCACTGCATCGGCACCAACAGCCGCTTCGACGAAATTCTCGCCGCCTTCCAGCTTCATCGGCTGCCGGGGCTTGCCGACCGGCTCGAGCGGCGTGCTCGGATCGCCGACTATTACACCGAGCGCTTCGCGCCCCTCGCGAAGCACAGCGTGACGGCTCCTCCTCCTGGCCGAAACGGTCGATGCTTCTACGTCTACTCACTGCTCAGCGAGCGTCGAGAAGAGCTGCAACAGCAGCTGGCCGCCAGGGGGATCGAAAGCCACGTCTACTACCCGCTGCCCCTGCCAAGACAGCCCGCCTTCGAAGGATTCGCGGCGCCGGACCAAACATGGCCCCACGCCGAGTACGCCAGCCGGTGCACCCTCGCCATCCCCCTGTATCCCCACCTGACCGACGCCCAGGTGGAACGCATCGCCGACACAGTCTGCGACTTCGCCGGAGGGAACGAGAGTCGGTGATCAAGAATCATTACCGCCCTGCTCTGCTTGTGCCGACACCACTCAGGCGCAAAGCCCCCGCCTACGTGCGGCTGGCAAAGCTCGACATCTTCGACTACTACCTGGGCCTGCTCATCGTCTGGTCGCTGCTGCCCGCCGAGGCCCGCCTTGACGGTCGCGTCCTGGCGACATTGGCGTTGTTTCTGCTCAGCGAGATCAGCATCGTGGCGGCAACCGTCTCCTTCGACGACGTGACCGGTTACCGCGACGGCAGCGACGCCGTTAACTACGGGCCTGATGCCCCAGCCCGTCGCCTGGCGCGAAAGCCGCTGTTGACGCAGGAGCTCACCCCTGCCGAGGCAACCCGGTTCGGCTGGGTCGCGCTGGCCACCGCCGTGTTTCTGTCGGCAGCGGCCATCGCCGTCGCGCCGGCGCCCCCCACTTGGGCGGTCGTCGTAACGGCAGTGTGCCTGGCAGCGGCCGTGCAGTGGTCGTGGGGATTGAAGCTCAGCCACCACGGCTTCAACGAGGCCATTCTCGCCGGCGTCGGGGTGGGCTGGCTGCTGGCACCGTACGGGCTGATCACCGGCGCCGCCCCCGGCTTCGTCGTCGTCCAGGCGCTGGTCTTCGGCATGGGGCCTCTACTCTTCGGCGTCTACTCAAACACCAACGACGTCACCGGCGACGCCAAGGTCGGGCGGTGGACCGCAGCGACCATGCTCTCTGCCCGCGGCAACGCGGTGACCATCGCTGTGGTCTCCCTGCTCCAGGTTCTGCTCATCGTCGGCGCCCCCTTGGTCAATGTGGCGCCGTGGTGGTTTCCGCTGGCCATGCTCCCGATCATCGCGCTGCGCGCCCGCCAGCTCGACATCGGAGTGCGCCGTCACGACATCCTCGTGGCCCGCAAGCTCGGCATCACGACGCACCGGACGGCCGTCGTGGTGTTGGTCGTCGTCAACCTGGTCTATGCCCAGGTCGGGGGAGGCGTGTCATGACCAGCGATCTCGACGTCGCCGTCGTCGGCGCGGGAGCGTCCGGACTGGCGGTCGCGTATGCGTTGCAGCAAGCGGGCCGGTCGGTTGACGTGCTCGAGTCCGCCGAGCAGGTCGGGGGGCGCATGCGCACGCTGCGACATGACGGCTACCTCATCGACCAGGGTGCGGACATGATCGGAACTCACGGCTATGCCACTACCTGGAAGCTGATCCGCCAGGTCGGCCTGTCCGACGAGGACGTCCCCCGTATTCCCAGCCCCGTCGCACTGTGGCGCGAGGGGCGCGCGCATCCCAATGTCGGACGCCCCCTCGGCTTGTTTACCGGGGCGGGCCTGTCACTGCGCGCGCGGCTCGAAATGGTGCGGTTCAACGCCTTCGTAACGTCACGGGCACGGGCCTTCCAAGCCGACCATCCCGAGAGCACGCCGCTGGGCGACATGACCGTCGCCGAGCTGGCCGGACGTTACTGCCGTGAGGTGTCGGACTACGTCTTCCAGCCCCTCGTGGGCGGCTTGTTCGGCTGGGAGGCGGAGCGCTCGGCTGCGGCGCCCTTGGTCTGCCTACTGCTTGCGACCAGGAGCACCGCGACCTGGCGGACGTACCGGGAGGGCATGGATACGCTGGCACGCCGGCTGGCAGAGGTCGTACATATCACCCCTCGGTGTGCGGTCCAGGAGGTCACCTCCGCCTCCCACAACGCCCGCCTGGTCACGAGCGAGGGAGCCTTCACCGCACGGTCTGTGGTGCTGTGCGTTCCGGCCCCGGTCGCGCTGGACCTGCATGTAAACGCGCCCGAGGACGAGCGTCCGTACCTGCGGGCGTGTACTTACACTCCCATGCTCCGGGTCAGTTGTGGCCTCCAGCGACGGCTCGCCGTCCAGGGCGCGCCGAGCGCCTACGGAGTGCTCATCCCCGCTGCGGAGGATGACCTTTTATCCGGCATCGCCGTCGAGCACAACAAGGCATCCGGCCGAGCGCCCGAGGGCCGTGGTCTCGTGTCGTTGTTCACGCGGCCGGTGGCCACCCGCGAGCTAATTGACGCTTCTGACCAGGAGGTAGTGCAACGCGTGACCGAGCAGTCCGAGCGTTACTTGCCAGGCCTCGGTCAGGCCGCGCACACGCACTTTGTCCACCGCTTCCGCTACGGGCTGCCGGAGGCCACTCCCGCGGCGTTGCGGTTCCGGCCGGACTTTCTGCGCCGACCCACCCGGGCGGTCGAGTACGCAGGAGACTGGGTGGCGCTGCAGCCGGCCAGCGAGGGTGCCTTTCGATCGGCTGATTTGGCTGCCGCAAGGATACAGGCACACAGTGCAGAGCCCGGAGACTCCGCGTCCTCGAAGCAACGGACGCCAAAGCGAATAACCCCCGGCGGCCGATTGCGAGGAAGCGGGCTTTACCTCGAATCTTTTGAAGAGAGGCGCCAACCGTGAAGACACACGACATGGGCACCTTCTTTGAAGAGCGCGCCGAGGCGGGAGCCCGCACGGTCACTCACCTCAGTAGACCGTTTGACATCGCCCCTCAGGACGGCACCACCTACGACGTCGAACAATTGGCGAGCCTGGTACGAGGCGCAGCTGGATGGCTCGCGGCTGCAGGAGTGGGCCCGGGCGACCGCGTCGCCATCGCCAAGGACAACCATTGGGACATCGACCTGCTCGCCTGCGCTGCCATACGCGTCGGCGCCCTACCCAGCCTCATCCCCAATCACCTTCCGGCTGAGACGCAGCAGCTGATGCTTGAGCGGCTGACGCCGTCCCTGCTCGTTACAACCGCAGGCACCCTTGACGCCGCATGGAGCACGCACACGGACTTGACAGCCCTCGCCGAACGGATCCTCACCATTGACGGAACCGCAAGGGGGGCACTGTCCCTCGACAGCGTGCGCGGCCACGAGCCACCACCGCCGCACCGCCGCCACGAGGACGAACCCTTGATCGTGGTTCCCACGTCAGGCACGACCGGCGTCCCCAAGCTCGTGCTGCACTCGACAAACACGATCATCCGCCGCCTCGCGTCATTCGAGGCCCACCGCTGGCCGGTGATAGTCGCCAAACCCGACGACACTGTTGCCACCGCCAGTTCCTTCACGCACGGTCGGACCTTCTGTTGGACCGCTGTCACCTACTCGCTGGCGCCGCAAAGCGTGGTCGTGGTGGCCGACCACGATGTGGATACCGCCGAGGAGCTTTTTCGGGCGCATCCGCCGACGGTCCTCGAGGGCCTCCCGGCAACGTACATCCAATGGCTGCCGATGAGCGCCAGGGACGACAATCCATTCACCGATGTCCGCCTGTATGTCGGAACGTACGATGCGGTCCACCCCACGACGGTACGAACATACCTGGGTGCCTCCACGCGATGGGGCGCACTGTGGGCGCAGGGCTGGGGTCAGACCGAGCTGGGTCCTCTGACATTTCGGTTCTTTACCCGCAGATCAGTGGCCAAGACGGCAGAGCGGCATCCGACGACACGAAACCAAGGTAGGCCGATTCCGCTGAAAACCAGGTTGCGGGTCGTTGATCCAGAGACGTTTGCTCCGGTGAGGCCAAGCACACCTGGGCTGATCATGGCCAAGACTGCAGCCTGTTGTCTGGGATACATCGGGGAACAGCATCGCTGGGAGGAAAAGGCGGACGGGTCATGGTTCAACACGGGGGACATCGGCACCCGCACCTGGCTGGGCAATGTCGTTTTCGTCGATCGGGAAGTCGACCACATCCCTGCCATGAGCTGCGTCGAGCTCGAGGATGTCATCGACGACCGCATCCTCCAGGTGCTCGAATGCGTCGTATTGGGCACGCCCGGGCGCCGACCCCTACCGGTGGTCGTCACAGGCGACGGGTCGCTTGACAAGACTGCATGGGAGGCGGCCGTCCGTGACCTTCCGGAGCTGGACGAACCACTCGTGTTCACCTGGGACCAGGTGCCCCGCACCGGGACGGGCAAGGTGCGACGCCTGAAATTGCGGGAATGCCTCGCCGACCTCTCCGCGACCTACGGCACAGGCCGTTGGACCTGACCGTGACTTCGGACGGCTACCCCCGTTGGCTGTGCTTGCTAACCGACTACCACGGAGGAATGGGATGACCAAGATCGACCAAAACGTCGGCACCTCGTCCAACGCCCGAGTGACACCGCCGGCCATCACCCCCGACGTCTACGAGGCCATGGTCGCTTTCGATCAAACCGCCGCGGCCGGACTTGACCCCGTCATCGCTTACCTGATCAAGGTTCGCGCCTCTCAGATGAACGGCTGCGCCTTCTGCACGGATCTGCACACCAAGCAAGCGCGGTCGGCGGGCGAGCGCGACCAACGTCTAGATGTGTTGCCGGTCTGGCGGGGCGCGCCTTTGTTCACCGATCGGGAACGGGCGGCCCTTGCCCTGACGGAGTCGATGACCGTGCTGGATCGCGATGGAGTGCCGGATGAGGTGTACCAGGAAACTGCGCGCACGTTCGACGAAGTTGAACTCTCCCATCTGATCTGGACCATCGCAGCGATCAACGCATGGAACAGGTTGGGGGTATCCAACCGGATGGCGCCAGCTTGATCACCGCTCGGCATGCCCCACGGAGGTTCTTCACATGATGGCGACGTGGACGTCCACGAACGGCATCACGCTGCGCGATCTGGTCCCCGCCCGGCTGCGCAGGGACTGGGTCGACAAGGGCTGGTGTCCCGATCGAGATCTCTACTCGCTGTTCGGCGAAGCCGCCCGCACGCACCCCGGTCGGACCGCTGTGGTCGACTCTGCAGGCACCACCGACTACGCCACCCTGGACGCCTCGGTTCGCCGGGTCGCGACAGCTTTGATGGAGGCGGGATACGGCGAACGTGATGTGATCGGCATCCAGGCACCCAACGATCGACGGGCCGTGGCCGCGGAGTTGGCGGTCGCAGCCATCGGTGCAGTCGCCTTGCCGTTTCCCCCTGGCCGGGGGTGGCGGGACACGGTGACCCTGCTCGGCCGTTCCCGGGCCAGTGCGATGATCGTCGCCGATACCGCAGGCGACACGCCGCTGGCCGAGAACCTAACCGGCCTACGTCCTCGCCTGCCTGACCTGGGCTCGGTGTTCGTCTTCGGCGAAGCCCCCGCAGGGTGCCGATCGCTGGACCCATGGTTGCTCGACGATGCCGTCGGCCGTGAATGGCGCCCGCAGCCGCCGGTCAACCCCGAGGGGCCCGCCCGCATCTTGGTGTCGTCGGGTTCGGAGGCCGAGCCGAAGATGGTTGCCTATTCACACAATGCCATGGCCGGGGGGCGAGCCAACTACGTCGCCGCGCTGTCTGACGGTCGGCAGCCCATGCGCAACCTGGTCCTCGTGCCGCTGTTCTCCTCTTTTGGCTCCTGCGGCACCTCGGTTACCGTGGCTCGCCACGGTGGGACCCTTTTGCTTCTTGACACGTTCGATTCCGCGACCGCGCTTCGGATGATCACGCGGCACCGCCCGACAGATGTCTTCGGTGTCCCCACGATGTTGCGTCGAATGGCTGCGGAACGCCCGACCCCCGGCGAGGACACCTCGTCGCTTCATGCCCTCGTGGCCAGTGGCGCGGCGCTGCATACAACCACAATCGAGGCGTGCCAGGAGCGGTTCGGTTGCCCCATCATCAACGTCTACGGCTCAGCCGACGGCATCAACTGCCACACAGCGGTCGAGGACTCGCCGCCGGAACTGGGACGGGTGGGTCGCCCCGACCCGAAAGTCGCCGAGATCCGCATCGTCGGTGACGATGGCGTCCCGCTGCCCGCCGGCCAACAAGGCGAAATCTGGGCACGGGGGCCGATGACCCCCTTGTGCTACCTCAACGCTGTCGAGCTCGATGAACGCTACCGGCCGCCGGGCGGATGGGTGCGCACCGGAGACTGTGGCCTGATTGACTCCGAGGGCCAGCTGCAGGTGGTCGACCGCATCAAGCAAGTCGTCATCCGTGGCGGCTACAACATCAGCCCGGCCGAGATCGAGCAGCAGCTCGACATTCATCCGGTGGTTGCCGACGCGGTGTGCCTGGCCATGCCCGACCCCGAGCTCGGCGAGCGCCTCTGCGCCTGCGTCACCCAGCAGCCGGGCACGGCGACTCTGACGCTGGCCGCGATCAATGCTTTCCTGGAGAACGAGCGCGGCTTGGACCGTCGAAAGCTGCCCGAGTCGCTCGTGGTCCTGCCCGAGCTGCCGCTGGGTCCGACGGGCAAGGTGTGCAGGCAGACCCTCGCACGCCTTGCCGCGCTCAGCGTAGGCGAACGTGACCGCCTGAGGGCGGGCGTCGACCCTGAATCGAGTAGATCGGGCACGAAATGGCCATGAAGGAGGGATCGGTCAGCAGCCTACGAATGTCTTCGAGTTGCCGATCGGTCATGCCCGCAGCGATGAGCTTGTCGCGCAGATGGAACGTGTGGTGGAGCAGTAGCCCCACTCCCGCGGATTCCGCCCGCCACGTCTGCAGCGATACTGCGGGGTCGATTTCGATCAGACCGAAATCGTGCATGGCCTGCGGTGCGTTTTTCCCCCATGCTCCATCGGCCCCGGCAGCCCGGAACATCCTGGCCTTCGCCGCAAGAAACCTTTCGTACAGCTCTCGAGCTGCTTGGTCGGGCATAAGCAGCGCGGGACCGTATGTGATGTCGAACTCGTCGAGTTGCAGCCACCCGCCTGGCCGGAGGGCGCGGACGAGCCGGTGCAGAACCGACCGCCGCTCCGGCAGGTGCAACAAGACGAGGCGCGCGTGGATCAAGTCGAATGCTGCTTGCGGTAGTGGGTCGGTCACGATGTCGTGTTGGGTGACCTCCAACCCGGCGGTCTGGGGTATGTGGCGGGGCTTGACGTCGGTGGCAAGGACCGTGCCCGACGGCGCCACCTGCTGGGCCAGCCACACTGCCACGCTTCCACCACCCGCGCCGACCTCCAGGCAGCGCCACCCGTCTGCCACGCCGGTCTCGGAGAGCCGGTTGATTGTCATGGGGTCGAGCATCTCGGCCAGACAACGATGCTGGTCGTGGGCATGGAAGCTGTCGTTGTCGAATACATATCCAGTTCCGCCAGGGGCCACGGACGCACTGTTGTGCGCTGCATCTGCTGACAGCGGGACGCAGGATACACCACCGCGCGGGATCGCAGAACTGCTGTCGGAAGGAGGAGGCATGTTCCTTTCCAAACGCTAGGATCGCTGCTCGGACAACTGCATACTAGCCGAAGCGGGCAACAGTCGTGGCTACACACCACACTGTGCCGATGGACTCCAGTCCGATGCAGACACGCACCATACTATATCGCAATGTACCTCGCTCGAAAGGGGCAGCTCCATGACTCGCCGCGAGAAGGCCCAGAATCCCATCCGGCGGCAAGCCGGCCGCATCCGCTCGCTACACAAAAGTCACCGGCTCGGTGCCTGCATAGCATACAGCGCACTGCTCTCAGCCGGCACTGTGGCACTCGCTGGCGCTTCGGCGTGGACTCCCGTCTTCGCGGCGGAAGACACTAATGGGAGTGGGTCGCAGGTGACTACGAAATCCGTTACCGCCAGCGAAGCCGCTCCGCCTTCGATGACCGGGCAGCTTGTGATCTTCGAGCACGAACTCGCGCCGCTGACTTCATTCAATGATCCAAATCGGTGCAACAACGCGCCCCCGCTTGCGCATTTGATTGTCAACCTCACGGACGACGACATCGTCCTTTACGCCGACGACAGGTGCGCCGTGCCCTTGGTGACGGTGAAGCCTGGGTATGGTTCACACGTCGCGCCAGGCCAGAGCTTCTCGGCCGGATGAGATGCGACTTGACTGTGGGTCGCTCGGCTCGCTCGTTGCTCATGTGGCGTTGGGGTGATGGTGATGGTGCAGACGCTCATCGTCGGCTTGGGGCGTTCGGGAAGTGGTCTTCATTTGCCGGTGCTGTTGCGAGCGCGCGCGATCGAGGCCTCCCGGCATTTGTTCGCTGACCGGCCGGTGGTCACATTCGACCCAGGTGGCCCCGACGCCGCGCCCCCCGGCGCGGTCCGCGCCGGCTCGTTGGCGCAGGCCGCCGATATGACGGATCCTGGCAGCACGGTCGTGCACGTGTGCACCCCGCCGACCGTGCGGGTCGAGGTGCTGACACAACTCGCCCGGTTGGGGTTCCGGAAGATCCTGGTGGAGAAGCCGCTGGCGGTCGACGAGCACGACCTGACCGACATCGCCCGGCTTCGTCGACGTTGGGGCCTCACCATGGTGGTGGTGGCACCGTGGCGAGCCAGCCTGCTGACCCGGCGTTTGCAGGAGGTCCTAGACAGCGGTGCGATGGGTTCATTGCGAACGATTTCGGTGGTGCAGCGCAAACCGCGCTTCACCCGGTCGCTGGCGGACACTGGCCACCCCTCTGTGGTTGACGTCGAGATGCCACACGCTGTGGGGGTGGCCCTGGCTTTGGCCGGCAGCGCCCGCGTCCGCGACGCCGCCTGGTCCGACATGCGTGTCGATGATGTTGTGGTGCCGAGGATGGGCACAGCCTCGCTGTGTCTCGACCATGACACCGGGGTGCGCACGGACCTGTTCTCCGACCTGACCTCGCTGACGCGCGAGCGGCGCATCACGCTCAAGTTGGATCAGGGCACGCTGATCGGCCACTACGCCATCAGTGAGGACGACGACACCGCTCAGCTGAGCGCGACGGTGGGCGGTCGTCGCAGGCGGGCTGTCTTCCGCGACAACGCGTTGACCACCTTCCTGCTGCAAACCTACGAACGCTTCGCCGCACCCGAGTCGGGCGGGGATGATCCCAGGCTGGATGCCGAGGTGGTCAGGGTGCTTGCCGAGGCGAAGCGCCGGTGCCGACGTCGGGGATGTGCCGCACCTCGCCGACTGGCCGTAGGTGGGCAAGCGGCAGGAGACGTGGACGCAGGAACCCGACACGGTGCGAACGGGTGGGGGAGCGCAACCGCGGTTCGATCCGCACCGGTCGTGCGCGCCGACCGGGGGGCGCTCGCCCCGGCGGTCCTGTTCGCCGGCATCGGCGACGAAGCTGGCGTGGGCCTGCAAGACCAATTGGGTTCACTGGCCAGGTTGGGCTGGACGTCGATCGAGTTGCGCACGGTGAACGGCACCGCGGTCGCGGACCTTGACAACGAGGCGTTCGCCCGGCTCGCGGACACGCTGCATTCTCAGGGGCTGGCGGTCGCCTGCGTTGCCTCGCAAATCGGCAACTGGGCGCGACCGATCAGCGGAGACTTCGATAAGGACCTGGATGAACTGGGTGTCCTCGCGCGGCGATGCGTCGCACTGGGAACGCGCTATATCCGCGTCATGTCCTACCCCAACCACGGTCTGACTGAGCAGGAATGGGGCCGACGGGTCGTCGAGCGGATGCGTCGACTGGCGGGCCAGGCCGAACAGGCTGGGCTCGTCCTCGTGCACGAGAATTGCACCGGGTGGGCCGGGACAGCGGCCGAACGCATGCTCGACCTGCTGGACAGGGTGGACAGTCCAGCCCTTCGTCTCCTTTTCGACACCGGCAACGGGATCGCTTACAGCTACGAGGCCTACGACCTGCTCACACAGATCGTCGATTACGTGGCGCACGTGCACGTCAAAGATGCTGAAGGCAGCACAGCTCACCCGACGTACACGCTGCCAGGAGCGGGGCAGGCCCGCGTGGCCGACTGTCTGCGGCTGCTGCTTGACAGCGGCTATACCGGCACGTGGTCTATCGAACCCCACCTCGCTATGCAGCCGCACCTGGCCGGCCGGCGCCTCAGGCGGGGAAACGGTGAAGCAAACATCGGGCAGGGCAATCACGACAGCTTCGTGGCCTGCGGCCAGGCGCTGGAACGGCTCGTGCGAGAACAGGTGCTCCCGACCTTTCCGGGCTGGGCGATGTGTCAGGGTGGGATGATCAAATGGACCGGCCGATGAGCGCGGCCCAGCTGTCGGATGCCGACCGCGACCTGCTGATGCAGCTGCTGCGCACCCCCACTGCGGGCCCATTGGAGAGCGGATCGGACGACCCGCCGGCGCAGCTGTGGGAAGCGCAGCGGTCCTACCGCGAGGCTGCAGTCGATCTGGGGTTCATCCCTGTCCACCACGCCGCGGCGAAGCCGGAGGAGCTCCGACGCGACGACGTCCCCCTGATCGTTCGTCGGGCTGTCACCACGATCCCCAGCTTCCTGGACACCCAGCCAAGCCTTGTTCTGCGGCTGGGACCACCACTACCGCGGGCCGCAACGGTCATGTTCAACGTTCACCTGGACACCGTTGCAGGCCTGGAGCCGGCCCGTTTCGACGGTGACCGTTTTCACGGGCGCGGAGCGATCGACGCAAAAGGACCCGCCGTCGCACTCCTCGCCGGCGTCCGTGCCGCCCTCCAGACCGAGCCAGCCATCGGAGCCGACGTCGCTGTCCTCATCCAGGCAGTAGCCGGAGAGGAAGGCGGTGCCATGGGCACGTTCGGCACTCGACCGCTCGTCGAGCGGGGATTCGTGGGCCGCCTCAACCTTTTCTGCGAGCCTACCGGCCTGCGATACCTGCCCCGCGCGACGGCCGCGACGACGGCCCGGGTGCGCATCGACGGCCAGGACGCCATCGACGACCGGCCCGAACGCGGCCACAACGCCAGCGTGTTACTCGGCTTCCTCGCCCAGCACCTCGGCCTGGCCCTCGCGCCAGCCGTGTCCGACGGACGGATGTGCATCGCAGGGCTGCACACCGGTCCACTGCACAACCGGGTCTACGGGACCGGGGAGCTACTGGTGAACATGTCATACGCCTCGGCTGCAGCCGGGCGACAGCTGGAGTCCGCATTCGCGGCGGCATTGCGCGAGGGCCTATTCGAGTTCTCCCGGCGCTTCGCCCGGATCCAGGAGTTCGCGCTGACCGCGGCGGAAGCGGCATCGGTGACTCGACTGCAGTGGCTCAAGCGCGGCCTTCCGACCCTGAACTGCGCCGACCCGTGGGGCGAACGGCTGGTGGAGTGCGAGGTCGGACTCGCCCGCTGGCCGGACGACGAGCTCGCCTTTACCTGCGACGCCATCTGGATGGCCGGGGTTCCTGACGTGTTCACTGCCGTGTGCGGCCCGGGTGACCTTGCCGCCAACAACGCGCACGCTGCCGGGGAGTTCGCCGATAAGGCGGAGCTGGAGCGCTTCGCCGCCGTGGTTGCAAGACTCCTCGTCAGCTTTGGCCGCAGTCGGGCGCGCCACGCGAAGGCATCGCCATGACGGAGGCGAGACCGGCCGGGAAACAGAATGTCCGCGTCGACTACGACGACCTCCTATCGTTCGTCGCGGCGGTCTTCATCGACCGCGGCATGCAGGTCGACCGTGCCCGAATGGCGGCCACGGCGTTGTGCTATAGCGACCTGGTCGGCCAGGGCACGCATGGCCTGGCCAATCTCACCGGGTTGTACCTCCCGTTGTTCGACGACGCGCGGGTCGACCCGGGCGCCGAACCACAGGTGCTCGCCGACCGGGGAGCCGCCGTGCTGGTCGACGCCCACCGCGCGCTGGGCCTGTGGGCCGCCAGCGAGGCCATGGACATGGCCGTGGAGCGCGCCGCCACATACGGCATCGGCATGATCTCGGTGCGCGCTGCCACCCACTTCGGATGCGCCGGCCACCACGCCGTTCGGGCCGTCCGACGCGGCATGGTGGGCATCGTCGCCTCCAACTGTGGCAGGCAGCGCATCGTGCGACCGCCGGGCGGGCAGGTCACCATGCTCGGGACCAATCCGCTGAGCGTTGCCGCACCTGCCGGAGGCCACCACCCGTTCGTTCTCGACATGAGCACGACGGCGGTGCCGGCGGGCCGCGTGCGGGAGGCTGCCCGTGCCGGGCGGCAGGCGCCGCACGGATGGTTGGCGGATGACCGGGGCGATCCTGTCACCGATCCTGCGGCCTTCGACCGCGGTGACGCACATCTGCTCTGGCTAGGCAGCGGCTCCGGCTCGGGCGCTTACAAGGGGTTCGGCCTCGGCCTGATGGTGGAGGTGCTCGCGGCGCTGGTGTCCGGAGCAGGACTGGGCCCGAGCCGGGAGGCGCTGGCCGGCGACGGTGCCTCATCCGGGCGCGACGACGACATCGGCTTTCTGGTTGCCGCGATCGCCCCCGGCGCCCTGCGTCCGGCCGAGGATGTCGACCGCGACGCGCATGCGCTGTTCGACACGCTGCTCGCATGCCCCCCCTCCCGAGGCAACGGACCGGTGCTTTACCCCGGCTGGCACGAAGCGGAGCGAGCACACTACAACCGCCGCGACGGTGTGCCGCTCGCTGAACCCCTCTACCAGGAGCTCTGCGACGTCGCCGGCACGTTGGGGCTGGAGTTTCCCGACCCGATCGGTGGGGACTGATGCCGCCACTGCGAATCGGGACGTCGGGCCTGGCGCCGGCTCCCGCTCTCACCTCGCGGCGCTCGCCGACGTCCCGCCCCTCGGCGATCAGCAGCAGGATCGGCCAGGGTGGGAACGGGAGGTTGAGCAGCACCGGCGGCGCCGAGGCTCCCGCGCCACCGGCGAAGCGGCTCGGCACCAGATACGCCTGCGGGTCTGCGGCGAAGTTGGGCGGGTTGGCTTGCCCGCCATCGACGAGGAAGCCGCCTCGGAAAAACCCGTCGGCCAGCGAATGGGAGCCGGGGGAAGAGCGTGTGATTATGCAGACCAACTTACTCGACGGCACGGCTGTGCAGCGTCGAAGACCGAGCGGACGAGCAGGACCGGTCATGGCGGGGAAGCGAAACCCGTCACTCGACAGGTGCGTCTTGTGCGCCAGCCGGCCGTCTCGCCCCCGTCATCTGACGGATGCCGCCGTGATCGACCCTGAGGGACGCTCGGATCAACGTGACCGCTTGAGGGAGGGGCTGTCGAGGATGCGCGTCGGAATCGTTGGGGTCGGGGCGATCGCGCGGTACTACCTGCCCGCGCTGGTGTGGCATCCAGAGGTCGAGCTGGCCGTGGTGTGCGACCGGGACCCGGCCAAGGCCCGGCAGGTGCCGCCCGGCGTGGTGTTTGTCGAGGATCTCCGCCTGGTGCTCGCCGATCGCGACGTCGACGCCATAGTAGTCACCCTGCCCAACGACCTGCACCACGCCGTGTGCCGGGACGCCCTCCTGGCGGGGAAGCACGTGTGCTGCGAAAAGCCGCTGACCGTCGACCCCGAGGACGCAGCGGAGCTCGACGAGCTCGCCGCTGCGACAGGACGGACGCTGTTCACCGCGTTCCACCGCCGCTACAACCACCATGCGCTCGCGCTGGCCGACCGCCTCCGCCACCGCGTCCCGCCGCGGCGCGCCGAGCTGACATACCGCGAGCTCATCCAGGAGCACTGCGACAGCGACGCGTGGTACCTGGACCCGGCGCGCTGCGGAGGAGGCTGCGTCATCGACAACGGCTCCAACGCCTTCGACCTTGCGCTGTGGCTGCTTGGTCCGCTGCGGCTGCAGGCCGCGTTGCTCGAGTACTCCGCCACGGGGGCCGACCAGCAGGCGATCATCGAGCTGGACACCGAGGCGCACGGCACGGCGGCGATCACGCTGGACTGGGCCTTCCACGGCGAGGACAAGGCGATCCGGCTTGAGTGGGATGACGGACCGGGCGACTGTGTCGACCTGCTCGCCGGCTTCGCACAGTTCAAGTCCTCGCTGTGGCACGAGTACCGCGGGGTCGTCGACGATTTTGTCGCGACCGCGCTGCACGGGCGGGGGCGGCAGGACACGGGGCGCATGGTCACCGAACTGGTGGCCGCGACCTACCGTGCCGGGCGGAAGACCGCGTGAGCCGCGTGGACCTGTCGAAGGTGATCGTGCACGCCACGCTGGTGAAACTGCTGTTTCACCAGCGAACCGACCGGGGCATGACGCTCATCGCTGAGCAGAGCAGGTGCGTGCGCGCGGGTGAGATACATGAACTGCTCACCACCGACCAGGACGGGCTGGCCGCGGGCAGCAGGCTGGACCGAGTCGGCTTCCTCGGGTTCGTCGAGGTCTGCAACGCGGGGGTGCTTGACGTCGGCGACACCGTCACCTGCGGTGACGTCCGGCTCGGCGTGGTGGCCGGTTTTGACGCCTGCCACTTTCCCAACCACTACAACATAGTGCTCCGCGCCGAGCGCCTGGTCACCGCCGGCGACCTCGCCCTGCCGGTCGGCAGGCGGATTGAGTTTCAACAGGGCACGCTGTCCGCCGAGACGGGACACCTGCGGTGATGGTGCGCGCACGCGACGTCGTCGTCGGCATGGGGCACGCAGTCCGCTCGTTCCACCTGCCCGCCGTGCCGGACCTGGTCGCACTCGGCCTGGCCACGGGGGACATACGCGTGGTGGATCCGTGTCGACCCGGCGGATCCCACGCTGCCGCGAGGTGTCCACGTGTCCCACCGGTTGGCCGACGCGGCAGGCGATCCGGGCGCCGAGGGTGCACGTCTGCACCGGGCCCGGCCGACCACGCCGCCGTCTTGGCCGCAGCGGTGCGCCTTGGTTGCCGGAGGTTCGTCGTGGAGAAGCCTATGAGCGCCACGCTGGCCGAGGCCCGGGAGTTGAGCCGGCTGTGCGTCCAGGGTGAGACCGACGGCGGCCCGCCGGAGACGGGCGGCTACAAGGGCTACGGCCTGGCCATCCTGGCCGATGTGCTGTGCGGCACCTTGTCCGACGCCGGGCAGGCCTGGATGCCGCGGACGGGCGGCCTCGCTCGCGGGCCGACGGCGACATCGGCCACTTCTTCCTGATGATCGACGTCGGTTGCGTTCCGCGACCCCGCGGTGTTTCGAGCCGATCTTGATGGGATGCTGAGCATCCTGTGCGAGTCGCCCCCGATCGACCCGTCGCGTCCTGTGCGCTACCCGGGTGCGCCGAAGTACAAGTGCCGGCAGTCGGCGTCGGCTCGCGGGATTCGGCCTGGCCTCCGAGGTGGTGGCGGGACTGGAGAGGTTGGCCGCGGAGTTGGGTGTCGTTCCGCCCGCCCGCGCAGAGAGGGAAGGAACGCCGAATGCTGCCCGGCAGTGATAAGCGCCGCAAGGTGGCCGTGCTCGGCCTCGGCTACGTCGGCTTGCCCCTCGCGGTCGCAATGTGCGAGGCAGGGCACCGCGTGGCCGGGTTCGACGTCGACGCCGGCCGCCTGTGTGACATCGTGGCAGGCCGCACCGGCCTGGTGGATCTCGACCACGACGCGCTCGCTCGCGCGCTGAAGCGGGGTGACCTCGTGGTGACCGGCGAGCCCGGGGACCTCGCCGCCTGCGAGGTCTACCTGGTTTGCGTGCCGACTCCGCTGCGAGACGGCGTGCCCAACCTGTCCATGGTGCTCGCGGCCGTGGACACTGTGGCCGAAACGCTCGCGCCTGGCGATCTGGTCGTGCTGGAATCGACCACCTGGCCGGGCACCACCGAGGAGGTGGTCGCGCCCCGGCTGCGGGAACGCACGGCCCTGGTCGCGGGCACCGACGTGCGGCTGGTGTTCTCACCCGAGCGGATCGACCCGGGAAACCGCGAGTACCCGCTGGCCCGGATCCCCAAGTTGGTCGGCGGGGTGACCAGGGCCGACGGTGAGTTCGCCGCGGAGTTTTACGGGACCTTCATCGACACGGTGCACCTGGTGTCTGGAGCCGCAGAGGCGGAGCTGGCAAAGATCCTGGAGAACACTTTCCGACACGTCAACCTCGCCCTGGTCAACGAGCTGGCAACCATGTACAGCGGCACCAGCATCGACCTGCGCGAAGCGATCGACGCCGCGGCTACCAAGCCGTTCGGGTTCCTGCCCTTCCACCCCGGCCCCGGGGTCGGCGGTCACTGCATCCCCGTCGATCCGATGTACCTGACGCGGCAAACTCGGCGCAGCGGCCGCTGTCTCCGGCTGGTGGAGACGGCCGAGCTGATCAACATCGGGATGTCGACCCACGTGGTTGACCGGGTGACCGGACTGCTCAATTCGGTACGCATGCCCGTGCGGGGCAGCCGGATCGTGTTGCTCGGAGCCGGATACAAGCCCGATGTGGCAGACAGCCGCGAGTCCTCCGCATTTCCGATCATGGATCGCCTGCACCAGCTGGGTGCGTACATCCGCTGGCACGATCCGCTGCTCGGCTCTGTCGACAAGGGCCCGCCGGGCAGTCGGGTCGCCGACCTCGACAGGAGCCTGCTGGCCAGCGCCGACCTGGTGCTGCTGCACACCCCGCACGCCGAGTACGTGGGCTCGGAGTTACTTCCGGCCGCTCGGCTGACGCTAGACGCCCACGGGGCGCTGCGGTCGCGGCGGCTCCCGAACGTGCACGGACTGTAGCAATTGACAGGGTCATCGAGGACGAAGGAGGGATGGGTGGCCGCGGCCCCGGGCCGGTGCGGCGCGGCGCTGCTGGATGCAGTGGCGGGGCGGGTGAGGTGTGTCCGAGTTAATGAAGCAGTCGGGCGATGAAATACCCATCCACGGGTGGCTGGTGTTCATCGTTTGTCCTCGGGTGTGGTTCGACGGTAGGTGATGCGGGCTGGCCGGGCGTGGGCGAGGCTGTCACGGCGGGCGGCGCGGATGCCGTCGCCGCGGCCGTGGTGTTCGTTGTCGGGGGTGACGTAGCCGATGCCGGCGTGCAGTCGCACGGTGTTGTACTGGTCGCGGGCCCGGTCGAGCTCACGGTCGAGTTCGCCGGGGTCGCGGATGCGCTCCAGGTGTGGCCAGTCGCCCTTGACGTGCCCGAACAGGCTTTCGATCCAGGATCCCGCCCCCGGTCAGCGAGGCGACCCGGTCGCGGTCACCACACTCGAGGGCCGCGACCAGCGCCGCGGTGGCCCGCGCATCGGCGGCGGCGAGCAGGTCCTCGGCGGCCAGCGCGGCGGTGAAGGCCACCTCGATCTGGGTCGAGGTCTCCTCGGCACACACCAGGGTGGTGAGCCACTTGCGCGAGACCACGTCGAGGATCGCGACCGCCGCGCGGCGGGCGGCGCTGAAATGCGTGTAGGGGTCGGACCGCGGCGCCCTGCCAGCCTCTCGGCTGGTGGGTTTCCGCGGCCCGCCCTCCGAACCGGACGTGCGGCTTCCACCGCATCCGGCTCTCCGCGTGTTCATGCCACTGGTGCAGGCGTCCTGGGCGGCCTCGACCATGGCGTGGGGATCTTCGTGCCCCGGTAGCGGTAGCGGACGATGGCGACCGCTCGTGGCCGGAACATGTCGATCCCTTCGGCGCGGACCTGCCAGCCGGGCAGGAAGCGTCGGACCAGGGTGTGCATGTTCAACCCGAGGTGTCGTTTGCGGAGCCAGCCGATGATCCGCCAGAAGGCGAAGTGATCGACATAGCTGAACGTCCGCGCGGACACGCCGTGATGGAAGTAGTTGCACCAGCCCCGCAGCACCGGGTTGAGCCGGCGCAGCAGGTCTGCGAGTGTTCGATGTTTCGCGCGGCGGGTCAGCCCGGGCTTCCGCAGATGGTAAGCACACGGTCGCCCGGATGTGGGCGTTGACCGGCGCGAATGGTGCGGGGTCTTGATCGGGGCGTGTTACTACAGGCTGGTGTTGTGCCTGGTCAGCCCGGGGGTGGGGGTGAAGTCGAAGTACCGGGGTAGTTCGGGCAGCTCGAGGCTGGCCAGGATGGTCTTGTGGCCGGGGGTCAGCGCGGAGCGTTGCGCGACCTGGCCGTCGGGGGTGGCCAGGGTGACCAGCGCCAGCCGGTCGAGTTCGTCACGCAGGGTGCGCCAGGTCTGGC
>WHTH01000057.1 GCA_009377865.1 Pseudonocardiaceae bacterium | reverse complement strand
TCCGATCGTGAAGTATTCCCGCAAGAACACTTCACGCTATTCGGTTGAGGCCGTTGCCTCGTGGAGCGACACGCCGAGCCAGCTATCAAATTATTGCAGAATTCTCGGGCCCAATTTCAAGGCTTGTGAATAAGCCTCCTGGAACCGACTGGTAGTCGTGCGAGTGAAGCCCAGGATGGCGAGGCCCTGCCTGTTGGAGCAGGCGCAGCGCCTTGCGCGCCTGCTTCAGCTTCGTCGCGTACTGCTTGCTGCCGGCCAGGTCCTCGATGACCTTCTCGGCCTCCCGCGTGTAGAGCAACTGAAACGGCGGAACGCTCACTCGTCGTCATCCTGGTCAGCGGTCACCCAGTCCATATCTCGAACGTTGCCTTCGGCGGCGTCGGCCAAACCGCGGAAAAGCGAGGCCCGCAACTCGTCGTTCTCCCAGACCAGCAGCTCGCGCTTCGGGATGCTCGCCAGCGGCGTAAGCAGGATGGCGCCGTCGTCGCGCTTGGCGACGGCGTAGCGGTCGTTCTTGTGCGCACCGGCCTTGCTGATAGCCACGCGCGCACGCTCGTCTGCGGTCACCTCGGTCACCGGCTCAAAGCCCTCAAGCGTGGTCATCACGTTCTCCTCATCTTCATCCGGCGCCCATCATGCCAGAATCGGGACAGGTGGGCAATACCCATATACCCACAGTGACGCCCGGCGCGACGGCAGTAATACACGCGAACATGAGTACAAACACGAGGGCGCCGGGGGTACGCCAGCCGCAGGCGCGCGACATCCTTATGCCGTGGGAAGAATTGGCAACGGGCCACGAGTGCACCGAGCAACGTGACACTGTTCCGATCGGGCGGCCCGACGCCCATGGGCGTGTGTTCGTCCACCAGCTGGTCCGAGTGGTAGCGCCGACACCACGACGTCTTGCCGGCCGCGCTCGACCCTCCACGACCACGATCACACCGCCATCATCAACGAGCGGGCCGCTGTGCGTCACCCCAGCGTCTTCCACCCTCACGCTCCTCGTTGGTGGTGGGTCACTAGGTGGTTGTCTCGTGAGGGCACAAGTGACTATGCGTGTCGTTGTCACTCGGACATCGCAAGGCCTTGGCACGGCGGCCGCGAGCCGCTAGGCTTCGCTGATTCTGAAAAGATCTCTGACCAGATGGGGTCGGCAGATGGCCGGATCACGGCGCGGACGGTTGCTCACGATGCTGGTGGCGTGCGCCACGGCGGCGGTGTTGCTGGCACCACAGGCCGCAGGCCAGACCGAGCTGCTAGAGCCCATCCCGGCGCCGCAGCACGACCCGTTCTACACGCCACCCGACCCGGTTCCCGACGTCGCCGCCGGCACCGTGCTGCGCTCCCGCCCGGTGACGGTGCGGGCGCTGGCCGTGCCGGTACAGGTCGACTCCTGGCAGATGCTGTACCGCTCGACTGATACCCAGGGTGAGCCGGAGGCGGTGTCAGGCACGGTGCTGGTCCCGGACACGCCGTGGACCGGCGGACCGCGACCGCTGGTGACCTACGCGGTGGGCTCGCACGGTCTCGGGCCGGAGTGCGCGCCCTCCTACCAGATGCGCCAGGGCCAGGACCCGGAGCTCGGGTTGATCAGTCTCGCACTGTCGCAGGGGTGGGCGGTCGTAGTCACCGACTACGAAGGATCGGGCACTCCCGGGCCGCACACCTACGCCGCCGGGCGGACCACGGGCCAGGCCGTGCTGGATGCGGCCCGAGCGGCGCAGCGGTTGCCGCAGGCGAGGCTCGACCCCGCGGGACTGGTCGGCGTCTGGGGTTACTCGGAGGGCGGTATCGGGGCGGGCTGGGCCGGCGAACTGGCCCCGACCTACGCGCCGCAGCTGCGGATCGCCGGTATCGCGTCCGGCGGGACCCCCGCCGATCTCGAACCGGTGGTCCGCCACCTCGACGGCGGTCCGTTCTCCGGGCTCGCGCTGGCAGGCGCAGTCGGGCTGGCCACCGCATACCCGGACCTGCGGTTCCGCTCGATCCTCACCCCCGAGGGCGAGGCCGCGGTGGAGCGGATCAGCACCCAGTGCGTGGACGAGTTCACCCGCGACTTCGCCTTCCGGCGGCTAGCCGACCTGACCACGGTAGACGACCCGGTCGCGCTGCCGCAGTGGCAGCGGGTGCTCGACGCCAACCGGCTCGGCACGACCCCACCGGCCGCACCGGTGCTGCTCTACCACGCAGCCCTTGACGAGCTGATCCCCGTCACCGTCGCCCGGCAGCTCGCCGCCGACTACTGCGCCCGCGACGTCACCGTGCGCTACCTCGAAAGCCCTATCGACGAGCACGTCTCCTACGCCGCCAACGCCGCCCCAGCGGCAGTCACCTGGCTGGCGGAGCGCTTCGCGGGACAGCCAGCGTCGAGCACCTGCTGAAGTGGGCGACCGGCGATACGGCGGCCGCTCGGCACAGCAACGGCGCGGCGACCGGCGAGAGCGGCTGCTCGAGGCGGCACTCGATCTCATCGGCACCCAGGGCTACGCGGCCGCAACGGTCGGGGCGCTGTGCGGCGCGGCGGGGGTGTCCACCCGCACCTTCTACGAGGAGTTCGGCGGGCGCGAGGACGTACTGCTCGCCGTGCACGACCAGATCACCGCGGCCGGCTTCGCCGCCCTGACCGATGCGCTCGCGGCAACGGCCAGCGAGCAGCTGCACGCACGGATCCACCGCAGCGTGCACGCCTACCTGGGCGCGGTGGCCTCGGACACGCGACAGGCGCGCGTGGCATTCGTCGAGGTGGTGGGCGTCAGCCCCCGCGTCGAGCGTCATCGGCTGGCCTGGCGCCGCCGGATCATCGGGTTGCTCGAGACCGAGGCCGCAGCAACAGCACACCGTGTCAGTTCCCCCCGCCGGGACTTCCGGATAGCCGCGATCGCCCTGATCGGCGCCGTCAACGAGCTCGGCCACCACTGGTCGCTGCAGCCGGAGGCGATGCCGCTGGACGCAGTCGCCACCGAGATCACCCGTCTCGCGGCCGCAGCCTTCGCACTGTGACCAGGCATACGCGGGAGCACGGCGGGTCAGCCGCAGTGAGTAGCCTGCCCGCTGCGCACGTTTGACACGCCGACGCTCCGGTGTTTTGCTTTCGTTCGACGTCCCGCACGCAGAAGCCGGTGAGAACCCGGCGCGGTCGCGCCACTGTGAACGGCTGGACAGCCGTGAGCCAGACCTGCTGCGGGACACCTGCACACCGGAACGCGACATTCCCAGGAGCGCCGCATGGCCCACGCCCCCGCAGCCGTCCGCCCGATCACACCGGCGCTACCCGTCATCCCGCTGTCGGCCATCGCCCCGTGGCTGCTGTTCGCCGCGTTCCTGCTGGCGGCGGTGTACTTCGTCGGTGCCGACCAGGGCGCCGCCACCGTGATCGGCGGCGAGCTGCTGCACGAGTTCGCGCACGACGGCCGGCACCTGCTCGGTTTCCCCTGTCACTGAGCGCACCGCGATGACGCGCACGCTGCTCGTCCGCGGCATGCTCGTCCGCGGCATGCTCGTCGGCGCCGTCGCCGGAGTCCTCGCGTTCGCCGTCGCCTACCTCATCGGTGAGCCGCCGCTCGAGGTCGGCATCGCCTACGAGGAGGCAACCGCACCCGCGCACGACCATGGCGACGGGACAGGCGGGCACAGCAAGGCTGACCAGGCGCCGCCGGTGAGCCGTACCGTGCAGGCGACCGCGGGCCTGGCGACGGCGACGATCGTCCTCGGCGTCGCGCTGGGCGGCGTGTACGGCCTCGCCTACGCGGCAGCGCAGGGCCGGTTGGGCTCGTCGGTACGCGGCACCGCGCTGGCCGTTGCGGGCTTCGGCTTCCTCGCGCTGCACCTGGTGCCGTCGCTGAAGTACCCGGCGAACCCGCCGGCGACGAGTCTCGACGAGACCATCGGGTCGCGCACCCAGTGGTACTTCGCCCTGGTCGCACTCTCGCTGCTGGTCGTGATCTCCGCCGTGCTGCTCGGCAGGTCGCTGGCACCGCGGCTCGGGGCGTGGAACGCCGTAACGGTCGCCGCCCTCGCCGGCGTCGCCGCGGTGACAGTGCTGCTCCTGGCGCTGCCCGCGTTCGGCGAGACCCCGGCTGACTACAGCGCTGCAGCGCTGTGGCAGTTCCGGCTCGCGTCGACCGCGATCCAGGTCACGCTGTGGGCAACCCTCGGGCTGCTGTTCGGGGCGCTGACCGAGCGCAGCCTGCGCCGCGCAGCCGGTTGAGGTCGCCGTCGCGCCCCAGGGCACCAGGCCGGACATCGGGACCGTGACGACGAGCGCGACCAGTGCCACCCCCGCGACCGAGATCGACCTGTATCCCAGGTAGCACGGCAATGTGACGGGACTGACCCGAAGGACGAGCAGCTTGCGGTGGTCGACGTCGTCGACACCAAGGCGGCAAGCCAGCCCTTCGGACGTCGCATCGTGCCGCGCGGTGCTGCTACGAGCGGGCTGGTTTCGTCGGCACCGGTGAATACGGCTCGATGCCCCGCGATCCCTCCATCTCGAACGAGCGCATGCACCTGGTGCTCCCGCGTGGCGTCCGTGAACCTGGACGTTCCTGCGGGAACTTGGCGCGCCGGTGCTTGATCAACACCTTCGAGGGCGCCCTCGCGCCCCTCGGGTCGCGCACGGGCTTCGGTCGTGCCATCCACGGTGAGTGGACTCTGTCTGTCGCTGGCAGGGAGACAACACATGACAGGATTTCCTTCCCGTCCGCAGGCTCTGACCGGGAGTACGGTAGGAGCGCGGTAACGACCTGGATCAAGGCACGCCGCGTGACGTGACAGTAGCGACGGCGCCACTCCGGGGCGCGTCGCACGGGACGTGGACAGACGCGAGGGCCGGGTGTCGACCGAGCAGATGTATGACAGCACGGGCGCCGAGTTGAGTGTGCCCAAGGTGGCCGGCGCGGTCGAGTCTGAACTCGGCGGCGTCATCGCCGAGCGCGTCCGGGAGTGCCGGCTGCGCCACGGCTGGACCGTCGGCTACCTCGCGGCGCGCAGCGACCTCTCCAAAGGGATGCTCTCCAAGATCGAGAATACGCAGGCGTCCCCCAGCCTCGCCACGCTCGCACGGCTGTCCGAGGCGCTGGCGGTCCCCGTCACGGCCTTCTTCCGCGGCCTGTCCGAGGAGGAGGACGTCCTCTACGTCAAGGCCGGCACCGGCCTCGACATCCAGCACAGGGGAGCCGGCCCGGGGCACCGCTACCAGCTGCTGGGCAGCATGCGAGCCCCGCACGACAGCCTGGAACCGATGCTGGTGACGCTCACCGAGCGCTCCGAGGTCTTCCCGCTCTACCAGCACGCCGGTACCGAGCTCATCTTCATGATCTCGGGCAAGATGGAGTACTGCTGCGGCAGCTCCCGGTATCTGCTCGAGCCGGGCGACGCGCTGCAGTTCGTCGGCGAGATGATGCACGGCCCCGGTGAGCTGGTCGTGCTGCCGATCCAGTTCCTCACGATCAAGGCGGTCACCCCCGGCGGGTGACAGACCCCCGTGAGCAAACCCTCAGCTCGCCGACCAGCCGCGCCAGGCGGTCACGGCGATCACGATGACCGGGCCTTCGGGTGGCACATCGCGGTACTGCGGGTACCGCGCCGCGAGCAGCTGCCCGGCGTCGCGAACCGTAGCGGGGTCGTACACCACCGCAGCCTCGCCGTCGGCGCGGACCCACCACAGCTCGTCCCAGTCGTCGGAGTAGTGGTCGGCGAGCAGCGCCACCGCGGGATCGGCCTCGATGTTGGCCAGCCGCCGCAGCCGCCGACTGCGTTTGGGCTTGGCGTCGACGGCGGTGTAGACGGCGTCGCCGTCGACCGCGAAGGTCACCGGCACCAGGTGCGGGGGCCGCGAGGCGGTCGCCAACCGTGCCACCCTCGCCCCGGCGAAGCGCAGCCGGGCAGCCTCGATGTTCATCAACTTCGGGCGTCCATCACACGGCGTCCATCAGATTCAGCTGCGCAGCTCCGCGAGCCGGTCCATCCGGGGCAACACCTCGTCGGCTCCCCCGGCGGGCAGTAGGAACACGCAGCGGGTGACGCCGGCCGCCGCGTAGCGCTCGACCATCTCGGGATCGGGCTGCGCGTTGAACAGCGTCATCGGGACCTGCCCGCGCCCGGCATCGGCTGCGCGACGCCGCAGTTCCGCGGCACGCTGGGTGAAGTCGTCGATGTTGTCGGCGGTGACACTCTGCGGCAGCCACTCGTCACCGAACTCGAGTACCCGGTCCAGCACGGTGGGGCCCATCCCCCCGACCAGCACCGGCGGGTGCGGGAACTGCACCGGCTTCGGCCAGGACCAGATCGGGTCAAAGTCGACGAACCGACCGTGGTACTCGGCCGCATCGTTGGTCCAGATCTGCTGCATGGCCGCCACCCGCTCGCCGAGCAGCGCCATCCGGGTTCTCGGATCGGTGCCGTGGTTGGTCATCTCCTCGCGGTTCCACCCGGCGCCGACCCCGAACAGGAATCGGCCACCGGAGAGGTGGTCGACGCTGGCGACCTCCTTGGCGGTGGTGATCGGGTCCCGCTCGACGAGCAGGCACACCCCGGTGCCGATCCGCAGCCGCTCGGTGGCCATCGCGGCCGCGGTGAGCGCGACGAACGGGTCGTAGGTGTGAACGTACATCCGGGGCAGCTCTCCGCCACCGGGATAGGGCGATCGCCGGCTGGTCGGAATGTGGGTGTGCTCCGGAAACAGCAGTGATTCGAAGCCCCGCTCCACGGCGGCGCGCCCCAGCGAGGCGGGGTCGATCGCGTCGTGGGTGGGGAACATCGTCAGCCCGAACTCCATGCCGCGACCGTAACCCTTCACGGCGCCGCGCGGCCGGCGGTGCGGAGGTGGCGACGCAGCCGCAGCGCGAATGCCAGCGCCGACGCCGCGAACAGCACGCCGGTGACCAGCAGCCAGCGTTCGAAATAGCCCTCCAGGGGCAAGCCGGTGATCACGGGATAGCCCTGCGGCAAACCGAGGATCAGCGGGAAGTAGACCAGCAGCAGCAGCCCCGACAGCAGCACGGGCACCCGCAGGTAGTTGATCCACGGCACCACGGGCATCGCGGCGGGCCGGTGCCGCAGCACCCCCTGCACCGATCGGTCGGCCAGCGCGTAGAGCGGGAACAGCATGAGATCGTGGATGATCACGGCCCCGAACAGCCACACCGCGACGCCCAGCGGGCGCGCGTCGAACAGCCGCAGCCCGGCGTAGCCAGCCAGCGCGAAGCAGCCGATCAGCGCCAGCAGGTGCAGCGGGTTCGCCCCGTACCAGCGGAACCCGAGCGGGGCACGGTTGTCAGCGCTCATCGGATCACGCCTCGAAACTCATCCGGCCGACCCACTTCGTGTTGTGCACCCCGGGATTGGCGGGCACGATCACCCGGACCGGGAAACCGTGGTCGAGCGAGAGATCGACGCCGTTGACCCGCAGCGCGAGCAATGACTGCGGATCCAGGATCTGGTTTCGCCGCAGGCTGGTGGAAGCGAAAGCGCTACCGACCTGAACCGACTCGACCAACACGGAGCTTGCACCGGGCAGCCCGGCCAGCCGTGCCAGGTCGGCGAGCCGGATTCCGGACCAGGACTGGTTACCGGTCGACCAGCCCTCCACGCAGGCGATCGGCAGTCGCGCCGCGTGCTGTGGCATCGCGAGCAGCTCGTCGCGGCCGAACTGGACCGGCTCGCCCGGCCCGTTCAGTTCCAGCTGCCAGGACGGCCCGGTCTGCGGACCGATGACGCCCGCCGCGAAGGCGGTCTTGTTGACCTGGAAGCCGTTCGGCCCCTCGCTGAGCACCTGACCGCGGGGAGCGAGCAGCGCGGTGGAACGCAGCGGCCCTCCGATGCTCTGACCCGCTGTCATGACGAACAGCGTCAGCGACCCTCCACCGACCAGCGCGAGCGCGCCCCGGCGCGACATCGTCGGCTGCGCCGGATCGGAAGCGACGAGGCCGTGCGAGTCGGGAGGCTCCGGACGGGTGGCCGCGGTGTCGACGCGCAGCTCGGCGCGCAGACTCCGCGATCGCAGCGCGGCCACCATGCGCGGGAACCGGATCCCGACATGCACCACGAATGCGCCGATGAACACCCACGCCCCGTAGAAGTGCAGGCCGTAGAACGAGCCGGGAAGCGGCTCGTACCAGTATTGGATGTTGACGATCCCGGTGGCGAACTCGAAGATCGCACCCCCGACCAGCAACAGCAGGCTCAGCCGCTCGAGCAGCTGCGCGGGCGACCGGGCCGGCGGCCAGGCGAACAGCTTCGGGACGACCGACCACAGCTTGGCCAGCAGCACCGGTACGAGCACGATTCCCAGCGTGACGTGTACACCCTGGTTGAGCCGGTAGAGCCAGTACGGCTCGGTGGGCCAGTCGAACAGGTAGAACCCGAGCAGCCCCTTGGCCGGGGTGAGGTCGTTGCCACCCAGGTCGGGGTTGTAGGCCGCGTAGGACGCCAGCCCGGTCACGAACAGGATCGTGATCCCCACCAACAGCACCGACCCGAGGACCGCTGTCAGCCACGGCCCCCTGATCGGGCTACGCCAGAAACTGCGCCGGAACGGTCCCGGCGGCGGGTTGTCCGTGATTGCCCGGCCGCCCCGCACCAGCGTTTCCCGAACCATTGGCCGAATCCTCCCGTACCGACAGCGACGTCGCAGCTCGAGGTGCCCAGTAGCCACCCTCCGCGCAGCAGCAGAAAACGACTGCTCAGGGGCCCTGATTTCTGTTCTCCGGCGGAGGGTGGGTGGTTCACCCGGCGGTCAGGGTTCGCCACGCATGTCCGGGTCGTCGTCGAGCCGCGCAACCTCCCGCCGGGCCCGCCGCACCTCGCGGCCCATCCCCAGCGGGTAGCCGTGTTTGGCCAGCCGGTGCTCGGTGGTCTCCTCGATGTAGGACACCGAGGCGTAGAGCGCGCCGAGCACCACCATCAACGGCAACGTCGCCCGCAGCCACAGCGGCCCCGGTAGCAGCATCAGCAGCAGCGACGGCGCGCACTGGATCAGCGTGCGCGACAGGTGGCGCAGCGCCCAGGTGCGGCTGGTGGTGTCGTAGAGCACCCATTCGCGCAGCCGCATCGGCAGCCGGCCGCCGAAGGCGTACCACAGCCACTGCAGCGGGTTGGGACGAGTGGCGCTCACCGCAGCAATGGTATGTGGGCGATCAGGGCCGGTGCGCGTGATCCGCGGTCCAGGCCAGCACGTCCTCGGACCGCCACGAATTGACGATCCGGCCGGCGTCCACGCCGCACTCAGCGGCCCGCTCGCAGCCGTAGCCCAGCCAGTCGAGCTGCCCGGGAGCGTGCGCGTCGCTGTCGATCGACACCAGGCAACCGGCCGCCATCGCCGACCGCAGCAGTCGCCTGGGTGGGTCGAGCCGGTCCGGCCGCGAGTTGATCTCCACCGCGACGCCGTGCTCGGCGCAGGCCGCGAACACCGCGTCGGCGTCGAACTGCGATTCCGGCCGCGCCCGGCTGCCGGTCACGATCCGGCCGGTGCAGTGCCCGAGCACGTCGACGTTCGGATCGCCCACCGCGGCGAGCATCCTCGCCGTCATCTCGGCCCGCGGCATCCGCAGCTTCGAGTGCACCGAGGCGACGACGAGGTCGAGCCGCGCCAGCAGTTCGGGCAGCTGGTCGAGCGTGCCATCGGTGAGGATGTCCACCTCGATGCCGGTCAGGATTCGGAACGGCGCCAGCTCCTCGTTGAGCTCGGCCACCACATCGAGCTGCCGGCGCAACCGGTCGGCGGACAGCCCGTTGGCGACGGTGAGCCGGGGCGAATGGTCGGTGAGCACGAGGTACTCGTGGCCAAGTTCGCGGGCGGTGGACGCCATCTCCTCGATCGGCGAGCCGCCGTCGGACCAGTCGGAATGGGTGTGGCAGTCACCCCGCAGCGCGGCGCGCACCGCCTCGCCCTCCCCCGCCCCCGGGCTGCTCGCCGTGGATTCGAGCCGGGTCAGGTAGCCCGGCTGCTGACCCGACACCGACTCGGTGATGCAGCGTGCGGTCGCCTCCCCGATCCCGTTGAGCGCGGTCAGCGTCCCAGCCGCTGCGCGCTGCTCGATGTCCGCTCGCTGCTGCACGACCGCGGCCGCCGTGCGGAAGGCACGGACCCGGTAGGTCGCCTCCCGGGAACGCTCCAGCAGGAAGGCGATCCGCCGCAGGTCGGCGGCCGGGTCGCGGGGTGCGCTCACGCCCCTGATCGTGCCACCAAGCGGAGTCGAGTCAGGGCGCGCCGGTCAGCGGAGTGGCGGCAGCCGATGCAGCGTGACGTCGTGCAATGAGCCCGCCGCGGCGCGCGCGGTCAGGTAGGTGCAGTGCGGTTGGCGCCCTCGGCGATCTCCTCGACGAGCTTGGCGCAGAAGGCCGGCAGGTCGTCGGGATTGCGGCTGGTGACCAGCCCGCGGTCCGTCACGACCTCCTCGTCGACCCAGTCGGCACCCGCGTTGCGCAGGTCGGTCTGCAGGCTGGGGAACGACGTGAGGCGACGACCGCGCACCACGTCGGCCTCGATCAACGTCCACGGTGCGTGGCAGATGGCGGCAACCGGCCGGCCCGTCGCGAAGAACTCGCCGATGAAGCGCACCGCGTCGGAGTCGGTCCGCAGCAGGTCCGGGTTGGCCACCCCGCCGGGCAGCACCAGCGCGTCGTAGTCCTCGGCGCCGGCCTGCGAGACGACCTTGTCGACCGGAAAGGTGTCGGCCTTGTCGAGATGGTCGAACGCCTGTATCGACCCTTGCGCGGTCGAGACCAGTTCGGGCTGGCCACCGGCCTCCTGCACGGCGCGCCAGGGCTGCGTCAGCTCGACCTGCTCGGTGCCCTCCGGCGCCACCAGGAATGCCACTCGACGGTTCTGCAGCTGCTGGGCCACTCGTCCTCCTCTCGATCCGGACCTCCTGCGGGCGTAAGCTCCCCACGGTCCGCGTGACGTGCGGTCCTCATCGGTTACCCGGCACTCGATCCCCCCAAACGAGTCGGCCGCGACGGGTGCGCACGACCGGCCACAGGGGACTAGCATGGCAGCCTTGCTCATGATCAGTCCTCGTTTCATGATCGACAACTGTTTCATGATCGACCACCGCGCCAGTCTCGAATGCGGCCCGACTGTGATCGGCCCGCCTGGAGAGGAGTACCACCGTGTTGCTGCGCCGCGTTGCACGACCCCTGCTCGCCGCGATCTTCGTCTCCGGCGGCATCAACGAGCTGCGTAATCCCGCAGCCCACGCCGACGCCGTCAAGCCGCTGCTGGACATGACCAAGGGGGCACTGCCCGACGACTTCGACCCCAGCAACCCCCGGCTGGTCCAGGTCGACGGTGGGGTGAAGGTTGGGGCGGGCACGCTGCTCGCACTCGGCCGGATGCCCCGGCTGTCCGCCACCCTGCTCGCCACCAGCCTCGTCCCCACCACCCTCGGTGCGCACGCCTTCTGGGAGATCAACGACAGCGCGGAGCGTGGCAACCAGCAGATCCAGTTCTTCAAGAACGCCGGAATGCTCGGCGGCCTGCTGCTTGCCGCATGCGACACCGGTGGCAAGCCGTCGCTGGCACATCAGGTCAAGCAGAGCCGGCGGCAAGCAAAGCGCGAGGCCAAGCGCCGGGGCGGCGAGATGTCGCGGCGCGCCCGCAAGGCTGCCCGGCGCGCCGAGCGCCGGGCGGCGAAGAGTGCCGGGCAGGTTCGCCGGAGCCTGGACGAGGGCACCCGCAAGGGCAGGAAGCTCGCCGAGCGGGCCAGGCGCTGAGCGTCGCCGGGCGTCCCCAGCCGGACCGGGTAACCGTCGCGGTACACGGGAGGTCGTGGTGAGCCACGAGGTACGAGGAGTGGTCGCGCGCAGCAGGAATGCGCCGGTCACCGTGGAGACCGTGCACGTGCCCGATCCCGGACCCGGCGAGGCACTGGTGGACGTGCAGGCCTGCGGGGTGTGCCACACCGACCTGCACTACCGCGCGGGTGGCATCAACGACGAGTTCCCGTTCCTGCTGGGGCATGAGGCCGCCGGCGTCGTCGCGGCCGTGGGCGAGGGTGTGGACACGGCCGCGCCGGGTGACTTCGTCATCCTCAACTGGCGAGCGGTGTGCGGGCGCTGCCGGGCCTGCCAGCGCGGGCAGCCGTGGTACTGCTTCGACACCCACAACGCCGCGCAGCCCATGACCCTGGACGACGGCACCGCGCTGTCCCCCGCGTTGGGTATCGGCGCGTTCGCCGATAAGACGCTCGTGGCCGGCGGGCAGTGCACCAAGGTCGATCCTGCGGTCGCACCCGAGGTCGCCGGCTTGCTGGGCTGCGGCGTGATGGCCGGGATCGGATCGGCCATCAACACCGGCCAGGTCAGCCGGGGCCAGTCGGTGGCAGTGATCGGCTGCGGCGGGGTTGGCGACGCCGCCATCGCCGGTTCCGTCCTCGCCGGCGCGACCACCGTCATCGGTGTCGACATCGACCCGCGCAAGCTGGAGTGGGCCAGCAACGTCGGTGCCACGCACACCGTCAATGCCGGCGAGTCCGACCCGGTCGAGGCGATCCGGGAGCTCACCGACTCCTTCGGTGCCGACGTGGTGATCGATGCGGTGGGCCGTCCCGAGACCTGGCAGCAGGCGTTCTTCGCGCGTGACCTCGCCGGAACTGTGGTGCTCGTAGGCGTACCCACCCCGGACATGAAGGTGCCGGACCTCCCGCTGATCGAGTTCTTCGGCCGCGGCGGGTCGCTGAAGTCTTCCTGGTACGGCGACTGCCTGCCGGAGCGCGACTTCCCGATGCTGGTGGACCTGCACCTGCAGGGACGGCTGCCATTGGAGAAGTTCGTCAGCGAGACCATCGGGCTCGACGACGTCGAGCAGGCATTCGAGAAGATGGACCACGGCGACGTCCTACGAAGCGTCGTCCTGTTCTGAGCGAACCTGTGGACAAGTCGTGAGTGGGGATGCGAGCTCTAGCTCGCATCCCCACTCACCGGGCGCGAAGCGCCACTAGTAGCGCAGGTCGATGACGCGCCCGGTCCGGGCGTCCCAGGTGATGAGGCCGCGCTCGAAGTTCGATCGCCGTCCACCGGGGACGGCGAACTCGCCGCTCGTCGGGTAGCCGAGGTAGGAACGCTCCCAGCCCAGCGCCGCCCAGCGGCCACGGATCGCCCCGTAGACCTCCCGCGCACCGGTGCGCGGCGTCCAGTAGATCGAGCCGCCCCGCTGGAAGTGGTTGAACCGGCCGACACCGTCCGGGGTCCCGGTCTCGTTGGTGACCGGGTAGCCCAGCCGTCCGGTCTCCCATCCGAGGGCCGCCCAGCGGGCACGGATCGCGCCGTGCAACTCCCAGGCGTCGGTGGCGGGCGTCCAGTAGATCGAGCCGCCCCGCTGGAAGTGGTTGAACCGGCCGATGCGGTCCGGGGTGGGCAGCTCGTCGGTGATCGGGTAGCGCAGGAAGCCGCGCTCGGAACCGAATGAGTCCCACCGCGCCTTGATCCGGCCCAGCACGAGGTGCGCGCCGGTGTCCGGCGTCCAGTAGATAGCGGCCCCGCTGGTGAAGGCGCTGAAGCGGCCCACGCCGTCCGGGCTGGCCAGCTCGTCGGAGGTGGGGACGCCCAGCGCGGGGTGCGCGCCCAGCCGCAGGAACGCCTGGTTGATCGCGCCCTGCACCGAGGTCACGCCGGTGGCGGGCGACCAGTACATCCGGCCGTTGGTGTGATCACGCCAACGCACGGTCGAGTCCCCGTTCTCCGCACCGGTGGGAGCGCCGATCGCGGCGCGCAGCGCCGGGTCGGAGCCGTAGCGCCGCTCGATCGGGGTGAGGTAGCCGGCGGTCAGCTCGATGTCCGAGCTACCGACGGTCAGCTCGCGGGCCCTCGGCGCGCCGTCGGACCAGGAATCGAAGGTCGCGACTCCGTCGGCCGCGGTAGCGGGTGCGGTCACCGAGACCCTGGCACCGACGGTCACATCGGCGGTGTTGCGCTCCACTCCGTTGATCGTCATCGTGGCCGGCACGGAGCTGCTGACGGTCAGCGTGCGCAGGTCCGGCCGCGCGGTGAACGAGCGGCTTGTCGCGACGCCGAAGCTGTCGGTGGCGGTGGCGGTGATCCGCAGCTCGGTGTTGTCGCCGTGGTCGTCGAAGGGCCGCTGGTAGGCGGGGCCGTCGAACTGCTCGCCCGGGTGGTCGTGGCAGACCTCGCCGCGGCAGTGCACGGCCACGGTGGTCCACCGCACCATCAGCGCGCCGTCCTCGACGTCGGTGGCGGTCGCGCTCGCCTCGATCGGCTCGCCCACGGCGAACACCTCGTCGGGACCCGGCGCGGTCAGCGTCAGCTCGGGCGAGTTGTTGAACGGCACGACGGCGAACTCGGTGCTGTCGGCCTTACCCGGTGCGTCGGTGACGGTCAGCGTCGCGGTCAGCGGGGTGTCGCCCGGGGTGTAGGTGTGGCTGGTGCGCACCCCGCTACCGCTTGTGCCGTCACCGAAATCCCAGCGGTAGCTCAGCGCGTCACCGTCGAGGTCGTAGGAGCCCGACGCGTCGAAGCTCACCGTCCGGGTCGCCGCATCGGTCTCGGTGGTGGCGATGGCCGTCGGTGCCCGGTTGCCGTCGACGTAGCTGAGCCGCTTGATCCTGCCGTCGAAGATGTCCGCGTAGACGATGTCGCCCTTGGGCCCGGTGTCGAAGCTGACCGGCCCGCCCACGCCGCGGCCGAAGGCACCGGGCTCGGGCGCGCGGAGCAGCGACCCGTCGGGCCCGATCATCATCGTCCAGATCTTCGAGGAGGTGTAGTCGCCGAAGAAGTACGCGCCCCGGTAGGCGGCCGGGTAGGTTTCGCCGGTGTAGACGACGCCGCCGGTGACGCTCGACCCGTTGCCGCTGTCATGGTGGTAGGCCCAGATCGGGGCGGAATTGCCGACCCCCGTGCAGCCCGGCATGTCGCGGTAGCCGGGGGTGCGGATGTCGGCTTCCCAGCAAGGCCAGCCGTAGCTCGCGCCGGGCCGGAGAAGGTCGACCTCCTCCCAGTTGTTGTAGCCGACATCGCCGAGAATCGGCGCGCCGCTGGCCGGGTGGAGCGACAGCCGGAACGGGCTGCGGAATCCGCTGGCGTAGACCTTGCTGCGGGTGGAGCCGGGGTTGGCCGCGTCGTAGAACGGGTTGGTCGGCACGCCCGTGCCGTCCGCCCGCAGGTGCAGCACCTTGCCGCGGGGATCCTTGACGTCCAGCGCGCGCAGCGCCTTCGGGTCGTCGAAGCGGAAGTCCGCAGCGTCGCCGACCGAGACCCACAGCGTGCCGTCGTCAGCGGCCTCGATCCCGGTCATCGCGTGCACGTCGGCCGTCGCGGTGGTCTGCAGCAGCGTCCGCTCCGCAGTGAGCCCGTCGGGCGGCGACCCGGTGACGGTGAAGCGGCTCAGCCGCAGCGGCCAGTTGTTGTGCGACCCGGGTAGAGCCCTGGCGACGTAGATCGCCCTGCTCGTCTCGTAGTCGGGGGCGACCGCCACCCCGACCAGTCCCAGGTCCTGGACAGTGGTCACCGGCAGGGTGCCCAGCGCGCGCACCGAGCCGGTCGTCGAGACCCAGGCGACCGTGCCGCCCTTGCCGGTGGTGATCATGTTGCCGTCGGGCAGGTAGTCGAAGTCGGTCAGGTCGCCCGGAGCCTGGCCACTGGGCATACTGCTGAGTACGAACCCGCCCGGCAACGCCGGACCCTGCTGCGCGCGCCCCTCCGGGGACACCATCACCATGGTGCTTATCACCGTCAGCAGCGCGAGGGCGGCGCCCCGGACCCGGCCGCGCCACATCTGACCCCGTTCGACGTCACTACCACGCATCGGATCCTCCGAAGGACGATCCTCGTTGCCACCCTCGGATCCGGTGACATACGGCCGAGAGTTATTCACTCGGTCGATACCACTATCGGTGACTGGTAGTGAAACGTTTCGCGGTCGGGCCGATCACTGCTGCCGTCGGCCCCATAATGGTTCCCGAAACGGGCTCAACCTACTCCGGAACGAACTCCACATTGAGGCAAGCGATCCGGTCGCCCGCCTCACCGGCCTCACCCGGGAAGCTGGCGGTGGTCTCCTCGTGTAGCACCACCGAGGCCGGGACACGGTCGCCGAACTGGAACGGGACCTGCGAGATGGCGCTGCCCGACCCCTGCGCGTCGGTGGTGAAGTCGAGCCAGATCTCGTTGGTCGAGTTGGCATACGCCGGATCGACCGACGGGCTCACGGGATCGCGCTCGTTCTGGAAGTGCGGCCCGGCCGCATCGCCGGAATCGCCGCACTGCCGGACGTGCGCGTGCGCCCCGTACGCGCGGTTCGGCTGCAGGCCCGACGCGGTCAGCTCGGTCTGTGTCCCGCTGTCGATCGGCGGGGTTTCGACGGTGAGCTCGGCACCGGGTGGTGCGGCGGTGGTGTCGTAGGTGTAGGCGTCGTCGGCCTCGGCGGGTGGCGCGAGCGTGCCACTGGCCTCCCCCGGCGATCCACACGAGGTCAGGGCAGCGCCGGCGAGTGCACACGCGGCGATCGGCAGGTAGCGGAAACCTATACGCATGCAGATCACTGTATGTCTTCGGCCGGTTACTCGAAAACCCGGGGGTCGTGCACGCCGACGCCGTGAAGGGCACCCGCACGGCGTCGGACGCGGTGAAGGTGCCCTTCACGGCAAGCGATCGAAGGGATCAGCGGGACTCGATCGGCGCGTACTCGCGCGCGGTCGGGCCGGTGTAGACCTGCCGCGGGCGACCGATCTTGGTGGCCGGATCATTGATCATCTCGCGCCAGTGCGCGATCCAGCCGGGCAGCCGCCCGAGCGCGAAGAGCACGGTGAACATCTTCGTGGGAAAACCCATCGCCCGGTAGATCAACCCGGTATAGAAGTCGACGTTGGGGTAGAGCTTGCGCTCGATGAAGTAGTCGTCCGACAGCGCCTTCTCCTCCAGCGTCATGGCGATCTCGAGCAGCGGATCATCGACGCCGAGCTTGCCCAGGATGTCGTCCGCCGTCTTCTTGACGATCTTCGCGCGCGGGTCGTAGTTCTTGTAGACCCGGTGCCCGAAACCCATCAGCTTGACGTTGTCCGCGCGGTCCTTGACGCGTCGGACGAACGTGTCGACGTCACCTGAGTCGGTACGGATGCCCTCCAGCATGTCCAGCACCGCCGCGTTGGCCCCGCCGTGCAGCGGCCCGAACAGCGCGTTGATGCCGGCCGAGACCGAGGCGAACAGGTTGGCCTGCGAGGAGCCGACCATCCGGACGGTCGACGTCGAGCAGTTCTGCTCGTGGTCCGCGTGCAGGATGAACAGCACGTCGAGCGCGTCGGCCAGCGCGGGGTCCGCGAAGTAGGGCTCGGCGGGCAGCCCGAACGTCATCCGCAGGAAGTTCTGCACCAGACCCAGCGAGTTATCCGGGTAGAGGAACGGCTGGCCCACCGACTTCTTGTAGGCATAGGCCGCGATCGTCGGCAACTTGGCCAGCAGCCGCAGCGTCGAGAGGTCCACGTTCGGCTCGTCGAACGGGCTGAGACTGTCCTGGTAGAACGTCGACAGCGCCGAGACCGCGCTGGACAGCACCGGCATCGGGTGGGCGTCGCGGGGAAAGCCCTCGAAGAATCGCTTGAGGTCCTCGTGCAGCAGGGTGTGGCGCTGGATCCGGTCGGTGAAGTCCTCCAGCTGCGCGCGGGTGGGCAGCTCGCCGTAGATCAGCAGGTAGCTGACCTCGAGGAAGGTGGACCGCTCGGCCAATTCCTCGATCGGGTACCCGCGGTAGAGCAGCACCCCAGCATCACCGTCGATGTAGGTGATCTGCGACGAGCAGTGCGCGGTGTTGACGAAGCCCGGATCCAGCGTGACCAGGCCGGTGCTGGCCAGCAGCTTGCCCAGTTCGACCCCGTCGGCACCCGCACTGGCCGGCGCGACCGACATCGGGTACTCGCCGCCCGGGTACTGCAGTGTCGCCGAATGACCGTTCGTGTCGACCGGCCGTACCCCTGCTCCGGACGCGGTCGCGTCAGGCATCGAGTCCCCTCTCGGATCGGACCCCGTCACACCCCCACGCTAGTCCGCTGCCGGTGCCGCCCGCAGCATCGGACAAGGTGGGCAGGACCGGGTCACAGCTCCACCCGCCACGGTGGATCGGCTCCGGGCCGCGAGACCGTCACCGCGGCGGCCCGGGCGGCGAACTCCAGCGCCGCGCTCCACGCCGGTGCATCCAGCGCGGTGACGGCGTCGCGGGACAGTGCCCCCGCGCCGTGCAACCAGGCCAGCAGCGCCCCAGCCACGGTGTCGCCCGCACCGATGGTGTCCGCGACCGGCGTCCTCGGCGCCGGCACGCGTACGTGCTGGGTCGCCGTCCGCACTACCAGACCCTCGGTCCCCGAGGTGAGCACCACCGCTGCAGTGCCGGCGGCCAACCAGTTCGTCACCTCGCCACCGAGCCATTCGGCGTCGGCCACCGACAGCTTGAGCAGCCCCACCGAGGGCAGCAAGCAGCGGAACCGGTTGCGATAGCCGGCAGGGTCGGCGATCAGCTCCGCACGCACGTTCGGGTCGAGCACCGTCAGGCGGCCCGCCGCGGCTTCGCGGTGCAGTACCGCCTCGTAGACCGAGGCACCCGGTTCGAGCACCAGCGACAGCGTGCCCAGGCAGACCGCCGCGACATCGGCGGGCAGCGGACCGGGATCGGCGACCAGCCGGTCGGCGGTGCCCTCGGTGTAGAAGCTGTACCGGGCCGAGCCGTCCGGTGCCAGCCCGACCACGGCCAACGTCGTGGGCTGCGGGCCCCGCTGCACCAGCGAGGCGTCGACGCCGGAGCCGCGCAGCCGGACCAGCAGTTGCTCGCCGAACCCGTCGGTGGACACCCGGGACAGGAACGTCGACGGGACTCCCAGCCGCCCCAGCGTCACCGCGACGTTGAACGGCCCACCGCCGAGTCGTGGCGCGAGGGTTCCGTCCGCTGTCGGCACCAGATCGACCAGCGCCTCTCCCCCGACGACCACCCGCCCGGGTCGTGAGTGGTCACCGGTGCTGGGGCAACCGCTCACGGAGCCAACCGCTGCACTGTCCACTCGCCGTCGACGTCGAGCGTGAAGCGCAGCCGATCGTGCATCCGGTTGGGTCTGCCCTGCCAGAACTCCACCGTCTCCGGCCGGATCCGAACCCCGCCCCAGTGCGGTGGCAGCGGCACCCGCTCCGCTGCGGCGAAGCGCTTCGCGGCGTGGTCGAGCGCGACGTCGAGCGCGCGCCGGCTGCGTATCACGCTGGACTGCGCCGACGCCCAGGCACCCAGCTGCGCGCCGCGGGGGCGGGTGTCCCAGTACTGCCTGGCCTCCGCGACAGAAACCATCTCGATCGGTCCCCGCAGGTGGGCCTGCCGCTGCAGCGCAAGCCAGGGGAAGGTCGCCGATGCGTACCGGCTCGCCTTGAGCGCGTGCATCTTCGCGGAGGTGAAGTTTGTGAAGAACACGACACCGAGCTCGTCGAGCACCTTGGCCAGCACGGTGCGCGAGCTCGGGAACCCGTCGGCGTCGGCGGTCGCGAGCACCATCGCGTTGGGTTCGGCCAGCTCGGCTGCGACCGCGTCGGCCAGCCAGGTCGCCAGCTGCTCGTGCCACGTCGCCGCCAGCGCCGCCTCGTCGAGCTGTGGGGCCGCGTAGGACACCCGCATCCCGGCCAGCCCGGTGGCGCGATCCCCCCGCCCATCAGCCACGCCACATCACCACTCTCACCGATGCCCGACCACCGCAACGTACGTGTTCGACGCGCCGGGTCACACCCCCGAGCGGCGCCAGGTGGTAGAGCACACCGCCAGCTCACATTGCCGGATGTGGTCATGGGGGTGCAGGGTTGCGCCAGCCGCGCGGCGCCGCACCGGTGCCCGCCCGCCGGGCACCGGCCACCGCGCGCACCACACGGATCGTAGCTGCAAGGAGGCCGGCGTGACCGCTTCGAACACCGTCGAGTCGGGAAGCGCGACGGAGCCACGCTCCGCCAGCGATTTCGGGGCCAGCGATTTCAAGCCGGGGCTCGAGGGTGTAACCGCGTTCCGCACCGAGATCGCCGAGCCGGACAAGGACGGTGGTGCGCTGCGCTACCGGGGTGTCGACATCGAGGACCTGGCCGGCGCGGTCACCTTCGGCAACGTGTGGGCGCTGCTGGTCGACGGCCGCTTCGGGGACGGTCTGCCTCCCGCGGAGCCGTTTCCGCTGCCTGTACACACCGGCGACGTCCGGGTCGACGTGCAGGCCGCGCTGGCCATGCTGGCGCCGATCTGGGGGTATCGCCCGCTGCTCGACACCTCCGTTGCCGAGGCTCGCGCGGAGCTGGCGCGCGCCTCGGTGATGGCGCTGTCCTACGTGGCGCAGTCGGCACGTGGCATCCACCAGCCCGCGATACCGCAGAGCCGAATCGACCAGTGCACCACCATCACCGAGCGGTTCATGACCCGCTGGCGCGGCGAGCCCGACCCGGCCCACGTCAAGGCCGTCGACGCCTACTGGGTCTCGGCCGCCGAGCACGGCATGAACGCCTCGACGTTCACCGCGCGCGTGATCGCCTCCACCGGGGCGGACGTGGCCGCCTGCATGTCCGGGGCGATCGGCGCGATGTCCGGACCACTGCACGGCGGGGCGCCCGCCCGGGTGGTGCCGATGCTCGACGAGACGGAGCAGACCGGCGACGCCGCCGGGGTGGTGCGCGGCGTGCTCGACCGCGGCGAGCGTCTGATGGGCTTCGGCCACCGGATCTACCGCGCCGAGGACCCCCGGGCACGGGTGCTGCGGCGGACCTGCCAGGAACTCGACGCACCTCGTTTCGAGGCGGCCGCCGCGCTCGAGCAGGCCGCGCTGGCCGAGCTGCGGGCACACCGACCCGACCGGGCGATCCAGACCAACGTGGAGTTCTGGGCCGCGGTGGTACTGGACTTCGCGCAGGTGCCGTCGCACATGATGCCGGCGATGTTCACCTGTGCGCGGACCGCAGGCTGGTCCGCGCACGTCATGGAGCAGAAGAACACCGGGCGGCTGGTACGCCCGTCGGCGGAGTACGTCGGCCCACCGCCGCGCCCACCGGCCGAGGTCGACGGCTGGTCGAGGATCGGTCAGTACCGCACGGCGTAGCGCGCGAACAGCTGGCCGTCGGACTCCAGCAACCAGATGAGGTCGAGGTCGACCGCCGCGGGCAGCGGCGCGCGGTCGACGATCGTCAGCGAGCCCGCGCTGCCGGCGAGCTTGGGCGCGACCGACCAGAACAGCTCGTCCACCAGGCCGGCGGGCAGCAGTGACGCATTGAGCCGAGGCCCGCCCTCACACAGCACCGAGCGCACCCCGTACTCGGCCCGCAGCCGCTGCAGGGCACCGGCGAGGTCGAGCCCCCGCCCGTCCGGGGGACGCAGGTAGCTGACGTCGGCCGCGCAGCCGTCGAGTTCGGCGTCGCCGGCGGTCACGACGACCACCCGGGAGTGCGGATCGGCCAGTAGCGGCAGCTCCGGGGACAGGTCCAGACTGGCGCTGACCACGACCGCGAGCGGGTCGGCAGCCAGGCCGCGGTCAACCCGTTGCTGCCGGCGCCCCGCATCGCGCACCAACCGCCCGTAGCGCTCGGCGCGCACCGTGCCCGCCCCCACCATCACGGCATCGACCTGCGCCCGCAGCTGGTGGAACAGCTGCCGGTCGGCCCGGTCGCTCATCGGCTCGGTGCGCTCGCCGATCGTCGCCGCCCCGTCGACGCTCGAGACCATGTTCAGCACGAGATAGGGACGGTCGGCCGGGGCGTGATCGCCCAGCGCGATGCCCTCGAGCGCCTCGGCGGCGGTCAGCGTCCCGGGCCCGGGCAGCAGCCGCCGAAGTCGCACCGGCTCGGTCATGATCTCCCCTGCCTCGATGCTCGACCCTGCACATCGGTCACGCCGGATGCCGGGACAGGCACACCAGGAAGTGCGGCGGATCGATGGTGGTCTGGCTGGCGAACCCGACCAGGCGGCCGGCCCGCTCGCCGCCCGCCGCGGTCGTGACGACGAACATCGAGTAGTCGAGATCGCCGACCAGTTGGTGGAACAGGCCCCCAGTCTCTTCCGTGGCGCTCACGCCGCCCAATCTAGATGGTCACCTCCCGCCGGAGAGTCGTTGCGCGATCGAAGCTCTGACTGGTGTCTCCGGTGGCAGCGTGGATGGCATTTGCGATGGTAGACTCAAGCCATGCGCGTGAAGATCGATGCAGCCGGGCGGCTGGTGATCCCCCTGCAGCTGCGGCGGCGGCTCGGCGTGGATGGCGGCGGGGAGGTCGAACTCACCGAACTCGACGACAAGCTCGAACTCAGCGCGGCGGCGACCCCGATGCACACCGAGCGCACCGCCAGCGGTGTCCTGGTGCTCCGGCCCGAGCACGAACTGCCCAGGATGTCCGGCAACACGGTCCGGGACGTGCTCGACGAGACTCGGGGCTTTCGTGCGGACCGCTGACTCGAGCGTCCTCGTCGCCGGCCTGGCGACCTGGCACGAAAATCACGAGGTGGCGCTGACGGCCATCGAGCGGCTCGACTGCCTCATTTCACACACCTTGGCGGAGACCTTCGCAGTGCTGACCGCGATGCAACCCCCGTATCGCAGCCCCGTCCCACGGGTACGCGAGGCGCTGCGTGACCTGCAGGCGCGCCATGCGCCACTGGACCAGCCGGTCGAGGCCTACGAGGAGGCCATGGAGGTGGTGCAGCGCTCCGGGCGGTCGGGTGGGGCTGTCTACGATGCCCTCATCGCCCGGATCGCGGCCCGTGCCGGGGCCGCGCTGGTGACCCTCGATGATCGCGCACGGTCCGTCTACCTCGCCGCCGATGTCCGTGTCGACTCCCTCGACTGACCGAGTGGCGTCCCCGCCCGCCGTTGCTGGCCGGCCGACGCCGCGTCCGTCAGACGCTCGGCGAACCCGTGGACCGGTGGGACGAGTTGGTGGAGTCCCGCCGCCAGGAGTTCGTCGATACGCTCGAGCAGTGGGCGGCAGCGACCGCGCAGGACTCCCCGCGTTCTGGGCACTACTCGATCTACTGGCCGGCACAGGAGTTCGCCAAGGTCGTCGAGCGCTGGCCGGAGGTGGGCGAGCTCCACCGGGATCACGACCACTACCGGCGCAACACCGAGGGGCTCATGCGGCAGGGCGACCGCTCCCGGTACACGGTCGCGCATCTGGCGTTCGACGACCTCATCGC